>JARBTQ010000052.1 GCA_029240075.1 Chlamydiales bacterium
TCATACTGACTTTCTCCTATTTTTTTTGCGTAAGGAGAGTATACTGCTTCTAACTTTTCTTTTTTAGTCTACCGTTGCACTTGTTAATTGAATACGCGGGTGATAAAGATTTTTATGTAGAAGGTAATGCTCAAATGTTACTGCCTACCTTATACAAAGAACTTATAGATAGAGCCAAATTTAAGTATTAATGTAAACTTTATAGGGATTAGTATAGTCGTAATATCGATTCCTTAAAATTAAATTTTACATCGTTTTAGGAGGATAGCTTTAATGGGCCTAGATACAATAACTCAAGAGAAGCCTACTTTAAGGTTTGCAGGATGTGATAAAATAGCAAGCTTTTATGATGCCTTGAATATTCCTTCTCAGAAAACTGTAGGATTGCTAGGAGGCAAATCTTATGTTTGGTATATAGAAGAGGAAAAGCAATCATTTCATGTAAGTTGTACTTGCAATATTTTTACTCTAGGGTTTGGCGCACTAACTATAGGATCGCGTATGACAGGCATTTCTTCTTCGAGTGGGTTCAGGGGTAAGCCTATAGTTGACCTTAAAACAGCGAAACTTGTAATGCAGGGTATATTCTTTGCTAACCATGAGGTGCGTTTGCCAGTCCCCGATAAGTTTTTTCAAGGAAAAGAGCAGAGAACCTCTCATCTCTAGTTTACCTATAAAAGACTGCTAATTTGGTCTGGTACTGGAGGAAAAATAAAGAAATGAATCAAATTTATTTGTGAACGTTCCAACTTTTATTCTCTAGACCAGTTCCATCAATTTATTTGTAGAAAAAGCTTGAGTTACTTAGAAAAAACTAATCTTTTAAATATAAAATCTCGTGGTAAATTTTGTCTTCCTACTCTAAAATACTACTATGTTTTGAAAAAATAATAACAATCACCCAAGCTCGTTAAACTATGCGCCCTGTTCAAAAAAAGCACCATCATCCACGTTCGATCTTGTCCGTAAAGAAACAAGCGAAGCAAAACCAAGTTATTAAAAAGGCTCCAAAGCAGCAGTCTTCTTGCTTTGAAGTAGCTGGAAATAAAGTCTATTTTATAAGTTTAGGTTGCCCCCGTAACTTGGTTGATAGCGAGGTTATGTTAGGGATTTTGCTGAAAGCAGGTTATGAACCGGGGAAAACCTTAGAAGGCTCAGACTATATCATTATTAACACTTGTGGTTTTCTTGAAGCTTCTAGAGATGAATCGCTCCAATCTATCCAAGATTCTCTGAAGAATAAAAAAAAATTAGCAAAGGTGATTGTTACAGGATGTATGGTGCGTTCCCATAGTGCACAGATTCAAGAGAAATTTCCTGAAGTCGATTACTTACTAGGTGCTGGCGATGTTGAGAAGATTCTAGCTGCCGTAGAATCGCAAGAAAAAGGATCTGTAATTTCTTCTGCTAAAAGTTATTTAGAAGCAGGGGAAGTACCTCGTCAACTTTCAACACCGAAACACTATGCTTATCTCAAGATAGCTGAAGGGTGCCGCAAACGTTGTGCTTACTGCATCATCCCTGATATTAAAGGGCCATTGCAAAGTAAATCTGTTGAGCGGATTGTTAAGGAATTCCAAACCTTACTCGATCAAGGTATTAAAGAGATTATCCTCATTGCTCAAGATTTGGGGGATTGGGGAAAGGATTTAGGATACCGTAATACAGAGGGATTAATTCACGTTCTCAAGGAATTGTTGAAAATAGAAGGGGATTACTGGCTTCGTTTACTTTATCTTTACCCAGACGAGATCACAGATGAGTTGATCGAGCTCATGAAAAGCGACAAACGTATCTGTAGTTACCTTGACATGCCTATTCAGCATATTAATAACGAGATGCTAAAGTCGATGTATCGTGCAACATCTAAAGAGAAGATCGTAGATACTCTGGTTAAACTTCGCGCTGCTATACCAGAGATTACTGTTCGCACAAGCCTGATTGTTGGTTATCCTGGGGAAACAGAAGCTCAATTTAACGAGCTTGTAGACTTTGTTAAGACGTATAAACTGGATAATGTCGGAGTGTTTAAATACTCCCAAGAGGCAGGAAGCAAAGCCGCAGAACTGCCAGACCAGATTGCTGATGAAGTCAAGCAGCAACGCTACGAAGTTTTGATGAAAGCTCAACAGGAAGTGGTAGCTCAAAATAACGCAAGTCAAGTCGGCAAGACACTTGAAGTCGTAATTGAAAATTACCATCCAGAAACTAATTTATTAATGGTCGCTCGCCATCGTGGGCAGTGCCCTGAAATTGACAGTCAAATCATTATTAATGATGCTTCCAAAGTTTCCGCATTTGGGGAACGTTATTTGGTTAAGATTACCGATGTAGCAGGTTACGACTTAATCGGTGCTGCTATCAAAAAATTATAACTTTTTCTTATATTCTTCATTTCAAAGAATAGGCCTCTATAGCTATAGGTTATAAGAGGCCTATTCAAGATCTAATTCAATTCTTTCACATTAGGGCCATAGCCTTAGATCTTTTTTATTTCACAGACTAACTCACATATTTGTTTTCAATTCTATGCTTGATTGAGAAGCTTTTCCATAGAGTTGAAACGTACTTAAATATTTTTTACCTTCTAATTATATAAGGGAAATACCATGCAAAGGTATATTTTAACAGGAGCACCAGGCTCTGGAAAAACAACATTGATTCGTCAACTTGAAATTTTAGGACATCGGGTCGTAGAAGAAGCTGCTACAGATATCATAGCCTTAGAGCAGGCTAAAGGAGTAAAAGAACCTTGGCTAGCTCTTGATTTTAAGGATAAAGTCGCTCTTTTACAAAGACAAAGGCAGGAGATAGTGGATGTGAATAGGAGCAAAGTAGTTTTTTTTGATCGATCACCTGTTGATACTTATGTCCTATGTCGTTACTTCCAAGTTCAACCTACTCAGGTATTATTAGAAGAGATCGCACGTATTACAAGGGAAAGTATTTATTGTAAAAAAGTTTTTTTTATTATGAATATGGGCTTCTGCCAGCAAACAGAAGCTCGTTGTGTCAGTCTTGAGGAAGCTCTTTACTTGGAACAACTACACGACGAAGTTTATAAAGCTTTAGGTTATGAGTTAATTAAGGTTACAGCAGGATCGATTCAAAATAGAATAAAAGCTATTTTAGAGCATATATAACCAGTAAGTCTTGTATTGTGTAGGGTTGAACATTTCTATGAAAAAAGCTTTTATCTATGTTTTATGTAAAATGTATGTTAAATATATTGGAAGAGCTTAATCTTTTTTTAAGAGGAGAGAGTTTGTTGCTCAGGGCTAGAAAAAGTTAAGCCACTTGCAAGGTATACGCGGTGGCTTAACCAGAATTTTTTTAGCTTAACTTAACTTATTGGAAAAACTTCAATGTTCCTTGAGAGAAGTTATTCGATTGCGCTAAGATAGATTGAGCTGCGGACATATTGATTTGCTGCTGTGTGAATACAGCAGCTTCCTTAGCTACATCGATATAACGTAAGGACGCTTCTGCTTGCGTTAATCCATTATTAAGGCTAGTCATTCTTTCTTCTATACGTGCAACTTCGTTCATTTTAGCTCCAACAGCAGCTATAATAATGCTCAGCTTTCTATTTGTTCCAGAACTTGAATCGTTAATTAGGTTAATTGCTGTGGTTGCACCCGACGTATCTGTAATACCATTGGTCATAGTAGCAGTGCTTAGCTCGCCATAGATAGCAGATAAATCCATTTGGCGATCGGTCGTGTTATCGACAACACTTACAACATCTGTTGAGTTAATTCCATAGGTGATTGTGAACTGATCTGATGCACCAACACCACTTTTTAGCAAAGATTGGCTACGGTAGTAGGTGCTTGTGGCAATAGTGCTGACTTCTGATAATAGTGCTTTGTATTCTTGGTCGAGAACAGCACGGTCACCAGCTGTTTTCGTTCCATCCATTGCAGAGTAAGCTAGCTCGTACATTCTATTGACTATATCCAAAGCTCCTTGTAAAGCTGTACTCTGTACTTCTGATATAGCTTTTGCTGTCTCAATATTTATGGAAAGAGCATTGTGTGCCATAACAGTTTGACGTAGTTTGTTAGCCATACTTACTTCACCTGCTCCATCAGAAGCTGAAGGTGCTTTTAAACCAGAAGACATTTTTTGAGAGGTTTTAGCTAAATTACGTACATTTCTTGAGTAGTCTACATATAATCCGTGGGAAATATGATTTAAAAACATAGTTGATCCTTGTGCTGTAATAGGTGTGTTATTATTTAAATTTCTATTTTTTTATTTTTTTTCTAATTTTTTAATCTCTCTTAATAATTTCTTAATTTTTGCTTCTAAAATAAATATCGGTATATTTCAGTTTGACTACACATTTTTTTATGAATTTTTTATTAAGATTTTATATTTTGATAAGAGTGAAGTAGGTAAGCAACTTATTTTCAAACAATTAAATTGATAGGAAATCGATCTTTCATAAACTTGTCTTTTGTGAAATAGACTTTTGCTTAGGAAAATTTTTGTATGAATGTGTATGGAGTGTCTCGATAAATTTGATTAAAAAAGCTGGAAGCAAGGACTACAAAGAGAGCTTAATAAGTTATCTAAAGGCAAATAAATAGCATTTTAGAAAAAAATTGTGGAGACATGAATAGTTTTCGAAACCCATTTTGTAGAGTTCCATTAAGTCATCACTATTACAGATACGAAGAACAGGCAATATTTTGACTGAAGACACGGGATAAAATTTGTTTTTATTTGCTGTACAGTAAACAATTGATTAAGACTTTACAAGGAGGACTACTTTGATTAAGCAATCAAGAAATTTTTTCTATGCAAAAAATAGATAATTGGATGGTTTAGGTGTTATTATATATAAAAAAGACAGATTTAACGGAGCATTGTAGACTTGCACTGTAGAGGTAGGCTCTATGTTTATATATAATATAGAGCCTACAGATCATTATCTTAGGAAGTTATTGGAAAAATTTCAACGTTCCTTGAGTGAAGTTATTAGCTTGTGCTAAAATTGATTGAGAAGCTGACAAGTTGATTTGTTGTTGTGTAAAGTTAGCAGCTTCCTTAGCAACATCAATGTACCGTAAAGAAGCTTCTGCTTGTCCCAAACCGTTATTTAAGCTAACCATTCTCTCTTCAATTCTAGCGACCTCGTTCATCTTAGCTCCAACAGCAGCTATGATAATATTAAGCTTTCTATTTGTTCCAGAAGTCGAGTCGTTGATTAGATTAATTGCCGTAGTTGCAGCTGCAGTCCCTGTAATACCCGCTGCTCCTGCGTTTAATTCTGAGTAAACGGCAGAAAGGTCCATTTGGCGGTCAGTTGTATTGTCAACAATACTTACAACATCTGTAGATGAATTTGTTCCGTAAGTAATTGTGAATCGATCTGATGCACTAGCATTACTTTTTAACAAAGATTGGCTACGATAGTAGGTACTATTTGCAATGTTACTCATCTCTGATAGCAGTGCTTTGTATTCTTGATCTAATATAGCACGGTCACCAGTTGTTTTCGTTCCATCCACAGCGGAGTAAGCGAGTTCGTACATTCTATTAACGATGTCTAAAGCTCCCTGCATAGCTGTACTCTGTACTTCCCCGATCGCTTTTGCTGTCTCAATGTTGATAGCAAGTGCATTATTTGCAGAGATTGTTTGGCGCAATTTATTGGCCATGCTAACTTCGCCAGCTCCTTCTGCTGCAGTTGGAGATTTCAGTCCAGAAGACATTTTTTGTGAGGATTTTGCTAAATTACGTACGTTTCTTGCATAGTCAACATACAATCCGCTAGAGATTTGATTTAAAAACATTAATAGCTCCTAATGGATCACCCATTTTTCTTTATTTGATTTGATATTTTATTTATTTTCAAAATACTTTCTTTTATATTTTCTAAATTATTTATTATCTTAAAACTTCTTATTTGTTTGTTAAGCTTGCTGTGTTGTTCCTTAAAATAGGTATTGTGTTCGTTGTCTTTTAGAAAAAAATTTTCTCTCTGACTATTTTCTAATCCTAGAAATGATGTTTGATTCATTTTAATTCTATTATTTTTTTATTTAAAATTATTAGATTGTTACAAATTAATTATCGGATTATTTTTAAAATTATTTATATTTTAATTGATTGTTTTTTTAATATTTAAATATTATGTGAAACAATATTTTTATGAGATAGAAGGAAGTTTAAAATAAGCCGCTATTGAAAATAAATTGCGGTAGAAGTGGTCCATGCATTGTGCATTAGAAATAAGGTAGATTTGATCTACCTGAGAGATTGCGGAGAATTTTTGAAAGATTAAAGACTAGATGTTTAAAGTGATGTCCTGAAAAATATCTTTAATAATAGATCCATTGTCATTTTTTTATTGTTCCCATGACCTAATCACATATTGATATATTAGGAAAAAATCTTAAGATAATGCGAGATATCGCATGTATTCAGCCTTTCGAATAATTCTTCAGTAGTGTTTTGATAAATCTGAGCAAATACAGCTCAGCATCAGGTTTACATGTAGATAGGAGTCTTTATAAGTTTTTTATTATCTGATTAACATAATTGAAATAGCTTTGAGAAGGACAAAGGCAATTACAGCGCTTCAATAAGTTTATATTTAACTTAATTCAAAACTACACATGATTCAGACAAGTAGCTTTTAAAAATACTATGAGCATGCTGGTTTTTTGAGGCTTTGCAAAATAATAGTACGCATGAAAAAGGAGAAAGATAAGAAAGCTACCTAAATAACAGGTAAGGAAAGAGCTACTCTTACTCCTTACCTGTTGTATATCCTAAATGATATTTCTCTTATTGAAAAAACTTCAAAGTTCCTTGAGAAAAGTTATTAGCTTGCGCTAAGATTGATTGAGATGCTGATAAGTTAATTTGTTGCTGTGTGAAGTTGGCAGCTTCTTTAGCAACATCAATATATCGTAAAGAAGCTTCTGCTTGTCCTAAGCCGCTATTTAAGCTCACCATTTTTTCCTCAATCCTGGCGACTTCGTTCATTTTGGCTCCAACAGCCGCTATGATAATATTAAGTCTTCTATTTGTCCCAGACGAAGAATCATTGATCATGTTGATAGCAGTAGTTGCTGTTGCCGTTGCTGTAATCCCTGCTGCTGTAGCATTTAACTGGGAGTAAACAGCAGATAAATCCATTTCGCGGCCAGATGTATTGTCAACAATGCTTACAACATCTGTAGAGGAGTTGGTCCCATAAGTAATAGTGAAAGCACTTGTACCACTTTGTAGCAAAGCTTGGCTGCGATAATAAGTACTGGTTGCAATAGTACTCATTTCTCCTAATAATGCTTTGTATTCTTGGTCTAATATAGCACGATCACCAGCTGTTTTCGTTGCATCTGTTGCAGAGTAAGCTAACTCGTACATTCTATTGACAATGTCTAACGCACCTTGTAATGCTGTACTTTGTACTTCCCCAATAGCTTTTGCAGTTTCAATATTGATAGAAAGTGCATTATTAGCTGCAATTGTTTGGCGTAACTTATTCGCCATACTAACTTCCCCAGCGCCTTCTGATGCGGTTGGGGATTTTAATCCTGATGACATCTTTTGTGAGGATTTTGCTAGATTACGTACGTTTCTCGCATAGTCTACATATAACCCGTTAGAAATCTGACTTAAAAACATAATAAACTCCATTATAAATTTTATTTAATTTGATGAGCTTTATGCTTAAAATTTCGACTTTTTTTTATTTCATTTTATTTATTTATGTTTTGAGTTGTTGTTATTTGTTTTAAAATTAAATGTTTAGTTGTTTTAAATTAATTTAGTCTTAATAAATATTGAAGAGTAAGGGAAAGGTGTAATTTGTTTTTTTACTGTTTAATTTATTTGTTTGCAGGAAGTGTTTATTCTAAAAGTAAATAAATAAAATTGTTGTGATTTTATTTTTATCTATTGAATGATTAAAATGATTTTCTGTATTAGAAAATATTTAGAAATAGGAAAAGAAAAGTAACCGTTCAGGGGTATTAGATTCGATAGAGTGAAAGGTTTATATATTAAATATATTATACAGGAGATGATGTAAGTTTTTATTTCTCAATAAT
>JARBTQ010000053.1 GCA_029240075.1 Chlamydiales bacterium
TGGATTTGCGCTAAATCCCAGTTGATAAGAAATGCTGTCGCAAGTTTTTTAGATAACCCTACTTATGAAAAGTATCTTAATCCAACTGCGTAACTCCTACATATAGTTACCATCATACATCGTTATGAAAACAGGAAGCTTGGGAGCTTATAATCTATTTCTTTAAGGCAGTACATAGGGAAGGGATTAGGGCTGTTTGTGTATACCTTTGAGGCTTTTATTGTAGCTGCGCAATGGACAGAGCGCACTCAAGGATGGTTTTATTGCGATTTTGTAGGAGACCCACGCCAAGTTAAGCTAGATAGCCAAAATCCTCTAGAATCTTCTGAGTTTATCTGTGCTTCTCCCGCGGAAATTATGTAACGAGCGCAGCCCTTCCATAAGAAATTGTATAGAGATCTATCAAGTCACCAATAGTAAAGGAACGAAAGAGGCTCAATTAATAAGTAGGAACATTTGCTAATTGTCAAATTATACTTATTAGATAAGTATAAATTTAAATATCTCATTGTTTATCGTGGCTCCAGAAGAGCGACGAAGTAAGGTTCAGTCAGAAATTTTACGTCCTACGTTCAGGCTACAGGATAACCCTTTATACAAACTCTGCGGCTTTTTATCCTTTACCAAGTTCCGAGAGGAGATCCAGTATTTACACGACAAAAAATTAATGAAATCTCTCAAGCCTGATTTTATCAAAGAGATCGCAGAATTCTTTACATTTTCTTAGAAGCATGTGTTTTTAAGACCTGGCTTGGTTAAGATCGAATAGTCGTTGAAGAATTTCCTCGTCGGAGAGGTCGGTGGGCCAGCCATAAGCTTCAGCTACAGCATCGTCAAGTTGTTTGTGAAGGTATTTAAGCATATCGGGCATTTGATTATAGAGGTTGGTTAGTGTTCGTTGCTTAAGAGCCTTAGCACAGCCATCATCCTTTGGCAAGATACGGTCAGGATAGCCTTCTATGATCTCAGGTACAGTATTCATCCATTCTTTAGGATTTAGCCAGTTCTCGCGCCATTCGTATAGTTCCTTTGCTGCTTTTGCTATTTTGACAGCTCGTGGATCTTTAGTATATTGTTCTGCAGGAATATCTGGTGTTAATCCTTGAGGGAAGGGAAATGTTTCAAAGCATTTAGTATTATTGTAAACAGGATCTCCTCCTACCCCTATACGATTTCCAACTTTTAAAGACCATAGTTTATGAATAGTAGATTGCAAAATTCCTAAGAAGAAATCGTCTTCCTTAGAAAATACTATTAACCTAGCATCAGGTAGAATATTGATTGATAACCAAGTGAAAATCCTATGCTTAGCAACAATAGAAGTGACTAAATAGCGCTTTAAGCCTTGCAAAGCTTGGCGCATTCCTAGATTTAATTCGCCATGTAACCACCAAAGCTCTTTTCTTCTCCATCTATTGTTCTTATCTCTAATAGGCTTTACATGCTCTTTTACATAGGCAAAAGGTAATTCGTATTGCATAGCCTCTTCAATGCTCATGGCATTAAAATCGATAATCCAGCGATCTTGAGGTCTAATTTGGACCAGCTCTTGCCCATTTAGCAAGGGTTTCAAAACATCCTTATTAGGCTTGCCGGAGCCATTAGGCATCTTTAACCACTCTCTGGCCAAATTACCTGGAATATCAAATGGGCCTAGTTTAATTATACCTTGAAAACTAAGCTTTAAGTTTTGTTCAAGTGTAAAAGCTTGGCTAAGATTGATAGAGTCTTTCAAGTCTGTATTGATTTTTTTTACAGCCTTGCAATCTAAAGTTTTTGGTAACTCTAGCACTTTATTTTTAAGGCATAGCATAGCTACTCTAATACTAGCTCCTTCATTATCCCACTCTTCATCAGAGTAAGCATGGTAGATATCCAAATTCTCTGTGAATTTATCCAATACCTTGCGGTTATTTCCTGATTGAATGTTTCGTGTGGCAATGAAACCACAAGTCTGCGCCTTTTGATTTAAAAGCTGCATTTGTCCTTTTTCCAACCAATAACATACTAAATCAGCTTTTCCTGAAATACGGGGTACATAGATTTTTCTTAAAGCTTCTAAGTATTTTGTATCGAAAGCTCCTTGTAATTTATTACCTCCTAAAAATGGGGGATTTCCTACAATCGCATCAGCATCAGGCCATTCAGCCTCCGTTCCATCGGGATTGAGCAGGGCATCGCGACATTCGATGTTATCAAGGGTCTGGAGAATTGGCTTACGATTAATCCCAAATCCATTAGCAATCATCCACTGGATCTCTCCAATCCAGATGACTAACCGTGCCAACTCTGCCGCGTGGACCTCTTTTTCGATACCCCGTACATTTTTAGGGGAGATATTGAGAGTTTCAACTAAAGGCTTATTATCTAGCCCTAACTGTTGAGCTTCAAGGATGACTTTATGATTAAAAGATTTTAATTCTTTGAGAGCTTGATAAAGAAAGTTTCCTGAACCACAGGCAGGGTCAAGCACGGTAAATGTTGCCAGCCTAGCCATGAAGGCTTCATAAAGAGCTTTTGCTTTTGTTTTTTGTTTTTTCTTTAAAAACTCTTCTACTTTTACCTTTATTTCATCCCACTCATATTGTAAGGGGAGAATAACCACAGGTTGCACAATCTTGGCAATCTTCTCAGGACTTGTATAATGAGCACCTAACTGCTTTCTTTTAGAGGGATCTATTGTCCGCTCAAACAACGTTCCAAAAATAGTAGGGTCGATCTCTTTCCAATTATTTTGACTGGTTACATATAGTTGCTGTAGTTCCTCTTTTTGTAACTCAATCACGTCAGGATTGTCAAAAAGGCCTCCATTGAAATGATCAATTTCTGAATGACCAAAATAACCTCCTTTAGACATCTTGCTGAATAGATCGGAAAATAAAGGAACAAACTGTTCAGGGCGCTCACAGGTACTTCTTAAAGTTTTGGTAAAACATTGATCTTTAAGTAAGCGTGCACTTTCAGCAAACATACAGAAGACGAATCGATTTAAGAAATGGGCGGTGCGCAAAGGGTCTTGTGTTCTAATTTCAATTGACTTAGCTAGATTAACGAACCCATAAACTGATTCTTCTGTAAGTTCGATAGTCGTTTTGGAAGGCTTCAAGCTTTCAGGATTTTCAAAAACAGCCTTTAGCAGTTTTTGGAATTCAGGTTTAAGAAGGTCTTGTATCGTATAGGAGTAGGAATTGGTGACATGATTGGTCCAATTAGTGCGGATCTCAAACCGTTCCATGTCGCATGCGATTAAGATAGGGGGATTTTCTAAGGCTGGCAGGTAAAGATGTAGTTGTTCAAGTGCTTTACCTAAGTCTTCGCCTTTAGATTTGTATTCCCATACAAAATGCCCTCTTTTCCACACGTCGGAGCGCCCTTTAGCCCCCGAGACTTTTGTCAGTTGTTTTTCAAATAGATAAGTTTCATCGTCAGGACTTGGCTTAGGGAAACTAAACAGTTCACAAAGCTCCAAAAAGTGAGTCTGAGCCCCTTGCTGTTCATTAAGGAGACTCTTTTTCCATCTTTGAATATAGTGGCGAATTTCAGATAGGTGGGGGCTATTAGAGGATAAGTCATCGGGAGCATGAATGACATATCTCGAACTGGGTATAGTGATCTCTTCTTTTGTATTTCTTGTTTTTGACTTGACCCTATCCACTGACTTACCCCAAACATATACCATAAATAGGTAGTTTTTAAGCAAGTACAGTGCCAAAAAAGAAGGGTGTCATTTAAATTATTTTGTTCCGCTATCAATGATCAATAATCCATTCAGAAGACTCTGGAATACAGTGCATAATAGTTGTATTGGGCACTTGTCTAACAGGAGGAACTTTTAAAATTTCGCACAGGACTAAGAATACTCTTCCATGAGAGACGATTAAGGGGTTTTCTTCCTCTAGCGATAGAATATGATTAAGTCCTTCAATTATTCTAGCTTTAAAAACTGCTTTAGGCTCAATAGTAGCTTCAGCGATAAATTCAGAGTTTAACAATTCCAATTCTTCTATTTTGTACATCTCATCACTTGAAATGCCTTCTAAATTTCCCCAGCTTCTCTCTTTAAGTTGATCGGCAATATAAATTCTGCTCTGCTTTTGATATTCTGCTACGATGGCAGCTGTTTGATATGCCCTTTTTAAAGGGCTGGTAAAAATAGTAGAAAGGGTAGAATCAGATAATAATTTTCCCAACAAATGAGCTTCTGCTATTCCTGATCCGTTGAGTTCTATATCTAATTGTCCCTGACATAAAGATTGATCGTTCCAATCAGTTCTTCCATGCCTAACAAATCTGAATGGCTTTTGAATGATCTCCTTCATTACATACATCTTGTCTGAAGTTTAAAAATAGGTTTTTTCATAAGCTGTTTTGTAGAGATCTATCAAGCAACTGACAGTAAAGATGGCAAGTTTGCATTGATAATAAGAAAATTCTACTATCTAAGCTTTTTTGGTAACAACTTCAGGGTAAAAAATATATAGCTAATGTTCAATTATTGAAATTTGAAGCGTATGCAATAAATTTCAGGTTATTGTGTAAGCTTATTTATTTTAAGCATTCGAAACAAAATAGATCATACCCGAGGTTATATGTAGAAATGATGAGTTAACAAAGTATTCAACCTTGTAAGAGGTTACTTTCTTTAGGCTATTTATTATTTGTACTTTAGTCTAGGGGCAACCCATCTTTTTACTGCCGGTGAATCTGTACGATCTGATATTGTAAGTATGTTAGCAATTCCCCTTTTTAGAGTTATAGTAATCCTTGGGGCCTAATCGATCTATTCAGGGTTAACCCTACAAGTGAGCGTTTGTTATACATAAAGAATAGTGATTTCACAATTTTTTAGAAAAGAGTATAACTTATGAAAATTGGATTTGAATGTTTAAAAATAAAAGATCTTTATTGCGGCTATCATCTAGACAATCTGAAATTACTTTCTTATTTGTCCTGTAGGGCATAAAAATAAATATGAAATACTAACGTTTTCACTAAATTCTAAAAAAATATCTATGCAAATTTTAGCCTGCCCTCTATGTCAAAGTTCATTGGAGATGAAGAATAGACAATATAGCTGTCCATTAAACCACTCATACGACATAGCTCGACAAGGATATGTAAATCTACTATTAGCCAATCAAAAAGGATCTAAAAACCCTGGAGATAGCTATGAAATGGCTCAAAGTCGTAAACTATTTCTAGATAAGGGTTATTATTCTTCCATTTCAGATCTATTAAACCAGACAATAAAAATTGAAGTGGAAAATTTAAAAAATGTTGATGATATTAGCATTGTTGATGCTGGTTGTGGAGAAGGATATTATTTAGATAAATTAAAGCATTATTTAGAAACTAATACAATTACATCCACTAAGCATATTCGCTGTTATGGATTAGATATTTCTAAGGAGGCCGTACGTTTTGCAGCATCCCGCTCTAAACATATTACATGGCTTGTAAATAGTGTCCATCATATGCCATTTAAAGATAATTCCGTTTCCTTATTGATCTCTATTTTTTCTAAACCTGACTTTAAAGAATTTAAAAGGGTACTTAATTCGCAAGCACATGTTATAATCGTGGCTCCTTTGGCACATCATTTACAGGAATTGCGCAATCTTATCTACTCAGAGACGCGCGAATTTACTCCTTTTGATCCAATTAAAGAGGTGATTCCGGGATTTACTTTAAAGGAACAAAATAGGGTAGAGTATTCTATAGAATTAAAGAACTCTCAAGAAATTTCTTCATTGTTACAGATGACTCCATATTATTGGAGTAGCTCACAGGACAAGCGAGATTATATTCAATCCTTACATCGTCTATCTTTGACAGTTCATGCGGGTTTATGGGTATTTGAGCTTAAAAAATAAATTTCATAGCGATTCAGGAGATCAGGCTCTTTAACGACCAACAGGTACTTATACATACAGCTAGAATAAGAGCCTATTTTTTGCATTCTTTAAGAAATATACTTGAACAATACTCTAGGGGAATTGCTTGAAAATCTATAGGTTGAGATCCTCTTTAAATCTATAAGAGATAAACCTTATCCCAACCACCAATAGCTCGTTTAGACTTTAAGAAAGTTCTATTTATTTAGATTGGACTAATTATTTTCAGCACTATCATCTGCTACTCTCGTCTGAAGCATACTATTCCAATCTCTAATTGGATGCATCTCAGTATCTGCGTCTTCCTTAGCTTGTCTATGAATAGCGTCTATCTTTTTAAAATTTTCCATAGCTTCTGCTGCAACGGCTTTGGTATTTTCAGCGACTTTATCTGCTACATTGGGTGATAGAAAATGTTCTGATGATTCAAGTTTTTGGTAGCTAGAGTTATTAAGTACTTCGGCTATTGCTTGTACTAATGTTGTTCTCCTAGCAAAAGGGTTCTTTGGTTCCAATTCCTTAGGCTTTGACGACCTTATGAAATTTGGCTTAGAAGATATACTGTTATTTGTATTCATTTAAAAATTTCTTTACTTTAAGACTTTATAATTTGTTTAACTTTAAAAACTTTGTTCAATTATATGACAGGCCGTTGAAGTACCTTAGACTAATAAGAGGAGCCTACATGACAATCTTGGAGACCTATACTTCGCGCAAAATACCATTTGGCATCTTGATGTATATAAGCTATGAGAGTTGCGTTTATATTTCATTTTCTATTTGAAAATAACAAAATTATACTAAAGCATTCATTTACAAGCAAAAACTACCGTAACCAAGTATCATATAATTGTGGCTTCAAAGCGTTTCGGCATTCCTCCAAAAAATACCCTGGGTCTACTAAATTCGTTATCGCTGAAGATCCATATTGCAATTTATACCTATATTCAAAATTAAGAGACCTATGTGCTTGTTCCTTTAACGCATCTGAAAAGAGGATACTATTTGTCTCATTTCGTACCGCCTCATACAAGTATTCCATTGCTAAAATACATCCTTTTGATGATAAATAAATAAGTTTTTCAACTTGTTCTTCTTTTGTTAGATTTAGAGCATAAGAATAATCAGCTTTTTTTGGTTCTAAGACAAACTTGTTGGTATTATAAACTTTTGCTAAAACATGCATTGCCTCAGGGTGTGAATCTTGCAATGCCAAATCTTCTAATTTGCTAAATCGTTCTTCTAGAGTAAAAAGTTCTTCAATTTCTTTAAAAAATTCATCCTTAGAATAAGCATCTACTAATACATAATTTACAATCTTCAGATTGAGCCGAGTTAGCTTTATAATTTCTTCATATCTTTGCTGAGGTGTTAGACTAAGCTGATTAATAGGTTTATTATCCCCTAAATACCCTTGCGCATAAGCTTTTGCTAATATTTCCAAAGAAATTAGGAACCCTTTCTGAGCCCTTTTATATAGCATAGCCATACGGTCTTCCAACCCCCAATCTAAAGTTAGGTCTGTACTGAGACAATTATTGGCAATTATGTTAACTATGTTATTACTCTCTTTAGTTTCAACAGACTCTAAAAATGTAAATACATTTTTTCGTTCTTCCAGGCTTAATAATGGTAACTGCTCACACTTAGACAACCCATATTTATAAGAAAGAGTTAAAAGTTCTTGAGCACTCATAATTCCTTTTGAAGAAAGGCCTCTAAGCCCATCTATCCTTTCCTGAGTTGTTAAGTTTAAGTATTTTTCATCAGACTCTTGTCTGCCAAATCGATTGTACTTATATCCCCCTGAAAGGAAATCTTGTGCGCAGTAAATGTTCAAAGCTGCTAATTTCAGTATACAATCTAATTGTGCCTTCAATTGACCATCAAAAACTTTGCAATCTGGTAGAAAATCTAAAAAACGCTCATTGATTAAGAAAACTAAAAACTTAAATGTTATCAAATCTCCATTTTGATAATTTTGTATTAAATCTTGTAAGAATTCATGTTTAACAACCTCTTTATAGTTATCCTTGTGTTCTTCCGGTATCAGATAGTGTAGGTATACAAAGCGCGGTCGATTTGACCTTTTTTAGATGAAAAAAGAAGGGCCTAGACTCTATTATAGGAGTTCCAACACAACCTAAATAGAAAAAAGGCC
>JARBTQ010000028.1 GCA_029240075.1 Chlamydiales bacterium
CGTGAAGATCGTCTTTTACTATAGGCTGTAATATGACACTTGATTTTTTCAATATTTTACAAAACTTTCAAATCAACTTCTCCCGCTAACATGAGGGAGTTTCTATACTCAGTGTTTTCTTATTGAAAACGTAGGTCATTATATACTTTAGCTATTTTTGTGCAAAAAAAAATTACAAAATTTATTAAATTCTTACTTAAACCCCTTACTATAGAAATATTACATTTTAAAAAAATCCGCAAAAAAGCTGGGGAAATTTGCATCACCCTTCACTTTTCCAATAAAATCCAAAATGTTTAATCTCTTTTTCCCATAACTTTTCAAATTCCCATATAAAAACCTTAAGAATAGGAAAGAAGTTAAAAGTTTTTTAAGTCATAGATCCTTTAGTCTCTGTAGAGAGTTGCAAAACTTCCCGTTATTTGTAGCTTTGACTATAATAGTACTTTAATTTAGGCACGTCATAGTTATTTTTCTACAAACAAACCTAGAGATTCGTAGAACTTTTGAGCCTTTTCCAAACCTATATAAAATAATCATTACTTATGAGTTGGATCCCTTTACATGTCCATTCACAATATTCTGTGCTTGATGCGCTTCCTTCAACCAAACAGCTAGCAACCAAAGCAGCTGAATATGGGATGCCAGCTTTAGCCCTAACTGATCATGGAAATTTATTTGGAGCTGTAGAGTTTTTTAAAGACTGCAAAGACAAGCAAGTGAAACCTATTATTGGGTGTGAAGTTTATATTGCACCAGAATCACGTTTTGACAAAACAAAGCTCAAAGGAAACAAAGCTGCTTTCCATCTTACCCTTTTAGCTAAGAATAATATAGGCTACCACAACCTTTGTCGTTTAAGTTCTATAGGTTATTTGGAAGGCTATTATTACCATCCTCGTATTGATAAAGAGGTTTTATCTCAATACAAAGAAGGGATCATTTGCCTGTCTGGATGCATGAACAGCCCCTTATCTTATCTAGCACTTTTGGAAAATAAGGAAGAATTTTGGGCAGAGCTAGATTGGTATATTCATACATTTGGAGAGGACTTTTACCTAGAATTACAGCGACATACCATGTCTGAAGAAAATCTTCACAATTATGGATTCTACCAAGAAACCTGGCGTTATCAAGAATATGAAAGTATTGGTAACCGTAGAGAGAGGATTAATCAATTTTTAGTAGAAGCCTCAACGCAGAAAGGACTTAAATACGTCGCAACAAATGATAGCCACTATATTCGAAGGGATGACTGCTTGGCTCATGAGATCTTACTTAATGTCCAGTCTGGCGAACCCTGCGAAATCTGGGAAAAAGACTCGATGGGTAATCCCAAATTTAGAGTTCCTAATCCAAAGCGCCGCACTTACCCTAGTACAGAGTACTATTTTAAATCACCCGAAGAGATGCGTGTTCTGTTTTCAGATCTCTCTGCAGCTATCGATACCACCTTGGAAGTTGCAGATAAATGTTATATCGACCTCGACTTTAAAACTAAGCATTATCCGGTCTATGTTCCTGTCGAATTTGAAGATACAGAATATAATCCAAAAGAAAGAGAAGAGGCTGCTGTTCAGTTTTTATGGAAGTTGTGTCATGAGGGGATTAAAAAAAGATATACTCCAGAGCGTCTAGCTAAAGTACAGGAACAATACCCAGATCAAGATCCACTTGAAGTCGTAAAAAGGCGGTTAGAATATGAGATGAGTATTATCGTTCCTAAAGGGATGTGTGATTATCTCTTAATTGTATACGACTTTATTAATTGGGCTAAGCGCAATGGAATTCCTATGGGGCCAGGAAGGGGATCTGGAGCTGGATCGATTGTACTATACTTAATTGAAATTACTGACATTGAACCTTTGCGTTTCAACCTCTTCTTTGAAAGATTTATTAATCCTGAACGTATTTCCTATCCCGATATCGACGTTGATATCTGCATGGATCGGCGCGAAGAGGTGATTAAATATACTCTGCAAAAATATGGTTCAGAAAACGTCGCACAAATCATCACTTTTGGTACGATGAAAGCGAAATCATCGATCAAAGATGTAGGCCGGGTTCTCAGCATTCCCCTAACAAAAGTTAATGCCATTGCTAAGCTTGTTCCCGAAGATCCAGGGATAACTCTTGAAAAAGCCTTAGAGTTAGACCCTGAATTGAGCGATATGTATAGCACGGACGAGGATGCTAAGCGAATTATCGATTTAGGGCGTAAGCTAGAAGGGTCCGTTCGCAATTTAGGGATTCATGCTGCGGGATTAATTATTTGCGGAGATGGGTTAACGAACCATATCCCTTTATGCAAATCCAAGGACTCTGAAATAGCTCTTACGCAATATTCAATGAAACCTGTCGAAATGGTAGGAATGCTTAAGGTCGACTTTTTGGGGTTAAAAACACTAACTTGTATACGCAAAGCAGTAGATGCTGTAAGGGAAAATAGTGGAAAAGAGATCGACTGGATCAATCTACCTCTAGACGATAGCCCTACTTTTGATCTCCTAAACCAAGGAAAAACTTTGGGTGTATTCCAATTAGAATCTGCGGGAATGCAAGAGCTAGCAAGACAGCTTCACCTCGATCGGTTTGAAGAAATTATCGCTGTGCTATCATTATATCGCCCTGGCCCAATGGACATGATCCCTTCCTTTATCAATCGTAAACACGGGAAAGAGGAGATTGAAAATGATCATCCTTGGATGCAAGATATTTTAGCAGAAACTTATGGCATCATGGTTTACCAAGAGCAGGTGATGCAGATTGCCTGTAAATTAGCTAATTTCAGCTTAGGCGAAGGGGATCTCTTAAGACGGGCTATGGGTAAAAAAGATATGGCCCAAATGGCCAGCATGAGAACTAAATTTACAGAAGGGTCTAAAACCAATAACATCCCTGAAGACGTTTCAGGAGCTATTTTTGACAAAATGGAAAAATTTGCTGCCTATGGTTTTAATAAATCCCATGCAGCAGCTTATGGTTACTTGACTTACGTTACAGCCTATCTTAAGGCTAACCATCCAAAAGAATGGATGGCAGCTCTTATGACCTGTGACTGTGATGATATCACTAAAGTGGGTAAGTTTATTAGAGAGTGTGAAAATATGGGAATACCCATCCTCTCCCCTGATGTCAATGAAGCAGGCAAAGAGTTTGCTGCAGCTCCACAAGGAATTCGTTTTGCAATGATGGGGATCAAAGGAGTTGGTGAAGGTGTCGTTGAAGCGATCATTAATGAGCGCAAGAAAGGGGGATCTTTTGCTAGCTTGTATTCATTTTTTAAACGGATTGACCTATCAAAAATTGGTAAGAAAGCGGTTGAGCAAATCATTTGGGCAGGAGGGTTTGATTTTACAGGCTGGAGTCGAGACGCCATGGTTCAGAGTATTGAGACAATGTACGATGCCGCTTTGCAAGAACAAAAAGATTCAGCTAAAGGAATTTTGAATCTTTTTGCAGAGTTAGAAAAGGAGGACGATAGTAGCTTACAAAAACCTCCTGTCGTAGCTAATCCTACATCTAAACATAATCTTTTGATGAAAGAAAAAGAATTATTAGGATTCTTCCTAACGGGTCATCCCATGGATGTTTACAAGAGCATCCTAACTCGCCTGTCTTGTGTATCGTTAGATAAAGTAGAAATGATGCCTCACGACGCTGTATTTCGTTGTGCATTTATTGTAGAAACCGCGCAAGTACGCCTTTCTGCCAAAAATCATAAGAAATTCGCAATCTTGACCATCAGTGATGGAATGGTGCGCATGGAACTTCCAATTTGGGCTGACCTCTACGAAGAAAAAAGCCAACTTATAGTCGAAAATCAACTATTATATGCTGTTTTACAAGTAGACAAACGGGAGGAACAACCCAAACTTTCATGTCGCTGGTTTGATGATTTAACACAAGTTAATGAATCAATGGTTGATGCATGTGACCAAGCATACGATAAGGCTAAGCACCAAGCAAGTTTGCGACAACATTATCCTAAAACAGCACAGAACAAAGATAAAGAAAAAGCCATGAATCAAAACCAAAACAGCAATCAATCTGAAAAGGGGTCAAGTAAGACGGAAACCCAGCAGAATACAGTATCTAAAACTCTCGTTTTGAATTTAAATGCAGATTCTACTCGTTTCACTGATATTTTAAAATTAAAGGAAACCTTTCGCAAGTACCCAGGAGGAACTTGCGTTGAGATTAACTTTATTACTCAGCAAATGCAAATGGCAACCCTTTACATTGACTCTCAGTGGGGAGTTACCCCTACTTCTGAGTTAATGAATGAAATTGAAAAACTTGCCATCGAAGGGTTAACTTTAACTTCTTAAAGTGCAAAAATGGGTAGGTTACGAAAAAAGTGCGGTTAAATTTTCTTCTAACCTATCCAACCTGCTTAGGTTGCATTCAACAATTTTTTGCTTTTGCATGAGTTTTAAAATTTCAACTTCAGATAGAGGCTCTTTCCCCTCACTCTCAGTTTCTACCTGATTTTGAACAGTGGAAGCAAAAGCTATTTCGTCCAAAACGCTCCTAAAATCTTTCCTTTCCAGTTCAATCTTGAACACAATTCTATCCATAATTTCATGTCCTACCATCTGGATAAAATAATTGTTTGTGACCTTATTAGAAAATTTTAGTAAAAAAAAAGCTCGCTTAAGTTTCAGAGGACAGAGTTCTTCTTTATACAAAAACTGAGCAGCAGCTAAATCCTCGAAAGTTTTTTTAACAATCTCTTTATATTTTTCAACATCTTCATTTGTGATTTCAAATGCTTTTTCTTCTTCCTGCGACCCTGTCACAACAGATTCTTTATAGCGCATTTGACTTTTAAGCATTGCTAACGATGATGACATAATACCCCCTTATAAGCCATAACCTCTAAGACCTTTCTTTAGAGGCAAGCTTATTTTTCTTCTAGCTTTTTTTAAGCCGGCTTGAGTTAGCTCTCTTAAATTACATAAGGCCTAATTTAATTTTCTTAGGGGTAAAAAAGCACATTGAACATTAACAATATTTGAATTAAAATTTGATCCCTGGATCTAATTGTTTGATGAAGGAGTATTTATATTATGTCTTCCATGAAAAACTTTTTCATTTATTCGACCATTCTTACAGGAGTACTCATTGTCCTGATAACAATTTTCAACTTTATGCAAAGTCCAAGTCGTAAGATTTCTGATCTTGAGTCTCATAGCACACCTTCGCAATTTAATTCTGTTAAAGTTTTAACTACTGATCAGAAAACTCAAAAAATTGCTAAAAAAGCGTTCGAAAACATTCAAACTCCTTTAGAAGGGCATATCTATGTGGATAAAAGTCATGGTTTTGCTTGCATACAATTGGCAAAAAGCCCTGTAGAAAAGCAAAATTTGCAATTACAATTATTAGAAGATGCAAAACACCTTGCTTTTTTAAAAGGAAAAGGCATAAATCCAGAATGCTTAAGTGTCCCTATTGCCCCTGCTGGACAAGAAGATATAGGCCCTCATGTCACCCTAGTACATTTTACAGAAGCTAGAGATGGATTAATAAACTGGGAACTTCTAGAGCAATATCAAGGAGTTACTGCTAAAATCGACTGCTTCAAAGAAGACCATATCATTTTTACAGATCAAACTCGTACAGCTCGGCATATGCTCCTGGTAGAGGTAGAGTCGCAAGACTTTTATAACATGCGAGAAAAATTAGGTCTTACCTCGAGCCCGATCGATCAACGAACTAACCAGGAGTGTCCCCCACATATCACTGTTGCAGTGATTAGATAAAATATCATAGTTAAGGTCATTATAAGCACGTAATACAAGAGAATAGAGGATGAACCATCTAACAGAATATAAATTAAGCATTGGACGACCAGAAGACATTCAAGCAAGTCAAAAACTTACTGAAGGTTTAAGTGAGGAGGCTTTTCAAGCTAAAGGATTGTCACCTATGATTCCTTTTAGTTTTTTTATAGAAGATAAGCTGCAAAATGTCATAGGAGGGATCACCGGTTTCCACTATTATAATTCGACACATATAGACTCCCTTTGGATTTCAAAAGAATTTAGGAATAAAGGCCTTGGAAAAAAACTTCTTCAAGAAGCGGAAAAGCTTGCTGTCGAACAAAAGTGTTCTTTTATCACAGTCAATACTATGGATTGGGAAGCTCTCCCTTTTTATCTGCATCATGCTTATCAGATTGAATTCGTAAGAGAGGGATATGCAGCATCTTCTAAACTGTACATGCTAAAAAAATGGATAAATCCAAGTATTCCAGAACCTAAGCCTTCATTCAAATGCCCTATTGCTGTCATTGTCATGATTAGAAAAGAAAATAAGGTATTACTTACATTACGTAAGAATACAGGAGCAGGCGATGGGTTTTACGCTTTACCTGGAGGGCGATTAGATGGAAATGAACGTTTGATCGATGCTATTTGTCGCGAGGCGCAGGAAGAGTTAGGTGTTGTTTTAAACCCTACTAAAATAGAATTACGTCATATATTGCATTGCGCACCAACGCCAGATATTCCTCGCGAAAGACTTGTCTTTACATTTGCAACAGACTACTGGGAAGGAGAAATTACAAATTGTGAACCTGATAAATGTGCCGAAGTCAAATGGTTTGATCTAGATCAACTTCCGGATAACCTTCTATCTGCCACTAAGTTTGGCATCAATACCATCTTAAGCACTTCTGGTCTAATTTTTTCTGATTTTATGTGGTCATGCGAACAAGATTAGACTATTTACATAAGTCTTTCATATATTACTTTAACAACCCTTCTGCAAAAACGTATTGCAGAGGGCCTACTCCACTAAAAATTTTATTTTCTATAGGATCTATCTCTAGCTGATTTCAGAAACCTGTTAGAGAACGGAGGCTACACTTAAACTCTTTCTATAGTACCACCTACTACAGATTCACATTTTGTTTTATCTCCTCTTAAAATAACCTTACCTTTTCTAGAACTAAATATAATTTTATAGAGTTTACCCATTCAATAATCTGATTATTTTTTTGATTTGCCTCCGCGATTGCTTTTTTTCCCAATTTTGATAGAATAGTCTCGAATTTTATTTTTTTTAATAGTCTCATTCCCGTTTGAGTTTTGTAATTTAAACACGAGAGCTTAAATAAAGGTATTTACATAAGTGCTTACACCAGATACTACTATCACTCCTCCTCGTCGTTTTTGCCCCCAAGATCCACGCAAATACGCGCAACAAATTGGACGAGACAAATTATTAGAAGCCCTAGAGTCAATGTTATTGATCCGCAACTTTGAGGTGCGAGCCGAAGCCGCTTATCAACAAGGCAAAATTGGAGGCTTCTTCCACGCTTATATTGGGCAAGAAGCAGTACAAACCGCAGTATTACAAGTTTTTGGTCCTAACCATTGGTATGTGACTTCCTACCGTTGCCATGCTCTGGCTCTACTACTAGGTGCAACTCCTAATGAATTAATGGCTGAACTCTATGGACGAGCAAACGGAAATGCTTTAGGGCGTGGAGGGTCTATGCATTTCTTTACAGACCGCTTACTTGGCGGACACGGTATTGTAGGAGGGCAAGTTCCTATTGGGACAGGGGCAGCATTTACAGCTAAGTATCTGGGAAAAAAGGATGAGGTTTCTCTATGCTTTCTAGGAGATGGAGCCGTTGCTCAGGGGGCCTTCCATGAATCACTTAACCTTGCTGCACTTTGGGACCTTCCTTGCATTTATGTCATTGAAAATAACCAATGGGGAATGGGTACAGCTGTACACCGAGCCCTTTCCGTAAAAGCTTTAGCAGAAGACAAGGCCTTAGGTTATGGAATTAAGGGTTATAGTTTTGACGGGATGGACTTTTTTGACTGTTATAAGGGATTTGAACAGGTTCACCAAGAAGTTTTACAAACTCAACGCCCCGTACTAGTCGAAGTATTAACGGAACGTTTTAAAGGGCATTCTATATCTGACCCTGGCTTGTATCGAACGAAAGAGCAATTAAAAGTGTGTATGGAAAAAGATCCTATTATGCTAATGAAGCAAACCTTAATTGAGCTAGGTTATTTGACGGAAGAACAATTCAAGGAACTTGATTCGAAATATCGCAACTTAGCTCTACAAGCTTTAGACTATGCAGATAATAGCCCCTGGCCCGAGCTTACAACACTAGAAGAAGATGTCTTTGCCCCTTAAAATATACACTATATATAGATCATAATATCTATTTTGAAGTCATACGGAGTTTAATTAAATATGGGAGAACAGATCGTCGAGATGCGCGAAGCTATCAGGCAAGCGATCGATGAAGAGATGACACGCGATGAGCGAGTCTTTTTATTAGGAGAAGAGGTCGCTCAATATAACGGTGCATATAAAGTATCCAAAGGTTTGCTGGATAAATGGGGGCCTAAACGTATCATAGATACCCCTATTTCAGAGCTTGGATTTGCTGGCCTTGCCGTAGGCGCTGCTATGACTGGTTTACGTCCCATCGTTGAATTCATGAGTTGGAACTTTTCCTTTGTTGCAGCAGACCAATTAATCTCTAATGCTGCCAAAATGTATTATATGTCTGGTAATCGTTTTTCAGTTCCAGTCGTTTTTCGTGGCCCTAATGGAGCGGCAGCACAGGTCTCTAGCCAACATTCCCATTGTGTTGAAGCTATTTATGGAAATTTACCTGGTTTTATTATTATTGCACCTAGTAATCCTTACGATGCAAAAGGGCTACTAAAAAGTGCTATACGCAATAACAATCCTGTGTTGTATCTAGAAAGTGAGCTTTTATATAATGATAAAATGAGTATTCCTGTAGAAGAGTACCTTGTTCCAATTGGTAAAGCAAATGTAGTGCAGCCAGGAAAGGATATCACTATTGTATCACATGGTCGTATGCTCAATATGTGCAAACAAACGGCGCAAGAATTAGCAAAACAAGGGATCTCAGCTGAAGTTATAGATCTACGCACCATCAAACCACTAGATATTGCTACAGTAGCACAGTCAGTTAAGAAAACCAACTTCTGTGTCCTAGTTGAAGAAGGGCACATTTTTACTGGAGTTTGCGCTGAAATTGGATTTCAAATTCAAGAGCATTGCTTTGAATATTTGGATGCTCCTATCGGACGTGTCTGTCAACGCGAAACCCCAATGCCCTATTCTAAAGCTTTAGAAAAAGAAACACTGCCTACAATTCCCCGGATTCTAGCTGAAGTTCACAAGGCTTTAGCTCGTAAGAATTACCGCTAATAGAGGATAGAGATCAAATTATGCCTTTTACTTTGACCATGCCAAAACTTTCCCCTACGATGGAAGAGGGAACCATTATTAAATGGCACAAAGCTGTTGGAGATTATATAGAAGTAGGCTGCACCCTCATTGAGGTTGCTACAGACAAAGCGACAGTTGAATATCAGGCGATTGACAGTGGCTGGTTGCGTAAGATTCTAATTGCTGAGGGTAGTGATGCAACCGTGAATCAAGCAATAGCTATATTTACTGAAAAACAAGATGATTCAATTGAAGGGTACCAACCTCAGGGAATTAGTGCTAAGCTACAAGCAGATAAAGAAGATCAAAATTCTCAAATCAGTCTGACAACAACAGAGGAAACAGTTATTAAAACTCCTAAGGTTCATACCGATTCTGTTTTCCAACCCAACTTTGTTCCAGAACCTCCCCTATCAAACTATGAGTTTGAGTATCCGACAGAAGTCACTACTCAGCGCCTATTAACTTCCCCTTTAGCAAAGCGACTTGCGAGGGAAAAAGGGCTCGATCTAGCATCTGTTAAAGGTAGTGGTCCTAATGGACGCATCATGAGTCGCGACTTAGATAAAGCACAACCTGACGGATTGTTAAAGTTTGGAAGTAAAAGAACCCCATCTACTGTACCTGGCACTTACACTGAGCAAAGCTTGACTCCCATGCGGAAAGCTATTGGTAAACGTTTACAGGAATCAAAATCATTTATTCCACATTTTTATGTTTCTCAAACAATTGATGCTGAGCCTTTAAATACAGCTCGTAATCAATTAAAAAATTTCGATGTTAAAGTTACTGTAAATGATTTTATTACCCGAGCAACAGCCTTAGCCTTAGTACAACACCCTGAAGTGAATAGTGGGTTCAATACGACTACTAATACTCTTATTAAATTCGAGACTATTGACATATCAATAGCGGTAAGTATTGACGGAGGACTAATCACTCCTATAATAAGACATGCTGACTATAAAAATTTAGGGCAACTTTCTGCTGAAGTTAAACTTTTAGCAAAGAAAGCTAAAGAAGGAAAACTTAGTCCTGAAGAATATAAAGGTGGATCTTTTACAATCTCAAATTTAGGAATGTACGGGATCACTAACTTTCAAGCCATTATTAATCCTCCACAAGCTGCCATTTTAGCTGTATCTGGAATACAAGAGGTTCCGGTAGTAAAGAATTCGCAAATAGTGCCAGGTAAAGTAATGACTTTAACCCTTTCTGCGGATCACCGCGTTATTGATGGAGCCAAAGCAGCTGAATTTTTAAATACTATTAAAAAGTACTTAGAAAACCCCGCTTCTTTACTGATTTAATAACTGTAAAACAGTGGATTTCGAAAGTATAACTTTTAAAATCCACAAATAACATTTTTTGCTTTTTTTCTTTTAAAAGTACATAGGACTCATATGGCTTATAAATTTTTCAATATCCCGTGTAAATTACTATTTTCTGTTTTATTTATGCTAAATTTTTGCTCTTGTCTTTATCGAGCTCCTACAGATGATGATGTGACTATTCTTCCAATGACTAACAATCCAACCATTACGCAACCTAAACATGATGAATCAGCTATCTTACCCCATATAGCCTATTAACATTAAAAAGATTACATTTGTTAATGCTGCTAATTCGACACTTTGCTAAAGATTAGTCGAACAGAGCGGCTATAAAAAATAGCAAAGGAGACAGGACGTCATGCTAGTATTGACAAGGAAGTCAGAGCAGAAAATTTACATTGGCAAAGATATTGTAATTACAATACTTAAGGTACAAGGGGATTGCGTATCTATTGGAATCGAAGCCCCAAAATCCACACCCATTTACCGAGAAGAAGTTCTTAAAGAAATTGAAAAAGAAAACCTTGAAGGTGTAATTAGCTCTCAGGCAGTTGATCTCAAGAGCTTGGCTGACTCATTGCAGTTAAAAGGGAAGAAAAAAGCTCCAGTTCGTTTATCATCTTTCAAAAAGAAAGAGACCCCATAGCCTGATCAAGCTGATTAGATAAACCTTTCTCGACTATCATACGTTAAAAGACTTAAGATTAAATAGATCTCTTTGAATGCAGCTTCGCAAGAGATCTATTGCTAAAATAGTAGATCTAGGAAATCCTAGAAAAACACCATATTCCCCTGTTAAATCTATTCTATATATTATCTATCAAGCAACGCTTAACCTCAGTTCTTAATAAACTTTTGCTGGTATATTTGTAATAGAGTATACTTGTTACTTCTGCTATTGTTTCTTTACTTTCGAAAAAAGCAAATAACATCTTTAGCTGATCAAGTAACTTTACCTAAGAAGGAAAATAATTATGAGATTTCTGTCCTCAACTCTTTTGCTTACAATTCTTCTAAGTTTTATTACAAGTTGCCTTTATAGAGCACCAACTGATGATGATGTAGGGACCTCTCCAAGCGCTACAACTAAAAGTAAAACTAAAGAAGATTCAATTGAGCTGGATAAAATGCGTATTAACAAGACTTTTACTACTTAATTCTAATTCTAATGACTAAATAAAAGGAGACCTACAATGACTTATTTTAAATCTTTTTTACTACTAGCTCTGTGTAGTTCCTTTACCTTTGCTTGTGCTAAAATTAATTCTTCTAGCAATCTACAAGATAACTTGAGCAATTCGGCAGGTTCTGTTGAAAGTCCCACTAAACAAGCACATTATAGCTCTAGCTCCAAATTAACAAGTTTAACTTTTGCTACACCTGTTGAAAAAAAGGATAATAGTGGAAACGAAGTCCATACTGAAAGTTCTAAAACAACCTTTATTACTTCCCGTACCTGCCCTTTTTAATAATCTAATAGAAGTTCTATGATAGAAATTTTTGGATATGTAGAACGGATCACTTTTCAAAATGCAGAAAATGGATTCACTGTTGCCCGACTTAAACAACCAAGGCAACAAGAGCTGACTACTATTGTGGGCACTATGCCCACAATTCAACCTGGTGAAACCATTATTTGCTATGGAGAATGGAAAGATCATTCTACATTTGGGCAACAATTCACTGTGGAAAGATACCAAACAAAATCTCCTGCTAGCTTGGTTGCTATTCAGAAATACTTGGAATCAGGAATGATCAAAGGTATTGGTTCCATGTATGCTAAACGGGTTGTTAAAACATTTGGCTTAGACACTCTTAATATTTTAGAAGAAGCTCCAGATAGACTCCTTGAAGTTGAAGGGATTGGACAAAGAAGATTAAATCTTATCAAAAAGTCATGGAGTGAGCACCGCGCTATTCGCGATGTTATGCTGTTTTTACAAGAGTATAACGTCAGCCCTGCTTTTGCGCAGAAAATTTTTAGGAATTATGGCGAAAATAGTGTTGTTAAGATTAAGGAAAATCCTTATCAGCTAGCGCGCGATATCTTTGGTATTGGGTTTAAGACCGCTGATACGTTGGCACAAAAGATGGGTATTCCAGCTAATTCCCCCCAAAGGATTACAGCTGGTATTGAATATGTTCTTAACGAATTATCAAGTGAAGGGCACGTATGCTATCCTGTTGAGGATTTTATTCCAATAGCGCAAAAAACTTTAGAATCTACCGATGACAATATCATCCGCGAATTATTGAAAGCTTTGGAAGCTGACGCACGCATAGTTCAATTGCCTCTTACTTATGAAGGCAAATTACAAACTTTTATATGGCTAAAATCTCTTTACATAGCGGAATCAGGAATATCTAAAGAACTTCACCGCTTGTTACACTCTCCTTGCAATCTACGCAGTCTTAACGTAGACCAGTCATTGGATTGGGTACAGCAAGAACTTAATATACAACTAGCTGCAAATCAAAAACTCGCAGTTACACAAGCTCTAACTGAAAAAGTACAAGTGATTACAGGAGGACCAGGAACAGGAAAAAGTACAATCACTCATGCTATCTTGACTATTTCTAGTACCCTAACTTCAAATATCCTTTTAGCTGCTCCCACAGGAAGAGCCGCTAAAAGGATGTCTGAGATTACAGGAAAAAATGCATCTACTATACATAGCTTGTTAGAATACGACTTTACTCAAGGAGGATTCAAACGCAATCGAAAAAACCCTTTAAAATGTGATCTATTGATTGTTGATGAATCGAGTATGATCGATACTATGCTCATGTATAACCTACTAAAGGCCATACCGAGTGGATCAAGAGTCATCTTTGTCGGTGATATTAATCAGCTTCCGAGTGTAGGCCCTGGCAATGTACTTAAAAATTTTATCGAATGTGAACAACTCCCTGTCACGATACTAACTGAGATTTTTCGCCAAGCTGCAGGGTCAAAAATTGTCACGAATGCCCACCGCATCAATACAGGAGAGTTTCCAGATATTAGCGGGGGAAGCACCAGTGATTTTTTCTTCATGAATGCGGAAACGCCCGAAGAAGTTCTAGATATTTTAAAAGGGGTTGTTTGCTTTCGTCTACCTAAGAAGTACAACTTTGATCCAATTAATGAGATCCAAGTTCTAGCTCCTATGAAAAGAGGGGTTGTAGGGACGATTAACCTTAATACGGAGCTACAAAAAATCCTCAATCCTTCAACTGATCCGTTAATACATGCAGCTAGAGAGTTTCATGTTGGAGATAAAGTAATGCAGATCCGCAATAACTATGACAAAGAGATTTTTAATGGTGACGTAGGTCGAATTATAGAGATCGACAGAGATACGAACGAGATTTTGGTGAATTTTGAATCAAAAGAGGTTGCCTATGACCTTTCTGACTTGGACGAACTTGTGCTAGCTTATGCTGTTTCAATTCATAAGTATCAAGGAAGTGAATGTCCCTGTATCGTGGTCCCTGTACATACAACCCACTTCTTAATGCTGCATCGTAATCTTCTCTATACAGCTGTTACTCGAGGTAAAAAGCTTGTAGTTTTGATAGGTAATAAGAAAGCTCTTGCTATAGCAGTCAAGAATGACACTGTTAAGCAGCGTTACAGTGGATTATTCCAATTTTTGGTTGAAATGGGATCATTTGCAACGCAAGAACATCAAAGTTATAAGTCACCTCAAATCCCTTTTTAAGCTATTTTTGATACAAGCCCCATTTTGTCCAAATCAGCAGCTTCCTTAATATAAGATAATGCATGAGATAAAGTTAGGGTAGGAAAGATTACAGAATCCATTCCTAGCTTTTTTTTGCCGATACGTTACATTAGATTTGTTTTGTTAAGTTTCAAGGTTAACAAAGCTTGACTTTTCGTAAAAGCGCATCAACTCTATAGCTAGCTTTTAAATTCTTCAATGACTTAAGATAGTTATTTGTAATTTCATATAGGTCTTAAAAAATGTTATATATGCTTGCTCAAAGATTATTTCTCGTCCTTTTTCTTTCTCTCTTAACTTCCGCTCCAGGCTCAGCTACAACTGACTTTAACGCACTCTATAAAACCTCTGATATGCATTGCCTTGTCTCAACGGCAGAAAGCAAAGAATGGGAAGTGACCAACCTTCCAATTTTTAACGAGGTTCTTTTATCATGGAATGCGCGTAGACCACAGCAAGGAACCTACACTTTTTATCTGTCAGTTAAAACTCATGAGTGGTCACCTTGGATAAAATATGCAGAATGGGGAAGTGATTTACAAAGGTCTTCTGAAGAAAAATTACCACATTTCTTCATCAATAGCTATCAAGATACGGTGAATATTGCTGAAGGTCAAATTCTACAAGGATTAAAAATTAAAGTAGTAGCTAATGCAGGGGCAGATTTAAACGATGTTTATGAGTTATTCTTATCCTTATCAAATTTAGAACAACTCCCAACTATTACCGATTATTTTGAAGGAGAAAGTCTCAATATTAAACATATTCCTCAAAAATCACAAATAGCTCTAAACTCCCCTTTGAGCAGAAGAGTTTGTTCACCAACTTCTACAGCTATGGTTGTTAACTATTTAAGAGAACAGAAAGGGCTTGATTTAGTAGATACCTTAGACTTTGCTGAGCAAGTGCGAGATCAAACTTTTGATATTTATGGAAATTGGTCTTTAAATGTCGCCCAAGCCTATCACTCTTTACAAGGGTTAGCTAATGTCTATCTTAAACGGCTGAATGGTTTCCAAGAATTGCACCAAATTCTGTCTGAAGGGATACCAATTGTTGTAAGCGTAAAAGGAAATATTTCTAGAGCCCCATTACCTTATAATGAAGGGCACCTTATGGTCGTCAATGGTTGGGATGAGGAAAATCAAGAAGTTATTTGCATAGACCCAGCGTTTGATAAAGATGAAAAAACTTTAGTTTCTTATCCTCTTAAAGATTTTTTAAAAGTGTGGTCTGAACGTAAATACATTGCTTACGTTTTTACAATCCCTTCCTTAGATGAAATCGATACACTTGAAAATGGTGAAATTACTTATAATTAAAAATTAAACCAAATTTAAATATGAAAGCAATTGATCTTCGTAACTATGGTATACCCAAGTATGCAACTAAAATCGTAGGTGAATCTTTGCGAAAAGCTGTCGAAGCTGGTATTAATAAGAAAGACCTACACACTATTTTGGAGTGCATTTGTGACAACCCTTTAAATTACATCAACCACCCTCACTTTTCAGAAGTAGCTAATATTCTGCTGAAAGACAAACAAAGTGTCTTTAAAGAAAGAGATAAATCTGCGTCATATATAAGCTGGGGCGAAGGTTTAGATGAAAAAGCTCACGAACAGATGCGTAACGCCTGCCGCCTACCCGTGGCTGTAAAAGGCGCTCTTATGCCCGATGCTCATACTGGTTATGGATTACCCATTGGTGGAGTTTTAGCAACACGTAACGCAGTCATCCCCTATGCGGTCGGAGTTGATATTGCTTGCCGGATGAAATTAAGCATTTTTGATGCCCCTATTTCCTTTTTTGAGGAAAATAGACGTTTATTAACGGAAGCTTTAGAGCAACAAACCCGATTTGGTTTTGGAATAGAGTTCAAGAAGAACGAGCGTCGGATACATTCGGTTATGGATGAACCTTGGCATATTACACGTTTAACGAGCCAACTAAAGGATAAAGCATGGGCTCAATTAGGAACAAGTGGAACAGGAAACCATTTTGTTGAATTTGGCATTTTTACTTTAAAGCAACCTGATTTAGGCATACCAGCTGGAGATTATCTAGCTTTACTCAGTCATAGTGGAAGTCGTGGTGCAGGAGCACAAGTAGCTAACTACTATAGCGCCTTAGCTCAAAAACTTCACCCTGAACTACCTCCAGAGCTTAAACACCTAGCCTGGTTAGACCTTAGCTCCGAAGCTGGTCAAGAATACTGGAACGCTATGGAACTTATGGGTAAATATGCGGCAGCAAACCATAGTTGTATCCATGATCACGTTAGTAAAGCTATTAAAGCATCTGTCTTAACGCAGATAGAAAATCATCACAATTTTGCATGGAAAGAAATCCATGATGGAGAAGAATTAATAGTTCATCGCAAAGGAGCAACACCGGCAAATAAAGATGTTTTAGGAATCATCCCGGGTTCTATGGCGACACCAGCTTATATCGTTAGAGGTAAAGGATCTAGAGAATCATTACATTCTGCATCCCACGGGGCTGGACGTAAGATGAGTCGGACTCAGGCTAAAAAGCAATTTAGCTGGGAGGATGCTATGCGCTTTATTAAATCTAAAGGGGTTAAACTACTCTCTTCTGGGCTAGATGAAGTCCCTATGGCTTATAAGGATATTGAGGAAGTGATTGCGGCGCAACTGGATTTGGTAGAGATTATTGGGCAATTTCACCCTAAAATAGTTAAAATGGCTCCTGATAATGAACCTCCAGAAGACTGAGTATTGCACTGCGGCAAAGAAAAGTTCACAGCTAATGAGAAACAAAAGGTAACAGTAGTTGACCTCTAGCTTTCTATCCACTAGAATGAAATTTTTCAAAACTAGTTTTAAGAAGCTCCAGCAAGCCTCTAAAAAAATATCTAGAGGGAACTTGAGGAGTATCTTTATATAACGTCTACTGCAGGATTGATATTATGACCCTTCTTGAGATCACAGGACAGCTACAAAATGCCTTTCGTTATAATTATGCTATAGTCATTAGCCGTTTCAATAGTCTTATCACACAACAACTCTTAGAAGGAGCTATAAGTACGCTAAAGCAATATGGAGTTCCTGAATCACAGATAACTATTTGTTGGGTTCCCGGAGCATTTGAAATTCCTTTAATTGCAAATCAGTTAGCTAAGCTTAAAAAGTATCAGGCCATTATATGCCTTGGTTGCGTTATAAGGGGTGAAACTTCCCATTATGATTATGTTTGTAATCAAATGGCTAGTGGAATTGCCCAACTTTCATTAACACATGATTTGCCTGTACTATTTGGAGTAGTGACTACAGAAAATTTAGAACAAGCTATGCAACGAGCTGGAGGCAAAGCTGGAAATAAAGGATCAGAAGTTGCTATTGCAGCTATTGAAATGGTTGATTTAGTGCAATCTCTTAAGATTTAATTTTATATAAGCTAACGATGGACAACATCCCTATATTAGATGAGATCAAAAAAGCAAGGACTCTTTTAGACCAATATATTTTAAAAACTCCTGTATGGAATGGTCATTGTCCTTTTCTTAAAGGACTGATAGGCTCTACAAGTGAGGTCTATTTTAAGCTTGAGCAACTACAGCATACAGGTTGCTTTAAAATTAGGGGAGCTCTTCTATCTCTACTAAATCTTTCACCCGAAGATAGAAAAAAAGGGGTCACAACTATCAGTGGTGGCAATCACGCAATTGCTGTAAGTTATGCAGCATTTTTACTAGGGATCTCTGCAGTTGTATTTCTTCCTAAGACAGTTTCGCCTATGCGGATAAAAAAATGTAAAGAGTATGGTGCTACTATTCACCTAGCAGAAAATGTTTCGGAAGCTTTTAATCAATGTATAAAATTTTCAAATTCTACAGGGATCCCTCTTATACATCCATTTGAAGGCAAACTTATTACTCTAGGAACTGCGACCTTAGGTGTTGAGTTTCATGAAACAGTTAATTCGCTTAATGCTATTGTTGTTGCTTGCGGCGGCGGTGGGTTACTTTCAGGAGTCTCTCTTGCAACTAAACTATTAAGTCCTCAATGTAAAGTTTATGCTGTAGAACCCGAAGGAGCTGATGCCATGTGCCGCAGCTTAGAGCAAGGTAACGTTATTCGATTGCCAACTATAAAAACAATTGCTGACAGCTTGGGCGCCCCTATGACTGAACCCTATAGTCTTGGAATTTGCCAAAAATATGTTGATAAATGTGTCAGAGTTTCTGATGAGCAGATCATAGAAGCGATGCGCTATCTATACAGCGAGCTTAAAATGGCTATTGAGCCCGCAGGAGCTACGGCTTTAGCTGGCTTGCTATATCCTTTGAGAAAGGAATTATATAACCAGCGTATTGGCATTTTGATTTGCGGATCAAATATTGATATAGATCTTTTCCACAAATACACAAGCTTTATAGCCTAATAAAGCTTACTGTACTATTTTAGATAGGTATTGAACCAGTTTAAAGTTTCATATGCAGCATGAGTGACTAACTTAGGTTCTTCGATAGAATGTCCACAGCGAGGGTAGGATACCATTCTTGTAGAAACTTTCTGCCGTTTTAAGCCATTATAGAGCTCGTAAGCTTGTTGAATAGGAACTCTAAAGTCATTCGCTCCGTGTAAGATCAAGGTAGGAGTATCAATATTTTTAATATGATACATAGGAGAACAATGAAGATAGATCTCCATCATCTCACATAACTCTCCTCCAAAATAATCAGGAATGAATCCTGGAGTGTCTGTTGTATTTGTAAAGCTCATAAGGTTTGTAATTCCAGCTCCAACGGCAGCTGCTTTAAAACGCCTTGTTTGGGAAATCGCCCATGCAGCCATGTATCCTCCATAGCTCCACCCCATAATTCCTAGTCTATTTTGATCCGCAATACCTTGTTCAATAATGTAATCGACTCCCGTCATTAAATCTTTAAAATCTCCCCCACCCCAATCTCGATAACTTCCGAAACGAAACTCCTTACCGTAACCAGTTGATCCCCTAATATTACAACGTAACACAAGGTACCCCTGCTCAGCAAAGGATGCAATTGGCCAGTAGAGGCGTTTTTGTCCCGAAACAAAAGATTGACTAAATACTCCTGTAGGTCCCCCATGTACTATCAATAATAAAGGATACTTTAAACCTTTTTTGTAATCTTTGGGATAAGTTAGAAGGGCTTCTACTTGGGTTTGATCAAAAGATTTCCATTTAATTAATTCTGTTCTAGGCAGATCTTTCAAAGGAAGTCCAAAGTTTACTGTAGTACAAGTTTTTGTTTCTAATGAAGCGAGATTTATTACACAAACTTCTGGAGGAATATTGCAATCCTCCCCTATAAAGCTGGCATAAAAGGAACCCCTGCTTAATCTAAGGTCTGATACAATAGGATAAGGCAACTCCAAGTACTTTGCAAAAGAACTACTAATCGATATAGCCAGGGGTCTCATAAGTGTCCCCTGGGCTTCTAATACATAAATGGTTTGACTATCAAAGCTCCAACCAATTAGTTGCCCAACCATCCCTAGTTCACCATCAGGCGTTTTTATGCTAATTTTTTGACCAGTATGTAGATTTTGAATTTGTATACAGCCATCGAAAGCCCACTTTGGACTAGAATGGCAGACATAAGCAATCATCTGTCCATTGGGTGAGAAATAAGGACTGAATTTGGCCCCCTCCCCCTCTATTTTTCTCAGTGATCCGTCTTCTACATTAACAATTGATATATCCGCATGCAGCCATTCTTCTAAATTAGGGTAGGGCATATGAGAAAAGGCAATATAGCGACTATCAGGTGACCAGTCAATTCGTTCCCCATTCCATCCCTCAATATGAAAAGCTCCCTCGGTTAGCTTTTTAATAGCAACTCCCTGTGTTGGGTCATTAGTTAAAAAACTGATAAGCCATAGATGATTTCTCTGGTAAGCACAATCCTCCACTCTAGGGTCATCTTTTTGCTTTCTTCCTCTTTCAATGTTTTCTGCTAAAGGGTCTTTTGCTACAAAAGCTATTTTCGTTCCATCGGGAGACCATCTATAATAACTGACACCACAAGGCATATCTGTTAACTGTTTCTTTTGTGTCCCATCATTTGCGACTATCGAAATATCTTTTTTAGAATTGTGTGAAGTTAGGAAGGCTACCCACTTTTCATTAGGAGACCACTGTGGATTATTGCAAGAACTCGGTCCTTTCGTTAGTTGAAAAGGAGCAGAACTATCTATCTGGTTTATCCATAAATGTGTGCGATATTCACTTTGTTCTTCTCCCATAACTGCTTCAGTAACTGTATAGAGCAATTTTAAACCATCTCTGGTTACTGATGGAGAGCCCAATGTTTTAGTTTTTAAACTTTGTTCTGGTGACCATATAAGGGAGTTATTTAACATATCAAGCATCATTTACCTTGGATTACAGAAAAAATTAGCTTATTCATTTTACATAATAAAGGACATAGAATAACAATCATCTTTTTTAACAAAAAGAAAATATTTTAACTTGCGATCTAATGCAAAACCATATTATTCTTTATGTTACAAAATCTACAAAATTATTAAACTAAACTTTTTTGCAATACTCTTTCTTGCCTGATGATAATCTTTACTAAGAAGGTTTTGCAAAAAGTCAATTTATAATTTTATTACAAGTTGGAGCTCGCATATGTCTATTTATAATAATATAGAAACTTCTGGCAGTCATATAGCACCTTGGTATAACGAATATAGACCTTTTACGTATCCAACTTTAGACCATAATTTAGAAGTAGACGTGTGTATTATTGGAGCTGGGATTGCTGGAGTTTCTACAGCTTATCAACTAGCATGTGAGGGATTGAAGGTAGCCGTCCTTGAAGATGGGACTATAGGAAGCGGGGAAACAGGAAGAACCACAGCTCACTTAAGCAATGCATTGGATGATCGTTATACTTTTCTTATCAAAACCCACGGTTTAAAGCATGCCCAATTAGCGGCTCAAAGCCATACTGCTGCTATAGACTGGATTGAACAAATAATTCAAAAGGAACAGATTTACTGCGATTTTGAAAGAATTGATGGTTATCTTTTTACCAATTCTCATGCGGGGATTTCAACACTACAGCAAGAGTTAGAAGCAAGCCATAGAGTTGGACTTACAGATGTTGAGTGGTTAGAAGAAACACCTATAAACTTCTTTCATAATTACCCTTGCTTGCGTTTTCCTAGACAAGCGCAGTTTCAACCTCTAAAATATCTTTCTACATTAGCTCAAAAATGTATAAGCAAAGGTGTACATATCTTTGAGCATACTCATGCGCAAGAGTTTAAAGGGGGCTCTCCTTGTTATGTAACAACTAGTACAGGACAAGTGATAACTGCTCAACATCTTGTTATTGCGACTAATTCCCCTGTTAATGACCGTACAGTTATGCATACTAAACAAACAGCTTATCGTACTTATGTTATTGGGGCAACTATACCTAAAGGGTCTCTCAAAAATGCTTTATATTGGGATATAAATGATCCTTATCATTATATTCGCTTATATGACGGCAAAGTTCTTAGCGAATGGCATGGATTAGAAAAAGAACCGGTCGACTTGTTGATTATTGGTGGCGAAGACCACCGAACTGGGGAAACTAAGGAATGCACAACAGCTTATGCATCACTCATAGCTTGGTCTAAACAACATTTCCCTATGATCACGTCTATTCCTTATCAATGGTCTGGGCAAGTGATTGAGCCTGTAGATGGGATGGGATTTATAGGACGTAACCCGATGGACCATGAAAATGTATTTATTGTTACTGGAGATTCTGGAAACGGAATGACTCATGGAACTATAGCAGGCATGCTGTTAAAGGATCTTATTTTGAAACGTAACAATCCCTGGGCCGACCTCTATAACCCCTCTAGGAAACCTTATCGTTCAATAAAAGAATTTACCGTTACGAACTGTATTACTGCAACTAAGTATGCGGAGCACCTTACCAAGGGAGAGGTACAATCTTCAGAGGATATAGATTTTAACTCTGGAGCTATTTTACGACAAGGTATGAAGAAAGTGGCAGTCTATAAAGATGAAAAGGGCCAATGCCATAAATTCTCTGCTGTATGCCCCCATTTAGGAGGGATTGTACATTGGAATCCTACAGAAGAAACTTGGGATTGTCCCTGTCATGGATCTCGCTTTAAAAAAACAGGGGAAGTTGTTAATGGCCCTGCAAATGAGGATCTTCGAGAACTAGATGAAACTCCTCTTATCGTAGAAACCATCAAAGCCTAAGTTGTAATTTATAAATACCTCCTAAAAAGGTCATAGGCCAGGTTAAGACATTGATGTGCTAAACTAGGGTCATAACGGTTACCTTCATCGCGCATAAAGGCATGTTCTCCATTAAATTCATGCCAGCTAAAGAATGTACCTGCTTTGGTTAAGGCTTGATAAATAGAAGCTCTTCCCTCTAGAGGAACATGTGGATCTTGCCTTCCAAATATCATGACGAGCTCTCCTCGAATGTCACTAGCACGTAAAATGGAATCATCACATCTACCCTCTCCTAGTGAACTGCTGTGTATATCTGTAGGGTAAAAGCAACAAGCCGCTTTTATTTCAGGATTGAATGCGGCACGAAAAGATAGGTGCCCTCCAATACAAAACCCTACTGTCCCTAGTTTGCCATTGCATGCAGGGTATTGAAGCAGTGCTTTGATTACAGCTTTTGCATCATTGTCAAAAGTCGTAATCCTCGTTTTAAATTTATATTCATTTCCTTTATCGCGTCCCATCTCATCATAGCCGAGTATAGTCCCACAACTAAGATGCTCGTGGTAGATTTCTGGGACCATTACAATATAACCTTGCCCAGCAAATTTTTGTGCCAGTCTTTTAATTGGCCCTGTTTGTTGAAAAATTTCTGAATAAAGCAGTATTCCTCCATATTGAGCATGAATATCACGATCATTAGAAGGTTCATAAACATAAGTTCTCATCACTCCTGTAGGAGTATTTAAATCTAGATAACTTTCTTTAACTTTCATAACTAATTCCTCCTAAAGCATCTTCTTTTTACCGAAAAATACCTGTTCCAAAAAAGTATCTTCTAATGAAATTAACTAAGGCATGCGTGAGAGCACTTGCAGCTACTTTACCCGTAGACATCCATACCCAGCCATAAAAAATTCCTGCCAAACTAGCTAAACCTACATAGGACCAATTAGGAAAGATAGTGCCAAAAGCTACAGTTCCATTTAAATTCTTATGGATATGAAACAATCCGAAAATTACTGATGCAAGAATTAAAGCTAAGTAATTGTTCTTCATATCTTTTTCTAAGAGCCCTTGCAAGCATCCTCTAAATATAATTTCTTCTGGCAAAGCTATAGCAAAATAGCCAATAAAAAGATATTGCACGATAGGCCATAGATCAAAATTAGCTAAATTATATTTGATCAAATGGAAATGAAGAGATGTAGGGATAACTATTGCAGAAAATACAGCTAAAGCCAATGTAGCCCTATAAATATCTGATGCATTTAGTCTCAAAGATTTTTTTGCATATTCTAAAGGATACACAGTTCTAAATATGAATAGAGCTAAGGTACATCCATATACCATATTAATAAGATGATTAGAGCATGGAAGAAATTTTAATTCTACAGGAAACCAAATAGCCGCTAATGCCAAGTAAGGCGCTATCGAAAATGAAAGACAGATAAGGACAAAAGGAATAATCGTATAGATAACAGCAATTTTTACTGCACTAAGATTGGTAATACTAAATAGAAGTTGTATTTGACTATCTGTATAACAGTAAAGAGCTGCATAGTAGGTAATGAAAAAGGGTATAGCTATAATTGCTGTTGCCAAAGAGCCGATCCTCTCAAACCACTCTCCAATATTTCTAAAATTTAACAAAATATAAGTGACTATTAATCCTATAACAGCCCATACAACATTCACAATTGGTTCTCCTGTTAACTCGTTATACAAAATTTTTAAGAAACTAGATTTTCCGCACAACATTCTATTAATTATTAAGCAAGACCTTTGCAAAAAGGATTTTGCTGAAGGGCTATTGGAGAGGAATTACATGAAAAAATGCTTATCTTATCCAGACCTTATTTTCAGAGGTCTGTGCATTTCATTAAAATTTTTCACTCAAAAATAGTCAGCTTCTCGGCTATATTTGAATAGATTCTAGTTTCATGCAATTCCCCTGAGGCCTATCCTGGTTAGTGCTGTCTGTTTCTTTGTAAGTAGTTCATTTAAAATATAATAATTTTGCCTAACTACCAATTAAAAATAACTTAAAAACTTTGCTAGAAAGGAAGCTCCAATTGTATTCCGTTTACAGGATTTTTATCTGCTTGCCTAGTAAGGTTCGATAAGCTAACCCCTAAAAGTCTAACTTTCTTTTTATCTGCTAGAGTTCGCTTTAGGAGTTCTTTAATATTTTTTAATATCACTTCTGCGCTTTGAGTTGCTTGAGGTAAACTTAAGCTTCGAGTAGATGTCGTAAAATCAAAATATTTTACTTTCAGCGTTACAGTTTTTCCAAATAGATTATGAGCTACCAAATAATCTGCAACTTCCATGGCTAAGCTTGATAAATGGATAATCATCTCATTTCGGCTATCAATGTCCTTTTCAAAAGTGGTCTCAGAACCTACAGATTTACGCTCTCGATAGGGTTCTACATGGCGAGGATCATCACCATGTGCTATAGCATAGTAGTACGCTCCTACCTTTCCAAACATTTCTAGTAATTGGTCCAGTGAAAGTTTTTGTAAATCAGCCCCTATACAAATATTCTTCTGAATAAGCTTTGCTTCTGTAACTCGCCCAATTCCATAAAATTTGCCTATTGGTAAAGTTCTAATAAAGGCTAGAGCTTCTTCTGGGGTAATGACAGTAATTCCATTTGGTTTATTACAATCGGAAGCCACTTTAGCCAAAAATTTATTATAAGAAACACCAGCTGATGCTGTTAGGCCTGTCTTAAGAAATATTTTCTGTTTAATTTCGTGCGCAATTGGAATTGCAAAAGGCTGATTAAACTTATTCTGTGTTACATCAAGGTAAGCTTCATCCAAAGATAAAGGTTCGACTAAATCAGTATACTCATAGAAAATCGATCTAATTTCACCGGAAATCTGTTTATACCTCTCAAAACGAGGAAAAATAAAGATAGCCTCAGGGCATAGCTTATATGCTCGACTACATGGCATCGCGGAGCGGACTCCAAACTTTCTAGCTTCATAAGAACAGGCGCAAACGACCCCTCTGCTAAAAGGATCGCCCCCTACAATAACAGGTTTACCCCTAAGAGATGGGTCATCCTTTTGTTCAACAGAAGCATAAAAGGCATCCATATCAATATGAATGATTTTGCGTGTGGTATCCAAAATGATTTACACGTTTAATTAGGTCTCTTGCTTAATAAGTTACTAGATATTAAGCCCTTTTCGAATCTTTGTTATTGGTGACTCGATAGATCTCTATGAAATAAGTTTCGAAAGAAATCTATTGAATATTGTCCAAATAGCCTTAGCTCCTTACTATCAATAAAGGTGACAGGCAGTAAAATGGTTTGGCTTAATCTCTTTCCAAGCTGGCATAACGTTTTGACACACCTTTTTTGCAAAAGGGCAGCGAGTGTGGAAAGGACAACCTTTAGGTGGATTCATGGGACTTGGCAACTCCCCTGTTAATACGATTCGTGTTCTTTTACGCTCTTGCTCAGGATCTGGAACTGGAATAGCAGAAAGCAGTGATTGAGTATAAGGATGCAAAGGATTACGATACAATTCATCACTTTCAGCTAATTCAACCATATTACCTAAATACATAACAGCCACTCTATCTGCAATATATTTTACAATGGGCAAATTGTGCGATATGAATAAGTAAGTTAATCCTTTTTCACGTTGCAAAGTTTGCAGTAGATTTACAATCTGCGATTGAACAGAAACATCTAAAGCTGATGTTGGCTCATCACACACAATAAATTTAGGCTTTACAGCTAGGGCTCTTGCAATACTCATTCGCTGCCTTTGCCCCCCACTAAACTCATGAGGATAACGAGTCATATGTTCAGGTTTTAGCCCCACTAGTGATAGAAGTTCTTGAACTTTATCCCGTCGTGCATTTCTACTTGTAGCTAAATTATGAATATCTAATGACTCCCCAATAATATCCTCAACGGTCATTCGGGGGTTTAGAGAAGCATAAGGATCTTGAAAAATTATCTGTATCTCTTTACGCATGGCTTTCATTTCTTTACTAGAAAGCTTGCAAATATCTCGCCCTTCAAAAAAAACTTTACCACTCGAAGGCTCATAAAGTCTTATAATAGCGCGTCCAGCTGTTGATTTACCACAACCACTTTCTCCTACAAGACCTATAGTTTCCCCTGCAAAAATATCAAGGCTGAAGTTATTTACAGCTCTTAAAATATGCTTAGGGGAATAGAAGTGCTTGGACAAATTTTGAATAGAAACCAAAGTTCTTTGCATAGTCTTATACCTCCTCCACATCTGGTAAGTTCTGCGAATAGTTATTTTGTTGAGCTTGTTTAAATTTGCTAAGCTGAGAAGCTGCTTGTTTATGATGGAGCCAGCATCTGGCTTTCTGTCCTTTATGCTCATATGTGTATATAGATTGAGGCTCTGCACAAATTTGCATGGAATAAGGGCAACGAGCATGAAAGGCGCAACCAAGCGGAGGAGCAACTAAATCAGGAGGGGAACCTTCTACAGACTCCAATCTCTTTTCTCTCGAAGAGTCTAAACGGGGCATTGACCCAATCAAACCTTGCGTATAAGGATGCTTAGGCGAATAGAAAATCTGCTCATTTGTCCCTTCCTCTATAACCTGCCCTGCATACATTACAATGATGCGAGAACAGATTGAAGCCACTAGTCCTAAATCATGTGTTATCAAAATGATACTAGTAAAAAACTTTTGCTGAATCTTATGCATAAGCTCTATTATTTGAGCTTGGATAGTTACGTCTAGAGCCGTCGTAGGCTCATCAGCAATTAATAACTTAGGGCGGCAAGCAAGTGCTATCGCAATCATAACCCTTTGCCTCATCCCTCCACTAAATTCATGAGGATACTGATCTACACGTTTACTAGGTAATGGAATACCCACCAGTTCTAACATCTCAATTGCTTGCTCACGTGCTTGCGTATTACCCAATAATGGTTTAGCTTTCAAAATACTTTCAGTAATTTGCTGCCCAATAGTCATCGTTGGATTAAGAGAAGTCATTGGATCTTGGAAAATCATTCCAATTTCTGTTCCTCGTACATAGTTCATCATTTGTGGAGAGTATTTAAGTAAATTATCTCCTTCAAACAAGATTTCTCCATCTGTAATTTTTCCTATGGTAGGAGCTATCAATTGCATGATTGCATGTGCAGTAACACTCTTACCGCAGCCAGATTCGCCTACAATTGCAACAATTTCTCCTCTATCCACATGAAAGTTAGCGCCACGTACAGCTTGAACTATGCCTGCTTGACTCTTGAATTGTACTTTTAAATCATTAACTTCTAGTAATCTCATAAAAAGTTACTCCACTTTTTTCTGCTTAGGATCGAGAGCATCGCGTAAACCATCACCTACTAAATTAAAAGCTAAAATTGTGAGGCAAATAAAAATAGCAGGGAAAAAAAGACGCCATGGATAATATCTCATAGCAGAAAGTCCTTCGTTAGCCATTGTTCCCCAACTTGCAAACGGAGCCTGAACTCCTAACCCCAAGAAACTTAAAAAAGCTTCTGTAAAGATAGCATTGGGGATACTAAATGTCATAGTTACAACTATAGGCCCAATAGTATTTGGTATAAGATGCTTATAGACGATTCTAAAAAAACCTGCGCCTAAAGCAGTAGCTGCTAAAACATACTCCTGCTGCTTTAACTGAAGTATCTGTGAGCGGACGATTCGAGCCATATTGATCCAATTCGTAACTGCTAAGGCTGCTATAATCGGGATTAAACCTGAGCCGAGAGCCATCATCATAAGTATAACCAATAATAGGTAAGGGATTGCATATAGAATATCGGTTATACGCATCATAATTTCTTCAACTTTTCCGCCAACAAAAGCGGCAATAGCCCCCCAAGTAACCCCTATGATCAAGTCAAAACATGCAGCTACAAATCCAACAAATAGGGATATACGAGCTCCATACCATATACGTGTAAATACATCACGTCCTAGATCATCACTACCAAACCAAAATAACTTATTAGGAGCTTGATTAGCTTGGTTAAGTTGAATCTCGTAGTACGTAAAAGGGGATAAGCTTGGTCCTACAGCAGCAGCAGCAATTAAAACGAATAAAATGATAAGTCCTGCAAAAGCCATTCTATTGCGGCAAAAACGTTGCCATACAATCAGTCGAAATGATTTTCGTTCCTGGGTAATCGAATCATAATTTTTCTTTTCAGCAGGTAATTCTAAAAATAAATCTTGAGGAAAATGTTGATCCATATAAATAGTAAACTTTTTTTGATTATTTATTACTAATTGTATTTTGTTGATAAAGCCCCATACGAGGATCTAACCATCTATAGATAAGATCAACGACAAATATCGCTGAAAGTAGGAGTGTACTATAAAATATAGCAATCCCCATAATTACTGTGTAATCGCGATTACTTACGCTAATGACCATCCATTGCCCCAGACCTGGGATTCCAAAAATCTTTTCTACTACAAAACTGCCTGTAAGAATATTAGCTGATAGCGGCCCTAAATAGGTAATTACTGGTAGCAATGCATTCTTTAAGATATGACGCGATATAATTAATTTATGAGACAAACCTTTAGCCCTTGCAGTTTTCACATATTCTTGCTGTAAAACATCTATAACACTAGAACGTGTTAAGCGTGTGATAAATGCAATTGGAAGAGCTGCTAGCGCTAAAGAGGGTAATATAGTATAACTAAAACCCTTCCATAAGGCCACTGGCAGTAATGCTCCCTTAATTGCAATAAAATATTGTAGAAACGTAGCAAGCAAAAAACCTGGGATAGAAATACCTAATACCGCTAAAGTCATGATAGTATAATCTTGCCATTGGTGCTGGTGTAAGCCTGCTATAGTTCCAAGAGTGACTCCAACTATCATAGCAATAATAAGTGCTTGGAAACCTAGCTGAGCTGAGACAGGCAGTCCTTCTTGAATAATCTCATTAACGTTTCTCCCCTTGTACTTAAAGGATGGTCCTAAGTCTCCTTGGGCAATAGAAATTAAGTATTTACCATATTGTATTAACAAGGGATCATTGAGGCCATAATGCTCATTTAAAGCTTGCTTAATTTCTACTGGCATATTTTGTTCTTGGCTAAAAGGATCGCCAGGTATAGCTTTCATTATAAAGAAAGTTAAAGTAATAATTACAAATAGAGTAATAACTAGAGAGGTAATTTTTTGGATAACATAAATTAACATATGAAAATTTCCCTCTTTATTTTTTATTTGTAGTGTAAGGCTCCTCTAGATGAGCCCATTTAAAGTCAACCATTCCAATAGGAGAAATATATACTTTTTTAAGCTTGGGATTTCTTATGTATGTGTTCCCTTGGCTATATAATGGAGCTAAAGGCATTTCTTCCATTAACACCTGTTCTGCTTTGTGTAACCACATTAATCGAGCTGTGGGATTAGCCTCATGTTCTGCTTGATTCAAATATTCAATATATTCAGAATTTTCCCATTGAGACCAGTTGTTACCAACCATTTTATCTTTAAAAAGCTCCAAAAAATTCATTGCATCATTGAAATCTGCCATCCAGCCTTGTCTTGCAATTTGAAAATCGCCTTGAGTAACTTTGTCAAGGTACACTTTCCATTCTAAATTCTCTAAATTAACCGAAATTCCAAATGCATCGTACCATTGTTGTTGTACTGCTTGTGCAACTCGGTGATAAACCTCTAGAGTGCTATAAGACAATGTTAACGGGGGTAGCTGTTCTTTGGTTATTCCTAACTCATTCAAAGCCTCGCTAAATAACTGGCGAGCAGCATCCACATCATGATCTTTAAAATAAGGTTCCTGTTGCAAAGCTGCTGTGGCAGGAACTAAACTTAATAGCGGCTGATCCTCCCCTTGTGTAATATTTTTTACAATTGAAACACGGTCAATGGCTAGACTAAAGGCTTTTCTCAATTTAGTATTATTAAAAGGGTATCTTTGCACATTGAACACATACATAGATGACGTTGCTGTTGGATTGACGCGTAATAGATTATCTTTCCGCAAAGAGTTTAAAGCATCTGTTGGCAATGTTTGAAACGGTAATCCACACCAGTCAAGTTCTGCTTGTTCAAACATACCCAATTGCGTGGTAGAATCGTTAATCATATAAACATCAATTTTTTCCAGTTTTACGCTTTCTACATCCCAATAATAGGGATTTCTAACAACTTGTAAATTACTATTGTGTGCCCATTCGTTTAACAAAAACGGCCCATTACAAACGTAATCAGTAGATGCGTTTTGACTCCATCTAGGATTATTTAGATCGGTTTGCTTATGTATAGGATAGTAGCTACGAGTTGCTGTCATTTGTAGAAAATAGGGAGCTGGAGTTTCTAACTCAACCTGTAAAGTTTTCTCATTCAAAGCTCTTACACCAACTTGATCTATGCTTACCTTGCCTTCAGCTGCAGCTCTTCCATTTTTTATAATAAAAAGCTTATAAGCACATTCAAAACCATTCTTGGGATCTAAACTACTTTTCCAGCTATACTCAAAATCATAAGCGGTGACAGGAACCCCATTTGACCAATAGCTATCTCTTAAGTGAAAGGTGTATGTTTTCAAATCTGAGGACTGTTCAATTTTGTAAGCAGCTGAAGCTACAATAGCACCATTTGGATTTACTCTTGTCAATCCATCAAAGAGCATAGCTAAAACTAGATTGGATTTAACATCAGTTGCTTGACGAGGATCAAGGGAAGGGGGCTCTGTCCCTAAGTTTACTTTAATCTCTTGAAAACGGGGACGAGTTTTTTTTGTAGGAGTTGCATTTTGCTTATAGCAACTAATGCCCCCTATTAATATCAGTAACAAAGTAATTAAGAAGTAGCCTTTGTGACCTTGATTATTCCAAATAGCCATATTTCTTCTCCTAAAAAAATAATTAAGCAAAAGCTGAACACCATCTTTTATTAATCTTTTTAAAGATTAGTCGGGAAGCGAATGTACCCAGTACGACTTCAGCTGTCTAATAATAAAGGATTTTGCTTGGTATGAGAGAGGGTGCATGGGAAGATAAGTGTAACAAAAAGCTAGATTCAAAGTAAAGAATTAAAATAGGATCTAAAACTTTAAAACGATAAAACACAAATAAAAAAATTAAATTTTATATACAATAAATTAAATCAAATCTATGTAAGCTAAAAATTTGAAAATAAAAATTTTAAATCCCTATATTAGAAGTTGTAATCGTTCCGTATCTAAAATGATATAACAATTTTATTTCTAGCACTAGGTCCCTAGTGCATGGGTATTTTGTGACCTAGGTCCCCACACTGAAGCCCGGGGCTAGTTTAGTTAATTCCCTACCGGGGTATAAAATTGATTTTAAGCTCATTACAACATGGAAAATATTTTCTAATGATTTTAAGAGTGAACAGC
>JARBTQ010000003.1 GCA_029240075.1 Chlamydiales bacterium
ACAAATTCAAATTTTACAAATTACAGGTCCGAATTAAAGCTGAGCTCAGTTCTACATTGACAAGTGCTGACACATAAGTGGGGACTTGGTGATAGAGGGATTATATCTAGCACAAAAGAGTCTTTCCCTAATGCCTTGGCAGATTGAGGATAAATAGCTTAAGTGATAAGGATACATAGGGGAAGATGTAGTTAGGAAGAGAAGGTATGTACTCAATTAAGTGGTAGAATCACAGCAGTTTCTTTACTGAGTTAGGGAATAATTTTACTTTAAGAGGTCTTTTGTCTACAAAAGAGTCTTCCCTAATTTATGTCTCAACTTTGCGAATGACGATTCTACTGCGTTCGCTTCTTAAAAAGATAGCAGATGAAAATAGCAGGAGGGAAGGTTTTCCAACTATCTGAACACTCCCTGAGAGAGATCCGCTTCCGCGATCATATGGGAGAAAATACAGCTTAACGGCAGTCATTAAGGAGTGCTTTGAAGATTTTTCCAATCTGTGTAAGACAGTAGAGTGCTGTATCGTAGCAGGGCAATCGCTTAAAAATTTAACTTGCGTTGATATGAAGCAATATTTCCCGATATTTAGTATCCCAGCCAGTCATAGAGCGTTTGACAGAAAGGCTGCCCTTTTTAGAAGTATCTTTTCGTAAGATATTCATCGTTAATTTACATAAGAGGTTAAAACTGAAAGAACCATTTCCAATTCGTAGGTGATGTTTATCCTCCCGATAAATAACATCTAAAACCCAGGGTAACTTGTTTTCTATACCCCGACTGTTGACTGGTTGCCCAAAAAGTCTAGCTGGGAGGGGCTTAAATCAATTATAGAAATCTCTTCAGAAAGAGACCTTAAAGGAAAAATAGAAAAATTCACCCGCTATTATATCAGCAGCTGTGTAGGTTTCTGCTATCAATTTGCTTCCTTTATTTATCAAATAATAAGGGGGTCATTTTAAATTTAAGTAACAAAAAGATGAAGAGAACAGAAGAAGAAAATAGAATAGGAATCTGATATTTTAAATAGTTTCTATGATCCCAAATTACATAGCAGGATGCTAAAAAATTAACAGGCAAAAAAGAGAGAAGGCTCAAGCTTTCCCTGCATGGTTCTCTACCGGTATTCTATTCATACAAACCGAAATAAATAAACTATCTTTTTAATACACTCTTAAATATATTATTAAATCCTCAAGACTTATACCTAAATGATTGCGACAACAACAGTTTTACAATAAATATTAAGGTGAAGTAAAATAAAACTATTAAAATTATTTGTCGTTTTTAATATATTAAAAATTGAGATAAGGTAATTAAATTTAAAGAGGTTTATGTAACATGGTTTCCCCAAACGTAAATGTTAATAGCCCTGCTTCTACTCCAGTGAATAACTATAGAACAGAGCCAATGAATAAGTTGGAACTTCAAGATTTTATTGTGAAGTTCAACCACAAAGATAATTTGGAAGAAGATTTAGAGATTTTAAGTCGTATGGTGCTAGAAATTAGAGCTAGCTATAAGGATGACATTGCTGTAACTCCTTACTATTTCAAGTCCCCAAGAAAAGATGCAAAGGGAAAGCTGGAACCCAATAAGTATACGATTGTAGAAGCGCGTGATAAATTAAAAGAATTATACAAGTGCAATAATCCAGAAGCACGCGAACTTGTGCTTTCTGCAATGATGGAAACATTGGATAAAGATTTTCTTATTCAAAAAGGGATTGATGAAGTTGCTGATGATGTAGCGGAACTAAACAACTGGTTCTTAAATGAGTTAAATCCTAAGGTCTCTCAAAATTTAGGAACATCTGTAAAGATGGTTCTTGTTCATGCCTATAGTCTTCTACTTGTTAATCATGTTAATCTCTATCATGAAGGTAAATTAGGAAAGATCACTACTGATTTAAAGACTAAGATGCAGGACATCAGCGATGAATACGCAACATTAAGTGGCGTAAACAAAGGGGAAAACGAATTATGGAGTGCTTTTGCGATTGAAGCTATTAAGCGCGTTAAAGACAATACCAATGAATTAGCAGAAGTTGCCCGTCGTCTTAGTTGTATATTCACTGCAATTGGTCACTTATATAACAAAGAGCTGGGGCTCGCGGCTCAATCTTTGATAACAGCTTGCGATGGCCTTGAAAAGAAAATTAAAGCTTCCTGGTTTGACCAAATTGCAATTATGAATAACTTGGTAATTGTGGTTGAAGCAGCAGGTAATGATCCCGCAAAGAGGAAAGTGCAAGAAGAGGCTTTTAATGAGCTAAGTAAAATGGCTAAGTATGTTTGCTCTTGGCAGAGTGCAATGATGCTAGGGAAAGTCCTAAGTCGCCTCAAGCATAATCCTGATTTAAAGCATTTACACCATGCAGACACAATTGCTTTAACAAAGCTTATTACTAAAGGTTATTTTGAACCTGAATTTATTTTTGGAGCTTTAAAGGATATTTTTTCTGATCCCAACAGTATTGCGCCACAAGCTAAGCAAAAATTAGAAAAGTATATTACTCCATCGCGCTTTTCTCTCAAAAAAATAACTGGTGTTGATCCTCAAATTGAAAGGGCAGCTCGCAGCTGTCTCACTTCTGGTACTTTCAATGGAATGAAAGACGTCCAAGATAATTTTGACAGTCCTACTCGTATCAAGACAATGAGGAGACTTCGTAAATCAGCGCAAATTTGGGAACCTGAAAAGAAAATGCTACAGCAACAAATAGCAGCTCAAGGCAAAACGGATACAAGTCCTCAAGTAACGCCCAACGGAAGTCCTAATGGTAGCCCTCCAGGTTCATCTAAAGTTTCTCCAAACAACAGCTCTTCTAACATACCTAACCCAAGCGGCTTACTTCCCCAAGATCCAACTGAAGAACGCCCTGATGTATTTGATGTGTTATCATATACAAGTGATACTCTTGATGCATTGCTAGAAAAAGAAAAGCAAAAAGGGGCAGTAGCAAATCACAGCTTGTGGACTCATATCTTAACTGCTTGTAATAATGAAAAAGATTTTGAGCTGGCATTAAAATATTGTATCAAAATAGAAAAACATTATTCAGATAGGCTATTTATTCGCGACTATCGAGAAATAGCAAATACTTTGGATCAGCTTTCGCAATTTGACCAAGCGATTCGTAAATTAGAAAGAGGGCTTGAATTTGCCACGGCAAAATCTAAGACCGATCCTAGATATAACAAACCTATTGAATCTATTAATATTGATCTAGGTATAATCCACCAACATAGAGGAAAGACTACTGGATCTCTTAGTGATTTAAAGACTGCGATCAAGTACTTTGATACTGTTGGTGATACAGACGCGCTTCTAAATCGAGCCTCTGCAAAGCTTGTGATTGCTGAACCAAATACGAAAACTACACAAGCTATTAAAATAAAATATTTGGAAGAGGCTAAAGCAGATTTAGCTTTATGGTTAGATCAGACAGAAGATGCTTTAGACGAGGTTTATTTAACAAATCTTAGTAAACTCGAAAAATTACAGGCTAACTAAACTATACAATAAGCGGGAAAATACTTCCCGCTTATTTAAAGGTCATCGGTATATTTACGGTTGTTCTCAATAGGCAAAGAACCTGAATGTCTTAAAGGATTGCTATCTGTTGTTTCACCATCTAATACATGTGGTATTTTTGTATCAGAACTAGCTCTCTTTCTTTCTTCTGTCTTTTCAGATTCCGCTTCCTTGGCTAAAGCTTGCTTTTTCGTCATTTTAGCCTCAAATTCTGCCAAGTTGGCTTTAGCTCGATCTCTTTTAACCTTTTGCTCTTTATCTTCATCTTTTGAAGTATCTACGCTAGTTGCAATACCTAGATTGTCCATCAAATCCTGTAACTCTTCCATCGGATCGTTCTTACTATCCACAGGAAGACCACGATCAAAGGTAGGTACTGTAGCATATGGAGATTCTTTTGGCTTGGTTTCATCGTCTAATGATTCTTTAGTAGCTGAAGGTGGTATAGAATGACTTCCAAATTTGGCCAATTCCTCTTCTTTAGCTTTCTTTTTCTTTGAGTCCGTAATGATTTTTTTTACTTCTTCTCCTATTTCTTCATAGGCTTTGGTTTTGGTATAATCTTGAGTTAATGGATCTTCTTTATCAGATTTAGGACTTACTGGAGGACTACTATCTAGAGAGGTGACAACACTTTGAGCTTTGTTTTGTTTCTTATTGAGCTGATGCTCTAAATAAGCATAGCTTAAATGTTGATCTGTATATCTATATCTAAGATTTTCTTTATAATCCTCATAGGAGTTATAAGAGGAAGGAACGGCCTCATCATTGTCATGACTGGACTTCTTAGCCCACTTATCCGCTCCAGATTTCCAATGATCTTGCACTAATTTAATGATCTTTTCAGCTTCAGGATTAGAAGATACATTCTTAATTTCTTTAACAGCGTAAAACTTATTACGAACAGAGCCATCATCATTTTTGGTGTCAATAGCATCCATCTTTATGCTGATTCCACCTTTCATATAAGCATAAAGAAGTTCTTCTTCAGAACCGAGCCCATGTCCCCCTTTTTGATAACATCTTTGGATAGAAAGCTGTAAATGGTTGATAGCTGCTTGCACAGCTTCAGGATTACCTCCCCCTTTAACATTTATAGCAACTTTCACCATTTCATTTTTATCGTTTGTAACTTCAATAAAATGCTTTCCTGTAGGAATGTTATTATGGGTAGTTGGACCTAAAGCTGGATTGTTTATATTATTATTAATACTCATAAATTAACCTCTTTTAACTGTCAATAATTAACAGTTATATTATTTTAAATAAAAAATCAAATAACTTATTAAATAAAACAGAGCGCTGCTTAAATTAGAGGTATTTAAAGCAGGAAGACTTTTCCTTACATTTTTAACTAAATATTAGATGGGTTTAGCTTAAGGGAGTCAGTTAGCTTTTTTTCATGATTATTTTGCACTCTAGATAGAACTGCATGAAAAATTGTCTAGAGTTTTAATTTAGGGGGAATGGTATGGATGCAAAAATCTATCCTTATGAGTTGATTGCTTTTGAAGCTTTTTATAAAGTATTGCTCTAATTAGCTTGTAAATAGGGAGTTGTAATAGAGAGAGCAGCCTACGATTATGTTTTTTGCTATAAAGTTAATGGACAGAAATATCTTAAAACATCATCAGACGTCGCATCTGTTACCAAAAAAAGATAAAAAGAGTACCAACAATATTCTTCTGTAACACAAAGTAAAACATTCAGAACACAAGATCTACGTTTAAAATACTCCGAAAAGATTGTCATAGAAAATAGAGAAGACATTATTGTCGACTTGACTGAAGCTTTATCCTACCCCGATCAAGAAGATGATTCACTAACTGGTGATTCACTAGAAGATCGGTCTGTTTTTGAAAGAGAGAACTATGAAATAAAAAGAGAGTATGCTTGTAGGTTTCTAAGGTGAAATTAAAAATTACCATGAACCCTAACAGTATTAACATAAGCTACGACCACTTTGAAAAAACTATCAAACTCAAAGCAAAGGGTAACTACCTGTCTAACAGCCTTACTTTTTGCTCTACCTAAAGGTAAACTCTAGTAATTTTAAACTAAGCTTATATTTCCCAAATATCGAGCCCTCAATTATAGGATTAGATAATGTTATTATGCGAAGAAGCCCTTACTAAGGGTGTGTGAGAAGCAATACAATTTGAAATATGGATTTGAAGATCTCATGTAATGTAAAGTTTAATTTACAAAAGAATATCTAAATAAAATTAGATTTATTAAAGTGGTTTTGCAAACTAAATAAAACAAATTTACATGCTATTTTATGAAAGTCATGTCAATTGTATTTAATTGTTGAGATAATGCATTGTATAAGTTAGAATTTTTTAAGAATCTCATCATATAAAAAAGGAAAACAAATGATCAATTGCATTGGACAAGATAAGTCTATATTTTTACCGCAACAATACACATCTAATGATGATATTGTGATTATGAAAGAGCATGAAAATGTTATCATTGACAGAGCAACAATTAATATAAAAGGAAATTTAATAATCGTTTGTAACGATTTTATTTCTCAAAATGCAAAAATTACAGCAAAAAACATTCACATATTAGCTCTCGGGGAATTTAGACGTTTTGGTGGCTCGATAGAGGGTGCTAAAGACGTGGAAATTTGCGTGATTAATAGTGCTTATCTAGGACTAAATACATGCAACGAGGCTAGCTCTAAATTGCTCTTATGCGAAGAGATTAAACGAGTCGTTTGTTTGGTAAACTAAGTTTACAACCTCCATTTCCCTGAAGAATTCTGTTCAAACCGCATTCCCATACGAATATATTTTTTCAGAGTGTCTGACTTTTTATGTCCCATCTGGCGCATAATAGCATGTTCAGGCACTCTCATCATGTCAGCTGTCGTTGCAAAGCCTGCTCTTAAACTGTGATCAGCGTACTCTTTCACTTTCTCATCGACCTCTTCGGAGCTAAATTGCTGTGCAATAAAGCAATTATAGTAGGCCTTTGTTTGCTTAGTAAGCATTAAGCCCTTATAAGTGAATTTTTCTACTCCTTTAGAAACGAGTCGTTTATCTTGGATTTTACCAGATTGAATTGTCAAGAGCTTGAAAGATGCTTACTGTTAAAATAGATGTTAAAGAGCTAGATGCCTCTATAGGAAATCAGGCAAGATGTTGTAATAATACCGATGTTATTTATGAAATTACCTCTGGCGAGGATCAGATTTCTGTTTTAGCCAAAATACGTCTAGTAGTAGACAAACAAAGGGAGGGATCTCTTTTTATAAGGGGAGGGGGAATAGGGACTGCCATCCTTTCTACTTATGATATTGACTGGAAGATCTTTAATCTTTTTAAAAGGTTTACGGTTAAACATGTAATCCCACAAAATTTTTACTATTTTCAATTTTAGATATTTCAGTCTGACTAACGCCACTAAGGAGGCTAGCGCTTTTTGAAAATGCTTTTTTTAAAAAGCAATCTTCTTAAAACCAAACGAGCTTTGGAGTATTTTTCGATACGTTCCTTGGCTAATTCTTCCTACGGAATTGGTTAGCCATCTTCGGCGTTAAGAGGTCTATCTCCTTTTTCATGTAGAGCTAAAAGTGGCACAGCTTGTGCCTCTTTTGTATTTAATTACATTGTGCTGCTTTGAAAAAATCTGCAATTTCCTGCTTAGTTACTTTGCCTTGAGCTACGCTTACGACTAACTCTTCGTATTCGATGGGATTGAATGATAGTTTAATACCATTAACTTTCAAAAATAATCGAGTAACCGTACTTCCTGTTCGTTTATTAGCATCATTAAAAGGATGATTACACACTATATGATAGAGATAAGCCGCTGCTTTATCAAAAATAGTGGGATACATTTCCTGACCATAGATTACAACTTTAGGAGTCTCAATCGCAGAATAGAGTAAATTTTTATCACGTAAACCGGAAATTCCACCATACCTTTCTATTAAAAGGTCATGAACTTCTAGAACCTCTTCTATGCTTAAATAAATGGTCATCGTTTTGCTAACCTACGCAGCAAATTATCATCTTCGTTAACTACTTCTGTAAGCAATTCTCTGAAACGTTCTTTGCTTAAACCTTGTTCCACTTCCACTTTTTCTGCTGGTTCCTTTATTGGCACCAGATGATCAATGACATATTGTCGTAAGCTAATCCCTTTTTTAGCTGCTTCCGTTTTCAAATAGGTATGATGTTCTAATGGGAAATCGATCGTTAATCTAACAGTTTTTTGTGTACTTTGATGTTTCATACAGTCCCCTTTTTTATTTTTATTATACCGTAAATACGGTAAATTGTCAAATTGGTATGGCTTCTTACCATCTCAACTTCCCTGAAGAATTTTGTTCAAAGAGAGTGTCCCTGTGGGTATATTTTTTATGTAGTTCTCTGTATTATTTAGTAGTTTCAAATTTCTATTTTACTTGGAAAATCGCTGGAGGAAAACAACGCTCATCAAAAGCAGCAGTAAGAGGCAGATACGTTTTAATAAAGTTTTCACATGACGATTATGTATTAGTTTTTGGGGAGGGGCAAAATTCAAAGTATCCGCATTTTTAGATTGGTACTTATGATAAGCGATGAGGGCTAGGGGAATAGTAAAAGCGCAAATTTCTGAAATTTTAAGCTGCTTAGATAGCAGAGAATCATCAATAAATTTCAATGTAGACCATTTGTTTGATAGGAGGCTTAGTAATTCTAAGCGAATTGTTTCCTTTTCTGCGAGTACACAACAGAGATCGATAGCTGTATTAGCTTGGTAAAACAATCCCTCAAGCCGTATTTCTAGTACTTGATATAATTTGGTAATAAAATTTTCATCCTCTGCTGATGTCAATTTTCCATAGGGGACAAAAATGTAATCTATAAGATAGCCTTTTTCAGACAAGATGCAAGTCGTACATTCAGGGCTTATGTAAATTAAAAGGAGTGGGGTCGTTATATCTGGGAATAGATGCCCTAATGCAGCCAGTGCTATCGGTTCTGGAATTAGGCTATCAATAGGAATGATCATTTCAAATGGCTTTAGTAAATTATAGATATCTTCTGAATTAGCCGCAAAAATGAAGGGGTTGGACAGCTTTGATTGCTCTTGCTTGGCTACAGACCTAACTACAAGCTTCTCCAATGGCATTAGGAATAAATGATCAAAAGATAGGGTACTCTCAATTTTTTGACTATAGATTAGATGGGAAGGTATACAAATCGCAACCCAACTGTTATTCCAACTATGGTTATGCTGCAATAATTTTTTATCAAAAGCTTCAGAAGAATTCTCGAGGGGATATTGGCAGTAAAACTTCTCTAGAAGGTCCTTTCCGTTAGCTTCAGCATCGACTACTTTAAGGGTTTGATACTGATAAGCTAAGCCAACAAGTCTAGCGGAAAGTCCTTTTTTAAGTTTGTGCCATAAAGCAAGGGGTTTGACTAAGAACAAGAGGTCTGAGTCCCGTTGTGTGGCTTGCGGTGTGCATGACGTTTGTCGTAATCTTTCTGCAATTCTTTTAATTGCTTAATCACTTCGATCCCTTTGTTAACATGTTCGGCAGTATACTTGGCAAAAACCATTTGAGAAGATTGCTTAGTCTTAATGCCATCGCTATTCAATGGAAGATCTGAAATAAGTAATAAAGCGCCGGCTGAGAGCTTACGACGATAGCTAGCAGCAAAAAGAGTAGCACATTCCATTTCAATCGATTGAACTTGAGTTTCGATCAGCCTTTGTTTAAAAGGTTGATTGAATTCCCAAAAACGGATGTTTGTAGTATGGGTAATTCCGATATGGTAGGGGTCGTGCAATGTTTCCAAGACATTTGTAACAGCTTTTTGTACTAGGAAGTTAGCCATAGCAGGAACTTCGGCAGGGAAGTAAAAATCTGAAGTTCCTTCCCCTCTGACACTAGCAACTGGTACAAAGTATTCACCTACCTTGTAATGGTTTCTTAATCCTCCACACATACCGAGTAAAAGGCAGCCTTTAGTCGGTAAAGCAGAGCATAGATCTACCACAAGCGCAGCGACAGGGGAGCCCATCTTAAAGTCTAAAATGGTGATATCTTCGGCAGGACAGTGAGCTACTTTAAAGGCAGAACCCTCATGTACAGATACATCATATAGAGAGGCAAAATATTCCACGTATTTTGGAAAATTTGTCAGTAGGATATAGTGACAATAGTCGGTAACAGGAGATCCTGAGTATCTTTCTAGCGAATCATGCGCAATCTTTAATTCCTCTTTACTTCTTTCAAACATAAATCTTTTGACCCTCTTCACATGTTCATGGTAAATTAAGCATGACTCCATAATATAGAGCTAAGTTCAAATCCCCAAATAAGCTATTGGACTTCTTGCATTACTTTGATCTCAGTCAAGCGGATCTGTGTAAACGTAGTTTTGCAAGAACGGTATTGTTTCTCAGCCATAGCATTTTTTGAATAAAATCTAAACCACATTTTCTATTTGTTTGTAAGTTTAAAACGTAGCGAACCCTGCGGTTTATTTCTAAAATGTTAGAGTTTAAACATAAAAATTGAGGACTTTTAGTCCTGTTTCTACACATTTTTATAATTTCCCTAAAAGTAAGATTCAAAACGGAAAATACTTTATGAATATGAAAGGCTGTATCCTTTACGCTATTTTCTTAAATTTATTTTTTCAATTACCTCTAAAAGGCATGCTAAAACATTCTAATCAAAAGAATAAAGAAATGGTATCAGAATATTCTCATACGACACGATTTGATCTAGAATCATTTACAGGGGAGGTTATAGATTTTAAGTCTGAACTCTTGAATACAGGTTTAAGTAGTTGCTTGAAATTAGAATATGCGACGACAAAAGAGGAATTAGAATGGGGAGTAATGGGGCGACATCGACTAAATCCTAATGAAGGGGTTTTGTTCCAATTTCAAGATAGTTGTATAAGGCATTTTTGGTCATTTAACTGTTGGTTTGATCTCTCTGTTGCTTTTATTTCATCGGAACAGGTTATCACACAAATAGGGGATTTACCCGCATTTCCTGCTGTTATGAAACGTTTAGAACCTATACCCTCCCTAAAAGAGTTGAAAACGATGACTATTGAACCCTCGATTATTCAATTTTTTATGCAGCATGAGTTGAGCTCTGAGCAACCTGCTCAATATGTTCTAGAAGTTAATAAGGGGTGGTTTAAGCAAAATGGTGTTCAAGTAGGGGATTGTATATGGTGGGATTCTAATACAGGAGAGGGGCGTATTTTAAAAGCTTTGGATCTTTCTGAATGGGATAAAATTAATCGAGGTATTCTTCTAGATTTAGGTAGTGATCGTTCTTATTCTCTAAGCTGGAAATGTAGTCGGGAGCCAAGCTTATCTAAAGAAATTATTCTTTTAGACAAGGAGCGGAGGGTTATAACGAAAGAGGATTTGAAAAAATGTATGTTTCATATTCTACCCGTAGAAGCTTGTTACATTTTATTATCTCCCTATGAAAACAGTTGAAGCTTATTTGAATAAAGAGCAAAAATGGGTCTCTTGTAAAAATGATCACAGATTTCAGATGTTTTCTTAATAAAAGCTTATAATATTTATTTCTTGATGAATACAGAACACCCTACAATTCAAAAAAAAACGACTCATGCTCCTGACTCTACTCAAGCGAAATCTCAGGAGTTAGTTAAAGAAAACTTTAAGATTTCTTTAGAACATATCCCTGCTCCTGAAGAAGTTATAGAAACTTTAGGTTCTTATCAGTTGTTAAAAACTTTAGGCCAAGGGGGAATGGGCGCTGTATTTCTTGCGTATGATACTTTGTGTGGACGCTACATTGCGTTAAAAAGAATTAAATCAAATTTGACTAAGCATCAGATTATTAGGGAAAGATTTTTAAGAGAGTCTCGTCTTACTAGTCAACTAGCTCACCCTACAATTATTCCAATCTACGCAATCCATTGCGAAGAAAGTGAAATTTATTACACGATGCCTTATGTTGCGGGTGAAACTTTTAAGCAATTACTCAAAGAAGCTAAAAAGCAATTAAGAGAAGAGGGGGAAACAGATACAGGTTTATCAAATATCTATTCTCTACTAAGGGTATTTTTAAGTATTTGCCAAGGTGTAAGTTATGCACATTCCCGCGGAGTTTTACACAGGGATTTAAAACCTGAAAATATTATGATAGGTCGATATGGAGAAGTTTTTATATTAGATTGGGGCTTGGCTCATCTATTGGCAAGTGAGGAGCAGGCGGCTTCTGCGAGTGACGAAAAACTACTCCTTTGTGATGGCAAAGAAACGGAAATGGAAGCTGCTGCCCAAGGCTTAACTGTAGTAGGAAAAATCTTAGGAACCGTTGCTTATTTAGCCCCCGAAAGGGCGTTGGGGAAGCCTGCTTCTATACAGACAGATATTTATGCTTTAGGCGTTATCCTCTATCAGATATTGACTTTAAAGATGCCTTTTAAAAGGGGAACTATTGCAGAATTTAGAAAAACTGTGCATTTAGAAAATTTTATAGACCCATCTGTAGTCGCTCCTTATGGTGATGTGCCCCGTATCTTGTGTCGAGTTGTAAAAAAATGTTTAGAGCCTCAACCTGAAGACCGTTATCAAAAGGTAGAACAACTTATTCAGGATGTGGCTACCTTTACAGAAGGGCATTCTGAGTGGTTCGCTTTGTCACATTTAAATCGAGATGTAAAGAGCGACTGGCAATTTCAGGAGCATATCCTATGGACTCAATACGCAGCTATTGCTCGTAGCATTTCAAGTGCAGAGTGGTTAACTTATATGCTTTCGAAGCAATCTTTTATTGGCAATACGATGATAGAGGCTAAAGTTCGCCTTAAAGGTTCTTCTAATGGTTTAGGTTTTTTGATATCGATGACAAGTCGTCTAGCACAGCATATGCCAAATGAGGGTTATGGACTTTGGTTGGGTTCTGTTTCTAACCCAGGCACTAATTTGTATCGCTCTAGTGTAGTTGTGCATACTGAAGAACAACTATGCTTAATGCCAGATCAGTGGTATGAGATACAAATTAAAAAAATCGATAACAATATTTACTTTAGCTTAAATGGGGAATATTGCTTTTCCTATATTTCCCATTTGCCTCTTAGAGGGCAGTATGTGGGGCTTTTTTATAGAGATACAGATTTTGAAATTGTTGACTTTAAAGTGTCTATTGGAGCTTGGAATATCAAGGTCAATTGTTTGGCTATCCCGGACGCTTTTTTAAGCAATCATAACTATGAGCAAGCTTTAATTGAATATCGTAGAATATCCAAGATCTTTACTGGTTGTAAGGAGGAACGAGAGGCGTTATTCAATGCAGGGCGTACTTTGTTGGAGCAAGCTTTGCTGACGGATGACGCTCGTCAAAAATCGATTTTATTTGAACTTGCCTTAGAAGAGTTTGAAGAGTTGCGAAATACAACAGGTGCTCCTCTGGAGTATTTAGGAAAGGCAATGGTGTATCAAGCTCTAAGGGAATATGATGAAGAGGACAAGTGTTTTGAATTAGCTTGTCGAAAGTATAAGAACCACCCCTTACTATCAGTCCTATATGAAAAGTTAGTATATCGTATTTACGATCACGCACAAAATAATCGTAAAGGTGTATATGAACTATTATTGATTGTTGCTCATCTTATTCCGCACCAACTTATGTCTTTAGGGCTCAAGAATTGTATGAGCCAACTTTTAGGCAATTGGGAGCCCCTTTATTTTTTACCAGAACTAAATTTGCCCGCAGACTATTCTTCTGATAAATCGAAGTTTCGAATTTCATTTGTACTTCACCTAGCAACATGGCTTGCAAGACCACATGTAGTCGAAGAAGTAATAGAGGGTTTGCTAAGAAAAAAACAAGTAGAATTAGTCGAACAAATTATAGATGCTGTTTTTGTCTTACTTGCTATAGGGGCAATAGAGCAAGCCCTAAAGCAAATAGACAATATTCTAGAGCATGAGGATTTTAATAAAGAAAGTTCCACTGTATTAAGTTTGCAAAGGCTAAAAAAGATAGTGATCGGTACAAAGCAGCAAGCTTTATCCCTATATCTTGAATTAGAAGAAGATCATTTTGCATATACAGTTCGAGAAATTGTTTACATTATGGAGTGGGCTGTACTTCATCAAAACTTTGACTTAGTAATAAAGATATATCAAAAAGCTTTGTCTGCAGGGGTTTTTAACTGCTCGATAAATAGTCTTGCGCAAGATTTAATACAAAGTTATTACATTGCAGCTCTTTGCTGTACTCAATGTATTGAGGAAGGGAAAGCATTGCTTACAGAAAATTTTAAAAATAAGAGTATCCAAGATGATTCTTTATTAAACTTTATGCAAGGTATTTTTTTAAGCCTATATGAAGGATTAGATAAAGGGCTCGCTTTTTATGAGGATTTTTTACCTATGAAGTACCCTTATTCGTCAACATTGGGAGGGCACTTTCTAGTAGATAGGCTAACAGGCGATGGATTCTTAAAATGGGAGGAACAATCATTCTTATTAGAGAGAAGAGCACTCTACTTGCAACTTTTCCTATTTTATAAAATTTTGAATCAAGTATCACAAGCGCAAGATTACTATCAGCAAGCAAATCAGGAGTACTATGACGTTCAATCACAATGAAGAGGATTTAAAAACAAAATTACCTCGGCAAATCTCTCGAAATTTAATATGGGACAAATTTTTTAAGTTTTGGGAAGATACATTGGAGAATCCGGAAAACTCTACAAAGGTAGAATACTATAGCCTCGATCTTCCCCGTTCTGCGGTGATGATCCTTGCATCTGATGCCGATGGAATGTTCATCTTAAACAATGAATACCGTTATCCTACTAAAAAATTCCTGCTTAGTTGTCCAGGAGGAGCTATTGAGCAAGGGGAATCTATTATCGATGCAGCCAAAAGAGAATTATTAGAAGAGACTGGTTATACTGCTGAAGAGTTCTTTCTAATGGGAAGCAATTTCCCTTTTCCTGGGGTCGTTAACCAAGAGGTTTTCTTCGTAAGAGCATTAAAAGCCAAATATTTAAAAGAGCCCCAGTTAGAAAGCTTAGAGATCTTACAAACGGCTCTCTATTCTCAGGCAGATATTAGGTCTAGATTGGAAAAAGGAAATGATGTTGATGGCTTGCTTTGCATAGCCTTAAGTTTAGATCTTTTGGGAATAAAAAGAGGTTGAGATTCGGTTTTAGCATTCAAGTGTTGTGATTGCTAAAATATTTATTTTTTAAGTTGTTTGAGGTGAATTATTTATATTTAAATTAGCAGTTGAAATGTTCGAGTGCTTGAAATTAAAAAAATTTATTTTTATAATTCAGTTTATAAAGCACAGTATAGAAACATATATGTTCCGGCTGACATTTTAAAGAATCATCTAAGAATAAAAATAAGAGGTATTTATCATGACTGAAAGAAACATTAGTTTAGTTCCTTCCCTTTTTAATGATTCATTTTTCCCTTTTGTATTAAGAAACTTAGATCTTTTACAAGGAGATCAAGATAATGATTCTTCAGCTCAATCCTCCAGCAGTATATCGATTAGTGAAGATGAAGAGCATGTATATGTTGAAGTTGCTATGCCAGGCTTGAAAGCTGAGGAAATTGATATCACTCTTGACAAACGAGTATTATGGATTAAAGGGGAAAAGAAAGGGGAGGAGAAGAAAAGAAAATATTATTATAAAGCGACTTCTTCTTTTTCCTATAGAATAGCAGTCCCGGGGAATATTGATGAAGGTACTCAGCCAAGTGCACATTTCGAGAACGGTATTATGCACATAACCTTTAAGAAAGTACGCAAGGAGCAACCTCGCAAAATCACTATTACGTCAGCAGCTTCATAAAAAAGTCAAGTGAGTAGCGCCTCTAGCGAGGCGCACACTTTTTAAACACTCTGATACAAGTTTTCTTTAGCTTCTTTTTCTTCTTGTTTGTATTTAGAACCAGGGCAGCAGCTTAATTCAGAGGCATTATAAAAAATAGAGCTAATCGACCAGCCTAATGCAGCTCCACAGAGAGGGAGTACAGCAATGTAGAAAGATTTAGTTATATTTTTGCAATACTTGTCACTATCTGTTTCTTCATTAGCTTTGCATTGATAAACTTCATTATAAATATAAAGCGCTCCCACAAGTGAAAAGGCACAAACAACCATACTTGGGATGAAGCATGTCCTTGCTTTGTGAGATATGCGTTGATCTAATCTCAATTCAGCGATTTCTGTGGGCTCCACTTTATTAAAATTTCCTTGGTTAACTAAAGAGTTCTCAGAGGGAAGTAACAGGTCTGTGGAGTTGCTAAGGGTAGTTGGATTAGAAATCTTCGACATATTTACCATCGTAAAAGTTAAATTTAAGTACTAAAATTTGACAATAATGTATCAAATTTTAAAAGTATAGCCCTTTTCAAAGCAATATTATTGTTTAAATCTTTAAAAGAGAAAAGTAATGTGAATGGTTAATAGACTAAAAGGAGCAAAAAACAGTTGATCAATGGTTAATTCTTTAATCGTTCATTGGCGAGACTCTATAAAAGCTCTTTGCATAATTTTCTATTGTTAGCTCAAACAGATCTCTGCAAATAATTTTCAGAGGAGTCTATTAGTTTGAATTTGAGTGATAAAAAAATTACCTATAGAAACTCTTTCAGATCTTTATTTTGGGAGATTCGATAGATCCCTGCGAAACAAGTTTAGAAAGAGCTCTATTCAATAATTTACCCGCTCTCTCAAAAGATGGAGCGAATAAAGCATTAAAGCTGACTAGATTTTAATTGCGGTTTTAAACAGCGATTGTTTTAATTATTGTCTGCCCAATTGATTGCAGCTGCTATATCACTTGCAGATTGAGCTCCTTTAATCCCATACATAGCTCTTGCTGCTTTCACTGCTCCTTCAGCACCTCCTTTAGATCCCCAAGTAATTCCTGAATAATCGGGGCCTAACTTAGCTAAAATTGTTATCATACCGAATAGGTGTCCAATATCACCACATTTGTCGACGCTGGTATAAAGTAGAGAAAAGTCGGGTAAGAAGAAGGTTTGTCCTGAATAGAAACCAGTTTCTGTATAATCTTTGCGTTGCTTGAGAAAGCCAAAATCTGTTAGCTCTTGTTCTGGTTGCGTAAAAATGGTTGCTATATCTTCTTTATTAAATCCTGTACCGTAGACAATAGTAATGATTTGATGATCGGGAAATTTTTTTCTTATGAGCTTAGTATTGCATCCTTCGTAATCATCAAAGACCAAAAAGAGTGTTTCGGGTCTTACATCTTTTATTGTGTGGGTAAGAAATTCGATACAATCTTTTCCTCCCCATAATCGGTCAATTGGAATCTCCATATCGAGCTGAATGGCAGTTTTAAGATCATGCCCTATAAGATAACGATCAATATCTTCTTCAGATCCTAGAAAGGTGCCTACACACCCTAATTGAGGAAAACCTACTACTCTGTGAGTCAGAGGTAGTTCATGAAAAGCTTCTTTATAAGCTTCATTCCCTATAGAGCTAACAACAACCATATGTAAAGCTCTAAGTAAGCGGGTCGAGCCTTCGCTAAATAGTTTAGGATCCCAAATTTTATAAGGGTTAACTTTTGCTAACTTTCCGCCTGTCAGATAACCAAACAACTTATTGACGATCATATCAGAAATAACGGATGGAATTTTAGCTGCAAAAAACTCTAGACGAGAATTTATTTTACGTTGGATTGCCTCATAATCGTCAGGGGTTTTAACTTCCGTGTTATAAGTTTCAGCTCTTCCTGTTACAGAGCTCATTGGATTAAGCTCTTCTATTTTTTCTTCTACAGGGGGCTCCTTAGAGGATTCTTGCTTTTTCTCTTTCTGCTTTTGTGTAAGGTCTCTCTTAATAGGGCCTGCAGGTTTTTCCTCTTTTTCAATAGGTGGAGCATTTTTAGCTGCCGCAGCTGCTTTAATATCTGCTAAAGATTTTGGTTTTTTTAAGCTAGTTGAAGAGGCCCCTTCTTCTGAGGTTTGAGTTGTCTCTGTTTTAATCTCAGATTCTACTGCTTTAGTTTCTTGCGTTGGATTAGATGTTTTATTGGAATGAATAGTATCTTGTGACTTGGAGTCCTTACTTTCTACAACAGGAGTTTCTGCCACAGGTTGTGAAGAGAGTGCTTGTGTTTCTGCATTTACAGGTGATATAGTTGCTGGTTTCTCTAAAATAGAAGAGGGTTCTTTTGCTTTAGAACTACTTATGCTATCAGAGGATGGAGCTTCTTCGACTTTTGCAGTGTCTTTATTTTCTAAGGAGGGGGAAGTCCCTGGTGCAATTGTTTGTAGCTGTTGATCAAAAAACTCTTCAATTAACACAGTCATCTTGCTAAGACGGCGAGCTAGAATTTCAGATAACCTAGTATAAATTTTGGCGATTACAATAGGATTTCCACTACTTAATGCTTGTCCACCAATTTCTAGAATGGTAACAGGTGTTGTAGCGACACATGTTGCATTTCTTACAGTTTTTTCAATGAGAGCCATCTCTCCAAAAGCATACCCTTCATCAATAAAAGTTTTAACTTTGGAGTTGTCTTTTTTAAAGATAAAAACTTCTACTTTGCCCTGTAAAAGGATATAAAAAGAAGATGCTACCTCCCCCTTGTTAATAATCACATCGCCTGCACTGTAGTAATTAGGAGTTGCTATTTGGATCAGAGATTTAAGTTCTTCCCCTGTAAAACCTTTAAAGAAATGAGCCGATCTAATAAGCTTGACTAATTCCTTCGCTTTCTCTTGGTTTTCACTTGTCTCAGTATTATTCGATATTGGTTGTTCCATAGTACTCCTTCAATTCTGCCTAATACAACCCTATCTAGGTTGAAGACACTCCGCCGTTCTTTAATTGAGTTTTAAATTTTTAGACTATAAATCGTCAATAGATCTCTTGCAAAATTGTTATCAAGGCCACCCTAATTGCGATAATAATTCTTTAGAGTGTAAACCAGTTAAAGCTTTCTTTGCTAAGGGGCCTATACTAGGGGGAAGTTGATCTAATGGAGCCCATAAAACTTCTAAATGTTTATTAGGTTCTTTATTAAATGGTTCTCCTTCCCATTTCTTAGCCATAAAAAAGCAATGAAGATAACGTTGATTTTGCCTATAACGATCAATCATGTGAACAAAGCTTATGTCTTTTTCTTCTACTTTAACTCCTACTTCCTCAAAAGTTTCACGACATACAGCGCTAGTAAGAGTTTCTTGCTCTTCTAATTTACCACCAACAACACTGTACTCAAATTCACTTTGGTTGTCAGCCGTAGGACGCTTTAATAATAATACATTCCCGTTGCATATAAGTATCAGCCATACAACTACTTGGACCATAAGTTCCCTCTAAAAATAAAGAGCTATTGAAAATTTTTACTATGGCTTAAAGATCACTTCAACGCAAACGATTTTAATGAAAGAGTTACTCTTTTCAAAGGTCTTTAGTTTGCTACAAATAGGCTAAATTAAAAATAAAAGTCTAATCGGTATTTATTTGGGTTTAGCAGAGAGTAATTTTTTATCCCATCTAATTAATATCGGCAGATTCTGTTAATTTATAGATAAGAATTCAAAAAAAATCTGTGAGAATTAAGAGTTGCCTTTATGTGATTGAAATTATCTAGGATATAAATTAGATTAGACTCTCTGCATAAACTTATAAATGAGTGGGCAAATAGCTCCTTATCATAGATGAGATAGTTTTAGCAGTAAGATGATGATAAATCTAAAACTTTAAGAGAATTTTAACCCCATTCATAGGATATGTCCAAACGTAAAGTTGCTTTAATTACAGGGATTACAGGTCAAGATGGAGCTTATTTAGCTGAATTTTTACTGGCAAAAGGCTATTTAGTGCATGGCATTAAACGACGTTCTAGCTCGTTTAATTCGCAACGTATAGATCATCTTTATCAAGAGCGTCATCGTGCAGATCCTTCATTTGTGTTGCATTATGGTGACCTTACGGATGCCACTAATTTAATTCGTGTTATGCAGGAAACTCAACCAGATGAAGTTTACAATTTAGGGGCACAAAGCCACGTTAAAGTTTCTTTTGAGACTCCTGAATATACTGCAAATAGCGATGCTATAGGGACTTTACGTCTTTTAGAAGCGATTAGAATACTAAACCTCTCAGGTAAAACTAAGTTTTATCAAGCTTCTACAAGTGAGTTATATGGAAAAGTCCAAGAAACGCCTCAAAAAGAAACTACCCCTTTTTACCCACGATCTCCTTATGCAGCAGCTAAGCTTTACGCTTACTGGATTACTGTAAATTACCGTGAAGCTTACAACATGTTTGCTTGTAATGGAATTTTATTTAATCATGAATCTCCAATTCGTGGTGAAACGTTTGTAACTCGTAAAATTTCAAGAGCTGTTGTCAGAATCGCTGCTGGAGTACAAGAAAAGTTATATCTAGGAAATTTAGATGCGAAACGTGACTGGGGTCATGCTAAAGATTACGTTGAAGGGATGTGGATGATGTTACAGCACCACAAGCCTGAAGACTTTGTTTTAGCAATGGGGGAAACCCACGAGGTTCGTAAATTCTGTGAAAAAGCTTTTGCTTTGGTAGGGATTCCTATTGAGTGGAAAGGTTCCGGAGTAGAAGAAAAAGGATATAATGCCAATACAGGGAAAGTTGTAATAGAAGTTGATCCCCGCTATTTCCGTCCTACTGAGGTGGAGTTGTTATTAGGTGATCCTACAAAAGCACGTACTTTACTTGGCTGGAAGCCTAAATATACATTTGATGCTCTGGTAGAAGAGATGATTCAAAGTGATCAGAAAGCTTTGAGTTTAGAAAAAACAATTCGTCACTACGATGGTGATTAATAGTAAATTATGAAAGTTCTTATTTTAGCAGGCGGAAGTGGGTCTCGCTTATGGCCCCTTTCTCGCAAATCTTATCCTAAGCAATTCTTAACTTTAGGCAAGAAGGAATCTTTCCTGCAGCAAACAATTAAACGTTATTTGAAGCTAGTAACGTCTAAAGATATTTGGATTCTGACAAATGATCTCTATAAAGAAGAAGTGTGTAGTCAGGCCGCCGTTGTTGACAAGCTTATAGCTTCTCAAGTTCTATTTGAGCCATGTAAGCGTAATACAGCTCCGGCTATCGCGTTTGCACTTGAATATTTAAGGGATATTGTCCAGGTAGCAGAGGATGAAGTGATTATTGTCTCGCCTTCAGACCATTTGGTTAGTCCCGATGAAGCATTAGTTACTGCAATGCAGCAAGCTGAAGAGATTGCGAAAGAGGGGGCTATTGTCACATTTGGCGTGCAACCTCATAAACCAGAAACTGGTTATGGCTACATTCAAAAAGGATCTTATCTACCTTCAAAATTAGCATTTCATGTTCATCGTTTTGTAGAAAAGCCAGATGCTAAGACAGCTCAGCAATATCTTTTAAGTGGTGAATTTCTATGGAATTCTGGGATGTTTGCATTTTCTTTAGGCTTTATGATGGAAGAATTCGCTAGACACAGCCCTACCATATACCAATTTATGCGAAAAGGTTTTTCATACATAGAAAGCTCTTTTGCAGAAATGCCAGACATTTCTATTGACTACGCTATTATGGAGCGCTCAAAGTCTGTCGCTGTAGTCCCTTTGTTTCTTACATGGTCTGATATTGGTTCCTGGGATAATTTGTACGATGTATGTGATAAAGATGAGCAAGGCAATGTTGAAGTAGGTGAAGTTCTTTCCTTAAATGCGCGTAATAATCTTGTTATGGCTCACAATCGCCAAGTTTGTCTATTAGGTGTAGAAAATCTAGTGATTGTTGATTCTCCTGATGCTTTATTAATCGCTAAATTTGGAGAAGGGGAGCAAGTTAAAAAGATCGTTGCTCTATTGGAAAAGGAAAAAAAATCATTGATCTGAAAAACAAAAGAGCAAAGTAATTTTTTTGTATAGCAGTCATTACAAACGTCAATTCTTATAAGACCTCTATTAAAAATAGAGGTTTTTGTTTTAAGTTTCTAGTTTTTAATTAATTAAATATAAAGTTTGAAGATAAATAGTAGAAAGCGTTATAGCCAAGTTTAATCCTTCGACTTAGGCCTATATGGCCCCAAAGTAGACAATAGGAAATCATTAAATTATTTTTTTGCTATTTAATGTGAGGCGTATAGCTGTGGGTTTAAATAACCGCAGCCCACATAACGAAGGTTTTTTGTGTTTCTTGCATAGTGTATTATGCAATGGATCTCTTTCGAAACCTGTTTTGTTAATATCTATGGGGTCACCGATGGTAAAAATTCGAAAGAGGCTCAATAAAAATTTTTATTAATTACTCATCACTTGAGGATCATAGTATGGTTAACTCTGTATCTGCTACAGCAACGATAGATATCGCAACTCCTATAGACACTACAAAATTTGGTCAAGATTTGATTAATAAGGTCAAAGGTGGTGAAAAAGCTATTGAAGATTCTATTATGAAAATCATTGATGCTTTTAAGGATGGAGTTCAGCTGCAGGATTTTGTAACATTATTAGCTAATGTAGGTGTTATAGCTTCAGAAGCGGCAACAGTTACCGAAGAGATTAGTAAAGTTAATAAACTTACTAGTGAAGATAAGAAAAATTTAGCAGTAAAAATGGCAAATAATGCTTTAGATGAACTTGCCAAGCATGTATCTACAACAGATGCTCAAGCTATTGAAATAGCTAAAGCAAGTATCCCTTTCTTAGTGGAAAAAGCTGTGGCTTTGTTAAATCAAATACCAGCAACTAAAGGCTGCTGCGTTATAGTATAGATAGCTGTCTGCGAGAGGAGGGTTGCTCCTCTCATTAAAAAAATCTTAAGTCTCTAAATCACCCTCATCATCATCATCTTGAGAAACAGGTAAGTTTCCTTTATTTTCAGATGCTTTCGCCATAATCGCATTTTCTATTTCAATGCACAACTCTGACTTATGTCTAAGCTCATCTCTTACCGCTTCTCGCCCTTGCCCTAAGCGGGTCCCATTATAGCTAAACCATGCTCCTTTCTTGTCAATAATGTTGAGCTCGACACCTAGGTCAATGATAGAACCTATACGTGAAATCCCTTCATTGAACATAATATCAAACTCTGCTGATTGGAATGGAGGGGCAAGTTTATTCTTCACAACCTTGACCTTAACACGATTTCCTACTTCACTGTTATCTCCCCCTTTAATACTGCCAATGCGGCGAATATCTAGGCGAATAGAAGAGTAAAATTTTAATGCCCGTCCACCTGTTGTGGTCTCTGGGTTTCCAAACATTACTCCGATCTTCTCTCTGATCTGATTAATAAATACAGCACAGGTATTGCTCTTTGATAAAGTAGCTGTCAGTTTGCGGAGTGCTTGGGACATCAGGCGAGCTTGTAGTCCAACGTGTGTATCGCCAATTTCTCCTTCAAGTTCATTTTTAGGAACAAGTGCAGCTACAGAGTCAACTATGATAACATCAATTGCATTAGAGCGTGCTAATGTCTCAGCAATATTAAGGGCTTCTTCTCCAGAGTCAGGCTGAGAGATTAGAAGGTCGTTAACATTCACACCTATTTTGGCTGCGTAGTTTGGATCTAAAGCGTGTTCTACGTCAATGTAAGCCGCCATACCACCCGCTTTTTGTGCGTTAGCAACAATATGCAATGCAAGAGTTGACTTACCTGAAGATTCGGGACCATAGATCTCTACAACTCTCCCTTTTGGAACTCCTCCGATACCTAAAGCTACATCTAAAGCTAAAGCTCCAGTACGAATAACTCCTATTTGCCCGCGAGCCTCAGTATGACTGCCTAAAGTCATAATAGAACCATCGCCAAATTGCTTTTTGATCGCTGCTATTGCAGAGTCTAGTGCTTTTTTGCGAGGGTCCATTTCATCTTTCTCTTTTACTGCCATATTTCCTCCTAAGGTTATTAAATTATATTACCATATCAAAAGAATTTTATAGAAAGCTAAAATACAAAAAGTTAGGTTGTTTTCCTGTTTTTATGTGTTTAGTTGTTAGAAGATTACGTCATCAGCTTTCTCTTAAGTTGGATCTTAATATAACTGGCCATTGCGTTGCTCCCATTCTGCAAATACAGCTTCACATTCTTGGCTCATAACGTCATAAACATGTTCTATCGAGCGTTCTTCAGTTGCTTTAGAAATTTCTTGATAAAAGAAATCATCATCAAAACCGTAGCGTGCTGCACACTCTTTAGGAACCCCTACATGAAATTTTTCGATACGAGACCAATAAATTGCAGCTAAGCACATAGGGCATGGTTCAGCTGTTGTATAGAGTTCACAGCCAGACAAGATATGGCTATTTAGAGCTTTACTAGCTTGACGGATAGCATTCATTTCAGCATGACAAGTAGGATCATGATCTTTAAGTACTGTATTATGAGCTATAGAAATAATTGTTCCATCTTTAACAATACAAGCTCCAAATGGACCTCCTTCTTCTGCTCGGATCCCTTCCTGGGCACTTTCAATTGCTTTTTGCATGAATAATGATTCCATTCCAATTGCTCCTTAGTAAACTTTGTGGTTAAATAGAGATTTCTTTTGAAAATAGCCATATGCATAGGGCTAGGATTACACTAAATAAGAATTATTAACAATTTAAACAGAGAATTATGCGTAAGATTTACCTGTTTCCCAATATGATTACAGCTTTTGGCCTCTCTTGTGGACTGTTTGTCATTTTTAAGATGAATATGCTTATGCCCGGTGCTGTTGATAGGCATGCTTTTCAAGTTGCAGCGCAATTATTACTATTAGCTGCTTTAGCAGATGTATTGGATGGTGCAGTTGCTAGACTTATTCATGCAGAAAGTGAATTTGGTGTTCAATTTGATTCTTTAGCTGATGCTGTTTCTTTCGGTGTTGTTCCATCAGTTATGATGATTAAAAGCTTGCCTATTTCTGAAGAAAGATTGCTCGCTTTTGGAGTTACAGCGTCTGCAATGGTTTATTCTATTTGCGGGGTTTTACGACTTGCTCGATTTAATGTTACAGCAGGGCAAATTAAAGAAAATTTAACAGATGAAGAAATTATAGCGCAGAAGAAAAATTTTACAGGTTTGCCAATACCCGCGGCGGCGGCGGCGGCGGTCTCTATGAATCTTTTCTTATTATCAAATCCTTTAGAAGAATGGGGAATTATTATTGATGATGAGATTAGAAGCTTTATCCTTATAGCAGTCATGTTTAGTTTAGGGTACTTTATGGTAAGTCAGTGGAAGTTCCCTAGTGTTAAAATGTTAAGGTGGCGTATTCAATCGTTCGAAGTATTTTTCATTTCTGTAGTAGCTGCTGTTGTCTTATTTTATGTTATCTACTATCACTTCGCAACTGTTATGGCTATCCTAGCTTGGTCTTACATTTCAGTCTCTTTTGTCTTATCTCTGATTAGACGTATTGCAGGTAAGCGAGTTCAGACTTTAGAGGACTTTGAACCAGATTCACATGACTCCCTATAAAATCGTTTTTTAAAAGGCTAAAGTAGAATGAAGGTCACTATTAGCCTTTTTCTTTGTGTAAAGAATTTTTCCCTTTTTGCTATCATAAGCCCCACTATCTAAATAATGCTGGGTCACCCCCTAAGAAAAAATATAACCAAGGCTTAGACTATGGCAACAAGCTCTATTGAACTACCTACTTTCAATCCTTTATCCCTTTTAGTAGAGGAACTTAGGCTCCCTTCCCGCTCTATTGGTGCTGTCATTGATCTATTGGCTGATGGTAATACGGTTCCTTTTATCGCTCGTTACCGTAAAGAGGCTACTGGAAATTTGGATGAAGTGCAAATTCGCACTATTCAGGAACGCCTAGAATATCTTAAAGAATTAGAAGATCGTAGGCAAACAATCCTCAAATCGATAGAGGAGCAAGGAAAACTTACGGATGAATTGCGTAAGCAAATTTTAGAGTGTAAAGCAAAAAATACTTTGGAAGATCTTTACTTGCCTTACAAGCCTAAAAGAAGAACTAAAGCTATGATTGCGCGTGAGAAAGGATTAGATCCATTAGCTCAGCGTATCTTGGAACAACCCTTGAAAGGAGATCCAGAAGAAGAGGCATTAGCTTTTGTTAATCAAGAAAAAGGTGTTGCCGATGTCAAAGCTGCTTTAGCTGGAGCTCGAGATATTGTAGCTGAAGTTATCTCAGAAAGGGCAGACATTCGTAGTATGGTGAGGACAACATTTGCAGAAGAGGGGACTTTATATTCAAAGGTAGCTCCAGGTAAAGAGAAAGAACCAACTAAATTCGAACAATACTACGATTTTTCAGAATCAGTTTCAAAGATACCATCACATCGCTATCTAGCTATAAGACGTGGTGAGCAAGAGGGAGTTCTACAACTTGAGATTCAAGTCGATATGGATGCGGTACTAAGGCAAATAGAAAAAATGAATTCCCTCAACAGTCAATCCCTATTTGCAGGGCAGTTAAAGATTGCAGTGGAAGATAGTTATAAGAGACTAATCGCTCCTAGTGTGGAAACGGATGTACGCGTTGATTTGAAGATGCGCTCAGACCTATCCGCTGTGGAAATTTTTGCCCAAAATTTGCGAAATTTATTGTTAGCAGCTCCGTTAGGGGAAAGATGTGTTATTGGAATTGACCCAGGGATACGTACAGGTTGTAAATGCGCTGTCGTCGATAGTACAGGTAAATATCTCGATAATATGACTATTTATATATCTCAAGGAAAAGCAGCCGAAGAAAGAGCAAAAGATCAAATTTTAGCTTTCCTTAAGAAATATAATAACACTTTTGCAATTGCTATAGGAAACGGTACAGGAAGCCGAGAGACAGAAGCTTTTATTAAAGAGACGTTGGCAGTTGCTAGTCTAAAACAAATTATAGTTGTTTCAGTTAATGAGGCAGGGGCTAGTGTCTATAGTGCATCAGATGTTGCTAGAGAAGAGTTTCCAGAATTAGATCTTACAATAAGAGGTGCAATTTCTATTGCACGTCGCTTGCAAGATCCATTAGCAGAACTTGTAAAAATTGATCCTAAATCGATAGGTGTAGGGCAGTATCAGCACGATGTTTATCAACAATTATTACAAGATAAGTTAAGTAACGTGGTTGAAAGTTGCGTAAACCATGTGGGGGTAGAATTAAATACAGCAAGTGCTCCTTTACTAGCTCATGTAGCTGGAATTGGAGAGTCATTAGCTAAACGGATTGTTCAACATCGTGAACAGAATGGACCTTTTAATAGTCGCCAGCAATTACTACAGGTAAAAGGACTTGGTGCAAAGACTTTCGAGCAAGCAGCAGGTTTTTTACGTGTACGTGCAGGTTCCAACCCTCTTGATGCTTCTGCTGTGCATCCAGAGAGATATAAGTTAGTAGAACAGATTGCCAGAGATAACCAAGTCTCTCTTGAGGATTTAATCGGCAAGACAAGTCTCATTAATACTATAGATATGAAGCGGTATATTACCAATGAAGTTGGTGAACTGACGTTAAGAGATATTATGGAAGAGTTAAGAAAGCCGGGAAGAGACCCTCGTGCTGAATTTGAAAGACCGCAATTCCGTGAAGATATTTTAACTCTTGAAGATCTTAAACCTGGAATGGAATTAGAAGGGATTGTCACAAATGTCGCCGCATTTGGTGCTTTTGTGGATATAGGCGTTCATCAAGATGGCTTAATTCATGTGTCTGCTTTATCTAATCAATTTGTAAGTGATCCTCATGAAGTGGTGCAAGTTGGGCAAAAAATCAAAGTTGTTGTTTTGGAAGTTGATCCTGTACGTAAGCGGATTGCACTAGCTTCAACATTAGTGGGAATGTCTGCTGCTAAGGGAAATAAAGTAGAATCGGCAGGAGATAGGGCAAAGAATTCAAGCCAACCTAAGGATAGGGGAAATAAGTTATCTGAAAGCAGTAATAAACCTACTAATAAACCCTCTTTTGGGAATAATCCCTTTGCTAATCTAAAACTATAAGGAAGTGCTATGCAATTTGAGCAACAATTAGAAAATTACGCAAATTTACTAGTCGTCCACGGGCTTAATGTCCAGCCTGGCCAGATTGTAAATATTAGTACAGAAGTGATCCATAGAGAATTAGCTTTTCTCATTGCAAAAAAAGCTTATGCAAGGGGTGCTAAATGGGTTAACATCGATTTAGCAGAACCTAGACTTGAAAAAGAGCGAGTAAAAGCTTCTGCCGAGGAGGATCTAAAATTTGTTTCACGTTATATTCCTATTAAATATGAAGAGCTTGTAGATAGTTGTGCTGCTAATCTTAAATTAATTGGTCCAGAGTTTCCAGATATCCTTAGTGATACTGACCCTAAAAAACTTAATTTAATGCGTGTACAGTACCGCAAAGCCCTTAAATATTTTTATGAAGAGGGAATAGGGAAGTCAAAGGTGCATTGGACCGTTGCCGCTGCCGCTACACCTGCTTGGGGGCAAAAGGTTTTTCCTCATCTCAATCCAGAGCAGGCATGCCAAGAGTTATGGAAAAATATATTCAAAATGTGTCGAGCTGATCGAGCTGATTATTTAGAAGCTTGGAAAAAACATAACGAAACTTTACACAAACGAGCTAAGTATCTTACAGATCTTCAAATCAAAGAACTTCATTTTATAGGGCCGGAGACAGATTTAATCGTTGAGTTATCTCCAAGAGCTCTTTTTAAAGGTGGCACAGATACAGGAGCTCGAGGTGTTGACTATGAGCCCAATATTCCTACAGAAGAATGTTTTACTACTCCCGACTACCGCAAAACCCGCGGGAAAGTCAAAGTGACTCGCCCTTTTGAAATCAATGGGATCATGATCAAAGACTTACATGTTGAATTTAAAGATGGCTCAATTTCCTATTTTAAAGCTTCTGAGGGGGAAGAGACTTTTCGAGAGTATATTAACAGTGATGAAGGGGCTAAGCGTTTAGGCGAAGTTGCATTAGTAGGTATAGACTCCCCCATCTATCAAACAGGGCTTGTGTTTGAAGAGATTTTATTTGATGAGAATGCTGCTTGTCATATAGCAGTAGGATCTGCTTACAAGTTTTGTATAAAGGATGGCGATAAATTAACAGATGATGAATGCCTATTAATTGGATGCAATGAAAGTACAGCTCATACAGATATGATGATCTCATCAGAAGAGGTTGACGTAATAGTTAGTACTTATGAAGGTCGTAAGATCAAGCTTATTGAAAGAGGGCAATGGAAGATTTGATGGATTCTAAGAATAATACTAAGTGGTCAGTAGCTAAATTATTACGATATAGTTTTTTAGCAGTTATTTGTATGATCATTGTGACTTCTAAAAATGATCCACAAGATCAATTTGCATTCATCTTCATTGTAGGAGGGTGTTTATCAGCAATTTATTTTATGAGGCGCTTGGTACGACGATATACTCCAGATGAAACACAGATAGATAATCAATAAAAAATATTCTAATACATTATAAGGTTTGAGGTCATGCAAAGGCGATTTGATATAGCTGTCATTGGCGGAGGTCCAGGCGGATACGTTGCAGCCATTAGAGCTGCTAAAGATGGGAAAAAGACAGTGGCCCTTATTGAGGCTGAACATATGGGGGGGACATGCCTTAATTGGGGCTGTATCCCTACTAAGACATTAATTGCAAATGCTGAGGTATTGCATAAAATTCGCCATGCCGAAGAATTTGGTATCTCTACGGGGAAAATCTCTTTTGACTTTGCTAAAATGAGTGAGCGCAAGGATAAAGTTGTGCAGGGAATTCGGCAGAGTTTAGAACAATTAATTGCAGCTCATAAAATCACTGTTTTGCGTGGTCGTGGGGAATTTATTTCTCCTCGTGAAATCAAAGTAAAGGGGCAAGACCATGAAATCATTTATGCTGAAAAAACCATTATTGCAACAGGGTCTCAACCTCGTAATGTTCCAGCTTTTCCTTTTGACCATGAATTGATCCATTCATCCTCCTCAATTTTAGGGTTAAAACAGCTGCCAAAGAGCTTGGTTATTATTGGTGGTGGGGTCATCGGGTGTGAGTTCGCTTCTCTATATCAAGAAATGGGTGTTGAAGTTACAATTCTTGAGGCTTTACCCTCCATTCTCTCTTTAGAGGCAAAGGATATTTCTAAATATTTAACACAAGCTCTACAGAGAAGGGGTATTACAATCAAGACAGACGTGAAGGTAGAAAGGATCGATAAAAGTACTGGAGGGGTTTCTGTCGTTCTAGTGGGAGGGGAAAAGATTGAATCAGAAATGGCTTTAGTGGCTGTGGGACGTAAACTCAATACCGATAGTCTAGGACTTGAAAAAGCTGGTATTGCTACAACTCCACAAAGTGTGATTCCTGTGAATGATAAAATGGAAACTTCCGTAGCTGGAATCTACGCGATTGGAGACATTACTGCAAAAATGATGTTGGCTCATGTGGCCTCCCATCAGGGAATTGTTGCTGCAGATAATGCTCTAGGAAAGACTGCTTATATGCATTACAATGCGATCCCTTCAATTATTTTCACTCATCCGGAGGTTGCTTCTGTGGGAATGAGTTTGGAAAAAGCTTTAGAGTTTGGCTATCAAGCGAAAGTAGGAAAATTTCCTTTTCATGCTCTTGGCAAAGCGCAAGCTGCTATTGAAACAGAAGGATTTGCTCAAGTTGTTATTGATGAGAAGACAGGACAAATTTTGGGGGCTCAAGTAATCGGAGAGCAAGCTTCTAGTTTAATTGCCGAAATGGGATTGGCAATAGCGCAAGAGCTTACTGTAGAGTCTGTCGCGGATACAGTGCATGCTCACCCCTCCTTGCCAGAAGCTTGGTTGGAAGCAGCCTTAATGTCACGTGAAATGGCGATCCATTTGCCACCTAAAAATAAAGCTCGCTAAATTTTATCTATATGGCATGCAGTAATATGGCTCAAAAAGAACTTTTTAATAATCGTCCAGTCATAAAAAGAGTTGCCAAACTTCCTCCTAATCCCGAGGCTCATGCTCAAGAAGGGAATGTTAAAGTGGGGCGCTTCCCATCCTGGCTGCATCGTAGATTGCCACGTGGTACAGGTTTGCAGGATACACAATCTATTTTGCGTTCCCATAAGCTTAATACCGTATGTGAAGAGGCAAAATGTCCTAATCGTTTTGAATGTCATTCAAAGAAAACAGCAACATTTTTAACGATGGGAAAAGATTGTACGCGTAATTGTGGATTTTGTGATATCGACTTTGCTAAGAATCCTAAACCTTTAGAAGAAGATGAGCCACAAAGGATTGCCGCAGCTGTACGTGATCTGGGCTTAAATCATGTGGTCTTGACAATGGTAGCGCGGGATGACCTTGAGGATGGTGGAGCTACACAGTTAGCTAAAATTATTACGGAAGTTCGCTCCCTTTCTCCAAGAATGAGTATAGAGGTGCTAGTATCTGATTTTGAAGGAAAAGAAAGTTCTTTAGATACCATATTAGCTGCACGACCTGATATATTTAATCACAATATCGAAACCGTACGGGAACTAACGCCGCGTGTGCGCAATAAAGCAACCTATGACCGTACTCTTTTCGTCTTGGACTACGTTAAGCAACATGCGACCTATCCTGTTTGGATTAAGTCTGGCATTATGGCAGGATTAGGGGAAACGGAGGAACAAATGCAGCAAACTATTCGAGATTTAAAAGCGGTCGGGTGTGATATTATAACAATGGGACAATATTTGCAGCCTAACCCTCGTAAGTTGCTCGTAAAAGCTTTTATCTCTCCTGACCAATTCAAGAGATATGAAGATTATGGGAACAGTATAGGGATTAAGCATATGTACTGCGGTCCTTTTGTTCGCTCTAGCTACAACGCAGACCTGATTAAAGATCAAATTGAAAAAAGTCTCTGTTGAAAGAGGCTTAAATTATCTGCCAAAAGTACTCTTAATGTTGCTGTAGACTTATAGGTAAGGAAAAGTAGCTTTCTGGATGGTAGATTAATATGAGTACGCTGGGAAAAGAAAGCCGTTAACTATTTGGCCCTTCTCCATTTTACTTGTGCCTATATCTGCGTCTAAGCTCAAATGAACTTGTTAGAAAATCTTTAGAAGTGGTCTTGCTATTATTCTGTTTAATAGCAAGACTTAATAAGAAAGAAATTACAGATTAAGTGCTTTGAGCTGCGTTTGCCATTGTGTGTATTGATTAATCAAATTAGTAATCTGTATTCCTTTAGTTTGTAGAGCCGTTTGCTTTTGCTTGAGCTTACCGCTAAAATTTCGACTTATCTGTTCTCTTTTTTCAATTTCGGCACGGCGCTGTGCTGATTCGAATTCCTCAGCTGCAGTTAGCTTTTCACCTGCTTCTATCTTTTTTGCGTTCTGTTTTACTGAATCAACGAAGCTAGGGCCATTGTCCATACCGCACAGTAAGAAGTCTGGCTGCATTGTTAGTTCTATACGCATTCTCATGTTTAGCTCATCAAGTTGGCTTTCATGCATCGCTATTGCAAAATCTATTCCTCTTGCTAAGTTTTTAAAATTAAAACTTTTTAACTCTTGGAGAATAGCATTGGCTTCTTTTGCCCCTTCGATAAACTCTTGTGGAACGATTTTTTTATCGTATTTATTATCATTTTCATCCCAACCTGATTCAATTATTTCTGTTTGTGGTGCGAAGATAGCATAATTATTTATAAGTTCAATAATTTTATTAAAAGCTTCTAGTGGAATAATACGATGAATGGCATTTAGAGTCTTTAATTGTTGATCTTTCATATATCCATAAATATCCTTACGGAGTATGGCTATAGTTTTGGCCATTTGATGATTTCCCGTATAAACAGCAATTTTTGCGATCATTTCTTTTGGAAGTTGTGGTGCTTTAACTTCTTCTTTGCCCTTGTTAAATGATTCTATTTTAGCAAAAATTTTGTCTTTCAAACGATCGATCTTTTCTTGTATTTCACTTTTTATTTCATTATTTCCATTTTCAACTTGGCTTAACTCATGTTGTATGTATAGAACTTCCTCTTTAGAGGATGCTTTATTTAATTGTGTTTCAATTTGGTCAAAATAAAAATTATCAAGGCTAATATTAGAGGAAATGGATGAATTCATGAATAGGCTCCTTTTTTAATTAATTTAAAATAATTATAATTTAATTTTTGTTTATTTTCAATCTTTTTTTATTTTTAATTAATCTAAAATTGAGGAGATGTTTTTATTGAGATTACAGAAGTGAATTATGGATCTTATGAGTTTCTCTTCTTGAAGTGGATTTAGAAAAAGGCTTATACAAAAAGCTATTCCAGCCAAACTAAGCCAGCGGTATGTTTAATCCCTGGATCTTGTTGTAGATCCGTGGCCAAGGAAAAGTAGCTTTCTGGATGGTGCAATAATTCTTTAACTATAAAGTCCCGATCTACGATTATTGACAGAATCTTATTGTCTAATCGGTGTGCAAAATAATTATCGAATATGCAGCGAATGCTTTTTACGTAGGAATGCTTTTTTTGAGTACTATCCTGCATGGATTTTTTTAAAGCCTCTAATTGGCCCTTACTCTCTATCTCATGGCGTATTTGTAGTGAAGCGTATTGCAAAGACCAGGGATCTTGCTCATAAGCAGCTAAAACTATTTCTAAATCGCTTTTTAGTTGTCTATCTACATATTGTAATGCATCCCCCCAGTTCCTTACAACGGCTAAGGCTACCTCTCGGTCGTGGCTAAAGTCTTTTACCGCCTGCTTTCCAAAATGCTGTAGTGGTAGTTTAGCATGGGAGCCTATAGCATAGTCTTTAACACTTACAGTCACGGCATAGTTAAAGTTTAAAAATTTCAATAAATTTCTACGATCCGTGGCGTGTTGTTTATCTTGTTTCATAAAATAGGTTAAAACGGTGTCCCAGATAAACTCTCCTTGGTAAAGAACAGTTAGGTAATTACTATTTTGGATCTTATGAATAAGTTTCCAAAATTGTTCAAGGGGTACTGGAGTGCGAGCTAGTTGTGCTAGTTCAAATACAGCTTTTATCTCCTGCGTATTTGGGAAGTTTTCTTTAAAACTTGCAGGAAGACGAACCAATCGTTCAAATGGAAAGCATTCATATTTAGTTAATTCGGCTATAAAATGTATAAGGCCTATGCTAAAGTCCCTTTCAGAGCTATAAATTTGATCAAGTAAGTTAACTAAAGTAGTTGAGCCTTTCTTTAGTAATTCGTTCAAAAGTTGCCTATCAAAAAGGGGGATATAATCCACGATTACACCGCCTACAGGTTTATTCTGTATGATTTTTAAAGCTATTGGAATTTGTTTGAGCAAGGATAAATCGGAAATTTTTTTTGAAGTTAAATTAAGGTTTTGATGATCTTGCTTATTTAGGAACTTAAAAATATTAATGAGGAGTTCTGCTGGTAGCTTTTCTAAAGAGTAGGGATAGGATTGAATAAAATTGTTCGAATCATAGAGGGGAGATAAGTTTACAGAATAAGTCACGATGGGCTCTCCATATTATATGCCTGCCATTTAACTTTCTCTTAAAGATAGTCTTGATTTCCCTAGAATTAGCAATGTGGCTTAAATTTATGCTATTAAAATTTTACATACTTTTTTGGGTGATATATTTAACAGAAATTTCTATGAAATGGGTTATAGAAAAGACTTGCGGCTGAAAATGTTATAGAGTAGTTTAGCAACTTCTGAAATTAGAAAATTGGGGTATATATACAAATGAGCTTCATCTCTAAGTTATTTCGAGACTATCGACTAAGTATAATTTTTGGCTTTTGTTTAAGCATGTTATCTGCGAGCTGTATCCGTAGCATGAATTCTAGTTCTCAGATGCAAATTCGAGATAAAAAAATTGTAAAGCTGAACTTAATCACTGCAGATGGGCAATCAGAAACTATTACAGACCCTGAACAACTAAAGGGGTATCAATCAATCGATTTTTTAGAACCTCAACCTTATCAAAAAGTCTTACGCATTTTTAATCGATTTCATAACGGAAATATACCTAGTGTAATCACAAGCTACCATCCTAATGGGCAGATTTACCAGTATTTGGAAGCTATTGATGGTCGAGCAAAAGGGCTCTATAAGGAGTGGTATGAGACAGGGGTCAAGAGAATTGAGGCTGTACTAGATGGTGGAATAGCAGATCTTTACCCGGCAGCAGAAAAACAGTGGGTGTTTCAAGGGAAAAACTATGTATGGGATGAACAAGGTCATTTAGTAGCTTTAATTTTATATCAAAATGGTCTTTTAGATGGTGCGGCCACTTATTACTATACAGATGGACGGATCAAAAAAGTAGTTCCTTACTGTAAAGGGGCACGCGAAGGAACCTCTGTAAGCTATTTTGAAGATGGTCAGGTTCAAAAAGAAGCTGATTATAAAGAGGGTAAGAGACAGGGGATAACAAAAGTTTGGAGGAGAGGTCATTTACTTCAATATCAAGAAATATATCAATCAGGAAAATTAGTAACAGGTTTTTACTATGACAAGAATCAGAATTTGACTGATGAAGTGATAGAAGGGGAGGGGTGGAAGATTAGGGAGGTGTGGGATGGGGCTTTGCATAAATACCAGATAAAAAAAGGGGAGCTAGATGGTGAAGTTCGACTTTACAATCTACAAAATCAATTGGAACAGATTTATCATATGCACAATGACAAACGACATGGAGAGCAGTTAATCTATTATACAGACAATTTGTTGGGTAAATTAGCTCTACAGCAAAGTATTGATTGGTATGAGGATTGTATTCATGGTCTGGTAAAAACGTGGTATCTTAATGGCCAGTTAGCGAGTCAGCGTCATATGTGTCGCAATAAGAAGCAAGGGCTTTGTTCAGCTTGGTACCCTAATGGAGACCTTATGTTAATGGAAGATTACGACGGTGACTTACTAATTAAAGGGGAATACTTTAGTAAAGGGAAAAAATTTCCCGATTCAGTAGTTAATAACGGATCTGGCATTGCATCTATCTTTGACTCAGAGGGGAGGTTATTAAACCGTATCAAATATAAGGAAGGGCGAATTGTATCTCCGTAGCACTACCTTATAATTATAAGAAACTTATATGGGTAACCATGGGTAACCCTCCACTATTCTTTTTAACTTTTATTGAGCCTCTTTCGAATTTCTACTGTTAGTGGCTCGATAGATCTTTACGAAATAGGTCTGAAAAGAGATCTATTGAATCTAGAGCATAAGGTTTAAAACTTCTAATCATCACCTAGTCCTTATTAGTATAGATCTAGAGATCGATTATCCATAGATTGTTAAAATGTACATTGATTTGTTTATGCTTTTTTTAGATTTTTTAATTTTATTTTGTCATTAATTAGTTTGTTGGTTTGTTTTTTTTGAGAACAATGTCGGTAATAAATTAACTTCATTTGCGATGAATTTCAGTTGAGGGAAAGATTTAAATTTGTTAACCTTGGGAGGTTTCAACGATCTAAGGAGCTTATTTTCATGTTGCACCTGTTTCGCAAATATCAGCGTTTTTTATTTATCCTTATCTCTATCGTAGTGATCTCTACATTCTCTTTTTTTGGAACATATGGCACAAGAGGAGAACCAGAAAAGGTTGAAGAAATTTTATTTATAGATAAGAAGGGGGAGCAATTTTTACGTTCCGATATAGAGCAAATGATCTTATTCTTATCAGGCGACTATACAGAAGCCCGAGGAATTAGCAAGAAGGGGGAGGTTTCCTCTTATTTAACTAACAACTTTCTTATTAAGGACCTTTTTCAAAGCGGATTAGCGGCACAGATTGCTCAATTTCATAGAGATTCCCTTAAAAAAGAATTTTCAGAAAAATTAAATAGAGAACAAAAGTTTCAGCCTTATCAACATCCATACCTTCCTTTTATAAGTCTTGAAAGTATATGGAGCCGCTTCATTCCTCAATTGAAAGATCATTTTGAATCTTTAAAAAATAGTAATGATCCTTTAAATCAAGATTCACTAGAACATCGTTTACAGTTGTATTTAGCCCAAAAGCAAGTGCCAGAAACAGTGTTTAAACAGATACTCTATCGACAAGAAAGCCAGTGGGTACAAGGTGAAAGTGATGTCTTGCAGAGGGATCTATCCCTATTTGGATATAGATCTATGCAAGATTGGTTTGGGCAAAGATATTTGCAGCTTGTATTGCAGACAATTATTAATACTGCAGCATGGGCTCAGCAACATGGATACAGCATTAGCGCTGAAGAGGCTAAAGCTGATTTAATATATAATTTTCAATTGGCTAATCGTGTAATTGAATCTAACAAAATTGTAAATAATGAAATCAATTGGAAGCATGTAGAGCAATATTTAATTACAGCTGGTTTTAGACCGAATACAATCTTAAATTTATGGCAAAAAGTTTTATTATTCAAAAAGCTTTTTCAGGATGTTGGAGGTAATGTTTTTATCGATAGCAATCTGTATAAGCAATTTACTGAATATGCAACTTCCACTGTAAAGTTGGAGCTATACGAATTACCTGAAGAATTGCGTCTCTCAAATTATCAAGCGTTACAAGAACTAGAGGTTTATCTGCAAGCGACTTCAAATTATTTAGGAACTGCTTTGCAATCTAACCTTTTAGAGCTACCAAAAGAATTTTATACCGCTAATGAAGTTCAAAAAAAATACCCAGAGTTAGTTCAAAAAAAATATCGTGTCAAAATGGCTTCTGTAGACATGCGGTCTATAGCCTCTAAAGTTACAGCTAGGGAAAGTCTAGACTGGTTAATTCATGCTAGTAATAGATCTCAGCTTATGGAAAAGTTTAAAGAATTGGCAATCAATAAGGATGCTAATGCGCAGCAAGTTTTAAGCGCTCTAGAAAGCTTAAAAGAAGGTAACTTAAACAAAAGAAGTGAAATAGATCAGTATGCGCGCGAACAAATAACTAAGTTACATCCAGAGTGGATTGAAGAGGCGCTAAGTCATGCTCAAGAAGAGGAGCAAAATCTTACTGTTCGATTTGCTGGTAAAAATGAAGCTATAGAAGGATTAACAAATCCTAAAACATTGCTTGATTTGTTAGATACAGTGCCTTTAGAAGGGGATAGTAAACAAGTAAATCTAACAGATGCTCAATTTGATGCTATAGCAAAACTAGAGAATTATACGCCAGATGGGATTCACCATTATCGAATAACAGTCTTAGATAGATTTAAAGGACCCGAAGTGCTTTCTTATGCAGAAGCTAAAAATAGTGGGATTTTATTAGAACTCGTTAGCCGTGTTTTAAAAGAACATTATCAAAAGATAAAACTTAATTATCCTGATCTCTTTAAGCTTGACGGTGAGCAATGGAAGCCTTTTCACTTAGTTAAAAATCAAGTTGCTGATCTCTACTTTACTCCGGTATTAGAAGCTGTGCAGAAGTATTATGCTAATACTATTGCTCCTAATAAAAGTAAAATGGCAGCAAACATTCCTCTTTCTGGAGACAGCGCTTATCCGTATAGACTTCATCGGTATCTAAGTTACATTCGGATGCAAATTGAAAAAGAAGGGGATGACTTACCATTCATACAAGATGAGCTTCCTCCTTCTTCTGAAAAACAACTAGTAGATAATCGCAAATTAGCAGACCAGTGGCGACTCAAAAAGACAAAATTAAGCTTACAAAGAGGAGACCAGCATTCTCTATTAAAGATACCAGACCTTTTTGAGTACGCTGCAGATAGTTGGTCTGGAATTAATTGTGATCTAGGGGGAGATAGTTATTTTTTCCATATTAGTAAGTTTGCTCAAAGTGAAAAAGATTTAATCCCTATAGTGGAACAAGGACAGCAGCTATTGCGTAGTGAAGCCTGTAAAGAGCTATTAGAAACTATTATGCAGAGTCAAGGCGTTTAGCTATTTTAAAAAGTTTTGTGAGTAAAAACAATATGATTGAAACCTTACCCATTGTTAGACCGATCCATTTTTTTGATATAGAAGTCGATTGTGATTATGCTCCCCATACAACAACTCTATTATCAACAAACTATTTGTTACCACAAATGGGGGCATTATTGGATCAGGAAGACTTTGGGGAAGTTGCAATGGCTTGGAACGAGGAGGGTTTATTTTTCCAAGTTAATGTCTCTAAAAGTTTAGAACAAGTAGACTACCCTGAGTGGAAAAAAGGGGATTCGTTTGAAGTTATGATAGACACTCGCGATATAAAGACTACAAGTTATAACACACGTTTTTGTCATCACTTTATCTTTCTACCCGAAAAGGTAGGCGATATTCATGCATTTGAGAAAACTCATTTTCGGTTAGAAGATTCTCATCCTCTCTGTGACCCTAGTCTCTTAGACGTACGCTGTAAAAAGGGAAAAGGAAGTTATACTCTCTTTATTTATATCCCACAAAATTGCTTACATGGATATGATCCTCTACAATTTAAACGTTTAGGCCTCAACTATCGTCTTAACCGTTATCGAGGAGATGCCCAAGAGTTTTCTACCTCTTCACTAGATTTAAATCATGTTGAACAAATGCCATCTACATGGGCAAGTGTATGCTTAACAGGTAAGGAAAAATGAAAATAGGAAATGATATTGTAAAGTATACAGAATCGCACGAATGGATTAAGATTAATGGTGATATAGGGACAGTAGGTATCTCTAAATATGCTCAGCAAGAACTGGGAGAGATTGTTTATGTAGAGCTCCCTATGGTTGGCTGTAATGTACTCGCAGATGAGGCTATTGTTGTACTTGAATCTACTAAAGCTGCAGCAGATGTTTATACACCAGTATCGGGCTGCATCTTATCTGTTAATGAATCTTTAAGAGAGGATCTAGCTTCTATCAATGAATGTCCGGAAACAATTGGATGGCTATATACCATTAGATTAGCAGAACCTCTGGAATTGGATGTCCTATTAGATCGGAATAACTACCTTAAAAGGATTGGTTTGAATGTCGTACCGTGAAGATGAATTAGAACAAGATTACTTTCGACAGACTCGTAAAGATTTCAAGCGAGAAAAGAAAATAGCGTCGGCAACAGATCGTTCTTATCAAAAAAAGACGGACCGCGATCAAAAGCAAAAACAGAAAGAGTTACTGGATGAACGTAAAGAAAGTAGTCTGGATAATGGTGGAAAAACAATACTAGAAGGACAAGTAATTTCAATTCAATCCCAAGGAATCATCGTTAATTGCGAAGGAAAAAGATGGACTTGCGTCTTAAGAGGCGCTCTAAAAAAAGAAAAGTGGGATTCTAAAAACTTAATAACAGTTGGAGACTTTGTCAAATTTGAACCTGTTGATGATAGCGAAGGTTCTATTACTGATATTAAAGAACGCTATTCTGTCCTTTCTAGAGCAGACAATCTTTCTCGTCGCAAAGAGCAACTAATTGCTGCTAATATTGACCAAGTCTTAATTACTTTATCGGTAGTTAATCCTGAACTTAGACCTGCTATTGCGGATCGATATATCATAGCAGCTCGCAAAGGCAATATGGCACCAGTCATAGTTGTTAACAAGATAGATTTACTGGAACAAAGTCCGGAGCATAAGCCATTTTTCGATGAGTTTGTTCAAGCTTGTAATGCAAATTCTTTAAGTGTAATTCCTGTAAGTAGTGAGACTGGAGCAGGAATGGATCAATTGAAGAGTATCATGCAAGGAAAGACATCCGTCTTTTCCGGCCAATCAGGAGTGGGTAAATCATCTCTTATTAATGCTATGACTGGCTCTGATTTAAGAGTTGGAGAAACTGTTGCTAAAACTAAGAAAGGAGCTCATACAACAACTACAGCGCAGCTTTTACCCTTGCCTTTTGGAGGGTGGACAATTGATACTCCAGGTATACGCAGTTTTGGATTGTGGGAGTTAGATGAACACGAAATTTCGTCTTACTTTGCAGATATCTATGCGGTAGGGCAAATGTGCCATTATCCTAATTGTAAACATATTGATGAGCCTGATTGCGCTGTGAGGTTAGCTTTAGATGATGGGAAAATTTCTCCATTACGTTTGGCCTCTTACTATGCATTACGTGATAGCGTAATAGCAGAGCACCGACGGCGTTAAGGCATTATTTTAGTATGTTAGAACTACAGCAGATTTCTTTTGCCTACAATACCTGTAAGATCTTAAATTCTTTAGAGTTGATTGTTCGTAAGGGGGAAATTATTGCTTTGTTGGGTGCTTCAGGTAGTGGTAAGACTACTCTGTTTCGGCTTATTATGGGGTTAGAATCATTGCAGCAGGGGAGCATTCTGATAGAGGGGCAGCCTTTAATAACTCGTGATTGCATCTCTTATATGATCCAGCAGGATCTATTATTACCTTGGCTTTCTGTATTGGAAAATGCTCTATTAGGCGTAAAGTTACAAAAAGCTAAGTTTAATCAATCGATGAAGCATAAAATAAACGAAGCATGTTATCTCCTAGAGGAAGTTGGATTAGGCGCAGCTATCTCATTATACCCTTACCAGCTATCACAAGGGATGAAGCAACGCGTAGCTTTAGTTAGAACTCTTTTAACAGAACAATCAATACTTTTACTGGATGAGCCTTTTGGGGGCTTAGACGTTGCTATTAGGCAAAAGATTTACCAATTGCTGCTTAAATTGTATGCTCAAAGACAGCAAACTATTATTTTTATAACTCATGATTTTCATGACGCTCTTTACTTATCCCATCGGATATGCTTACTCTCTAAAGGTAAAATTTTTCAGGAGTGGAGTGCTGTTAATGATATGAAAGATGATCCTATAAAGTATTTTACGTTGCAAAGGGAAATTTCAAATTTAATGATGGAGACAGAGTGACATGTTCTCAACAAAAGTAATGTCATATCGAAGAAAAAAATCTGTAGAATGGCTGCATTTGTTGAGTCTACTAGTAATATTTATAAGTATTCTCCTTGTATGGGAGGCTAGCCTTTCTTATTTTGATAAATTACAATTCATTTTTCCTCCACCTTCAAAAATAGTTAGCCGAATTTTTAAGACACCTGAATTTTTCTTGAAACACTCTTTAGTCACTTTTACAGAAATGGTATGTGCCCTAAGTGTTGCAATGATTGGATCTTTTATTTTAGCAACTATCATGCTTTACTCCTCACTAGTATCTACTGTTATTCAGTCGCTTTTTGTCATTCTACAATGTCTGCCAATGTTTCTGTTAGCTCCTCTAATGCTTGTATGCTTTGGTTGGTCTAAGCTTGCCATTATTATTCCTACAGCTATTATGATCTCGTTTCCTCTTACTCTTAATATTTATAGAGGGTTAAATTCTGTTACTAAAGAATTTCTTGAATTTTTCAAGATCCATAGGAGCCATTTTCTACAAATTCTTTTCTATCTACGTTTACCTTTTGCCTTACCCCAAGTTTTTTCAGGATTACGAATCTCAATATCTGTAGCTGGGGTCAGCGCTGTTGCGGGAGAATGGGCTGGGGGACAAGAAGGGTTAGGTCTTTTAATACAAGAAAGTCGTCGCAATGCAGATTATACAGCAATTTTTGGAGCTCTAGTGTGTTTAATTGTACTAAGTCTTGTGCTCTATCTAGGCATTTATTTTATAGAATCATTATATCAAAATTATTATCTGCATATTAATGGTACTTCTAAGGAGAATTAAACATGGGCGATGAAGATAAAAATAGAAACAAAGACAAATCTGTTATTGATAGTGAACCCTCAAAAGTGTCGTATGAAAATTTAGGCCCTTTTACTGGTCTAGGGGGGAACAGCGTCTTCCTTCGACTTTCAGCAATTTTATTATTAGTGTGGTTTATATTTAGTACGCTTACGTCTTACTGTAACCGCAAGCAGGAAATGTCTGTAACTAAAGATAAAGGGATAAAGACTCGATTATTATTGGACTGGACCCCAAATCCTAATCATATTGTTTTATATGCTGGAATTGAACAAGGAATCTTTAAAAAGTATGGGATTGATCTAGAAATTTTAAAAATACACGATCCTGCTGATACAGTGCCTTATCTTGCAGCTCAACAAGCTGATATTGCTTTGCATTACTCCCCATATACATTACAAGCTTTATCACGTGGGCAAGAGTTAAGGTTAGTAGGAATTATTATAGACAAGCCCACAACCTCTATTTTATCTTTAGCTAAGAATAATATTCATAAGCTTGAGGATTTAAATAACAGAATTATTGGTTATACAACTGGTTCAACGAGTCGTGTCTATCAGCAGATATTAGCAGAAAAAGGAATCTTTCCAAAAGAGTATCGTAAGCTTAATTTCGATCTTATAACAGCTTTAACAGCAGGTATTGTAGATGCTGTTTCTGGCTGTTCCTGGAATATAGAGCCCCATCAATTAAAAAGCATGGGTATTGAAAGCTCTTATATCAAATTAGAAGAGCTTGGAGTTCCTGATTATTATGAATTAGTTGTAGTTGGGCATGCAAAACTTTTGGAGAGTGTGCCAGGACTTACGAGTAATATGAAGTTAGCCTTGCAAGAAGCTGTCGATTATTGCAGAAGCTATCCAAAGTTAGCTTTCAACGACTATTGTAAACTTCAACCTGAAAAGACTCCAGAAACTATTTCTTGGGAGAAATACGCCTGGAACGCTACTTTACCATTGTTGCCGCGAAGTCAAAACTTTGACCATAAGCTAATCCAAAATTATATTGATTGGCAAAAAAAATATGGACTATTACCTGAAGGTTTTCAGATTAAGCAAAACATGATCGCTGAATAACTGAACTAATACAGCAAATTTTGACCTTAATTAGAAAAAATTATAATGAGCCTGCGGGATGGCATTAATTTTAAGACAGAGTAGTATGAACCGCGCCACCAAGCACTAAATAACAGCTTTATTTAAAAAAAAGTGCCTGTTTGCAAAACTTTAGGCATAGGATAAAAACGAGTACATTACTATTTGTTTAACATCCTTGTAAGTTAGCGCTAAGAAACTCAATATGAGCCTAAAGCTTGAAGGATTTTAAATAGAGCTAAACTAAAAATTAATGCCAAGAAAATTGATGAAGAATGGTTCTAAATGTGGCAGTTTCTGGGGTAGGCACCCCAGAAAGAGTCATGAAATAGAGTACAAATAGCTTATAAAATTAATTTCTATCATTTTCTCTAAGTTTTGATAATAGGCGTAATGTCTCTACATAAAGCCAAACTAATGAAACCATAAGGCCAAAAGCTCCATACCACTCCATGTACTTTGGAGCCCCATAAGCTTGTCCTTTACTAATAAATTCAAAATCCAAAACTAGATTCAAAGCTGCTATAGCAACAACAAAGATGCTAAATGCAATTCCTACGACTCCATTGCCAAAAATATAGGGTACATGTAATCCAAAAATGCCTAATAGCATAGAAATCATATAAAGGAATGCTATTGCCCCTGTCCCTGCTACTAAAATCATTGTGAATCGTTCTGTTACTTTAATTAAGCCACTCTTATAGGCCAAAACAAGAGCTCCTAAAGTTCCTAAAGTAAGGGCAACTGTTTGAATGCCAATGCCTGGATAACTGGCTTCTACTATAGCTGAAATTCCTCCAAGAAAAAGCCCTTCACATGCTGCATATAAAGGTGCAGTTATAGGAGACCATTCTTTTTTCATTAGAGTAATGATAGATACTATAAAGCCTGCAAATGCCCCGAAAGTCATTAAACCGTTAATTGAATTTATGCTATGCCATTGAAAAAACTTGCTCCATGTATAGGATGCTGTCAATAGGGCAATAACTACAAGTAGCGCTGTTTTAGTAGCAGTGCCTTCTGTTGTCATCCTATCTTCACCGTACACTATAGTTCTAGTAAAGTATTCTTCCCGTAATGTTGGGTTTGTCGTTCTCATAAGATCTACTCCTATGCTTTTAGTTTTTTAAGCTTTCAATTTAGTAAAAAATTTAGAATTTGACAGATGTTAGAGTATGAAGGAACAAATTTTATTATAGGATAACAAATTATTTAATGAAAGGCAGATATATAAAGTATAACTGTTTAAAATTTAATTGAACGAGAGGTTGGGTTGACTGTTGTATGGTTTTAACCAGCTAAAAAACCTTTCTCAATTATTTAACCGGTTAATACAGTTGCAGTTTGTGGATGACTTTATTTATAGCTATACAATGCGCGGCTAGGTTTACCTTTTTTCCGCCAGTAGAAGAAAACGGTCAAATAGCCCGCGCTCAGTATATAAGAAGGCTTAAATAAATATTTAAGTGTAATCTATTTTCCTACTTTATGGCTATAAGAGGGTTCAAATGGATGGATATGCGAGTGTAAGCTATTCTCCCAATCTTTAATGAATTCTAATATACCCTCTTTGTCTGTTTGTAATCTTAGTAAATCTACGGCTACAGGATCACTAATCAAGTGGGCTATTTTTGCTAGAATTTGCAGATGGCGCTTGTCGTCTGTAGCAAATAAAAAGAAAAGTGTGTGGACAGGTTTCCCGTCTAAAGCTCCGTACTCAATTACGTCTTTTGGGAATGCCAAAGCTACTATATCAAAGTGGGTGTCTAATAAGAATTCTCGAGCATGGGGTATTGCAAATCCATTATTTAATGCGGTGGGCATAAGTCGCTCACGATCTAATAGGAGTTCTGTGATTACCTCTTCATCTAAGTCATGTAAAAATGCGATATGCTTTACCGTATTGCGTATAACTTCCTCTTTTGAAGACCCTTCTACATCGTATAGTATGCCCCCTTTATTTAGTGCTCGATATAGGCTAAAATGCCCGCTTCCTGCGTTAGACTTTGCATTTACTTGGCAAGCTCCAGCAGCGTAAACTGCAGGTTCTAGCTTTTGATGCATCATCCAATCTTCAATCTCTAAACGATTAAAGCGAATTTGTCCGTTGATTTGATAAGAAGGGATTTTTCCCTCTGACAACCAATTTTCGATAGTGTTTTCAGACAGGTTTAATAATTCGGCGACATCTTCAATTTTTAAATCCATACCGAGTCCTCAATAAATGGTAAGTTTGAAGCAGGGGGAACTGTTATCATATCTCTTGCCTAACTTTTTATGGATTGCTCTGATAGACTTCTATAAAAGGAGGGTGCAAAAAGTCTATTGCACTTTCATCTATAAGAGGCCTGTTACCTGTATAATAACTATGATTATGCAATCAATCTAATGAAGTTAGTACTGAGTTATACCCCTTGAAAAAGCTTTACGATTTCCTTTGCGGAATTTAATTGCAACATTTTTTTTCGGCGATTTTCATCTTTAATAGCCATAGTTATCTTTGATAAAAGTTGCAAATACTGTGTTTGTTGCATTTCAGAGCCACCCACCATAAAAATAATTGTGACAGGTAATCCGTCAATGGCTTGCCACTCTATTCCGTGCTTTTGTATGCCTATAGCAACAAAAAAATCTTGCTGTATAGGGAGCTTAGCATGAGGTATAGCTACCCCCATTCCAATGCCAGTTGATATTAGACGCTCTCGCTCTAATATAGCTTGCTGAAATGATTCTCTATTTTGCAAAATATTTTGTTCGTCAAGCTTATCCACTAAAGCGGCTATAGCCTCTTCATGAGTCGCTGCTGTTAGGAAACAAACTAGTTCTTCTTTTAAGTAATCGACTATCTTTTTCATAGCCTTGCAATCTAAATAAACTGATTAATATTATTTTAGCCCTGTATGGCCAAATCCTTTTTCACCCCTTATCGAGTCTTGTGGTAACTGCGCAATAGGAATAAAATTAGCTTTAACTATAGGGCAAAGTATTATTTGAGCAATCCGCATCCCAGGTTCAACAGTGAAAGGGGATTGACCTAAATTCATTAAAATAACGCAAATCTCGCCTCTATAATCTGAGTCAACGGTGCCAGGAGAGTTTAATACCATAATTTGGTTTTTAAAAGCTAGCCCACTTCTTGAACGCACTTGAATTTCATATCCTTCCGGAATGGCTAATTTAATACCTGTAGGGATTAAGGCTGTAGCCATAGAAGCAATGATAACAGGTTCTGCTATATTTGCGCGAACGTCTGCTCCTGAAGCTCCTGTGGAAGCGTATTGTGGAACGGAAACATTGCCGTCGAGTAAAGTAATAAGGACATCTATTTCTTTCACGAATTCATCTCTTTTAGAATTATTAAATTTTAATAGTAAACTCTTCATCTAATTTTTCTATGGGAATATCCATAAGCTCATCAAGGTTAGCTGGTAGTCGTTTTTTTAGAGCTTTGGAAGAGGGAGCTTTATTGCTTATGTCCATTCTAGCAGCTTGCTTGCTTGGAGTAAAAAAATTAAGAAACTCAGCAAGGTATTGCTTTAATTGATGTCTTTTAACGATACAATCAATCATTCCATGATGCAATAAAAATTCAGATTTTTGAGCGTCGGGTGGTAACTGTTGCTTGATGGTTTGTTCTATAACTCGAGGACCTGCAAAGCATATAAGAGCATTAGGTTCTGCAATAATAATATCCCCTAAGGTCGCAAATGAAGCCGTTGTTCCACCACAAGTAGGGTTAGTTAAAACAGAGATATAAAGTAATCCTTGGGCATGGAAACGAGCAAGCGCAGCTGAAGTCTTGGCCATCTGCATCAATGATAATACTGACTCCTGCATGCGCGCGCCTCCAGAAGCAGTCACAATAACTAATGGAAGAGAATGGCTCATAGCATATTCTATAAGCAAAGTAATTTTTTCTCCCACCACAGATCCCATAGAACCAGCCATAAAATTGAAGTCGAATACGGCTAAAGCGACTCGCACTTTGTTAATATCTCCGGTCCCTGTAATAACTGCCTCGGAGCTACCAGATTTTTTGGTTGCTTCAGCTAATCTGTTTACATAAGTTTCCGTATCAGAGAACTTTAAAGTGTCTAAGGGGGTATAATCACCAAATAATTCAACAAACGTACCTACATCGATTAAATTCTCAATTCGATCTTTTACGGACAAACGATAATGGTAGTCACATTTAGGACAGCAGTTTAAGTTTTTTTCTAGCTCATGCATATGGATTAATTCATTGCAGTGAGAACATTTTAACCACCCACTAAATCCATCTTTTTTTGTAGTTTGTATTTTTATTTTAGGCTTTTCTCTAGAAAATAAGCTCATGCCCGCCCTATTAATAATATTAAATGAATAAAGTTACTTTAATTATTTCTTTAATAAATAACAAGAATCTTGTTTGTTTGAACCAAGTGATGCCTGATAAAAGTAATAAAAGTAAGAAGGAAAAGATCTATTTTTATCAGGCTAATAGCTTTACTGTCCAGATATTACTTGTGTATAGCGAAGTTCTACCTGTTTCCAATTAATAACTTCCCAAATAGCCTTTAAATAAGCGGCTCTAACATTTTTATACTGCAGATAGTAAGCATGTTCCCATACATCAATACCTAATAGAGGGAAAAGTCTAGCAGGAAGTAGAATGTCCTGATTAGCAGAAGTTGTAATTGTTAAACCTTTGGTTTCTTTATCTATGGCTAACCAACCCCAACCAGATCCTTGAATAGCTGCTGTTTCTGTATTAAATTGTTCAATTAATTTAGCAAGCGAGCCAAATTGCTGGTCTATTGCTTTAGCTAAATCCCCAGAAGGCATGACTCCTCCTCCCTGTGATTTAGGTGCTAAAATATTCCAGAATAAAGAGTGGTTGAAGTGGCCCCCTTCGTTAAATAATGCTACTCTTCTTGCTTCAGAAGCTCCTCTTACATCATTTTTTGAAATACATTCATCGATTTTATCAACAGCTGCATTATAGCCATTGACATATGCTTGGTGATGTTTTGTATGGTGTAAACGCATGATCTCTTCACTAATAACAGGTTCTAGTGCGTCATATGCGTAAGGAAGTTCTGGTAGTACCAATTTAGTTGCCATGATTTTTCTCCTTTTTGTAAGTCGATTAAGAGATAATACAATTTAGGTTATTGTGTAACAACCAAAACAATCTTTGCGATTCATCCTTTTAAGTTCAAGCAAAAAGGCTTAGGTTTTATTCCTACAGTCATTTACCACCCCCTTATAAATAAGAAAAAATTTGATTCTTTCTTATAGGAAGAGTATAGTTTCTTTTTTTAGAAAGGAGAAACCGAAGTTATTATGTCATCAAAAGTCTATTATGTTTTAGCTTATTATAAGTTTGTATCTGTTACAAATCCCCATCAATTAGTTAATCAGCATCATGCGTTTTTTAAAGGAAGGGATGCAACAGCACGTATTTATATTTCAGAGCAAGGCATCAATGGTCAGATGAGTGCTGAAAAAAATGACGCTGAAGCTTATATGAGCTGGTTACGTAGTTTGCCTGAGTTTGAAGATATTGAATTCAAAATTCATACTCATCATGAAAATGTCTTTCCAAGAGTAACTGTAAAATATCGCAAACAACTCGTTGCATTTGATGTAGATGTTGATATGAGCTTAATTGGAGAACATATTTCCTCTAATAAGTGGAGAGAAATGCTACAACATGAGCAAAATAAAATTGTAATCGACGTACGTAATGAATATGAATGGAAAGTAGGCCATTTTGAAGGGTCCGAACTACCTTCCTGTGATTTGTTTCGTGATTTTCCCGCCTATACTCAGCGCTTAAAGGAAAACATTGACCCAAAAAATACTAAAGTAATGATGTGCTGTACAGGTGGGATTCGCTGCGAGATCTATTCTGCATATTTAAAGCAACAGGGATTCGATCACGTTTATCAATTGCAGGGGGGAATTATTAAGTATGGGTTGGAGCAAAAGGACCCCGAACAGGATGATCTTTGGAAAGGAAAGCTATTTGTATTTGATGATCGTTTGACTGTTCCCATTCATGGCAACATGGAGCAAGAAGATAAACATGCAGTTATCGGGGAGTGTTTGCATTGTAAAGAGGCATGTGACCTATACTATAATTGTGCTAATGCTGCATGCAACCAATTATTTATTTGCTGCCCTGAGTGCGTTAAACAATTTATGGGGTGCTGTTGCGAAGAGTGTAGTTCCTCTCCTAAATTACGAGCCTACCAGCAGCAAGGACCTCATAAGCCTTTTAGACGGAAGCACCTTTATAGAGAACATACATAATGATTCAGGCTTGTATTTTGTATAAGATTTGGACACAAGCCTAATAAATTTATTTGCTTATAAAAACTTTTTTGTGGCAGAATCCGGTTCGACAGGCAAAATTATAGATAACTATACTATTTGTAAGCTGGCATCCATCGGTACATAGATCTTTTAAAAAATTAGTATTTCTGTACCGATCGCTGAATCCTTACAAACAAATTTTTACGGAGTTTTTAAATGAAGTCCCTACGCATTTTAGCTGTAGCTGTATTTTCTTTGACAGCAGCATCTGTTTATGCTCAATCAACAGATAACAAAGAAGTAAAGAAAGAAGAAGTAAAGAAAGAAGAAACTAAATAATTCTTTTTAATTAAGTTCTTTATTTTAGGGCGTTCATAGGTGACTATAATCTAGTCAATTTATGAGCGCCTTATTTTTTTTGTTGCTGTTATAAAGCAAGCAAGCTAATTAATAAATTATCTAATAAGAAACAGGGAGATAGTATAATGGTTAAGGCAAATATTTATTTATTAGCGTCTTGTATTTGCACTTGTTTATACGTACCACCTATAATAGGTAAAACGATAACGACGACGACGACGACGGAAGAGAGCCCTTCTGAAGAAAAAGAGGTTATTCATAAAAATATTCCAGTATTACCAGCTTTGCCATTAAAAATTCCCGGAAAAGATGATGCAAGTAATACTAATCAAAGTGATAAGAGTGACAATAATGGGGTTGATAGTAATAACGACAAGAATAATAAATCAAATGATAAGCCTTCATTTCCTCCAGAATCAATTACTACTAAGGACCGTGTTTATTCAGGAAAAAAGGCAGTAGAGACTAAAGAAATAGAGGAAACTTATAATGCTGATGACGTCTTAGGAAATATCAAGCCTAAGATAAATATTGATGGAGACACACTCTTAAAGCCAGAGTTCGATAGTAAAACTCGTTCAGAAGATTATTTGAGTTCTTATAAATTTCTTAGGGAACAAAACCCAGATGCTAAAATTTATATTACGGTTAATGGGTTAAAACTTAAGGATGTGCAGGATTTTCAAATCATGCCAAATGGCTCGACAGCTTTAATTACTTATAAAAGAGGTGTAAAAACTGAGCAAAAAGTATTTAAGGTTGAGCAGATTCAAGATCTAGGAATTATAACCTCTCCATATTCAATCAACAATAATGACAATTAACTGGGTATACCTAAAAAACTATCCTATCTTTGAACAATTGCAATTAGAGGAAGCTTTATTGCGTACAGATCATCAAAATTGGTGTATCGTTAACGAAGGTTCCTCTCAAAAGGCAATTGTCATGGGTATTTCAGGTAAGATGGAGCAATTAGTAGATCAGGCTTTATTACAAGAAAAACCTATTCCAATCATTCGTCGCTTTACAGGTGGTGGCACAGTAATTGTTGACGATCAAACCTTGTTTATAACTTTTATTTGTCAAGGTAAGACTTTTCCAGCTCCAGTTTCTCCCCAGTCTATTATGAATTGGACGGAGAGCTTGTATTTGCCAGTCTTTGAGCATCCTCAATTTAGAATGCTTGAGAATGACTACATTATTGGGGACCACAAGGTTGGAGGGAATGCTCAGTACATTCAAAAGGATCGCTGGCTGCACCATACCTCATTTTTATGGGAATATGACCCTGGTAATATGGATTATCTATTATTACCTACTAAAACTCCTTTATATCGTAAAAAGAGAAAACATTCTGATTTTTTAACCTCTCTAAAAACATTTTATAATTCGCCGCAACAAATCATTAATAGACTGTATGAAGAGCTGAGTATGAAATTTGGGAGCATTCAATCTTTTTCTTTAGAGCAGCTGTTATTGCAAATGCCTAGCAGCATTTATAGAAAATCAACAGCTTATATTTATCAATCGTAGAAGCTATTAATAAATAAATTCATCTCTGGCATATAGCTTGCTATTTCATTTGTTTACTTAGAGTGGTGAAAGTTTTCTGAGTCTTTTGCATCGTTCTATAGATTCTTATGAAAAAACATCAAAAAATGTTAGAGCTCTATTAAGCTTTCTAAAAGTAAGTTTTGAAAATATCTAACTAATAAATCCGCAAACAAGGTAGTTGTAATGCAGAAAAATGCTGATATTGAAGCTAGGCCTGCAACTTATGATTCTAGTGTTTTTGAAACATCGGATCTATTCCAGGCTCAACAAATTATTTTAACAGCTTCTTCTAGTACTGCTATGGAGGAAAGATGGGAAAAAGAAACTCCAGAGGTTGCTTCTTGGATCGCTGAATCTTTAAATCTGGGACCTCATTCCTATGTGTTAGATTTTGGATGTGGTGTAGGGCGTGTTGCTAAGGAGTTGATTGGTCGTTATGGCTGCTCAGTTATCGGAGTAGACCTCAGTGCTGAAATGAGAAAATTAGCCGTTGATTATGTGAATTCAGATAAATTTTTTGTCTGCTCTCCTGAAATTTTTATGAAATTGTTAGCAAGTGGTGCACGCGTTGATCATGCCTATAGCATTTGGGTGTTACAGCATATTTTTGAGCCTAATTCTGATATATTAAAGATCAAGACTGCAATCCGCAACCAAGGCAAATTTTTTGTTTTAAATTCATTATATCGCTGGATCCCTACTACTGATTCAAGTTGGGCGCAAGACTCAATTGATGTAGCAGCGCTTTTGAAAGAACAGTTTGTCTTGGAAAAAGAGATTCCTCTAATTAATACAGCAGTAGAACCTAGAATAGCTAGTGAGAGCTACTGTCATATTTATAAAGTTAATAAGTAGAAGTTATATGTAACTTCTGTGGTTTACTAAGCTCCAGAAGTTACTTGACTTTGAAACTACTTATATAAGTTTAAAATTCTGTATCTGCTGCTTCTACTCTCTGTCTAATCCATTCTAAAATCTGGCGCTTTTCACGACGACGATACCAAAGATAGGTCGCAAAACCTCCAGCACACAAGACCCACATTAAAAAACTAGTTGCAGTCAAATAAGGGGTTAAAGGTTGTTTAGGTAATCCCCAACGCTGTCCTGGCGGCCACATAAGAAATGCAGGGCTTCCTTGTAAGTTCTCCTCAGGAACTAATCCAAAGATACGGCTGTCTCCACTCATAGCATGATTATCCCCTAAAGCTAGATATTGTTTAGGAGGAATCTTCAATCCATGCTTTTTAATGAAGTCTATATCGACTTGCCCTTCTTTTATTGGTGCTCCTCTATCTAAAAAAGGCTTGTATTCGTCTAATAGCTCTCCCTTTTTCTGCTCTTTTTTAACAAATTCTATAAGAATAGGGTCTTCCTTCTTAACGACAGGAGCTCCTAATAAGTAAAGGTCTCCATCTCTAAAATAGGCATAACGTGGGGGAAAGAAGCTGCGAGCTTGACCTGGTTGATAAGCTAAACTCATATTGATACCTAAGTTAAAGAGTTGTTGAATCAACCCGGAAGATCTCTTTTGTAAGGGGTGGTCCGCAGATAGTAGTTTAGTTGTCCCACCCCAACCAATTTCATAGCATTGACCATAATAATATTCATAACAACCATCAGGAGCATCAGGAAAAGAAGGCCGTAATTCCGTAGGCATAGCTTTTAGAAGTCGGTTGTCATAATCATAGGGACAGGCGAGCCCATTTTTAATAAAAAACCGACAAGTATAGATGTTATCGGCAATAGCATTTATATGGTCTGCATGTAAAGGTAAAATGACAACTTCAGATTGAAGCAAAGCCATTTTCTTGTCAGTTGTTTCTACAATATGAGCTTCTTGATATTCTGGTTTTCCTAAATAACGAAGCTCCAAATACAATTCTCCTTCCTCCAGATGACGAGTTAATGAAGGGGGAAGCGTTTTTAGTTGTCTTTTAGTCAGCAGACGAGCCATAGCATAGTTCTCAATACCCCATAAAGAGTCAGTATGGACTTGTAATTTATCTAAAGTGTATTGAGAACGATTGGATGTTTGGTTAGTTGTGACTGTTGCTATAGGGATCCCAAAATGCTTCATTACTCCTGTCGACTCAGAAGAGGGTTCATAGTCAAAACCAAAATATCCCATTGGGACATGATCAATATGTGAAATATAAGAGCTATCACGCAATTCCATAAGATCTCTTCCATCTTGGTCTATACCGTAAATTTTCCCTCCATAAAAATAGATGGTGTCTCCAGGTTTAGCCATACAGCGTTTGATATATCTTTTTTTGCCGTTAAAAAAATAAAAGTAAGTAGTATCAGGATCGCTAATTGGTAAATTTTCGACAGTGAATATGAATATGCCTGTGCGCGATACCTGTTCAGGATTAAAATAGAAATGCCCTGTTGTAAAAGGAATATTTAACCCAAAGGATGTTTTACTAACTAAAGGACGGTCTCCCTCCTTCAAAGTTGGGCGCATGGAACCTGTAGGGACATAATAAGGCTCAAACCACATACAGCGTACAACTATTGTAAGGGAAAGAGCAACTAATATAGTGATAAAAAATTCTTTCGCATAGGAAGATAGTGTGGGCTTTAAATAAGGCGCTGTAAGCTTTTCTAGCTCTTCTACAAGAATAGAAGTGTTTGGTTTATCTTTAGCTTCAATCGATGCATCTAACTCTAGACAGAGGGGATCTATAGCTTCCCTTATATGACTAGGAATTTCCTGAAATCGTTGCTTGTATGAAAATAACAGTTGATAGAAGAAAGCCTTTGCTCGGTTTAAAGATATTTTAGGTGTAGATCGGTACATGTAAACCTTATTAAATTTTATATATGGAAAAGAATTATGAGTATTTTAAACAATTAAACTGTTTAAGAGCAAACCAATAGATTCTTAAATTGACTTTGCAAAGACTCACATGACTATTCAAATGCTAAGTTATAGAGATGTTTACAACTTTAAGTAATTCGTAAGACATCTAAACTTCTAGTAATTTCTAATAAATAGACCTTTATTTACCTTGTATAGTGGGGTTGCCAGCAAAAGGAAAAATCAAATCAAGACAGTGCTACGGGGCGTGATTGTATTGATCTCATTTATAAATTTCAATAAAGAATTTGGTTTTTACCCTACTGATATAAAGGCCAAAATAGCTACTTGACAAGCTTTACTTAAGATAACAGATTGTCTTTCAAATGAATAATATTGTGGAAATGTTGTGTATAGTTTGTCAATTGTGTTGATAAGAAAAAAAAATAAGATTTTTTTTAGTGAAATGAAAGAGAGAAAAAAAACAGGAGTTTTAATTAAATCGCTAATTTTTAGTACGATATGTCGGGTTGGGTGTTTTTTTTATTGCATAGATGCTCAATTCAAAGGAGTTATGAGTTGTAGAAAAAATGTTGATAACTTTTGTGGAAAACTGGATATTCATAGCAAAAATTATAAATTTACCTATCCCTTAATATAAATTATGTTACGTATAGCTCACCTTTCTGATCCCCATTTTGCCAAGTTACAGTGGTCATTCAAACAATTTTTATCCAAAGAATGGTTAGGTAATGGTAATTTACTGCTAAAAAGAAAGTATTTATATCAGCCTGAAGCCATGCTTGCAAATATTAGTACTTGGCTAGAACAACAAAAAGTCGAATACATATTCATTACGGGTGATTTTACAACAACATCCCAACCCTCAGAATTTGAACTAGCAAAACTTTTTTTGCAAAAGTTAGATAGTTTAGGTTTAAAATTTTATATTTTACCTGGGAATCACGACAAATACACTAAAGAATCAGATGTCCAGCAACGTTTCTATAAATTTTTTTCAAAGACATGCAATTTTGCGCATAAAAGTTCTGTACTAGGCTCCTACTCTTTAAAAGATCACGGAATAGAAGGTGTAAAGCTTCAAGATAATTGGTGGTTAATTGGAATCGATTCGATTAGAAGTACTCCTTTCTTTGCTTCCTGGGGTGTGTTTTCAGAGCAGATTGAACAGACGTTGGATGAAGCTTTAGGTTTCTTGAAGGGGGAAAAGGTGATTATGCTTAATCATTATCCTTTGCTTAATCTTGGGGGATGGCGTAGAAATTTAAAAAGATACGCTGCACTTCAAAAATTATTACGTAAACATACTCAAGTGAAACTCTATTTGCATGGCCATACCCATATACCAGCAATCTACGATGAGCAAGCTAATCAGCTACCCCTTATCCTTGATAGCGGTAGTTGCTCCCATGTTAAAAAGGGATCCTTTAATTTAATTGAGCTACAATCTAATTCTTGTCAGGTAAACCATGTAAAGCCTGTTTTTGATATGGGGGCATTTGAAAAATGGAATATTGAAAAAAAAATGATCTTCAATATTACAAGGTAGGTAGCAAAATTAGTATATGCTCGACTATTTAAATAAAAAACATCTTAATAGGTCGCCATCTTTATTCGTAGCTTTTGTCATCATAGGTTTAGTGCATCTCATTATACCTGCTATACCGTCTATGCTACAAATTTCCTTGCTAGTACCTTTTATTGTGATCAGTTATTATAAACATTCTTTTTTACTCAGTGTTAATATTTCGATATTATGTGGCTTATTTTTAGATCTTTTAGGTAACGGAACCCATCTCGGTTTGAATGTATTAAGCTACGCTATAGCTACGTTTATGTTATATCCGAGGCGACAGCAGTTTATTGAAACTCCCTTATTTACAATTCCTTTTCTTTCTTTTTTATTCGCAATTTTTGCTACAATAGTTCACTGGCTGGCATTTAATATATTTGAACACTCCTTGCATTGGACTTTAGAATGGGTTGTATCGGAATTAATTATCATGCCTTTTTATGATGCTGTATATGCCTTTATCTGTTTTGTGATACCCTTACAATTATGGAAGTATTTAAGAAGTAAAACAAAGCCTAATGTAATATTAAATAAATACAAATTATAGTTTTTTAAATATAAGAATGGAGTTTTTGTTAATGTCCGCAAAAATAATTGATGGGATACATATTGCTCGTAGCATACAGCAAGATATTCAACAAGAACTAGAAAATGTACTATTTTTTAAACCATCTCTTACAGTGATTTTAGTGGGGGATAATGCAGCTTCAAAGACTTATATTCGAATGAAGCAGAAGGCGTGTGCGGCTGTAGGAATACATTCTGAATTAATTCATCTTCCTTCCGAAATTTCAGAAGAGGAATTAGTCGACCTTATCAAAAGGCTCAATGAAGCTTCAACCGTTAATGGAATATTAGTGCAACTGCCTTTGCCTAAGCATATCAATTCTGAAGCTGTAATGGAGTCGATAAGTCCTTTAAAAGATGTTGATGGATTACACCCCATCAATATGGGGAAGTTGCTAAGTGGTAGAACTGATTGCCTCGTTCCTTGCACCCCGAAGGGAATTATTCAAATATTAAAACAGAGTCAGATTGAAATAGCTGGGAAACACGTAGTAATTGTTGGCAGAAGTAATATTGTGGGAAAGCCATTAGGGGCTTTACTTATGCAAAAGTCGGATGAAGGTAATGCTACTGTTACTATAGCTCATAGCTATACTCAAAATTTAGAGGCTATTTGCCTCTCTGCAGACATTTTAGTCGCTGCTATAGGACAACCAAACTTTATTAAAAAAGAGATGGTAAAGCCTGGAGCTATAGTTATTGATGTTGGCGTAAATAAAATTACCGATCCGAAGGATAATCAAAAAACTAAGCTCGTAGGAGATGTTGATTTTACTGAAGTAGCTCCTATTTGCAGTGTAATCACGCCAGTTCCTGGTGGAGTTGGACCAATGACGATTGCAATGTTGCTAAGTAATACTCTTCATTGCTTCAAGTTACAGAAAAAATTAATTAGCCCTGGTGCTTTATGAAAGGTTCGCGTTTTATCTTAACGATCCTTGCTACAATATTTATTGCAGGGGTAGTGTTCTATAGAAACTCAACGGAGCCTAAGGCTTTAGCTTCCTATTCTGAACCTGAAAGGTTTGAGGGAAGACAAATGACAATCGATTATACAATCCTTGTTGGAACTTCTCTGAGAGAAGAGGACAAATATATAATAGAAAAAACAATTTCAGAAGTTTTTAATGAAATCGATCATATCTACAATAAATGGAATCCTGTCTCAGAACTTTCGTTGTTAAATAATTTGCCAGCTCAGGTTAGGGCCCCTCTTTCGCAAAAATTAGAGGCTTTTTTAGAATTTACAGATAAAATGGTATCTTTAAGTGAAGGGCGTTTTGATCCCACAATTGAGCCTCTTCAAAAAGTTTGGAAGAGTTCTTTAGAGCAGGGGTTTGAGCCAAGTATTCAGGATATCAATACTGTGCTACCTGCTATAGGTTGGGATAAAGTTCATTGGGGCAATGGTGTTTTCTACAAAGAGCATGATCTAGTTCAGATAGATTTAGGGGGTATTGCTAAAGGCTACTGCATAGATCTGTTGGTTGAAAGGTTAACTGCATTAGGCTATACTGATCTTCTTGTTAATTGGGGGGGAGAAATTCGAACTGCAGGAGTACATCCAACAGGAAGAAAATGGCAAGTGGCTATCAATGGATTAGGAGCAGATCAAAGTAGTCGCATTGTAGATAGTATAGAACTCAAGGATGCAGCTATTGCAGGTAGTGGGGACTACCTGCAGTACTGGGTTGTGAACACAGAGGAGGGGCAAAAAGCCTACTTTCATATTATAGACCCTTTTCAGAAAAAGCCATTACAAATCCATCCAGGATCAATCGCAAGCACGAGTGTTGTTGCAACTTCCTGTGCAGAGGCAGATGCCTTAGCCACAGCTCTCATGACATTTTCTTCCAAAGCGGAAGCCCTAGCATGGGGTGAATCAGTAAAATTAAAAAATCCTCAAATAGCAATGTGGATTGTTACCCGCAAGAGTGCTTAGTAATTAGAAGTTTAAAATTTAGCATTCTCGTAAAAATAAATGTTTATTATAAGGAATAAGTTATGTATCGTCATGTTTTTACTCTTTTAATAGCGATTTCAGCAAGCTTAGGCGTCCCCTTAAACGGTTGGGCTAAAGCTACTAAAACTCTGCACCTGGAAGACATTATGACGTCTAGCCAGCAGAGAAATACAGGAGTTGATGATTTAACTAAGTCGCAAAAAGCAGCTTTAGAGAGATGGCTTACAGATTGGACCATAAGGGTTCTAAATGATGGAGAATTTCCTGCCTCAGCAGAAAAATCTTATAAAGATTCTTCAGATCTAAGGGAAGAAGTTTATACAATAGATGAGATCTTTGACAAAGGTGAAAAGATTAAATTAGATGATGGCTCCTTTTGGAAGGTCGCTCCTCGCCATCGTAAGCAGACGCAGACTTGGAAACGAAATCAGTCTGTGATCCTAACTAAACAAAGAAAACAAGGGTACACTCACCATTTCTTTAATTTGGATTTAGGGGCAGGAGTGGATACTTGGCAGGTTACAGAGAAGGATATTGAGCTAGAGCTAGAGTCAGCTGAGCCTACAAAAAAATTTACTGATGGCAAAATTTACTCTATAAAAGATGTTATGCGTAATGGTGAACGCCTTCTTTTAGAAGATGGTTCCTCTTGGGAAATCGCACCTGGGGATAGACTTAATGTTCAAGCTTGGTTACCAAAAGAAAGGGTGAAAATTGATCGTAGCGGAGATGCTATTTACCCTCACAAGCTTGTTAACCTAGAACATTATGACACGCTTTCAGCAAGGCTGTTATCTCACTAAAATAACTGCAATTTGAAATCAACCGCCCACTTTTCTTTATAAATCTTCAAAAAAGAAATAGGGCGGTTTTTATATTTTAACAACTTAAATTTTTATTTATGAGAACGAGAACTAAGATTGTTTGTACGATAGGACCTGCAGTCAATACGCTAGAGAAAATGGTTGAATTGATCCATGCTGGAATGGATGTTGCGCGTCTAAATTTTAGCCATGGAACCCATCAAGAGCATTTAGCTGTTATTAATTTACTAAAAGAAGCTCGAGAGCAGACAAAGCATCCTTTAGCAATTATGCTGGATACTAAAGGGCCAGAAATCAGAGTCGGGAAACTCAAGAATAAAGCTTGGTCATTAGAAAAAGGGAATCGGCTATTGCTTGTGGACTCTACCCAAGAAGGGGAAGAAAACCGTATTCCAATTACACCTGGAGATGTTTTAAAAGCTTTAAAGCCAGGAATGACTGTCCTTTTCGATAATGGTTATATCATCTCTACTGTAGTAGAAAGCTCTGAAGAAGGGGTGATTATTGAAATTGAAAACCAAGGGATTCTAGAATCAAACAAAGGGGTTAATATACCTAAAGCTAGCTATCGCTTACCTGCAATGACTGAAAGGGATATTTCTGATATCAAGTTTGGTTGTGAAAACAACATTGATATCATTGCAGCTTCATTCATCTGCTCTGCAGAGCATGTGCTGTCAATTAAGCGCTTTCTAATGCAACAGGGTAAGCCCGATATTTTAGTGCTAGCTAAAATAGAAAATACGCAAGGGGTCGATGATTTAGATAACATTATTCAGGTATCAGATGGGATTATGGTTGCTAGAGGTGATTTAGGAGTAGAAGTTCCTTTGAGTGAAGTGCCTCGTCTCCAAAAAATTATGATCCGAAAATGTATTCAAGTCGGAAAGCCTGTAATTACGGCCACTCAAATGTTAGAGTCGATGATTACCAAACCGCGCCCTACACGTGCTGAAGTATCAGATGTTGCCAATGCAATTTACGATAGCTCCTCCGCGGTAATGCTTTCAGGTGAAACTGCTGTCGGCAAGTACCCTATTGAGACTGTTCAGATGATGCAAGCGACAATCCAGGTAACAGAAAACGATTTTGACTATGCCCATTTTTTTGCAAACTATGGCAATAAGGTTTACCATGATGTAACTTCCTCCATCGCTTTTGCCGCAGTGCACACTGCTTACAATGCACAAGCAAAAGCAATTTTTATGTTTACTGCAAGCGGTCTATCGGCACGACTGATATCTAGACTTCGTCCTAAAATACCAATTATTGCAATGACTTCTAATATCAAAGTCTATCATCAACTTTCTGTAAACTGGGGTATTATTCCTATTTATGCGGAAAACATTACAGATCCCGACATCTGCTTTGAAAAGATAAAAGATTTTGCTTTAGAGCATAGCTACGTAACTTACGGAGATTTAATTGTCATGATTACTGGGAATCCGTTTGCTGTGGCAGGGACAACAAATACGATGTTAGTGAAAAGCATTGGTAACGTTCTGGCTAGGGGGGAGATTGGGGCTGGTGATCGCATTGATGGACAGATTGTGTTATCTATGAACTTGCATCGAGGGCAAGAGACCTATGCTCAAGACAAAGTTCTCTTACTTACAAAGTGCGATAAGTCCTATCTTCCTTTTATAAAGGTGGCAAAAGGGGTTATTTTACAAAATCATATCGATGACCATGACTCTGTAGATTACTTGCAAAAGATAGCGAAAGATCTGAATGTCAGCATATTGACTAATGTAGATGGAGCAGCTTCCGTTCTTAAAGAGGAACAGATAATTACTTTAGATCCTCAACAAAAGCTTATTTATGATGGCATTGTTAATTTAAATAAACCCTGAACTTTTTTAAAGCCATAGCAGTAGATGATCTTTGCTATGGCTTGCCGTATCAACCTAGTTTCTACACCCTTTGCATAATTAAGCCTCTTTTCAAATCTTTACTGTCGATAGCTTGTAGATCTATGTAAAATAAGTTTCGAAAGGGATCAATTCTTTTAAGCTATAATTTAGAGTTAAATATACTTTCCCAAATTTGCTCCGCGGTTTGTAAAAAATGTGTATTTTGAGTCAAATCGAATTCTAAGCCCCATCGTTCAGATACAGGAAAAGTATTTTTTAATTCCTTCTCTATTTCAGCTATTCTATTCTTTAAGAGCATTTTTCCTTCTGCTAGAACTTTCTTTAAACGTTGCATCTCTGATGTCTGTAAAAAATCTGGAGATTTTCCTAAAGATAAAAGGATATAATGTGACTTAAGAACTTTTAATAGGTTTTCTATGGGGAGGCTTTTATCAATTTGATAACTACTTAATAGATCTAGTAATGTTTGTTTTGCTTGATCTTCCTTTATATCCAGACCTTTCGGGTATATTCTGCTATTTACTTGCAGCTCCTCCATTATACCCTCTTTAAATATTAGGCTAGAAAAGATAGAGAAGTTTTGTTGCAGATCTAGTTTATTTGATTCAAAAGATCTTTGACCAGTGGTGAAGTCTATACTGCCATTACACATAGCAGTCGCTGTCTCTTCGATTAGCTTACTCCTCTTTACTGCCCGAGATATTATATGATCAATGTGACCTTTAGATTCTAACTCACTAATATGCCAGCTTCCTATGCCACTTTTATATAAGTGAAGCATCGCTTTTTTTAATGAACAAAGATAATCAGAACTTATGCAAGAGTCCTTATCAGCTACCAATTGCCTTATGACTTCCTGTACGATTTGCTTAGATCTTTGAATGTGACTATATGAGCTGATTTCTTTGAAGTACTTACATACTCGCTTGACCTGAACATAATCTTTATTGTCATTTAAAAAGGAAAAACAGTGAGCTAAGCTATCTCTATCTAAATCGGTTATTAACATATCACCACTTGAAAGTCTTTGGGTTATTCAAAATTGTTCTAACAGGAAAAGTATTAGCTATCCCTAAGTCATTAAAAGCATAAGCTTCTCGTAACTCTCTTATGAGAAGGTATGCTGGGTAATACTTTACTTTGGATTAACATAGAAGATGGAATAATGACAAAAAGTCTTTAATTTTTTAAAATTAAATTCATTTGTTTTGGTCGATTGTTCGTAAGCTTAAGTTCTTGATTTAAGATCGTATACGGGAGGTTTTATGCCACAAGTTGAAGTCAATTCTAGTATCTTTTTAGAGTATCAGATTTTCAATGAGCAATTACCTGAAACTATTCTATTCATTCATGGTTTAGGATCAACTGGACAGGATTGGGAGCCGCAAGTTTCTCAGTTTAAATCAAACTATAGGATAGTTGTAGTTGATTTAAGAGGACATGGAAAGTCGAGCAAGCCTGAAGATCTCACTTATACAATTGAGGCCTTAGCAAACGACTGTTTCAAGCTTCTAATGCAATTAAGAGTAAACTCAAGCAATGTAGTAGGTCTTTCTTTAGGAGGATTTGTAGCTTTGCAGCTAGCTATTGATTATCCCTATGCGGTTAAAAGCTTAGTTCTTATCAATTCTGCTGCCAATCTGAAACCCAGAACATGGAATGATCATTTGAAATTAGGGCTACGACAGTTAATCACAAATCTCCCCATCCCTATGTCTATAACAGCACGCTTTATTGCTGCAAAGTTATTTTCACCTATAAATCAACAGGCCCAATATTCCCAAGCTGTTGAGCGGATCAGTGCTAATAATAGAGGAATTTATCAAAAAATGTTTCGAGCTGCATTGCAGTATGATGTACTCAAGCGCTTGCATGAAATTAAATGTCCTACGCTGATTATCGTTGGAGAAAAAGATCAAGTCTTACCTAATCGGTTTGCCTTAGAGCTTAAAGAGGAAATAAAAAATTCAAAGTATATTAGTTTACCAGATGCAGGGCATGTTGCTAACATAGATTGTGCAGATAAAGTTAATGCCCTGATTCAAATGTTCCTTGTGGAACAAGAGACTAATCGATTTTGAATATTTCTTTATGTTTAAAAGCTAGCAGAATAATCCCGATAGTATTGGGTATCGCTACAGGTAAAATTAAAAAGTCTACTACTGTCCATACGAACTTAACATCAGAAATACACCCTAAAAAGATTACAATAGCTGATAAAACATAATAAAATTTAACCCACCGATTATTAGTAACGTACAGAAAGCACTGACTCCCATTGTATCCATTTCCCAGTATTGTTCCGTAAGCAAATAAGAAAGCAGATAGGATTAGGATTATAGGGCCTATTGTAGGGAAATGGCTATCAATTATTCCTGTCAGCATGGTGATATCAAATTTTGCTCCTGGTAATTTCCAAGCGCCGGTTACAAGTACTGTTAGACCAGATAAAAGGCATAATACTCCATTAGAATAAACTGATATCATAGCAAGTATTCCTTGGTGGGTTGGGTTGCTCGTTTCTGCCATAGAATGAGCAAAGGTGGAGGTTCCAACTCCAGCTTCATTTGATTGAAAAGCTCGCGCTAAACCATATCGTAAGGCCTGTGTCAATCCAATCGCAGTTCCTGCGCCTAAAACGGCTTCAGGAGCCCATAATGATAACCACATTAATTTGAAAGAGGGAATAATTTGATCTGCATGGCAGCAGATGATCCAACTTGTTGCAGCTCCATAGATACAAAACATGATAGGGACCAGCATTTCATTGATACTGCCAATCCGTTTGATTCCCCCAATTAATATAAAAATCACGGTTAAAGCTAAAAAGGCCCCGGTTGCATAGCGTGAGATTCCGTAAGGTTCCAGCACCATACTAATAGTGTTTGATTGATTACTTGACCAGGCAACTAATAAGATAAAACCAGTATAAGCATAAATTTTGCCTAAGAAAGGGTGTAGCCCTACTGATAAATATTGCATAGGGCCGCCCAGGACTCTTCCATCCGGTAATTTTTTTCTGTATGTAACAGCTAAGGCAACTTCTGTAAAGGTTGCAGCCGCTCCAAAGATCGTTGCTAAAATGAACCCTGCTAGTGCTCCTGGTCCTCCTAAACCCATAGCAATAATAGGTCCTACAATATTGCCTATTCCTATGGTTGTAGACATTGCAGTAAATAAGGCTTTATGAGGAGGGATGGTGTCGTGCGTTGTAGCAGTTTGAGATCGGTTCAAAGCTGAGTAGAATAACATCTTTACCATGCTGGCCAAGGTTCTTATCTGGATAAATCTCGACTTGAACGTTAAAATAATACTGCCAACAAGAATGAGGATAAAAGGGATAAATAACAATTTAGCGCTAGCTTCATACATAAGCTCAATAAGGTGACTGGTCACAGTTTAAAAGCTCCTTATAATAGATAGTATAGTGGGAATGCTTGTAATTTTCAGGCAGTATAAGGTGAATCCTATTTTTAAGTTAGGAAATAATGATCGCAGTTATTCTTATGTAAACTGTGCAATAATAGAAAAAGTTTTAAAAAGAAAATTGATAAACTTATAATTTAAGCCTAGGCGTTTATCTTCTAGGCTGCTTAAGTTGTAGGGATAGTTAATTTTTGGCCAGCAACTATTTTGTCAGAGCCTAACTGGTTAGCTTGCTTTAACTGCTCTATAGTGACTCCATTCGCTTTAGCTATTTTTTCTAGAGAATCGCCCAACTTCACAGTATACTTTTTTTTATCAAGGTTTGTGGTATGAGTTGTTTTTGATGTAGATCCATCTTCCTGTAGCAATCGCACTACAGAATCTATATTACTACGTAGCAGCTCAAGTTTTTGGTCCCTATCAGTAGATTGTGCTTCTAGTTGCTGCAATCGTTCACTGAATTGCTTGAAAATAACATTGCTAGATTCAAAATGAGATTTAAACTGCTTGAGGTCCTTTGCTATTCCCTCACAATTTTTATATAAAGAAGCTACTTGTTTTTCCAAATCAGCAAGCTTTACTTGTTGTAGTTTAATTTGGGAAGTAGTGAAGTCTTTCATCTGCAAAGATAGATGATCAATAGCTTTTTCCTGTGATTCTAGCTTATCATCAACCAGCTCTAATTCTGACTTGGTATATTGCATTTTGGAGTGAAGTTGGTCTAAATCAGTTTGAAGATTATCAACCGAACTTTGTATTTGTTGAATCAAAGGACCTTCTGTAGAAGCTGTACTTGATGGGGTACAGCTTACCAAAACGTAGATAGAAAAAATTAAAATGATATAGACTATTTTTTGCATAAACTATTTGAAGTAAAGTTTAAATTGAACCCTACGATTTTGTTGCCAATCTTGTGGCATGTGTCCTAAAGCAAGTGGGCGCTCTTTCCCATAGGATATTGTGAAAAGTTTATTAACGTCCACACCTTCTTTAATTAACATTTCTCTAACAGCGTTACTACGACGAGCACCTAGAGATAGGTTATAAGCAGCAGAGGCTCTTTCATCACAGTGTCCCTCGATGAATATATACAAATTACTGTGAGATTTCATATATTTTGCAATCTTCTTGATAGTAGCATTATTTTCTTTGCCTCTTACAAAAAAATCATCCGTATCAAAATGGATGATTTGGAATGTGCTGGCTAAATCTACTTCCACAGGATCTCTAAACCCATCAATGCCCGGTAAAGTACTGCCTATGTCACCCGGAGTCTCTTGAGGTTGAGGATGGGTTCCCATATCTTCTGAAACTTCGCCATCTGGTTGGTACATATCATTGTCCCCTAAAGGAAGGTAATGATCTTGGTTAGGACCTTTTAGATCATCAGGACTATCAAATTGTCGTGAATCTCTATTATTGCCAGCTAGGGAACGGAGCCCGCGACCCATATATCGACCTGCTGACCGAGAATCCTCTAAAATCTCGCTTGAAGATCGCTTACAACCGCTAAGAGTGAGAGTCATTGCTAGTATTTTTATAAAAGTGCTAGAGGTAAATTTGTTCATAGATCTCTCTGACTGTGAATGTTTAAATATATCTGTATTATGGACTATTTTTTATTAGTTGAAAAGGCTTCAACGTTCTTTTTAAAGTCTCTACGCAAAAAGTGTAATAACTATAATTATATTTCGTGCAAAAATTTGAATTTCCTTACTTTTTAGGCAGCATAAGTATTAATTCCCACTAAAAATTTAGAGATTTTTTGAAAAATAGAGAGCTTCAATAGGGGAACTTAATTATAATAAAAAAGTTTTATAAAGCAGCTTGGAAAATAATTCCTGAGAGCTTCATAAAACCTCTCCGGAGAAGAAGTTTGAAAGAGTTTAATTCTTAATCTTTCGCTTGAATGCGATCTCTACCCATACTACTGTTTTTCTATATTATATGAAAATATTTAGACAATATCATATTATCAAAATCTTGGAAGAGCAAGAAAAGCAAAATATGCCTTTAGATGCCTTCTTGAGCGACTATTTTAGAAAGCATAAAGCTATAGGTTCAAAAGACAGGACCTATATTTCAGACACAAGTTATGGAATCATACGTTGGAAGAGTTTGCTTGATTTTCTTTCAAGTTACCCCTCAAATTGGGAAAAACGTGTTGAGCTATTTTGTCGTTATTCCTCAGTAGAGGAGCTTATGAATGATTACAAAACTCTTTCGATCCCTAATCATATAAAAGTTAGTTTTCCTGCTGAACTTTTTGATTTGATCGCTGCAAGCTATGGGGTAGAAGAAGCTATGAATCTTTGCCTAGTAAGTAATCAAGCTGCGCCAACTACAATTAGAGTTAATGTTTTAAAAATAGCACGTGATGCTCTTTTGAAAAAGTGGAAAGGACAATATGCTGTTAAACCTACTACACAATCTGCCGAAGGGATTGTTTTTGAAAAACGGCAAAATTTTCTAGGGATGGAAGAATTTAAGGCTGGTTATTTTGAGGTGCAAGATGAATGTAGCCAACTTGTAGCTCAGCATGTTAAGGCTTTACCAGGTCAGCATGTTTTAGACTACTGTGCAGGTTCAGGTGGAAAAACTTTGGCTATCGCGGTTCATATGAATAATTTAGGTCAAATTTACTTGCACGATATCCGGCAATCAGCGTTACAACAAGCTAAATTAAGGTTAAAGAGGGCTGGAATTCAAAACGCACAAATATTTGCTTCAGGAAATCCACAGCTGAATAAGTTAAAGGGAAAAATGGATTGGGTGCTAGTCGATGTCCCTTGTTCTGGAACTGGAACTATGAGGCGTAATCCTGATATGAAGTGGAGATTTAGTGAATCTATGCTGGAAAGTTTGGTAAAGCAGCAACAGGAGATATTTGAAAAAGGATTAGCATTTTTGAAGAAGACGGGTAAAATTGTATACGCGACTTGCAGCATTTTGCAGCAGGAGAATGAGGAACAGATTAAATTTTTCTTAAGTAAATATAATTTAGAGCTAGATGAGCCTCTATTCAAAGTATTACCTAAGCAACAGCATGGAGATGGCTTTTTTGCAGCTATTTTAAAGCAAAAATAGCTACAATAAATTTATGCCTCCTTCCCAATTTCTAAATCTGCAATTAGAAAATGATGGTCAGAAGGAAGGGGGTATTTGTCAATATCGACAACAGAGCCATCCTGATCTCTATTTTGAAAGAAAGTAATACGATGCTCAGGATCCCAATTATCAGCCAAAACCCCTTCTTTTACAATTTTGCAGTTTTTAACAAACATCTGGTCTAATCTTGCGCCTGCGCCCCCTTTTGCAAAATGAGTATCCTCCTTATATCCAGGAAAGGTCCCATCAGGGCCTATATGAGATTCTGGCTGAGGATCTCGAATATCAATTCCAGTTCTTCGTAGCTCTCTATAAGCATCTTCTCCATCATATCTTTGATTATCCTGATTAGGATAAAGATTAAAATCACCCATGGTAACGGTAGTAATATTTGGAGCGTTGATAGACTCGATAACATCTGCTAGTAGCTGAGCACTTCTGTACCTGACTTGACACTTATTGCGTGTATTATGGTCGAAATGGGTATTGTAAACATAAATTAGCTGCTTTGTTTCCAAGTCTTGCAATTGAAAATTAACCACGATCCGTGGAAAAATGCCTCCAAATCCTGGCTGGGGTTTAGACCGATCAGGTCCTTCATGAAGCCAAAAAGACTCTACATTTACTAGCTCAAAGCGATTGCAGTTATATAAAATAGAGATGAACTCTTCATTAGGCCTATAAGATGAATGAGTACTGTTTGAATTTTGAGAGGCGCTGGCAGAACAACCTACTAGGGAATAGTAATTTTCTTTAATCCAAAAATTTGTCCAATTAAGCAAGTCTATAGTCTGTCCTTGGTCTCCTTCCTGTAACCCAATAATATCGGGTTTATAATTAGCTAAAATACGCGAAATTTTTTTCTTTCGGATCTTCCAGTCGTAATTAAGATTATTACATGCTAGTAGCAAGTCGGCCTTCTGATATAAAATGTTAGCAGAGACGATTCGTATTAGGTTATCTTCTTTTTCGAATGGATAACGTCGTGTATTTGCTATTTCAGGCCTATTGCAGCAATATGGCTGTTTTTTAGAAGCAGAAAGATTTAAGCAATTCATCATATTGCTCCTATGATTTTTATTATTCTAAATGTGAGTTCAATTAACATTATTGAGAAAAAAGCAAAAAAAAGTGACTTAATTATAATACTTTTGCAATTTTATATTAAGCTTCCTACAGGCTTACTTTTCTAGAACGGCTGAAAATAGCACTATCAAGGCTTTAGAGTATAAAATTTTTCATTTAGAGTTAGTATTACAAACTTTACTACATGCGTATAAAGGGGAATAATAGTACATACCTAATGCCATTTAGGTATATTTCATACGAAAGGCATAGCAGTTCTATATAAAAAAGCTTCTAACAAAATAAATCAGCTCAAAATTCTTTAGCTGATTATATGGTTTGGAACCCAAAATAGAAAAGATATTAGACTTTTGTAAAAGATTACTTTGTAAAAAGTTTAATGAAAAAGATGCCCTAACTTAGCTTTTTTTGTCAATAAATAGCCTTGATTGTGTTCATGGGGCGCTAAAGAAATTGGGAATCTTCCTGTAACCTTTACACCATGCTCAATCAAACTATTAATTTTATGGGGGTTATTAGTAACTATTTTAATAGATTTAACTCCCAAGTGCTTTAGGATGTAAGCTGCTATATGATATTTTCGATCATCAGCTTTGAAACCTAAATTCAGATTTGCATCTACAGTATCCAGGCCTTGGTCTTGTAGTTCATAAGCCTTCAATTTATTAGCTAAGCCTATTCCTCGCCCTTCATGACCCTTTATGTAAATGATAACTCCCAATCCTTGTTGCTCAATCGTTTCCATTGCTTTTTCTAATTGTTGGCCACAATCACAGCGCAAGGATCCAAAAATATCCCCAGTCATGCATTCAGAATGAACTCTGACGAGTACGTCTTCACTATTCTGAAGTTGCCCCTTTACTAAAGCTATATGTTCAATACCATCAATTTGTGATTGGTAAGCATAAATTGTAAATTCACCGTATTTCGTAGGAAGCCTCGCTTCTGATAGAAGGTAGATACTATTTTCAGTTCTTAAGCGATAGGAAATAAGATCAGCTATGGAGATTATAGGTAGTTGATGTTGGGCTGCAAATTCTACTAAGTCTGGCAAGCGAGCCATTGAGCCATCATCTTTAGTAATTTCGCAAATGGCCCCTGCAGCTGAGTAACCTGCTAAAACAGCTAGATCTACAGCAGCTTCTGTATGTCCAGGTCTTTTAAGTACACCGCCAGCGCTATATTTCAAAGGAAAAATATGGCCTGGACGTGCGAAATCATTCTTTCTGCATGAAGGATTAGCTAGAGCATTTAGTGTTGCGGCTCGATCAGCAGCAGAAATTCCTGTTGTAGTTCCATGCAAATAATCTACAGAAATAGTAAATGCTGTTTTATGGGATTCATTATTATTTGCCACCATTAATGGGAGATCAAGCTCATTTAGTCGACTTTCGTGCAGGGGAGCACAGATTACACCGCTAGTATATCTAGTCATAAATGCTATATTCTGAGGTGTTGCTCTTTGTGCTGGGATAATGAGATCTCCTTCGTTTTCTCTGTTGGCATCATCTACCACAACTACAAAATTTCCATTTTTCAAAGCATCAATGGCCTTTTCAATAGAAGCAAATGGAGAAGAATTTACATTTTCTATTTGTGTACCTATAGAGTCTTGTTTTTCTAAATTTAGTAGTTGCACGGATTTCTCACAATTTCTAGCTATTTATAGATAAGGCTTATACATAAATCGGATAGCAACAAGCGATTAATTCTCTGCAAAAGTTATTTTGCAAGCTATCTGTCATAGAGGCCCTTGTTACCATCTTTAAAAAAGAAAATCAATACAATTTAGACAAAAGAGAATGAGTAAGTATATAAGACTCATTATGTGAAAGGTGTAGCATGATATAAGCCATACAATAGATCTCTTGCAAAATCTATATTTGCAGAGATCTATCTGATAGCTAGTAAAATTATACAGGATGTTTAACTTATAAAAGTAACATTATGCTTTGAACACAAAGAGATGCTGATATTTAGCTGCCTTGGATGCTAACGAATAGGTTTTCTCCTTTTTGATTATCCCAAGCTGCTTTAGCCATTTCTGTTTGTTTTTTTGTTAATCCACCTAAGAATTCAATAGCATTCAAAAAGCGAGCTCTGGTGCGCTCTTTACCTAATAATTCCACAGAGGAGAATAGGGGAGGTCCCTGTAATTTACCTGTTATTGAGCCAAATAGGATAGGCATAATTACTTTTTTGTGGTTGACACCTAAGAAGGCTGCTATGTCACGGGATGCTGTTTCAATTCCTGTATGGCCCCAATCTTCATTAGCTTCCATATGCCATATAAGAAGTTGAAGAATAAGGCTAGTTTGTGCGGGGGAATTCCCTTTAGGGCACAATAGCTCGAAAGTATATGGAAGATGATTTATGAAGAAGAAGGAACATAGTTCCATAAATTCCCCAAACGTCTTGATGCGGGCATGGCATAAAGGCATTAATTTCTGCATATACTCATCATTAAAGGTCCATTGTTTGATGCGATCCCATAGTTGATCGGCTGGAATTTGATTAATGAGATACTGCTGATTGATCCAATCTAATTTTTGAACATCAAATACAGCTCCAGAAACGCCAATACGTGTAGGGTCAAATTCTTGAATGATCTCATCAAGTGAATAAATTTCCCTATCATTAGGCATGCTATAGCCCATAAGTGTCAAAAAGTTTACTAAAGCTTCTGCTAGGTAACCACTATCCCTATAATAGAAAATAGATGTAGGATTTCGTCTCTTTGAAAGCTTACGCCCATCTTTCCCTAGTAATAGAGGCATATGCATGAATGTTGGCGGAATCCAACCAAATGACTCATACAATAAAATATGTTTAGGAGTTGAACTGAGCCACTCGTCTCCGCGAATAACGTGCGTGATCTTCATTAAATAATCGTCTACAACATTCGCTAAGTGATAGGTTGGAAACCCGTCAGCTTTCATCAAAACCTGATCATCAATGTCTGCCCATGGGAAAACACAACGCCCTTTAATCGCATCTTCGACTACACACTCACCAGTTAAAGGTACTTTTAAACGGATAACATAGGGCTTACCCGCCGCTTCGTATGCTTGTATTTCTTCCGCCGACAAATTGCGATAGCGCCTATCGTAGCCTTGACGTCCCCCTTGCTTTGCAGCAATTTCACGCATTTCAGCTAATTCTTCATGAGTCGCAAAGCATTTATAAGCTTTACCATTATCTAATAGCTTTTGACAATACTCTTTATAGATATGTAGACGATCTGATTGTCTATAAGGGCCGTAAGGACCTCCAATATCGGGGCCTTCATCCCAATTAATACCAGTCCAGCTCAGTGCTTTATAAATATTTTGTTCATATTCTGGCCTGGAGCGAGTTTGGTCAGTATCTTCAATGCGAAGGATAAATTGTCCTTGGTGTCTACGAGCAAAGATAAGATTAAATAAAGCTATATACGCGGTTCCTACATGAGGGTCCCCTGTTGGTGAGGGTGCTATACGTACGCGAACAGTCATGCTAACTAGTTTCCTTTTTATCTAAATTTTAATTTATAGATGTTTTTTCTTCGCCTGTAATTTGTTGAAACTCTTTGCCCAATTTTTTTACAGCCCACATCCAAGCAATCGTTACTACGGCCATGATCGAAGCTGCATAAACGGGGATTGCTTGTAAACTTCCTAAGCAAATGATCAGGAATTGCTGGACGAGAGATCCTCCAGATTTTCCTAAGCGGGATCCTACAACATCAACAGCAGCTTTCCCTTTTACTCTAAGCTCTGCATTCAGAGGAATATAGGCCATTTCTTTAGTAGGGTCAAATAATGAGTATTTGCTTGCTTTACTCAAAATGTTTTGTACGGCACCCCACAAAACTGCAAGTAATAAGAAAGACTCGTTAGCAGCTTCTGTTCTAAAAATAACAAAACTAAAAAAGGCGATACCACTTACAAAAAGAATAATAGGAGTTGTCATAGCGCCCATAGTCCAACCAAACTTACGAACAATATAGCTGCCTAAAAAAAGCATCCCTAAGTTAGCCATAGCAACAGCTGAAGATACATGACTAAAAAAGGCATTTAGTTCGTTAGGATTGGGATAAAGTAAGCGAGCTTGTTCTTTCCAAGTGATTTCAACTAGGTTGATTGATATTCCATATCCTATAACTAATAAAGCGATGTATCCTAAATATTTTGAATGAATGAGGAGCTGGAAACTATCCTTAAGTGACAATTTAGGTTTTTCTTGTTTTAAGCGGACCTGCTCTTGAGGATTGTAGAAGCGGGGATCAGTCAATACATTTTTTTGTATCCATTCATAAAGATACGCTAATACAAATCCAAATAAGATTACAGTCCCCATTAAATATTTAAGCGTCATGCCCCAAGCTTCGCCTTGATCAGCTATTTGTTGTCCAATTCTAGACGAATAAACTCCAATCGGTCCTGCAAAAGATAATGCAAAAATAGAGCCCAAGTTAAAAAGAGGATAAAATCTTTTTGCGTCACTAACACTTGTAATATCATTAGCAAAGTTCCAGAATAGCATATTCAATACAAGGCCGCCCCAAAGTTCAGCAAAAATGAAAAATAGGGCATAGGTCCAATTTCTGTAGATTCCAGCTACAACTTTTAAGCTAGAAGGAAGTATAGAAGCTAAGTAGTCAGCACTTTCTTGTGGATGGAGATAATTTCTATAAGGATAAATAACCCAAGCAAATAAGCCGAAGAAAACAAGAAAAGGTATAAGAGTTACATAAAATAGTGCTTGCTTTGTAAGAATACTACTTAATTTGACATAAGCGATTGTGCTGATGATAGCTATGGGTAAAACACCCCAGAACTTAACAAAGAGGATGGCGTCAGCACTTGACCCCTCTCCTGTCATGATGGAGGTGTCTTTTACATTTTTTAAGATATTAAAATCCAATGCTACACAGAAAAACATAAGCAGCATGGGGAGTACTTTTTTTAATTCTTCTCGTTCAACAGGCCATATAAAAGACCTTATAGTGCCGAACTGGGTATTGCTAGAGGACATCCAATTTCCTGGGTTATTAAAAAATAGAGAGGTATATCTACTTGGCCATTGACAAGTGCAAAATATACCTCTTCAATTATAGCTCATTGTAAAGCTATTTACTTAAGTCATTAGAAACTAAAAAGATTAAGTAACATTTATAAGATCTTTAATATTAGGTTATACCCGAAAAAAAGTCAAATTGACTGCGCTAAAGTTTTATGCTCTGATAGTGAGCTGTTTAATTAGCTAGTATGAAGATATAGCGAATTGAGCCTAAAATTTATTACTTTTTACTAATGATTATACACTCTCTTATTTAGCCTTAATTTCAGCTCTCATTTGAAATATTCATTTTGGCAGCCTTGACTGATTCACTCTATTATGTCAAAATATTCGGTGTTGCATACGTTAAGTTTGCAAAAAATGAAAAATATAGAATAACGCAAAATTTAAGCTAGAGAAAGATATATAATACCCACTAATTCAAAATTGCAACTAGTCCGATTCACTCACCATACACTTTCGACAATTTCAAATACTGGAAAAAACAGAAAGTTTTCTACAGATTTCAATTTTTCAGATCCTGCAGATAGAGGCCTCGTAGGAGGAGGATTAGCTATTCTCGCAAATATGACGTGGGAATTTCATCAAGCTTATAAGGCTGGAGTAGAAAAAACTATAGTAAAAGAGTCAAATATACAAAGCGCGGTCGATTTTACCGTTTTTTTACCTAGCGGAAAAAAGGTAAATCTAGCCGCGAGCTGTATACATTAGATTCTTTATTTAATAAAGTTAGTATTTTTGCATCTGGTTTTGCATTGTTCGCGTCTCCCAAATTTGCGATAGGGACTACAGCAGTAGTCGGTGCAGCAGCAGGGGGTATTTTATACGTCCTTAATAAAATTGATCCTCCTAAAGTAGATACAGAGGTAGTAGCAGCGAATACTGAAAAAGTTAAGATAGAAAAGCCTAATGAGTAAGCTTTTTTACATATTTGATGCTTTCAAAAGTATAGCCCCTTTAAAGCAGGCTATACTGTGTATTAGTTTAGAAAAACGGACTAAGGTCTACTCAGAAGACGGGCTATTTCTAAGCAAATTTGTCTGCGTAAGGCATGAAAACTCTTACCATTTCTCTGGTAGTTCATTGGATTTTCCTTGAGCAGCAAGCAAAAGCTCGATAAATTCTCTCACGGCTCCATGGCCAGCTAACTTTGAACATTTATATGTAGCTATTTTTTGTATTAAATCAACAGCATCATTAGGGCAGGCTGATATCCCTACTATCTTCATTGGAGGAGCGTCATTGATATCGTCACCAATGTAAGCTACTTCTTCCAGAGTAAGGTTCAATTCCTGTGTCAGTTCTTGCAGTGCTTTCTTTTTCTCTTTGCAACCTATAATGACATGTTTAATTCCAAGCTTTTTGCCTCTAGCTTGTACAATATGTGAATTCTCACTAGTAAGTAAGGCCACTTCAATATGAGCAAACTTCAGAAGAGTAATTCCCATTCCATCTTGCACATAAAAACGCTTCATAACGTCGCCTTCTGCAGTGTAATACATCCCTCCGTCTGTAAGGGTGCCATCTACATCCATAACGACAAGTTTAACCTTTTTTAATTTTTCTGTAAGATTGCTTTGCATTTTTTATTTATCCCCATAATCTGGGTTATAAGTTGTTCCAATAAATGTTAAACTGAATCAAAAATAGGCTATATAGGATAAGAGTCTTGTGACTATGCCATAGCTATTTTGATAATAATCTTCTGTATTTCAGCTTCTTCTCCTAGCAGAGGCGCATGAGCATCTGTAGGGAAAAATATAGCAAACTGACTATTTCCCATTGAAAGCCAAGTTTTAGGCCTGTCAAAAAAGAAGGCTATATCTTTTTCTAAGTCATATGATTGTTTAATTTGGCGACATTCACGCAGAGGGGACCAACCAATTTGTTCTATACCTTTTATAGTGTATTGAATATCAATATACTTGCTATGCGCCTCTAAATAGCAGTGTTGTTCTTGTTTGGAGGTTACACTTTCAATAATTGCGATCAAATTTTTCCCATCTAATTCTATTTTTTGAGGGGGTAGGTCGCAACCATGCTCATATTGTTTTAAAAAATCGAAAGCCTTTTTAAAATGGGGATGCAAAGTATGATAGAGATGAGCTGAATCTAAATGGTCAAAAATCATAGCGATCTCAAATAGTAAGAGTTATAAAAATATTTTTTATTTTGTAAGTTAAAAAAACATTATGCCAGGCGTTCTGTATTTAGGACAATGCCTGTTCCTTCATCTTATTGCTTATATAACAAGAGAAAATCATTAGGTTGCTTTAGTGTAAAATTTGCATGAATATGTTGTAAGACGCGTTTTTGTTCTGAAAATACTAAACGTTCATATGCTGTGTCTAGAGAGCACCATTCGTGAGCATCATGTTCATGAGGAGATAGCCGAACACTGCTTCTTTCATTTACATAAGCTGCAAAAACAGGAACTGAGACCACTGCATCACGAGAGGCTTCATAAAAATTTTCTATAATATCGGCACTATATAACCTGTCAACAACAACCCCCGTCTCTTCATAAATTTCTCTTAAGGCTGTTTGCCAAGCCTTTTCTCCAGCTTCAATTCCTCCAGATACCATTTGCCATGTCCCGTTCAGGTATTTCCCACATCTTTTTAATAGGAGGTAAGGAGTATCAGAAGATTGACGATCGATTACCCAGGCACTAATGCAGTAGGGTTTAATAGACGAGGGAGTCATAGATTCTCCTTTTAGTAGGGATGTGACTTTCTAAGAATTTTTTTATTTAGAATTGCCTACGCTAAAATTTTTGTAAAAAACATACAAAGGTTGACAATTTTGTAGGCGCAATAATCTCTAACTTTTTCGAACAAACTTGTCTTTGCTGCTATAAGATCTTTGGTAATATAATTTGTTTGCTCCAGCATTGCTTGAGATAACAAATTTTTAGTAGTCTTTGCAAAGTCTGAATTCCATACTAATAGATTCATTTCAACATTTGCAACGTGGCTTGTATAATTGATATTATAACTTCCGACCGTACACCAAATATCATCAATAACAGCTAGTTTAGCATGCAGAACACTAGGTTTCCATTCAAATATTTCAATCTTATATCTAAGGAGGTAGCGGTAAAGATAATTGCAGGCATATTTAAATAAAGGCACGTCAGACTTTTTAGGGAGTAAAAGCTTTATTTTGACCCCACGTTGAGCGGCATGTTTGAGCAATCTAAGAAAATGATGATTAGGGAAAAAATAGCTTTGCACAAGGAAAATTTCTTTTTTTGCATGTCTAATAGCATGTTTATAGCTTTGGGAAACTTGAAATTTGCCTTGTAAAAAGTTGTTATATATTACTTTAGCTCTCATGCTCCCTTCTAAACGACTTGGAACCAGTAATGGAAGGTTAAGGTTTTTTTCAGAAATACTTTGCAGAAGTCGATTGCAAATTAATGTAATCTCTCGTACCACTTCTCCCGTAACTAAAACAGCAAAATCAAGCCAGGGATTTTCTTCTAAAGGAGCTAAATAATCATTACTAATATTGAATCCTCCCAAAATAGCAATTTTCTGATCAAAGATGATAACTTTTTGGTGTAGTCTATGAATGGCTTGGAAGCAACGACTCCACCTAAAAGCATTGTACCATTCAAAATACACTCCATGCTTCTTAAGATCGACTATAGTATCTTTGGCAAGTGATACGGAGCCAAAAGCATCGATTAACATGTATACTTTGACACCCCTTAAAGCCGCTTCTTTTAGTGCTGTCAAAATTTTTCGGCCACTAGTATCTTCTTTCAAAATGTACATGTGAAAATGAATTGTAGAAGAAGCTTCCGAAATGAGCCTTTCGATGAGTTTTAATAGTTCTTGCTCTGAGCGGTAGATTTCAACATGGTTGCGACAGGTGTAAGTATTCGGGCGTCTATTCATAATTTATAGATAATTCTGTATAAAGGGCCGCATGGTCAGATAAAGATCTCCAAATTCCATCTTTAAGCGTTTGGACAAGATCAACTCCAATATGTTTTACATAGATGCGATCTAAAGTAAATAATGGTTTATAGATAGGAAAAGTCTTTGCATATTCCCCAGTTAGTATTTTTGATACCTCGAGCATTCCTAGTTGATCCTCAAAAATATCGCCAGATCTTTGATTCCAATCATTAAAATCTCCCGCAACTATTGTGATTTCAGGATCGTTTACATCCATTTTAAGGCGTTTCATTATAGCCTGATATTGCTGTTTTCTTCCGCGATGTAGCAGGTCAAGATGAAGGCAATAAGCATGAATTATATGGTTCCTTGAAAGTTTTTCATAACCGCGAGGTATTTCTATATTGCAATAGAGGATCCCCCTTTGTTCAAAGCGGTTAGTTGAAATATCCTCTTGGGCCCAATAAGTAATGGGGAACTTGCTTAAAATAACGTTTCCATGGTGCCCAGCTTCGTATACTGCATTTTTAGCATAGGCGTAGTAGGGCCATATTTCACCTGCTAGTATTTCATATTGAGGAAGAGAATTCCAATCTTTGACTTTTTTTACATGCTCTGCGTTTTCTCCTATTACTTCTTGTAAAAATACGATATCAGCTTTGCTTGAAGTAATTGCCTCTTTCATGATCTCTAAAGTTAACTTTTGACTGGTCCAGTCAAACCCCTTATGAATATTAAAACTAAGAATTCTGATTTTTGCTAAAGCAGTATGCGTTACGGTGATAGGCGTTGTCATAGAAATACTCTTCCTTCAACACTTCTATTATTCAGGGACCTTTTATTCTAATTTAAAAGGTTAATTCTTTCCAACCTTTTAAGGTGTGTATTTAAAATCAGTTTTGATCTCTTGTTTTATGATTGTCTTTTTTAATTTTACTTATATTTATTTGGTTTTTTCTGAAAATTAATAATAATAATGAGGTTTGTCTATGTTCAATTTTATATCTAATATTTTTAATAAAAATTCTTTGGGGCCGATTCAACAGGAAATTAACGAATTAGAAAATTTGATTCAAAAAAATGAAAATGTTGATCTAAAGGGAATAGACAAGCGAATAGCCGATATTACGAACAGGTTAATGGGAATTGGTAATAAAAAAGGCATAAAGAACAAAATAGAGTAAACAGCTTGCTAGAGCGATGTGTACTGGCGCAAGCCAATCTTTATAACCATTTAAAAAACTCTTCTGCAACAAATACTGTTAAAAAAGTAGCTTCAAGTACAAAGCAGGTACTCAACCAACCGGAGATTGCTAAAGCTTCTCCAGTAGTAAGACCAAAATTTAATGTGACTGACTATCTTACAAAAAAGGACTTTCCATTATTAGAAGCTTCTTTTTCAGAAATTATAATGGTTTGTAAAGAGTGTTTTGCTCAGGGTCAAAAAGAATCTGATACTGATGAAGTCTATAATTTCTTAAGTATAAAATACCCGCAGTATAATAAAATTCTTCATTTTCTAAAGAATAGCAGCCTTTATGGTAATAAATCTGCTAACCTAATGGAGTTAGATAATATTTGTGCTCGTTTGAATAAAGAAGGGGTGGCTGTACAAGTTCCTGCTATATTACCAATTAGCCACTACACAATAGAAAAATTTTTGGAAACACACTCTCTTAAATTAGATCAATTATGGTTAGAATTTGAAGCAGCTCAAGGAGATGAAAGAAAATGCTTAACTCTAGAGGCAAAGCGTGTTCTAGAGGGCATTCAAAAAAGTATATATGATATTTTTGAAAACCACAAATTTAATAGTTCTGAAATTGAAGCATGGTTAGTAAATCAGCAAGAAAAACCATTGTTAATGGTTCGCAGTACAGGCAAAGAGGATACAGATACTGTTGCTAATGCGGGCGGTAATGACAGTATTTCTGCTGTTCCGGCTAATAATAAAGAGATTTCGAGCGCTATGGCACAAGTTATATCATCCTCTTGTTTTAGTTCTAAATCAATAGAACAGAGACTATTAGCTGGGGATGATATCTTGCAAAAACCTTTCATTCCTGTACTAGTTCAACGTATGGTAGGAGAAAAATTAGGGGGTGCGGAGCAAGAAAAATCTATCCCTGTTTGCGGCGTTACTTATGCTTATGAAGCTGAGGGGCGTACTCCAGGCTGGAACCATGTTCGGTAGTGTTTACTTTCTAAGTGTTAGATTGTATTCCTGTATAAATAAACGAGTATGAATGTGGTGGTAGCTATCTTTTTTGGAAAAGGAGAGAGTCTTTCTCACATATCTTGATATCCTCTGCCGCAAAGTACAATTCCATCTTTCCATATGGCAAGTTTCTCCTGTCTCTTTTCCTACGCATTGATGATTGCCTTTTGATTCCAGTGTCTTATAACACTCCCAAAAGTCACTAAAGCTAGGTAAAGACAAATAACAACTAGAAATTTTTCTAATTAGCTTCTTAAATGTTTTGAGACTCCTATCTCCTATGACATAGGCTATAATTTGACGTGTTTTTCTAGAAATAACAGTCCACAACCACCTTTGTTGCTTTTTGCAACGTACGTAAGACCATACTTCATCAAATTCTAAAATATCATCTACACAAACTCTCTCAAGAGTTTTTTCCAAACTTTGTAGTTTTTGGTCTTTTTTTTAACCAGCGCAATACAGTAAGAGGAGCGACTCCAAATACTCTTTTCAATCCTCTCAAGCTGGAACGCTCTTGATAAGCATGAAGGATCTCTTCTTTCCTGTCCTCTGAGTATTTTATTTTGGGACTTACCACTAAATGGGCATTACAAACCTTGCATTTATATTGTGCATTTCCACAGCTGTTATGACCATTTTTTATCAATTTTGTACTGTTGCACTTACGACAGCAAAGAGTTTCTTGAATCATTTGTAATCCCTCCATCCTTAACTTGATAAAGGAACTATTATGATGCTATTGCCTACTTAAATACATCTTTTTTCTACTACCATTTCCTCTGTAGTATCAACACTTAATATGTGGTCACTACCAGAATATGAAAACTATTTGACATCAGGGCTTGTTGGTAAAAGCTTGGAACTAGTCAAGATGATACAATCGGCACAAGAGCGAAACTTGACCGGAAATCAAATGGATGATTTTGTGGAAAAAGCAGTAGACCTCATCTATGATAGAACTTCTTGGGAGGAAGAAAATAATGATATCAGGGAGCTAGAGCTCATCTCTATAGTAGAAACTTTGGAGTATTATAAAGATAAAGAGCCTCTTTGTTATCAAATTCTCAGTGGTCTAACTAAGAAGATAATAGCCTCTGACCCGCAGATATTGGGACGTATAAAAGCTCTAACTCCTATGAAAATTTACTTAGAGGATAAAGGACAGGTCAAATCTGAAATTATAGATCAATGGGCGATTTTCAATATGAAAAATCGAGAGGCCTTAAGCATTTTAAAGCAAAATGGCTATAAATTACATGAAGTAGCTGATGAAAAGCTCTTAGTACAAGCAATTGCAACAAAAGATTTAGCTACATGTTGGTCTATCTTAGAATTGGAAAAGGTTCCAGCTGAATGGCACGGGAAGTTATTAGAAATTTGTCTCGATTCTGAGAATATTGAAATATTTGATTACTTTATTCAACAGGGATTTGATGCTGCAAATTCAAGCAATAGTGAAAATTTATTATCTCACTTTATCAAAATGGGAGATAAAGAAAGATTTGAAAAACTTATTAGTTTAGGTTGTAAAGGTTCTCAATACGGATTGTTAAAAGCTTGCATTGCAAAAAATAGAACAGACTTTTTTGAAATGATTTTCAATCGGCAAATTTTGGAAACTGAGATAAGCAATCTTAAAGATAAACATGAAATTTTTGAACTAGCGCGAAATAGTGTCATAAGCGGAGCTTTGGAGATATTCAAGATTTTATCTTCTAACTATCCAGAAGTTCTTGATCCTGCTTTGCTGATTTTATCTATGGAGTACCAACAACCTGAAATACTTCAATTTTTGATAGAAAAAGGGTGTAACCCTTATAATCTTGCTAGAAAAAATATGACGGCCTTTACTTACTTAGAGACTCAAAAGAGAAATCGAAATTCAACAATTAAAGGTATGATCTCTGTTTATGCTGAAATTCTAGGAAAATATAAAGATCCTAGTTAAATCTTGTGTCTAATAACAAGACTTGAGCCTGTAGCAAACCAATTTTTGCTACAGGCTTTCAGAATACTCTAATTTTCTAAAATACCGTTGTTACAGAAAATATGAGTTGTTTAGAATTGTAGCGATTTATAGGACTATTAGATTTTACCTTCTTATAACTAGCCCCTAAACTAAATATAGCAACCTTAAGCTTACTATCTTGCAAAGCATGCTGATAAGTAACTTCTGCTTTCCCTGTATAAGATCGATCCTTTCTTTTGATCTTATTTAATACTAAGTCATAATTATTATAGCGATCCTGCTTATAGATGCCTGTTAATTTTGTACTCCAAGCACTATTAAATTTATGACTATAACTTAGATTAGTTGCATGGCTATGATAATTGATGAAAGCTTTTTTATTGCTTCCTTGATAAGGAGTAGCGTCAAAGTTGTGTGTGTAGGAAAGGTCCCAGCTATTGTTTTCATTGTAACTATATGTAATACCCCCTTCATAGCCATTAATTCGTCCTTGAGGATTGTAATAATAGCTGTCGTCTTCAGTTGCAAAATGATGACGATTTGTAAAATTATAAGCTAGGCGGAAGTTCCATTGCTTAGAAAGTTCAAAAGCATACTTTAAAGATGCCATAGAAGAAATTTGGGATAAGTTTCCGCCTGTTTGCAAGCGCATGATAGTATAAGCAAGATCCCAAGTATGCTTTTGAAATTTGTAGTTTAAGCCAGTATTACCTAGAAGTAACATAATATTATTAGCATGGACTCTACGGTTATCTCCAGCATTTGTCATGCCCATGTTTTTCCATGTTAGGCCTTCAAGAGCTAAAGGGTAGGAATGGGTCAAAATAAGATTTCCGGCTAATGCTCGGTCGCTTACAGCGTTAGCTTCTTTTTTAGTTGCGGGTGTGATAAATCCTAGGGGAGCTAACTCACTAGTCGGAATATCATATGAAGTTCCAGAGGTCGCATTAGAATCAAAAGTTAAATTTCCGATAACAATCAAGTTAACTGTACTCTTACGTTCAGAATGGAGGTTTGTAGAAACGTACTCAACTTGTTTTGCAATTTCTGGGCTTAAAACCGTTTTATAATTCATTACGTAATCAAAGTCAGCGCGAGCTTTTGCAAAAGCGCCTAAAGCTATGAATGTTTTACCTCTTTCAATACGAGCACTATGAAACATTGGATTTAATAAAAGAGCTCGGTCATAAGCAAAAGTAGCTTCTTCATATTGTCCTACTTCAAAATTAGCACGTCCCAATAAGAAATTAAGTTGCGAGTTTTCAGGATCAAGGTATAATGATTGGTTAAACTTATCTAAAGCTTCTAAGTATTTGGCTTGGCGAAAGAAGTCAACGCCTTTAAGAAAATGTTGTTTGGCCTTTTTTAGGTCCATGTTTTCTGTAGGGATTGCGGTATCAATGGAGTCTATAACACTCTTGTCTTGATTGGGAATAGATTTAGCATTTTCTAGATTCTTAACTTTTTCTTGATCTGGAGCCTTCTTTGATAATTCGTCTGCTTGTCTAAGCGCTTCAATTGGAGTTTGGTTAAATTTCTCTTGTAAACGGTTATTTAGATCAGGGTCAGCTGCAAAAATAGATACTGAGCTCCAAATGGCAGCTGCAGGGATGAGATAAGGAATAACTCGCTTTTTCATTGATAACACCTATAAAAAATAGATCAAGACTCAAATTGTTAATGTTCTTCTAAAAAAGATGGTCTATACATTTTTTGTAAATGTAACGCAAGAGGATTGTTAATAGCGCCATTACTGAGAAACAAATAAGAGATAAGATAGAGGAAAAAATGTTTAAAGGATCAATAGTCGCATTAATTACACCATTTGATACAAATAATCAGATTGATGAAATAGCTTTTTCAAATCTTATCGAATGGCATATTGCAGAGGAGACCTCTGCCATTGTAGTCTGTGGGACAACAGGTGAAAGTGTTACTCTTTCAATAGAAGAAAAGATAAGATTATTTCGATTAGCCGTAGAAGTTGCAGGAAAAAGAATCCCCATTATAGCGGGAACCGGGACAAACAATACATTAGATACTATTTATTTAACTACATTAGCAAAGCAAGCAGGCGTGGAAGCTTGTTTAGTTGTAACTCCTTATTATAATCGCCCTACAGCAGCTGGTTGCATAGCACATTACCAAGCTGTGGCGGCTATTGGCCTTCCTGTTATCGTCTATCATGTCGCGGCCCGCACAGGTTGCCGTATGTGTACTGATACGATAGCCAAGATAGCCCAGATTCCAAATATAGTTGCACTTAAAGAGGCTAATTGTGATATTGCAGCCATGATGGATATTAGAGAACAAACTAAAATTGCGTTATTAAGTGGAGATGACCATCTTCTATTGCCAGCTTTATCAATAGGGGCATGTGGAATTATTTCTGTAACAGCTAATTTAATCCCCAAAATTTGGGCACAACTTATTAACAATTACCAGCAAGGTCATATTCAAGAGGCTGTAGAATCTATATATTACTACCGCAACTTGTGCAAATCATTATTTATAGAAACCAATCCAGTAGGCGTAAAATATGCACTTAGTTTAATGAATAAGTGCAAACCTCACGTTCGTCTCCCGTTAGTAGAATTACAACAGGATACAAAAGCGCAAGTTTCTAATAATATGAGGATTACAGGGGTTATTACATAGGAGCCTCTTTTTTTAACAGGATATTTAAATATGAAACTTTGGCTTAAAACACTTATCGGGCTTGTTCTTGGGATTTTGATAGGGCTATCTCTAAGGGGACCATTGTCTTTTTTAGGGTGGGGACCATCTATTTTTCCAATACTTAAGTTAACTGGTGAACTCTTTTTAAAATTAATTAAAATGACCCTCCCCCTGTTATTGCTATCCTCAATGGCTGTTGGAGTTACAAGTATTCGAGACTTTAAAAAGCTAGGGCGTATCGGTCTAAAAACTTTTATCCTGTTTATCGGCACAACTGTTATTGCAATCACATTGGGCTATGGAATGGCTCAAATCATTAAGCCTGGTTTCGGTATTGATTTAAAAAATAAAGTCGTAGTGCCTACAGAAGCTTATACACCTGTTAGCCCAGAATTATTTAACTTTATCCCAGAGAATCCTATCGCTGCGCTTGCCTCTAACGAAGCCCTTCAAATTCTATTTTTTGCTTTATTAATGGGGATTGCTATTAATTTAGCGGGCGATAAGGGAGACCCTTTACTTAAAGTTTTAAGCTCCTTATCAGACGTAATGTGTAAATTGATCAGCCTCGTAATGAGTTTTGCTCCTTATGGCGTATGCGCAATTATGGCTTGGGTTGCAGGGACCTTTGGATGGCAAGTCCTAACCTCATTATTCCAATTCCTTTTTACAGTTTATTCTACCTGCTTTGTTCACATGGGAACTGTCTATGTAGGAATTCTGCTTTTAGTAGGTTTAAATCCTTGGTATTTCTTTAAAGGGATGAAAGATGCTATTATTTTTGCTTATACAAGTAGTAGTAGTTCAGCAACCCTTCCAACTTCACTAGCTTGTGCGCAAGATAATTTAGGTGTGCCTGCTCATATTGCCAATTTTGTATTGCCGTTAGGAGCTACAGTCAATATGAATGGGACCGCAACCTTTCAGGCAATTGCAGCAGTTTTTATTGCTCAAGCCTATGGAATCGAACTGACCACATCAGATTTTACAACTATCGTCGTCATTGCTACTTTGTCCTCTATTGGGACAGCTGGAGCTCCTGGGGCTTCAATTATTTTCTTAGGAAGCTTATTGCATGCTTTAGGATTGCCAACTGAGGGTATTGGGCTAATTTGGGGTGTTGATCGCCTCCGTGATATGATGAGTACCGTAGTCAATGTATTGGGGGATGGAATCACTGCTGTTTTTATCGCCAAAAGAGAAAATGAACTTAATGAAAAGATCTACTATACAAATAATTAATTAATAAGGAGGCATTCGATCCATGAAGCTATGGTTACAAACCCTCATAGCTCTTGTGCTAGGGTTAATTACAGGAGTTGCATTGAAATATATACTGGAGAGTACGGGCTGGGACATAGAAATTTTCCCCTACTTTAAGGCAGTAGGAGACATCTTTATGAAACTGATTAAGATGCTTCTCCCTTTATTGCTGCTTTCTTCGATGGCCGTTGGTGTTACTAGTATAAAAGATATGCGGCGTTTAGGAAAGCTAGGGTTTAAAACCATGGCTTTATTTGTAATAACTACAATTATAGCAATATGGATCGGCTTTTTCCTGGCAAAAATTATTCAACCGGGTATTGGGATTTCACATACATTAGCTAGTAAGTCAGTATCAATAGAATCTGGAATTTCAATTAAAGATCTATTATTTAATATGATTCCAGATAATCCTATTGCTGCTTTAGCAGCTGGAAACACTTTACAAATTCTTATATTTGGACTTTTTTTAGGAATTGCGGTGAACTTAGCAGGGGAAAAAGGGGAACCTCTTCTTCATTTCTTGCAATCCCTTTCTCATATCATGTACCAGTTAATCAATATCGTCATGCGTTTCGCTCCTTACGGAGTTTTTGCAATCATGGCTTGGGTTGGTGGGACATTTGGGTGGCAAGTGCTAAGAGCTCTATTTGAATTTGTTATTGCTATTTATGCTGCCTCAATTATTCACATGCTGTTAGTGTACGGAGGAATGCTTTTATCAACAGGCTTGAATCCCTGGATGTTTTTTAAAGGGATGCGTGATGCCATTGTTTTTGCCTTTACAAGCAGTAGTAGCTCAGCCTCCTTGCCTACATCAATGGTCTGTGCAGAACAGAGATTAGGAGTTCCTTCTCAATTGGTTAATTTCATCTTACCAATTGGTGCAGCTATTAACATGAACGGAACAGCTCTTTTCCATGGAGTTTCAGCTCTATTTGTTGCACAGGCTTATGGTATAACTTTAAGCTTTTCACATCTTTGTACGATTACCATTGTTGCCACTCTAACGTCGATAGGAACTGCGGGGGCTCCTGGTTCTGGCATGCTTATTCTAGGAACTGTGTTAGCGGCTGTAGGATTGCCCGTAGAGGCTTTAGGAATTATTTGGGGAGTTGATCGCATTCGCGATATGATCGGAACCGTCGTAAATATTTTAGGAGACTCTGTTGTTGCAGTCTATTTAGCTAAGCAAGAAAAAAGCCTTAAAGATACCGTCTATAATGCTAATTGATTGAAACCTTTTTCTAAAGTCAGATAAGCTTGGCCGCTATTTTTTAAATTTATTATAAAAATAGTGGTATTACTAAGGAGATTTATGAAGATATTCTTTACTCCTAAGAACCTCAGAGGCTTTTGGTGAATAAATATTGACAATAAGTAAGCAAGTTTTAAGCATCAGCAAACCTTTATATATCAGAAAGTTGTAAAATTAGACTGAGTAGCGTAATTTATAAGGTTCTTAATTGAAATTTATTAAGCAGTTTATTTGCAATTATTTTCCAACGTGTCAAGTAAATTTCTCCAAAACGCCCTGCTAAGAACCTCTAGTTTGCCAAATATTTTTAAATAAAAATTATAATTATGAGGTTCTTTCTTATCTTTTGACATTTCTATTGTGTGTGCCTCTTTTTATCAAAGGTTCAGAATCTTTGAAAACAGAGGCTACTACTATCAATAAGTATCATCTAGGCCAATTAGAATATGCTAAATTAAGTTTGAGAGAATTTTCTAAAGTATTATGGCTTTTTTGCTAGACAAGAAAGCTCAAGTTTTTTTAAAGCAATTGTAAGATTATCTGTTATGCTGTAGTTCCAAAACCAAGTAGGAGATGCAATTTTTTGTAAGTTATACTGAAGTTCTCCATTAAGAGAGGACACTGTAAGCTTGTGCCCAGCAGGAACAATTATTTCTAAATTACCATTAAAGACTACATCATGAGCTTCAAATTCTGCATCTCCTTGTAGGTAGATGTATAGATGTTCTTCACGAATAGGGTTATTTTGCCAGTAGCTAGATAGAGGGCTAGATTTTTTAATACCTTTATTAATAACTTTAACGTTATGCAAGCAGCATTTTCCTGTGCGTTCATTATAATTGAGTACACCCTCAGAATTTTTAGAACCCATGATATTTTCAGTTTTAATGATAAAGCTACCATCTAATGAAAGATTTTTAATGTCAATTTCAGATATGTCTAGTTGCAATTCTGAGCGTTGAGTAAATGAGCCATTTCTTATTTTTTGCGCGATAATTGAGTATAAGGGGCCCAGTGCAGGATGAAAAAGGAAAACAAAACCAGGGCCATTTTGAATGTATTCTGCTTCAGATCCTAACTCAGGAATGAAAAATCCACAGTAGCTTTTGAGAAGATCATAATGGTTGAGCATTAATTCATAAAAACATCCCTCAGGAGTTTCTAGCAGGGGTTTTCCTTCAGTGTAAGGACGCTTGGTTACAGAGATTGTTTTTATCCGTTGATTGTAAGTTAGAAATGTATCTAATTCGACTTCTCCGGGTAAAATCTTGGAAGGACTAGTGTAAGTAAAATAGTCAGCCATATTTTGCATCATCGACTCTAAGCGTCCAGCAACGACCTCGTGCTCTAAGCCCTCAGTGCTTTTAACTATTACTTTCTCCTTCATGTTAATCATCATACCTGGAATAGGGGTATGGGTAAGTTGTTCTTCGATCGCAGTAATGTCAGCAAAAAGGATGTTTGTGTTTGCTGGGTATAGGGAATAGGGGCTCTCCTCGTGCTCAGGAGTGTCGGGGATCCCTTTTTGAGTAAATTCAGTGTATTCAACATTGGTCAAAGCGTAAGAATACTGCAGGTCATGCGATTTCTCAATCAAAATATTCATTCCTTCAGATGCATGTACTCTGCGTGGGCATGATGCAAATCCGAATTTTTTTCTCATTTGACACCCAATCCCTGTAAATGCAAGGATTCCATAATCAACCCCTGCCACAGGATTATTAATTTGGCGAATTAACATCTTGCTTTTTCCAAGGTTTTTAAACCACTCAAAGACTTTAGCTTGTTGAGCTGTCTTCCATATTGCTCCATGCCCGTTGGGTTTTGCATAAAGCTCCCCTGTTGACTGGGTGATCCATTGCCCTTCTTGACTAACTACTGGAACTACAGGTTGTTTAAAGATCTGAAAAGCTTCATGTGGGCGATTAAACCAATTATTTTCCTTACAAATTTGCAATATGTGTTCATTATTAGACTTATCAGTTGAAGTCATCAAACCAATAGGGATGCAAACCTGTTTGTTGAAAATTTTATAGTAAACATACTCTTTAGCCTGGACATCGTGTACAAGCCCCGCTAATAAGCTTTTTCCGCAGAATAGGAGCCTTGCAACAGGTAAAGGGTCGTTAGTTTTAGGATCTCTGAGATCTAACCTATCCCCAGATCCACCCACAGGATAAATTTCAGCTATTTGATCTAAATGCTTTAATCCCCAAATAATCCCTTGCTTTGTAGTTAAATTGTCAGAGTTTGAGATATCTGTAGCTGGAGGTTGAAAATATTTGATTGTACTTAGTTCCTGTAATTCAGACCTTTTGTAATAATGACTTTCAATAAGCTCTAACATTTTAGTTTGATAGCCTAAAATCCCCCCTATCGAATCGTAAAAATCTTCAACTGTAAGCAATGCATCAAAAATAACTTTGAGTTCATCCCAACTTTTATAGGAGACAATATTTTCTTGGTTAATGATGGCAAGTGTTTGTAGGATAAAACGATAGGGTTGCTGTTCTAGAATTTTTAAGCTAGAACAAGCTAAGGTCTTTTCAACGTTAAGATGTTGCGAATCTATATATGAATCTAAAACGAGACTTTTTTCTTGCCAAGTGCGGCATTTAAGTAATTGTTGTATTAAATGGGGGAGAAAATCATTTTGGGAAACCCATAGATGAGCATCCACATTATAATTGAAAGTTTTCATTAGTTCTAGTAGTCTGAATCATCTAAATATTAGTTATAGGGTCATTTTACTAACGCATCTATAATTATTTTGCCATAGTTTTGTGAATAGGTAAATACTACATTGTGCCTAATAGAGATAAAAAGATAAACAAATTTATCCTTCTTTTGTTTCAAATTTTTAAACTGTGGATTAGTAGATCTCTTGCAGAATCATTTTTGCTGAGATTTACCAGAACAGCAGATAAAGAGGTTATGCAAGAAATCTAGTGACATCTTACAAATATAAATTAGTTATTTCTTACGATGGAACTCAATATTGTGGTTGGCAAGTTCAACCAAATGGAGTATCTATTCAAAGTAAAATACAAGAAGCTCTTGAAATTATTTTACGCCAAAAAATAAAGGTAGTTGGTTCTGGAAGAACAGATGCTGGGGTTCATGCTTTGGGACAGGTGGCTCATTTTACCTCTACTGTAGAAATCGAAGTTCACCGTTTCTTGTTAAGTATAAATGCATTAATTCCTGTAGACATTCGTGTAAAAAGTATAGAGAAGGTTCTTGATTCTTTTCATGCTCGCTACAGCTCTACTAAAAAAATTTACCATTACCATATGTTGCTAGGCCCTGTCTGCTGCCCTTTTAAACGCCATTATGCCTATCATTGGCGTGGAGCCTTAGATGTAGATTACATGCGCGAAGGTGCCAGATTATTCTTAGGAACTCACGATTTTAAATCATTTGCTTATGCTGCACATGAAGGGGTAGCTGCTTACGATTCTATCAGAACAATCTATCGTCTTGATCTTGTACAAGAAGCAAACTCTTTGCGTTTTGAATTTGAAGGTGACGGGTTTCTGTATAAAATGGTGCGAAATATTGTGGGTACACTGCTTGACTTGGGCACGAGAAAGCGAACATTAGATTACATAGAACGGTTATTTCTAGAAAGTAATCGTAGTAAAGCTGGAACAACGGCTCCAGGGCATGGTTTGTTTTTAGTTGAAGTTATCTATTAGAAATGGTTGTATCGAGATAATTATGATCTGTGCATTTAATTTTAGCAGGTTAAGGGGTGTTACTTGGTTTTACTAGCATTTTTTTGTCTTGGTATCTGTTGGGGAACCGCCTATCTTTTCATTAAATTAGGCCTCACTACTCTTCAACCTCTTAGTCTTATTGCACTGCGCTTAATTGTTGGGACTTTGACCACTTTTATAATATTAAGTTGGAAGAAAGTTGCTATTCCAGCTTCCTTCTCTGTATGGCGTCACTTTATTTGTATGGGATTAATCAATGTACTTTGTCCCTGGATTCTCATTACTTGGAGTATGTCGGGAGATATGGGGGTGAATAGTGGAGTCGCTGCAATCATTAATAGCATGACTCCTATCTTCGGTCTTTTTATATCAGCGCTCTGTTTCAAAGCGGAAAAAATAACTTATAACAAAATTCTAGGGATTATAGTCTCTTTCGGAGGAATACTTATTTTATTAGGGCATACTTTGTCTCGAATAGGGATAGAAGGGATTCCCAGATATATTGCTTTAGCATCAGCAGCAGCCTCTTATGCTGCTGCTGCTGCTTATGCGAAAAAAAACTTACAACTTTTTAACCCTATCTTAAAAACGTTTGCACAGCTTCTTGTAGCCTGTTTCATCGCATGCCTCGTAGCTCCTGTGTTTGAAGATGTTTCCAGTCAAACTTTATCTTCAACAAGTCTGTTCGCCGTTATCTGGTTAGGGATTGTCGCTTCCTGTATTGCTTACATGTTATATTTCTTTATTATTGAAAAATGGGGCGCTACAAGAGCTTTAACTGTAACGTATTTATTTCCTATAGTAGCGGTCACAACGGGAACTATTTTCTTGAATGAGCAGCTATCGTGGCGACTTGTTTTTGGAGGAATATTTGTTCTATTAGGTATTTTCTTAATTAATTGGAGCGGTTTTAAAGCGTTAGATAGGAATGATAAGTACAGTGCAGAATAAATAATATGTGAATTGAAATTTAGAATTATAAAATATTCAAATTGTTAGGTGGTGGGTATGCCAAGAAGGGTTATGGGGACTCAAAACATTATAAAGCCTTTTTATGATGCGACAGAGATTGAATATTCTAAAAAAGTTCGCTTCTGCTTTGCAGGAGAAGATGTTTCTGATAGTAAAGACGAATTAACGGATTCTGTCTATAAGCAAGAGTGTAAGCATAAAAATAAGCAATGCATTCAGTCTAAGCATATAAAATCTAAATGGAATGTTTTAGCACAAAAAATTTTTGGAGGTTGCTTTTCACGCACTTCAGGTATGAAGAAGGCTCATGATGTGCAAGCCATAAAGCAAAATGAGCAACTGGCAAAAATTGTCGATTTTATAGCTTTAGGAGACGTGGCAAGTGTAGCTCCTCTTTTAAAGGTTAAAGGGCTTCTATCATACAAGTTGATGCCTGGTAATAAAACATTGTTGCACTGGGCTTGTATCAATAATCAGCCTGAAATAGCTAAAATGCTTGTTGAAATGGGGCTAAAAAAAGATTCTTTAGATTCAAATCAAAATACTCCACTATTCTACGCTTGTGAGCTAGGTAATGAAAAACTCATAAAATTAGTCATAGACAGCAAGCAACAAATCAATGCGGTTAATAAATTCGGTGAGACTGCTATACATGTTTTGCTTAAGAGGTCGCAAGTATCTAGTGGCAGCTTACATCAACTGCTAGAGAAAGGGGCTGCGATACATTTGAAAGATAAACAGGGTAATACGCCTTTCCATTTAGCTTGTTTGCATGAGCATGAAAATGCTTTGGAGATATTGTTTGAGTTTCATAAAGAAGCTTTATTAAAAATGTGTAATTCATCAAAGCAAAATTTATTACATGAATTGTGTAAATCGCAGGAACTAGAAAGTATATGGAAGATTCAGGTGATCAAGCTGCTTTTAAAACACGGATTCTCTATAAATGGAGTGGATGAGGAAGGAAAATCACCTCTGTATTTTGCATGTGAATATGGAGATTTAAGCTTGGTTAAAGCATTAATAGAGCTGGGGGCAAGTTCGCTTCTATCAACGCATGCTTCTGTTTATCCTATTGAAGTCGCTTGCAGATATGGGCATGAGGCTGTCGTAGAGTTTCTTTTAAATCTTAATCGCAGGCAATTGATTCAGTATGATACGCAATCTTTGCTTGTAATTGCATGCCAAAATGACTCGTTGACTGTTGTAAAATTTCTATTGCAGGTTATGGATAATGTGCAAGTTTCGCCTGATATCCTAAATGAACTGATAATTGATGATAAGATGTCTGTTGTAGCAGAATTATTTACGAGTGAAAGTTTTTTCAATAATTTTTTGTCGACTCATAAAGTAGATAAGGATTGGCTCATATTTGTATTAAAAAAATATGTAAGCTTTGTTCTACATTCTCAATTACTTCTAGAATTTGCTCATGCAGGCCGTTTAATTGAAATTGCTTATCTACTAAAAGATAAACAAATTCTAAAGCAGTTACTTAGGCTTTATGAAAATGATAAGTATGAGCGTTTAATAGAGTTTTTGCAAAAAAAGAGTTTTAGGGTAGATGTTAGTAAATTATATAAGATAAGAGATAAAGCTATTTCTAAGGCTATAAGTCAGGAAGATAATGATAGAGGAATTATAATTTAATGGCGATGCAAGGGTGGCAGCCACCTCAATTGAGCTTATTAAAAAGTGAATGGATAACGATAGCTCTTATTATATTTTTTATCTGTTTCGTAGTTTCTATCAGTCTATAGTTAAAATAAATTTAGAGTCTGAAGGAAAGTGTTTGCATCTTCTCGACTGAATAGGTATTATACCTCCTTTAGTTAGTATAAAAAGGAAAGTTGGCATGGCGCAAACATCGGTTTAATTTTTTTTCTTTGTTAGCAATCAATAGATTAGCTAAAAGATCGAACCAATGTCTATGTCGGATAAGTTCAAAAAATATTCATTTTCTTTACTAAGGTGAAAAGCAAATTCCGAGTGATAGAAAACCACACTACTTGCGAAATATCTGAATTTCCAAGTAAAAGGTTCTAGATCTCTATTTTCGTTTGTGAAAAAAAAATGGCTTTGCTAAACTCTCCTTTTCAATGAAAGAGTTCGTATTTTTTGTAGCGAACCCCCCAAGTCATAACTAGGTTTGTGCATTTTCCTAATTCATTTACAAAAGTTTAATTTACACTCAGTAAGGGTTAAAATGAATAGTTTAAAAAAATTAATCGGTAAAAAATGTGGAATGACCCAACGTTTCGACGTTAATGGTAAAATCATTCCATGCACCATTATTTATGTCGAGCCTAACGTTGTAACGCAAGTGAAAACTGAGGAAACTGACGGTTATAATGCTGCTCAAATAGCTACTCAAAAAGTTCCATCTGAAGATGAAGCTACTCAAACAAGAAAAGTTGGAAAGCCTCTAATGGGACATTTCAAGAAAGCTGGCGTTGCTGCTCGTCGTGAAATGTTAGAGATTCGCTTACTTGAAGCTCCTTCTTGTCAGCCAGGAGAAGAATTAACTGTGGCTGTCTTTAAAGAGGGTGAATACTTAGATGTTATAGGAACATCCAAGGGTAAAGGATATCAAGGGGTAATGAAAAAGTTTGGCTTTAAAGGTATGGGAGCTTCTCACGGTGAAGGTCCAGTGCATCGTCATGCTGGATCTACTGGTATGCGTTCCACTCCAGGTCGTTGCTTGCCTAACAGCCCACGTGCTAGCCAAATGGGTAACCAAAGAGTTACTGTTCAAGGTTTACAAATCATTGCAGTACAGCCTGAAAAGAACATTATTGTTGTCAAAGGCGCTGTCCCTGGTCCTACAGGAGCTACAGTGTACATCCAAGAAGCTGTGAAAAAATCAAAAGCAACAAAAGCAGCATAATATTATACTGAAACGAATAGATTAGATCTCGAGTGAGGAGATATAAATTGTGGCAAGTTTAAAAAAATATAATCTTGATGGAGTTGTAGTAGGGGAAGTGTCCGTAGATGACCAATTTCTCGATGTACAAGCTAATCATCAAATGATCAAAGACTACATCGTGGCTATTCGCGCGAACATGAGACAATGGTCTGCATGTACAAAAACTCGTAGCGAAGTTAGCCATTCAACAAAGAAGCCCCATGCTCAGAAAGGGGGAGGTAGATCTCGTCAAGGATCTCTAGTTGCTCCTCAGTACAAAGGGGGCGGAATTGTGTTTGGACCAAAACCTAAATTTGATGTACATGTAAAAATCAATAAAAAACAACGTCGTTTAGCTAATCATTACCTACTAGCTGAAAAAATCAAAGCAGGCAACGTTATCTTAATTGATTCAACAGAAGTTGAAGCCCCAAAAACTAAAAGAATTGTTAGCTTCATGAATACGCTAAATTTATCTAAGCGTACATTATTTTTGGGTGAAGGTAACTATGCTCACTTTGACCTAGGTGAAGGTGCGACTTATTCAATGAGCGTTACTACAACGCATCACGAAAATTTTGTTAGAAGTTTACGTAACTTGCCAAAAGTTGATTTTTCATTAGCAGCAAATGTTAATGGCTATACACTTATGCTAGCAAATAGCATTGTAATGACAGAAGATGCTCTCCATGAGCTTATGTTGCAACTTACTAAGGTATAGGAATTAGATATGAAAAATCCTTTTAGCGTTATTAAATCACAACACGTTACAGAAAAGACTCAAGTATTGTTACAATTGCAATACGCTGAGAGCAATCGCTCTGTAGCTGCTTTTAAAAACCCAGTTTACACATTTATCGTTGATGTCAGTGCTAATAAGCAAGAAATTGCAGCAGCGCTTGAGCAAATTTACAGCGATAAAAATATATCTGTAGTAGCGGTCAATACGGCTCCTATTCCACGTAAGCAAAAGCGCCGTAATAAGGGGCGTCCAGGGTTTACAAAGAAAGAAAAGAAAGCTTATGTTACATTAGCTCCTGGTAATAGCCTAGACTAACACAAGCTGTAAATGAAACTGTATCTGATAAGTGTGGAGTTTTAAGTTAACATGTCTACAATGAAAAAATATCGACCCGTAACAGCAGGTACTCGCCAGTTAATTCTTCCTTCTTTTGAAGAGTTGACTCGTCGTGATGATACTGCCAGGGCTCGTGTGAAACCTACAAAATCGCTATTGACGCCTAAAAAACGTACAGGTGGTCGTAATAACTATGGACGTATTACATGTCGTCATCATGGTGGTGGTCATAAGCGTTTCTACCGTATTATCGATTTCAAGCGCTGCAAAGATGGAATACCAGCTAAAGTGGCTTCAATTGAATACGATCCCAACCGTTCTGCATATATTGCTCTGCTAAACTATGCGGATGGAGAAAAAATGTATATCATCGCTCCTCAGGGATTAACAGCTGGTGATCAAGTTTCTTCAGGTTCAGAGGCTCCTTTTAAAACAGGGTGTGCTATGCCTTTACGCTCAATGCCTATTGGATCTACTATACATAACGTAGAATTGCAACCAGGTCAAGGTGCTAAGCTTATTCGCTCTGCAGGATTATCTGCTCAGTTAATGGCTAGAGATAATGGCTATGCGGCATTAAAAATGCCTTCTGGTGAAATGCGTTTAATAAATGAAAATTGCCGTGCAACGTTTGGAGCTGTATCCAATCCGTCACATAACTTAAGAGTTGAGTCTAAAGCTGGTCGTAGACGTTGGATGGGTGTTCGTCCTACAGTCCGAGGTACAGCGATGAACCCAGTTGACCACCCTCACGGAGGGGGAGAAGGTAAGCATAACGGTTATATCCCTCAAACTCCATGGTCTATGCAGACAAAAGGGTTTAAGACTCGTCGTAAGAAGAAATCTAATAAGATGATCATTAAAGATCGTAGAAAATAGTAGGATTAAATAATGGCAAGATCTTTAAAGAAAGGACCTTTTGTTGATCACCATCTAATGAAAAAAGTGGTCACTCAAAACACAAAAGGCACGAAAAAAGAAATTAAAACATGGTCAAGAAGGTCAATGATAGTTCCAGAAATGGTAGGACACACTTTCTTGGTACATAATGGCAAAAAGCACATCGCTGTTTTTGCATCAGAAAACATGGTGGGGCATAAGCTAGGTGAATTTGCACCAACCCGTACTTTTAAATCTCACCCAGTTAAGAAATAGGTAACGCGAATGGAAACTGCAAAAGCTATTACAAAATATGTTCGCATTAGTTATCATAAGGCTCGCTTAGCTGCAGATCTCATTAGAGGTTTGAATATAAGAGATGCAGAAGCTCAACTTACTTATAGCCAACTAAAAGGTGGACGCCTTCTTAAAAAGACTTTGATGAGTGCTGTGGCTAACGCTACAAATAACTATGAATTAAGTCGTGACGATTTGAAAGTAATTGAGGTGCGTGTTGATCAAGGTCCTCCTTTCAAACGTTCTAAACCTAAAAGTAAAGGTGGCCGCGTCCCTTATGTCAAGCGAACAAGCCATTTTACAGTCGTTGTTGGCTGTTAATAGAGATAACAATTAAGGAGTAAGTAAATACTATGGGACAAAAAGTTAACCCAATTGGTCTCCGCATAGGTCTTAGAAAAAATTGGCGCTCTATGTGGTTTGCAAATAAGCAAGAATTTGGTTCAATGCTTATTGAAGACCAAAAGGTTCGCGAACATTTAAAAACTAAACCTTCTTGTGCTGGTGCTTCTGGATTTACCATTCGCCGCATGAGTGATAAAATTGAAGTAACTATTCATACAGCTCGCCCTGGCTTGGTTATCGGGAAAAAAGGCGCTGAAATAGATGTCTTAAAAACTGAGATACGTAAGCTTACTGGTAAAGAAGTTTGGATAGAAATTGATGAAATTAAAAGGCCTGATCTAGATGCGCAACTTGTTGCAGATGCAATTGCTAAGCAGCTTGAGCGTCGTGTAGCTTTTCGTCGTGCTATGAAGAAAGCGATGCAATCAACTATGGACGCTGGCGCTGCTGGGATCAAAGTAGAAGTCTCAGGACGTCTTGCTGGAGCTGATATTGCTCGTACAGAATGGTATAAAGAAGGGCGTATTCCTTTACCAACTTTGCGTGCAGACATCGATTATGCTACATCGGAAGCACAGACGACATATGGTAAGATCGGCGTCAAAGTATGGATCAATAGAGGCTAATAAAACTTAAGGAAAGAGGATATAAGCGATGGCCTTACTGCCTGCACGTACTAAATTTCGTAAGCAACAAAAAGGGCAACTTGCTGGATTAAGCAAAGGTGCTTGCTTTGTGCATTTTGGAGAATTCGGCATGCAAGTCCTTGAGAGAGGATGGATCACTGCGCAGCAGATAGAAGCATGTCGTGTTGCTATTAACCGTCACTTTAACCGTCGTGGTAAAGTTTGGATTAGAATTTTCCCTGACAAGCCTGTAAGTAAAAAACCTGCAGAGACTCGTATGGGTAAAGGAAAAGGTGCGCCTGACCATTGGGTAGCTCCAGTTCGGCCAGGTCGTGTTCTATTCGAAGTGGCTAACGTTCCTAAAGATGTGGCTCAAGACGCATTGCGCAGAGCGGCAGCTAAATTAGGACTAAAGACTCGTTTCGTTGAACGAGTACAAGAAGTATAAAGGGATAATTGAATATGTCAAAATCTAAAGAACTTAGAAATTTATCCACTGAAGAATTGCAAGAGAAAGAGCTTTTGTTAGCTAAAGAAGTTTTTACTATTGTTAATAATGGTAAAAACAGTAAGAAGCTTGAGGCTCCTCATCTTATTCGTCAGAAGAAAAAAGAGCGCGCGCGTGTATTGACCATTCTGCGTGAAAAGCAACTCAGTGCTGTTTAGGAGTAGTTTCAATGAATAATGATCGCGGAAAGCGAAAATTAAAAAAAGGTGTAGTGATTTCCAATAAAATGGATAAGACTGTGGTTGTTCGTGTGGACACTACAATGCGTCATCCTACATACCAAAAGGTTATTACCTATAGTAAAAAGTACTATGTTCATGATGAATCTGACTCATTACAAGTTGGAGATACAGTAATGATCATGGAAACTCGCCCTTTATCAAAGCTTAAACGCTGGCGCGCTGTGCCTGCCGCTTAACTTAAAAAGGGTTAATCGCATCAGGTTGGTACTAAGTCTTATTATACAACTTAAAGGCCAGCTTATATGTTGTTTTGAATTCAATTGAATATGCTATCAATAACTTACTAGGAGTTGATAGTCTGATTCTAGAAAATAAAAGATATTTGTGAATTTTCTATGTCTACAAATATTTTATAAGTCCTAATGAGCATGAGATTTTAAGTTGATTGCGTTTATTTCGCCGCATATGTAGAATATGCCACATGCAATTGTATTAAAGGCGAGATAGATTTTTTGATAGCTCAGTTTTTGTAGTAAAATGACTTGTTTGTACACTAAAACTGAGCTTTTCAAACTGTTATTTTGTCTCAAACATGTTTGATAGGCTTATGAAATTGTGACACTTTTTGTATTATTGAAAAAGGTTTTATCTTTGGAAATACTCACAAATTTCAGCGAGACTTTAGGCAAATTTTAATTAAAACGAAAACTCAATTTCAGAGGCTATAGTTTTTATATGATTCAACAAGAAACGCAACTGAAAGTCGCTGACAATTCCGGTGCTAAGCGTGTAAAATGCTTTAAAGTCTTAGGAGGCTCAAAGCGTCGTTATGCTGGTGTTGGTGATGTTATCATTTGCTCTGTAAAAGAAGCTGATCCTGAAGGTTCTGTAAAGAAGGGTGATGTCGTAAAAGCTGTTATCGTTCGTATCAAAGGAACACGTCGACGCCCAGATGGATCTTATGTAAAGTTTGACACCAATAGCTGTGTTTTAATCGATGATAAAGGTAACCCTAAGGGGACACGTATTTTTGGTCCTGTAGATCGTCAGGTTCGCGAAAGAGGATATATCAAAATTAGTTCTCTCGCGCCAGAAGTTATATAATCTTAGCTAAACAGAATGATGATCATCTATAATGGATACGTAAAATCAATTTAAAATAGATGAAAGATAGGCAAAGCAGATGAGTAAAAAAATTCGAGAAGGTGACCTAGTTATGGTCCTTTCTGGTAATGAAAAAGGGAAGACAGGCGTAGTGAAATCCTGCTCCGAAGATACAGCAATTGTGCAAGGTCTCAATATGCGTACTTCCTATATCAAAAAGAATAAAGATTATCCTAATGGAAAACTCCTGCGTACAGAAGCTCCTATACGCTTATGTAAGTTGCGCACATGTAATGCAGATGGTAAGCCAGTAAAATTACATGCTCGTTTCAACGATCAGGGAGAAAAAGAGTTATATTATATGGAAAATGGACAAGCTGTTTTCTATCGCAATGTAAAAAAATCGAAATAAGAGTGGGGTAAGGTCGAAAGATGACGTCGCTATTAAAAGAAAAGTATCTTAAAGAAGCCCGCGCTGCTCTACAGAAAAAATTCAACTACGCAAACCCTATGCAAATACCAATGCTCAAAGCAGTAGTGGTAAGTATGGGTGTCGCAGAGGCTTCTAAAGATAAGTCTGATCTGCAACGTTGTGATAAAGAATTAACTTTAATTACAGGGCAAAAACCTCTTCATACAAAAGCTCGTAAAGCTATCTCTAACTTTAAGTTGAGAGAAGGGCAAACAATTGGTATGAAGGTTACTTTGCGTGGAACGCGTATGTATGACTGGGTTTATTTCCTAGCGAACATCGTTTGCCCACGTATCAGAGACTTTAGAGGTTTACCTTCTAAGTGTGACGGAAGAGGAAATTATAGCATGGGACTCACTGACCAGCAAATTTTTCCACAAATTAATTTGGATGACGTTAAGCGTACTCAAGGGATGAATATCACCTTCGTAACAACAGCTAAAACCGATGCTGAAGCAGTAGAGTTATTAACGCTGTTAGGACTTCCGATAAAAAAATAAGTGAGGAATAGGAGTAATATAAAATGGCTGCAATAATAGATCCCATTGCCGATCTTCTCACGCGTATTCGGAATGGTTGCATGGCAAAAAACCGCTTTATTGATGTCCCCTTGAGCAAAATGAAATTGACTATCGTGGACATTTTAAAAGCAGAAGGTTTTGTAGAGAATTACCTGGTAAAAGAAGAAAAACCCCAAGGTACTATCCGTATTTTCTTAAAATATACACGTAACCGCGAGCCAATTATTCGTGGATTGCAAAGAGTGTCACACTGCGGACGTAGACAATATATACGCTGCAGAGATATTCCTCAAACTTTTGGAGGAATGGGTTTATCCATTATTTCAACTTCAAGAGGGGTTATGTCTGATCGAAAAGCTCGTGAAAATAATCTTGGTGGCGAATTCATTTGCCGTATTTGGTAAGAGTTAGGAGAAAATAGATGTCTCGTGTAGGTAAAAAGCATATACCAGTTCCGAAAGGGGTGCAAGTCGCTGTGTCTGGACAGCAAGTAACGGTAAAGGGACCGAAAGGAACGTTAGTTGAAACTCTACTAGCCGGAGTAATTGCCACTGTAGAGAATGATGAAATCGTTATAACTCTTGCTACAAACTTAGAAGTTGAATCAAAGATGCATGGCTTATACCGTGCTTTGATCAGCAATATGGTAACTGGCGTTACAACAGGGTTTACAAAAAAACTAGAAATGATCGGGGTTGGATTCCGTGCTGCAGTTCAAGGAAAGGTTTTAGACCTACAATTAGGTTTTTCTCATCCAACACGTTTGGATATTCCAACAGATCTTCAAGTTTCAGTGGATAAAAATACAATAATTAGCATTACAGGTTCGAATAAGCAACACGTAGGACAATTCGCAGCAGAAGTGCGCTCAATGCGTCCGCCTGAACCTTATAAAGGTAAAGGTATTCGCTATGAAGGTGAATATGTACGTAAGAAAGCTGGTAAGACTGGTAAGGGCAAATAGGTGATACATAATGGAAAGTAGTGTACTGAACAAATTAAAACAAAGAGATCGCCGAGCTTTAAGAGTGCGTGCGCAACTACGTGGGACTGCAGAAAAACCCCGTCTTTGTGTTATTAAAACAAATTCTCATATTCATGCTCAGTTAATTGATGATGAAGCTGGACATACGCTAGCTAGCGTATCGACTCTATCAAAAGAGTTTAAGAATACAGAGTTCAATCGCAAAAATAAAGCTTCGGCACACCAATTAGGTTTACACCTAGCTGCTCTAGCCAAAGCAAAGAATATTAAAACAGTAGTTTTCGATCGCGGCCGTTCCAAGTATCACGGAGTGATCGCAGCGTTAGCCGATGCTGCGCGAACTGAACTGCAATTCTAATTCAAAAAGAGATAGGAAAAGTTCATGTCAAAGAAATATAAATCTACCAAATTGCGCTACCAAAAGACAGACGATTTTAACACACAGTTTGAAGAGAAAGTTCTCTATATAAATCGCTGCTCTAAGACAATCAAGGGTGGACGCAAGATGAGCTTCTCTGCTCTGATATTAGTTGCAGATAAGCAAGGTCACTTAGGATGCGGTTTTGCAAAAGCTAATGAGCTTACGGATGCAATTCAAAAAGCTGGTGAATCAGCTCGTAAAAGAATCATTACAGTTAACTTAGATGGATCTACTATTCCTCATGAGATTTGCGTAAAGTCAGGAGGAGCTAAAGTATTACTCAAGCCTGCAAAAGCAGGTACTGGAGTTATTGCAGGTTCTAAGACTCGTGTTATCTTAGAGAGTGTGGGTATACATGATGTTGTTGCTAAGAATTTTGGTTCCAATCCAATGAACTTAGTTCATGCTGTTATTGAAGCTTTAGAGTCTCTAATCAGTCGTGAAGAATACCAAAAATTACGGGGGACACTGTGATTGATTTATCTAATTTAACAAATACTGACCGTCCTAAGAAAAATTCTAAGCGTTTAGGTCGCGGAATTGGTTCCCATAAAGGAAAGACTTCTGGACGTGGTCAAAAAGGTGGTGGATCTCGTGCCGGCTATCGCCGTAGATGGGGTAATGAGGGAGGCCAATTAGAGCTTTTCAGAAAGTTACCTTGTAAAGGTTTTAGCAATATGCAATTTAAAGTGACTTACGATGTAGTTAATTTAGGCACTATTAGTGAAATATTTCAAGATGGTGATGTAGTTAGCTTCGAAACTTTAGTGCAAAAGGGATATATTAGTGGTAGTTCCACAAGACCCTTAAAATTGTTAGCTAAAGGCGAATTAACAAAGAAAGTAACCATCGAAGTTGATGCCATTTCAGCTAGTGCAAAAGCTAAGTTAGATACAGCAGGCATCTCTTATGTTGTTCATCAAATTGCAGAATAGTTCTGTATTTTGAAACAAATTATGTTGGGAGTCTTTTGTAGACTCTCAATATAAATTAATGGCATCAATCGTAGGTTTTTTTTGACTCGTTTAATCAATTGTTTTTCATGATCGAATCACTCAAACGCATATTTCTGATACCGGAATTAAAAAGTAAGATTATTTTTACGCTGCTCATGCTTGTTGTATGCCGCTTAGGAGTATTTATTCCTGTGCCAGGCATTAACGGTGAACTGGCTTTAAGTGTCTTTAAGCAAATTACGGGTGGTGGACAAAACTTATTTCAGCTAGTAGATGTTTTTTCTGGGGGAGCTTTCTCCAAAATGACTATTACAGCTTTAAGTGTCGTCCCTTATATTTCAGCAACCATCATTATGCAGTTGCTTGTTGCTGTTTTTCCTGCCTTACAGCGGGAACTAAAAGAGATGCCAGAAGTTGGAAAAAGAAAGATCTCAAAGTGGACACGTCTTTTTACAGTTGTTTTGTCAACATTACAAGCTTCTCTATATGCTAGGCATGCTTTGCACCTTAATTTGTCTTATCCTGGTGTTATTGTTCCAGAGATACTCGACTTTACTCTCTTTGGAATGCCTATTTTATTTTACCTAGTTGTGATGCTTACGATGACAACGGGAACTCTCCTTTTAATGTGGATCGGTGAGCAGATCACAGAAAAAGGTATAGGTAATGGTATGAGCTTGATAATTGCTATTGGTATTTTATCATCCATTCCAACAGCAGTGGGATCAGTTATACAACAATTAAATCTTGATTCTCAAGAGCCTGGGCAATTGAATTTGTCTTCTTTATTACTGTTAATGGCTATATTTATATTTGTTATTATAGCAACGGTTTTAATCATACAAGGGCAACGCAAAATTCCCTTACAGTATGCTAGACGTATTGTTGGTCGACGCGAAGTACAAGGGTCAGGAAGCTCTTATATCCCTCTTAAAGTAAATTATGCAGGGGTTGTACCAGTTATTTTTGCTTCTTCGCTACTACTATTTCCAGCGACTATAGGACAGTTTTTAGGAAAGGAATCCTGGATTGGAGCTTTAGCAGGCTCTTTAACGCCAGATACATGGTTACATACAGCTTTGTATGTTTTGTTAATTATATTCTTTACATATTTTTGGACAGCTACTCAATTTCATCCTGATCAGATAGCTTCTGATATGAAACGTAATGGGGCTTTTATTCCAGGAATCAAGCAAGGTAAGCCAACACAAGATTATTTAGAATCTACAATGCAAAGAATTACGTTTATAGGCGCAATCTTTCTAGCTATTATCGCTGTGTTCCCTACTTTGATTGGCAAGATGCTGAGTATAGATCCTAACATCCGAGCATTTTTTGGAGGAACTTCACTCCTCATTTTAGTGGGAGTAGTTCTTGATACATTACAACAAATAGAATCCCACCTACTCATGCACCGTTATGATGGTTTCTTAAAAAAGGGGCGAGTGAGAGGGAAAGCTTAATTGCTAGATAAAGTAAATGTGTAATAAAAACCTGAAATGGTGAGTTGCATACTTTACACGTTATGATGTAAAATGATAAAATTGATGATTGTTTTTTATCGATAAGGAGAGAAAAACATGCCCCGCATTATCGGGATTGACATTCCTAGTAACAAACGTTTGGAAGTCAGTTTAACTTATATTTACGGCATAGGCCGCAAGCTTTCTAACGCTATTATCTCAAAATTAGGTTTAAACCCTGATTCGAGAGCTAAAGAATTGACAGAAGAAGATATCAGCCGACTCAACGCTCTTATTCAATCTGAATATACAGTTGAAGGGGATTTAAGACGTCAAATTCAAAATAACATTAAGCGACTCATCAGCATCCATTCTTATAGAGGTTTGCGCCATCGCTTAAACCTTCCTGTACGTGGTCAACGCACAAGAACAAACTCTAGGACTCGTAAAGGTAAACGCAAAACTGTTGCGAATAAGAAGAAGTAAAGTAAATAAGTGAGGAGAGCTTAGTCTTGAATAAACAAACAACGACAGGAAAAAAAACTGTAAAGACAAAAAAGAAACAGCAACGTATTGTTCCTGCTGGGATTGTACACGTTAAAGCAACTTTTAATAATACTATTGTTTCTATTACTGATTTAATGGGTAACGTTATATCATGGGCTTCCGCTGGAAAAGTAAACTTCTCAGGTTCTCGTAAGTCATCATCTTTTGCTGCAACTGTCGCGGCGCAAGATGCTGCTAAAGCAGCGATGGCTGTTGGAATGAAAGAAGTTGAAGTAAGAATCAAAGGAGCTGGAGCTGGTAGGGAATCTGCTGTTAGAGGGTTACAAAGCACAGGTTTAAATATTACATTAATTAGTGATAAAACTCCGGTACCTCATAACGGATGCCGTCCACGTAAGCGTCGACGTGTATAAGGATATTGCATAGGCCCTATATCAGATTTGAGGCTCTATTTGTTTTTAAAAATTCACATCTCCGTTATTTCGAAATTGTCTGTGTATAACGAAAAAGAGCAAATAATCCTCAAATTTGTCCTCTTAGATAAAAACAAGAATAGGCTGTAGAACTTAAAAAAGTTCTTCAGTCTTTCGTTGTTTTTTCTACAAGAAAAGTGTAGATTATAGGGCTTATTTCGATTACCGATAAATTGTTGCAATAATAGAGTTCATGCCTGAAAGTTTTGTAGTAAAAGCTGCTTATTAGGCTTCAGGAAAATTATTTTACTTTAGGGTAGTTGCAAAAATGATGTTTAAAAGCTTTTTCAGAGTTCATAAAGCATTTGCAATCTACAAAACTTGCCGGCTAGGTATTTTTTATTTTATTTAATGAGGAGTTAATTCATGTCACAGGGTAAACCTGAGAATGAACCAGTGGTCTATGGCAGATTTGAGATGCCAGAAAAAATTCGCATTGATGAATCAACTGCAACATCCACTTTTGCCCGATTTATAGCAGAGCCTTTTGCCCGTGGATTTGGTCATACAATTGGTAACACCTTTAGAAGATTGCTTTTAAATGCGCTAGAAGCGCCGGCAATTATCTCTGTTCGAATTGAAGGGATCTCCCATGAATTTATGGCTGTAGAAGGCATTATTGAAGATATGACTAATATCATATTAAATTTCAAATGCGCTTTACTTAGAGATCTTCATTTTAGCCATGAAGGGGATTTATACCAACCTCGCCAGATTACAAAAGTTCTTGATATTACAGTAGAAGACTTGGATGCAACTGGTCAATATATAGTGACTTTAGGTGATATTATTGATGAGTCGCAATTTGAGATTATCAATTCTGACTTGCATTTGTTTACAGTTACTAGACCAATGACCCGTAGAATTGATCTTAAAATCGGAATTGGTCGTGGATATGTACCATCAGAACGAATTGCTATAGAGAATAAATTATTTGATGAGATTATCATCGACGCTGTATTCTCCCCTGTACGTTTAGTAAATTATTCTATCGAGAATACACGTGTAGGACAAGATACAGACTATGATAGATTAATTTTAGAGATTACAACAGATGGTCGTGTATCACCTAAAGAAGCACTTTCGTTTGTAGCACAAATCGCTATACGCCATTTTGAAGTATTTCATCGCAAATTGCCAACTTACGATTTGGCATTTGAAGAGGATTCCATTGAAGAAATCACCGATTTTGATGAGATTATGCAGAAAGCAGCACTGCGTATCAATGAAATCGAATTATCTGTACGTTCAACTAACTGCTTAGTAAGTGCAGGAATTGAATTTATTGGAGAATTAGTTATCAAGCGTCGCGAAGATATGTTGAAGTATCGCAATTTTGGTAAGAAATCTCTTAATGAAATTGAACAAAAGCTTCATGAAATGGGACTTGCTCTAGGAATGGATCTTTCCAAATATGGGATCAATTCTGACAATGTAGGAGCAATAATACAAGAATATTTAGCTGAAAGAAGCAAATCTAAGTAGAAAGAGTAAGGCTATTATGAGACACAGAAAAAATACATCAAGAAAGTTGGGAAGAAACTCTTCACATCGTCGATGCTTGATAGCTAACATGCTTAAGGCACTCATTGAGAATGAAAGAATCGAAACAACTATCCCTAAGGCTAAGGAATTACGTCGTCATGCTGACCATATGATTACTTTAGCAAAAGAAAACACTTTAGCTAGCCGTCGTCGTGCTATTGCTGAGATGATGATTCAATTCAATCCTTTAACTGCAAAGGAAGCTCGTCAAGCTAAAGCTGGGGATCTAAGTTCTTATAACACCGACCGTGTGGTTGTTAAAAAGTTATTTGAAATATTAGGCCCTCGTTTTACAGAAAGACAAGGTGGCTATACAAGAATCATTCCTGGTACGGTCCGTATTGGTGACAATGCTAAAACTTGTATCATAGAGTATTTAGCTAACTAAGCTTATCTCTATCTCTATTAAGTATGTAAGGTCTTTTTTTATAGGGACTTACATATTTAATGGAATCTGTTCTATTACACTTCCTTCCTAACTTTTGTTTACAGTTCCGGTAAAATCCTTTACAAAAACCTACAAAGCTTTGTTAATAACTCCTATGTTCTTCTAAGGACCTTATAAACTTATATAGAACTTATCTATTCCCTTCTACATACCTCCTTATTACAATGATGATTTTTAGTTTCTAAAGATTATCAATTTAGAGTTTATAAATTATTGTAAAATATATAAGATAGGATAGGTTGCATAAGTGATTTTTATGCTCATACCTATCTATTTATTTACCATAAATAATCTAACCTAAACTTTAAATTTAAAATAATTATTATGAATTTTAGAGATAATACTTTAGTTTTACCTCAAGATATTGCATTTGATATCTACGATCTTTTAAATGAAAAGAGCCTTAATTCAGTTCCTCTTGTATGTAAAGCTTGGCACGAGTCAGTTACTGATTATTGGTTTCAATCTCTAAGAAAGAGACGAACAGAATTTGTAACTAACAGTAATAATATGCTCCTTTATAGGAGAGTGATGAAAATTTTATTTGCGAGAAGTAATCAAGTAATACAAGGTTCAAAAATAGAATCAAAACAAGGGGAAGTTAGTACGGAAGGCAGGATTGACTTTACTGAATCTTACAGTCACCAAAAACCTTTAATTAGCCCCAATAGAGACAATAATTGTACAACTCTTACTTTTAAAGGTTTTAGCTTAACCGGAAGAGAATTAAGCTTCATACCTCATATATTCCCTAGACTAGAAAATATAAAATTAGCAGGTTTCTTAGCAAATATGGCTGATTCAAAACGGATTTCGATTCTTGTAGGAATTGCTAACTGTACACAAATAAAAGGCTTAGACTTAAGTAATAATGGATTAAAAGGATCAGATTTGGAGGTATTATCATCTTTGAAATCTTTAATTTGCCTTAACTTGAGTAAAAATCCTGAAATTTGTCTTTATGGTCTTAAATTTTTAGCAACCTCAAACCTTGCAAAACAGTTATGTTATTTAGATATAAGTAAAGGGACTGTTAATACTGAAACTCTGAAATTTCAAAATGCTAAAATGAAGAAAAAAGCAGAAAGAAAAATAAAATTAAGGAGTAAAGGTAAAAAGGCTTACCCAACAGAATCTATAACCCTTACTTTTCCCTTTGATTCTATCTATGAAAATTTTGTTAATTTAAATTACTTAGACTTAAGCGAAAATAATATAGGCGACATAAGAGCAAAGAAACTGTCATTTCCGCAAAGTTTGCAAAACTTAAAGCTGATAAACAACCTGCTTTCAAGCGATATTAAATCTTGCCTTAGAACGGCATATCCAAGCATAAATATTGAGTTTTAACTAGGAATTTTATTTTATAAGCACTCTTCCTACTATCTAAAGTTTTGAGTTGAGAAAGTCGATACCTTAATTAAGATGGTTAGGAGGAATGCATGTCTACGAAAGAAAAAAAGTATTATTGGCGTAAAAGCCGTGTTATATCTTTACTAGCTTGGTTAGTTCTTTTTGTCAGTATAGTCCCCTTACTAGAGACTATAGGGTGGATACCTGAAGGTAATTCTTTTATTTTTCGTTGTGCTCTTTTACCTACTCTTTTAGTTGTTCTTACAGAGCAAATTGCTTTTAGAATCAGTACTTTTGTCATCGTTATTTTTGCAATTTTTAGTTTAAATAGTTTTCAGCCTCTTCCTCTCACGCAATTTATTGAAGGATTAAATTATCGTATCCGTGATGTCTGGTTTGAATTGAGAGGATTTAAACCAACCTCGGGACAGATCGTTATTGTAGATTTAGATGAGAAGAGTTTGGCTGAAGTAGGGCAATGGCCGTGGCCTCGTTCTTTGATTGCCGAAATGGTTGAAACACTGCAAAAAGATGGGGCAAAAGTGATCGGCTTTGATATGGTCTTTTCAGAGAAAGATCGTCTTTCTTTAAAAGATTGGGTCGCTATTACGCAAGATACTGGAATAGTCAAACAAGCTAATTTAGATCCCCATAATTCTACTTTATCATGGCATATACCAGCTGAAACGGTTAAAAATTTAATTTGTAACGCTTGGATTGCACGTTGGAAAAATCTTCCTAACTTCACAATCGACTCTAACTGGAATGCTTTGGAACTAGAAAGCTATCTTACACAGTTTTACTTAGATCAGAAAAAGATTGAATGGGAAGCTGAGCAAGCTGATTTAGCTGGACAGGCTTATGTCAATGGTAAAAACTATCATAAATTGCCTTTTTCCTCCCCTATATCCCCCTTGTTAAACATGGGCCGTGAAGCTCATGAACTATTTTATTTGCATTGCGACTGGACGACGGATAAGCCCCTTAAAGAGGGTGCCGATGTTGTTTTTGATAATGATTTAGCTTTAGGTGCGGCTTTTACAGATAATGTGGTTGCTGGTGCATTTCTAACTTTTGACTCGATAAATAATAGCTCCAGTTCCCTATTTGTAGGTCCTAAAGTTTATGAGCAAGGGGGAATCGTCCTAGCCTCTGAGATTCAAAATGTGGATGATATATTTCCTGCATTGCGAATTGCAGATAAGCAGATCATCAATATCCCTATTTTGCAGCAAAACATCAAACGGCAAGGTTTGTTTAATATCATACCTGATTCTGCTGGAACAGCTCGCTATTATACTCTGATGTTAAAGGCTCCTATATATTCTGAAACGATGATTCTTAAAGAAGGTAAAGAGGATAGTACTGGAGGGGAACTATTAAACCCTGATAACTATACAACTAAAATTATCCCACAAATTTTTACTTATCCAACTCTAGCTTTAGAAATGTTTCGGGTTGGTAATCGCTACACTAAGTCTGAAGCAACAATCATAAATGGAAAAAAGGGAATTTTATTACAACGGGAAGATTTGAAGGAAAAGGATAGAAAACAAGGTTTAAATCAGCGATTTATTCCTGTCGATATTAAAGGAGATATTCATCTTAACTATTTTAACTCTGGTGTTGCTTGGGGACCAACAAGCGAATACGGTTCGGAGTATTATTACAAATATGTTTCACTAGCAGATGTGATTGCTCGTCGCTTTGAACCTGGCATTTTTAAAGACAAGTACGTTTTAATAGGATCAACATCAGCTACGTTTCATGATCTAATTGATAGTCCCTATAATTCAACCCATCCGGGGTTAGCAGTACACGCTAACATGTTAGATAATTTCATATCAGAAGACTATATTGTTGATGATCTGGATTATAATGTTTTGTATTCGTTTCTAGGGGTTTTACTAGGTGGCCTTATCTGTGCAGTATTAGTATCTTATACAAACCCTTTAATAGGGGCTGCTTTTGGATGCACAGTTTTAACTCTACTACCGATTTACAGTTACTATCAAATGGTATACAACCACCAAATCTTCGACTTTGTATATATCTGGATCAGTTGCTTAGTCATTATGATTTTTGTCATTATCGTCAACTTTTTCCTAGTCGGTAGGGAAAGCCGCTTCTTAGCACAACAATTTGCCTCCATGGTTTCTGGTGAACTTTTAGAAAAGCTTAAGAATGATCCAAATAGCGTTTCTCTTGAGGGACAAAAAGCGATGATTTCAGTCATGTTCTCTGATGTAGCAGGGTTTACCACTATATCAGAAAAGTTAAGTCCTCAGTTACTCGTAAAAGTCCTTAATGATTATTTAACACCTATGACCCATATTATTCTTAAATATGATGGGTTTATTGATAAATTTATTGGGGATGCGATTATGGCCTGCTGGGGAATTCCCTACCCTGACGAAAATCATGCAGTTAAAGCTTGTTACGCTTGTTTAGACCAACAAAAAGCCCTTGTTAATATAGCTCAGAAGATTAAAGATGATCATGGGATTGATATTTATGTACGTATGGGGGTTTCTTCTGGGGAAGTCTCGGCTGCTTTGATGGGTTCAGATCAACGTAAAAGTTATACGGTGATGGGAGATGTCGTTAATTTAGGTGCTCGTTTGGAGCCAGCTTGTAAAGATTATGGAATTCTTATCTTAATTAGTGAAAAGACTTATATGGCAGCTAGAGATAAGATAGAGGCTCGTTGTATCGATAAGATTGTAGTGAAAGGGAAAACAGAAGCAATCCCTGTTTATGAGTTAATGGGTAAAAAAGGGGAACTTTCAACAGACCAACTTAGGAAGAAAGATCTTTTTGATGCAGCCCTTGAACTGCATTGGCAGCGAGATTGGGATAGTTCTTTAGATAAACTAAAAGAGATAGTGACTATAGATCCTACTGATGGCCCTACTTTAAACCTTATCGAGAGGGTTGAGCATTACAAAATAGAACCTCCTAGTGCTGATTGGCAAGGGGAAATTGTCAAAAAAACAAAATAAATTTCATCTTAGGGCCAATTAAATCTACTTTGGCCCTTTCTGATCGTCTATTTCTTCTCTCAATGAACTTCTTGCAAAAACACTCATAACAGGTTAAAATTTAAGCATCTATTGTTATAAATTCGGCTAATCATATGATTTTTATAAAATTTTAAAAACACCGTTTAGCATTATACACAGAATAAATATCCAATGAATGGGGGAGATGCAATGAATGAAAGTTATTTTAATTTTGAAAGGTTAACACCAGATTTACAGAAAGAGGTTTTTAGCCAAGCAGATAATCAAACCTTAGGACGATTAGGTCAAACTTCTACAGAGGTAAAGGCTATAGCTGGTCCTATGATTAAAATGCTTCAGTTAGCTAAAAGAATTGAACAATTTGGACGTCTTGACTCGTTAGTATTAGCGGAAACAATAAAGAGTCCTTGCGGAAATGTCCCTAGATTGATTCCTGGGGTGCTTTCAATAAATAATGAAATAAAAAATCAAACTGATAAGAAAATTCTAATACAAGCAATTGAGAAGTTATTGAAAAACCCTAATCTCTCTAAAATGCTTTATCAGCTTTGTCATGGTAATGATATCGAAGCTATTAAATTGATGTTAGATTTAGGCGCTAATCCAAATTATCGGTCAGAGGATAATCCTTTTTGTATACTCTTACAATTAGTTCCAGACTTAGCTCACAATAAAGATAAAAACCCTAGTACTAATTGGTCAATGCAGCAAAATTACTATTCTAAATCGTTGTGTACTCCATTGCATGCAGCTATAAGGGCAGTCAGTATTGATAATACAGGCAAAGCTCTTGAAGTTATAGATTTACTGTTAAAGGCAGGGGCTAAACCTGATCAAGTTGACCATGATGGCAAGACAGCCCTTCAACTATTGAATGAGTTCCAAAATACTGTTCATAATACAACAGCTAATTACTTAAAGGCAGCAGCTGAAAAGCTTGAAGTAGCTATAAACCAAAATAAGCATTAATTTTTAGAAAGCTAAAATTTTTTACATTGTTTGCTTTAGTCATAGTAAAACCTTGCATAAGCTTCATGCAAATGAAGCTTATAGTATTCAACCTGTTTTGTATAGTAATTAGAAGCCTACGAAAAATTCTATTTATAGCTTTTGGATTTCAGCGGGATAATTTTTGGAAGTATTTAAATAAGGCTTTCACGTACAATTGCTATAATATTTTAGCTGGAATTTAGATAAAGCAAAATTAAATATAAGGATGAAACTATGACAGACAAAGTTACTTATGCAATTAGAATGGGTTTTATTCAATCACCAGAAGAACGTTCAAATAATAGCGTAAATTTAAGCGAGCGGAATCGACAATACACAGCCCAAACAAGGCTTAATCAAGGCTTAGAATTGCGAGTAAGAAACATTTCCCAAAGGTCTTTATCCAACCTTTCAGATCTGCTAATCGGTATAAGTCTGCTTACAATAGGAATTGCAGTAGTGCAACTAGCTGATTGCTATATAAAAGAAGAAAACTGCATCCCATCAAACTATACTATTCTTAGTTTAAGTATTGCAATAACCTGCTTAACGATCCTTTATCTTTATAGAGGGCGTATTCATAACTGACTTACAAACTAAAACATAGCGGTTTGTTATTCCCTGCTTAAGCCTCTGTATTTGCCTTAAAGAAGCAAAGGTTAGACGCCTATTTGAGTTCTGCTGGGATTCACAAATTCATACAAAATATTTGAAAGGAAACTTTATGGGAAGCTTGGCCCTAGCTGTAGTTCCAAGAATTTCACTAATTGCTATAGTTATTTCTTCTAAAGGTTCAGCAAGCTTACAGAATCACTAAGGCTTACAAAAGATACAGCCTAAGTTTAGGAATAATTAATTTTCCATAATATATTTAACTTGATTAGCAAGTTGTTGAGAAAGGGTTTCTTTATGTTTCATGATTTGCAACCATCCTTCGGGGGAAGCTAAGTCAGAAACGAGCTTCCACATCCTGCACTCTTTCTGAAGTTGCTTTGCTACCCAAGCAATTGCATATCCTTCCATATCAACTAAATCAGATTTTAGTGCTAACTGAGAACGTACTGTAGAATGAAAGATAGGGTAGTTCGAAGATATAAGCGCTACTCCATTAACGTCCAAGGGAATATCAGGGAAAGTTCTTTTAGCAAGGTTGTGGCTATGCTCATCAACATATTCGGGGATTGAAAGATGCTTAGACACAAGATTTACTTCTCGCATAGATCCAATTAAAAGTTTGTCATTCAAGCTACCAGCAATTCCAAAGTTTAAGATACGCTCACTTAAATGGGCATAACGACTAATAAAGCTGCTTGCTGCTAACATCCCATAGCCTGTGATTAAAATATATCCGTTTTCAATAGGATAAAAATGTTGTAGTCCCTGTGGTATTATTGAAAAGAGCTTAAAGGTTTCAGCAGCTTCCCACTCAGCTGCAAAAACGAGCAAAGTTTTCTTCATCTTAAGATTCCTCCTTATGACGTAAGAAAAAATAATACAAGATAAGTCCTATAATTCCAAAAGTTATTGCCTGTGCAGCAAAATTAGCTGTATGATGGGACCAAGGCATTTTTAGAGATTGGATATCGTAAGAACCAATAAAGAGGTCCCAAGTGATATCTGCAAATCCCCTGTACCCAATCATAATAGCACAAATTCCAGCGGTTAAGGAGCATAAACCTACCCGCAAGCTATAGTATCCTAGACCTTTATATGTAGCGAAGTCTCTATCTTGTTTCATAAGATCAATAATGAGTATTAGAGCATTGAATAAGCTTGATAAGCTAGTAGCGAGTGCTATACTCATAGCTCCTAATTTAAATCCCCAAACGAACAGCGAGTTGAAAAACAGGTTTAAAGCGACAGATATAAATGAAAGCTTCATAGGGAACTTGTAGTTACCCTTTGCATAATATGCCTGTGTAAGAATTAAAACCAATGCACTTGGAAAAAGGCCGGTTCCATAACCCCATAAGCAAAAAGTTGTTTCTCTAATTGCTTCTGCGTCAAAGTCACCATGCCCATAAATTAGTTTAGTTGATATCGCACCTAAGGCAAATAAAGCCATTGTACAAGGGATCATTAAAGTCGCACATCGCTTTAGTGAAAATTTAAGCAAATAGTGGTAATGCTCTAGCTCATGATTCTTAATTGCACGTGACAGGGGTGGGAGTAGAACACTTGACAATGCGACTCCGAATAAAGAGAGAGGGAGTAAGTAGAGCCTCACCGCAAACCAGAGGTAAGCTGGTCCTTTATCTGAGGCTTCTAAAGCAAATAGGGGGTCTAAGGTACTATTGATCTGATTTGCTCCAATGCCTATAGCAGCGGTCCACCATGCAATCATTAGCTTTTTAGTTTCTAACCCCAGCAATTTAGATTTTATTTCTGCCCACAAAAATGCACGATGAGCTTGAATTGCTTTCCAAACAGGAACATACGTGATTAACCACTCTACAAAAGCAGCCATCAATAAAGCTCCTGCTAAATAAGGCATTGCCTTTGCAACAGGAGTAGAGTAAAGACTCCAAGCCGTAAGGACCCAAATCAAGTTATACAAAGCTGGTGCAAAACTTGCAGTAAAAAAAGATTTTTGACACTGCAATAAAGCAGTGTTAAGGGAATAAAGGCTATTGAAAAGGAGTCCTGGTAGCATAATAGCTGTAAGTAATAAGATAAAATGCCACTCTTCATTGCACAAGCTGCTTTGTATAAAGAGCATTAACCCTGCTTCAGCAAGAATGACAAAGATTCCTAGCGCTCCGACAAGTAGGATATTCAAAGATGTAAAAAAAGCAAACGCCTGCCGCTGATCATTCTTCCGAATCTCTTCAAATTGTGGAATAAAGGCAATATTAAGCGCCCCTTCACCAAAAAGCCTGCGCCAGACATAAGCAAACCGAAATGCTGTCATAAATGCTGCTAATGGTGGTGTACAACCAAAAGCCGCAGCTGTAACCATGTCGCGTAAAAGACCAGTTACTCTACTCAGTAATGTGCCTGAAAAAAAACGTTTTAATCCGTTTGTCAAGCTATTTGTTAATTCTTGTTGCTGCATATTAATTGTCGTTACCCCATATAGAGAAGCAACCTTATCATATTTTAATATACTTTATAATGTTATACTCATGTATTCCTATTGTTGCACTTAGAACTTGAAAGAGCAAGATAAAGAAGAGTAAAAAATAGAGTCTTACCCTTCAGAATTTAAAATTCTGAAGGGGTTAGAGAGTGCTTGTTTAATAAACCTTGAATGCTTAGGAAACATATCAAGATAGAGTCGTTTCAAATTCTCTTTCTATCTTTGCTGAGTTTATGAATCTTCTCTTTATCCATAAGCTCATATTATCCAGTAAAGTATAGATAATAGGTACGACAACTAGAGTTAGAGGAGTTGCTGCTATCATTCCTCCCATAACAGCGACTCCCATCGATGCTCTGGTTTCTCCTCCTTCTGAAAAGGCCAAGGCAACAGGTAACATTCCACTAATAGTAGTTACAGCAGTCATTAAGATAGGACGTAATCTCTGGGGACCAGCTTGTAAAATTGCTTCTGTTCTGCTTATTCCCTGATTACGAAGTTGAATAATAATATCCAAAAGTAAAATTCCATTCTTAGTAGCAATCCCTACAAGCATTACTAAACCAATAAATGAAAAAATATCTAGGGATAGTTGACTCACTACTAATCCGACAAAGACCCCTATCAAAGCTAAAGGTAGAGTCATCATGATTGTAAAAGGGTGAACAAATGAATCAAATTGAGCCGCTAACAAGAGATAAACAATTAAAATTGACAGTACAAAAGCTTGGATAAGATACATAAAAGACTCTCGAAATGTTTTCGAATTACCTGCTGCCTCAAATGTATATAGACTTCCTTTCGGTAAAACATCCTTGATGATTGTTTCAACCTCTTGCATTGCCTCTCCTAAAGGTTTGCCTTTCAAATTAGAAAAAATGGTTACGGCCCTTTCACGATCATAATGTGTAATTGTACTCGGACCAGTAGAATCTTTAATTGCTACTAAGTTACCCAATTCAACAATTTGTCCTTGTTTGTTTTTTACCCATATATGGTTAATATGTTCTGCGATTTGGTTAAAAGGCTGTTCTCCTTTGACCCGAATGTGGTACCGCTCTCCCCCTTCTCTGAAGTAAGCAACATCAACACCCCCCATAACAGCGTTAATTGCTGTACTAATTTCTGTAATTGATACACCTAAAAGTTTGGCCCTTTCACGATCGATTGTGATGTGAGCTTCTGGCTTTTGTAGACGTAGGTTAGCATCAAGATCTATAAAGCCCCCTTTTTGCTTCATTCGCTCGAGTATCTGATCTGCATAACTTGCTAAATCCTCAATATTAGGCCCCTGGATAACATACTGTAAATCTGTTTTCCTCTGAGCTCCCCCTATAGGAGAAATTCTATCTACAAAGGCTGCAATTCCTGGTATCTGCTTAAGCTCATTTCGAATCTCACCCATCACTTGATCTTGTGACTTTTTTCTCAAATTATGGGGTTGCATATTGATAAAGCAGATTCCTTGGTTCGACTGTGGAGCTCCTACATCACCAATGCCCACATTAATAAAGCTACCCTTAATTTCAGGGTAAGATTGTAATTTGCTCTCTATTTGCTCGGCCAAATTAGCTGTCGTCTCTAGACTTGTTCCTAAGGGGGTTTCGAATTGAATTAAAAAGCGTCCTTCATCTGCAGCTCGGGAAAATTCCTTTTTGACCAAAGGGGAAGCTACTAGGGCAAAGGTTCCGATTAATAGCAGCCCAATACTACTTAATACGGCCCAAGGATATCTTAAAGACCATTCAAGAGTCTTTTTATAGAGCCGATCAGTATATTCAATATAAATTTCAAAGCGATCTTTGAGTAGACCAAATAATAGTAAAGATGCAACGATCAATAAAGTGGAGTCCCATTCATGAAGATTCCAATAAACTAATCCACCCAAAATAGTGGTTACAATTACTAATAATGACCAGAAAAAAGCTTTGCTCATTTGAGCTCGTCCCTCGTTTTTTGCCAGCAAACGAGCAGACAACATGGGTGTTAAGGTAAGAGCTATAATTAAAGAAATAAACAAAGAAAAAGAAACAGTTAAACCAAATTGAAAGAAAAAACGTCCAATGATTCCCTTCATATACGCAATAGGAATAAAGACGGCTATTACAGAAGCTGTTGAAATAATAACTGCAAAACCGATCTCTTTCATCGCATCTAGTGTTGCTGCCAACCTAGCTTTACCCATTTCTAAGTGACGATAGATGTTTTCAATTACAACAATAGCATCATCAATCACCATCCCTACGGCTAATGATAATCCAAGCATTGTTAAATTATTCATGGTAAAGCCTGCCATCTGCATAAGCATAAAAGTAGCAATTAGTGATGTAGGAATTGCTAAAGCTGTAATGATAGTAGCCCTTGCAGAGTGTAAAAACAAATACATTACCAGAATTGTAAGGAGTGCTCCAAAAATAATATCAAACTGCACCCCTTTGATAGAAGTCTCTATAAATTTTGAGGAATCAAAAGCTAAATGAATGTCCACACCAGAAGGAGCCAATTTTTTCAATGTACCTAATTGCTCTTTTACCAGTTCTGCAACAGCAACAGTATTAGCTCCAGATTGCTTTCGAATTCCTAGACCAATTGTCGATAAACCATTGTAACGAGCAATAGTAGTTGCATCTTCTAACCCTATTTCAACTCTTGCAACATCAGCCAATCTAACAAAAGGGTGCTCTCCTTTAATCACCAAATCTCCTAGCTCTTTTGTAGAAGAAAATTCGCCAAGTACTCTTATGGGGATATCACGGCTGAGCCCCTCTATTTTTCCTGCTGGAAGTTCTAAGTGTTCAGCCTTGATGGCCGCTATAACGTCGGTAGGCGATAGTCCTCGAGCAGCTAATTGATCGGGTTGAAGCCAAATACGATAGGCTCTATCTCGAAATGATCCGAGCATAACAGAACCAACCCCATGCAATTTTTGTAAATAATCTTGAGCTACTTGATCTACCCAATGAGCCATTTCCCAATAATCGCCCGTTGTTGTGCAAGCGAGCCATAAGATAGGTTGGTCCGCGATATTCATCTTTTGAATTAGAGGAGGATCGATCTCCTGTGGTAATTTATTGATGATCGCTGCAACCCGGTCCCTGACCTCCTGTACAGCAATGTCAATATTCTTATCGAGTGCAAATTCCAAGATTACTGCAGAATTAGAGAAGGAAGAGAAAGAAGTTACTGTCTCTAACTGGGAAATAGTTCCAATTTCATCTTCAATAATTTTAGTTACATTCTGCTCAACAACCTCAGCACTAGCGCCTTTAAGAGAAGAGATGATCGTTACAACGGGCATTTCCACTTCAGGGAACAAGTCAATTCCCATATTAAAATAACCGATAAGCCCAAATATAATTGTCGATATTGCAATAACAAGAGTAAAAACAGGCTTTGCAATAGCAATTTCTGAAATCTTCATAGTTGCCCCTTCTACTTGAGATTTTTAATTTCTAAAGGAATTACTGATGCCCCATCTGCTAGTTTTGAAGCCCCGAATGTTGCTGCAATCTCACCTATCTCTATCCCTTTTTTAATCTCTACCCAGCCATTTGCAGTTTTTCCAACTTGAACTTCCCTCTTTTGAGCAATCATTCTTTCTTGTTTTTCTTGTACTATGAAGACATAATAGCGGCCTTCAGATCCCTTGACTAACGACTGAACAGGTATAGCAATCATTTGGCCTTCAGACCCAAATAGGAATGTTACACGTCCAAAAGATCCTGATGGTATTTTATAATCTTTATTCTCAACTGCAACTTCTACCTTGACTGTCCTTGTTTCTGGATTGATAGCTGGAGAAATGCGATAGACTTTTCCTTGATAATTATCCTCGTATATAAGGACACTGCAAAGCATTCCTTTGCTCAACCATTTATTCATCGATTCTGGTATAAATGTTTCTGCATGTAAGACGTCTACTTTTTCTACCGTTAAAAGGGGTTGTTGTTGTTGCTGTGGATTAATTAAAGTCCCAACCTCCACTTGTCTTCTTGTTATAAGTCCTGCAAAAGGGGCTATGATGGTGTATTTTTCTACTGTAGCTATTGCTATATCAAGAGCTGCATTAGCTTCGCTTAAGGCGGCTTCTGCTATGACCAAATTATCTTTAGCATCTGTATACTCTTGGTCAGAAACGGCTTGCTTTGAGAATAAAAATTCTTTACGTTGGTAATTTGTTTGTGCTTTTTGTAAAGCTGCCTTTGTTTGAAGTACTTTAGCCTCTGCTTGCTCTTTTTGTGCTATAGCAATTCGATTATCAAGCTGGATGAGAATGTCACCTTTTTGAACAAAATCCCCTTCATCACAGTAGATTTCAATAACTTTTCCAGAAACTTCGACAGCTATATCAATCTTTAAAGGAGACTTTAAAGTTGCTATCTCTGTTAATGAATTTTCCATCTTAACAGGTTGTACTTTCCAAATATTTACTGAAATCGCCTCTACAGTGCTATCTTGCTCCGAGATTGATATAGCCTCTTTTGCAAGAAGAGTACTACATGGAAAGATGTAGAGTATAGCGATTAAGTAAAAGCCATAAAATTTATGAACTTTCTTGTTTTGCATAAGAATACTAATGCTCCTATTGTCACAAGCTAACGAATTTAAAGTTTATATGAGGTATCAAATGATCTATTTATAAATTGTCTAAAAGTTAAGGCCCTATCCTTTGTGCTTAAGAAGTCCCTTTGTCTCTTCTAATAATGCCCGTAAGAAAGGTTGAAACTATCACCTCTGCTATTTGTTGTTCTGAGAGATTCGGAAGGTCTTTAGAGTGAAAAAAGTTTTTCATTAGGCCATATTGAAATACGAGAGCTAGAAACATAATTGACATCAATTTAGGATCTTGCTCACGGTATATTCCATCCTCAATCCCTCTCGCAAAAATTGTTGAGAGCTTTGGCAATAGTATTTGATGCCTTTTTTCAATAAAAAGTTCTGCTAATTCTGACTCCTCCAATGTACTATAGAAAATCAAACGCATAAAGTCGGGATCTACTTGTAAATCAGATAACAAAATCTTACTCAGAGCTAATAATATCCCTTGGTCTGTATCTTCAGCCATAAGGATCTCATTATCAAATGGGTCTTTGACTTCCTTTAGCTTCCATTCAGCAATAGCTTGGAATAAAGCTTTTTTACTTTCAAAGACCTTATACAACATCCCTTCACTGATAGCCGCTTCCTTCGCAATCTCTTTTGTAGTCGTCCCTTTAAATCCTTTGAGAGCAAAGAGCTTAATACTGCTCTGTATAATTTTTTCTTTTCGTTCCTCTAGAGATAAACGATGCTTAGTAAAATGGTCTTTCATATGAGATTAATGGTTTAGGTAAGTAAGCGCTCACTTATTAAAAAAGAAATTGTTAATTTTGTCAAAATTTAATTCGTAGACAAAAATTTTTTACAGATTTTCATACCTACTAGATATACAGAGCGGGGGTGAATTTATCTTATTCTTTTAAGTATAAGAAAATGGTCAGCAGGACTGCACACTGTGCATGTGATCCTAATACAAACTTAGTTACCTTATTTAAATTGTTATAAAAATATTTGGATGTTTTATAATTTAAATATATGGATTTTATAAGACATTTTATTTAAATTCATATTTGCTATTCTGGATTTAGCAATCGATTTTATCTTATCCAAAATAAACCCTTATAATAAAAAAACTATATTTATGAGATATCTATGAATAATACCGTTGATAGGAATGTACAAGAATTAGAAAGATTGAGAAATGAGTGGAGTATTTTTGCAGATTCTAATATTAAGCTTGGTACCAAAATACATGCTACCTGGAAAGGACGAGAAATCATACGTGTTGCCACAAAACAACCCCCAGCAACGTATCAAATTGCCTTATTAAAAACAGGGCAGTGGTGGACTGGAGCAAATACGATAGAAGCTGCAGCTAAACTTGGAGATGATTTGATAAAATTCAGTCAACAGACTAAGCAAGTTTTTGATCAAATTTTTGTTAACATTCGAGAGACCTCTAATAATGACAAAAATAATGATGAAACTAAAGGGCTATCCCAAAAATCTTTATTAGATCAAGCTCTAAAAACATTCACAGTGTTTTCTCAAGCCCGAAGCAACCTCTCTCTATTACAGCAAACATGCCTTTTAAGTGATGAAAAACAATCTCCTTTAGCACAGGCTTATTTTAAAGCCTATGAGAATGCCATTCAGCAAGTGGAAGGGGATTTTGCAATTATTTCTCAATTATATAAGCAGCTACGGGAAAAAGAAATAATTATTAATTCTAATTTCAACATGGGCACTAAATTAAAGCTCTATTATGATTTTTTGAGTCAAGATATAGAGACAGTAACGCAGCTCACTTCGGAGCAATGTGCAAAATTAATGTATCCTCTTGAAGAGTTTTTATCAGCTATCAATAATTTACATAAATTTATTGACGAAAGAGCTCTAGTTTTTCGTCACTATGATGATAATAGCTTAATACAACTTGATCAACGTACTATTTTAGATATTGAAGGTTGCTATAGGCTTGCATCTATATTAGACACATTTAAAGACTCTTTATCTTTTTTGAGCCAAATAAAAGAGCAGCTCAAGAATGATCCTTCTGCTACGCATCTAATTGCATTTGCTAAAGAATTGCTTCGAGTGATTAACAGTTCCGAAGGGGGAGCATTAATTACAAGTTTAACAGCTATTGGTTCTAATGGAAGTACAAAAGCAACACAAGCCAGAACTCAAATACTAAGATTGCCTTTATACAAAGAGGATAAAGCAAACCAGAAACTCGGATTTAAAAATGGTGATGCTAGTTGGCAAGAAATAGCTATTCAATATGCTACTAGCAGGTTATGGATGCCTTTAAAAGAGATACTGAATGTTCTATGTGATTTTAAAGCTCCAAAAGAATGCGTTCACTCTTTGCTAAAAGTCTTGGAGCAGCTTTATTTAGTAGCAGAAGTAGCACAACAACTTAGTCCTTCTCAGCAACAGCAATCAGGTTGGAAGTTTTGGTAATACTAATTTACATATGAGGAGTTTTCTAACCTGAAGGCTTGTTTGAGGTGTTTGCTGCTAATAAACTTCTGAAATTACTTTGATGAGATAAATTGGAATTTCAGATGGGTCCTACCTGTGGAAGCCAACTAAATATTGGATGAATGCAAAATCTTCCAATATTTAGTATACTGAGCGCGGGCTATTTGACCGTTTTCTTCTACTGGTGGAAAAAAGGTAAACCTAGCCGCGCATTGTATAACTGCAAATAAAATCACGAGGTATAGCTCTAATAATTATCAATTTTAATGAAATAAATATAGAAAGTAATTTAACATCAAAATAATCAGCTAAATATTTAAATAAATTTCTTGTAAAATGATATACAATTGGTTAGATCTATCTTTCTTCTGCTAACAGGAAAAATGATTAAATTATCCAGGCTCTGTATAAAAATATTCCTTTTTAATCAAAGTTAGTATAGCATCATTTCGTTAACTATGGTTAAGTTTTTACATCTTATAAAATTTCAAATAATTTTTAGAAAGAATATATAGAGTAAAGCTTTAAGAGCCATTGTAACAATATAATAATAAGGGTAAAGAGATGACTTTTAGATGCTTAAATGCTGTTACAGCATTTTTTCGACCGTCTAGCAGCAGTGAGCCTAGATCAAATAGTAATTTGGATAGGGAGCATGCTCTCAATAATCAGAAAGAATTCTCTATTATGCAAAAGACTAGTCAAGTTGCTGAGACAACTTTGAAAGAGTCGATAGCTAGTAGATTAAGCCATTCATTTGGATTACATAAATTGGCAAATGTTGCTAATTCTATTACTGGACGGTATAAGGCTTACCAAGGGTTTGGTAGAGTTGAGAATGCAATCACCAAGGAAAATAATCTTGAAACTCTCTCCAGTTTAGGTGGAGTACAGAAGAATTTAAATACTACCTTTTCAAGTATTGATTCTATGCATTTGAGTGTTGAAGCTTTCACGAAACGCATGAGCGCAGCCGGTGGGCAATATTTTGATATAGAAACAAATGGGGATGAAAAAGCCATTTCCGGGTTAGTTTTTTCTGAAGAAAATGGCAAAAAGTTTCTCCATGCCATGGAGCAAGCTGGAATGTATGGTGATGCTTCCACAGATTGGAAGTCCATATCTCATAACGGTCAACTATTTATAGTGCCTAGTAGTAGTAAAAATAGTTTGGAAAAACAGCTAAAATACTTCTCAAATAATCTGAATATAACTTATCGCAACGTAGCTAGCCAAAGTACACAGTCCACTGTCATATTATGTCAAGGTATTAGAGGGCGTTATGCGGGGAACGTGGCTATGCAAGAAGCTGGTAATTTCCTTCTTCAAGGAATGAATGTAATGCTTTTTGACTATCGTGGGACAGGTGACAGTAAAGGCTTTATTTCTGAAAATGGAATAGATCAAGATTTAGAAAAGATTTATACATTTTTAAAGCAGGAAAAAAAGATTCCCGATGAAAAAATGCTTATTAAAGGGGAATGTTTTGGAGCTGGACCGGCTACTAGATTTGCTCGTACTCACAAAGGTGTTAACTTGTTCATCAGTCAAGCTCCTTCTAATTTGCAAGTGTTAGCTCATGAGCAGATTGAAAAGGATGCTGGCACAGACCAAAAAACATGGTGGACTGCGGCTAAAAGGTTTTTATTCGATAGAGTAGGTTTTAGCTATAACATTGCAGAAGATCTAAAGCAAGTACAGGGTCATGTAGCCATGGCTGTTAATCATTCTGATGAAGAAGTTGATAACACACATGACGACTTAAATCGTAAAAGTTTGCGAGAAAATTCAAATCTTAATGATAGAGTAGTCCAAGAAATTGCTCTTTATGGCATTGAGCATGGTGAACGTTTTAATAAGATAGGTAATCAAGAGCGTTGTTTTTCTGCTGAAAAATGTATAGCTAGGACTATGCTAAATACAACTAAAGCTCAAAGGGAACAGTTAGAAAATCGTTTTGCCAATGCACAGACAACTCATTTTTTAGAAAAGGCAAATCTGAAACAAGAAAAGGATCTTTTTACTGATCGGCAAGATGTTAGCATCACAAAAAGGAAGCCTGAAGCATTTATTGACTATTTAGCACCAGTCAAAGCTAAACAGATTGACAAATTAGCAGAGTCTTTCGAGTTAATGCAGATTAGTCAAATACCGAATCCGCTATCTATATCATCTCCTGCAGCTTAAATTTTTTGAGCTGACATTTTGAGCCTCTCTCAATCATGTAGTGAGAGGCTTCTTATTTTACAATGTTACTGTTACTCATGAAGAAAAACATATAAAGGCAGAACATTAAAATATTTTAGAAAATTTTATGCTTAGTAGCGCAGGTAACATAATATATAACCGTGCTAAGCATCCTAATCTTTCTCTAAATATACGTGCTCTTTAGAGTACAAAAATATATTTATTTAAGTGCTGAATATATTGGAATTGTTATTAAGTAATCTAATAAATCGTTAATAAATAAAATAAATTAAGGTTAATATATCTATGAATAATAATGACATTGCAAGCTCGATGATCAATTGGCAACTTACAGACAACCTAGCAACTGCACAATATGGACCCTCAAAAAATACTTCAACTTCAGAAGAAAATATTTTTCAATCAACCCATTTTGAAAAATTTTTAAATGCTCAAGTAATTAAAGATGGTGAAATTGAATGTCATTCAGTAGTCAGATACATAGAGACAACTTATGGATCTCGCTTGGCTGAACAAATAAGCAAAGCCTATTTCCAAGATATGGAATACATTGACATTTCCATGAGTAAACTCATATTTCCAGCAGTCGCAGCTAAAACAACTAAAGCTGATTTGAAAGAGCTGCATGAAGATATCCGAATGAATACTAATAATTTTGCCTGTAAATCTGCATTAACTGAAGACCAACAATGGGTCCTAAGATATAAAGAATTTAACGCCCTTACTAATACTGAAATAAGCTGGCTTTTACAAGCTTTCCGCCCTACTATTATAGAAAATAGTACCCATGCTAAAGCTGATATAGACAATGGTAGCAATGCTAAAACGGAACTGTTTGGTCTAAGGTTGTTCCCTAATCTAGAAGCTCCTCAAGTTAAAAGTAATGTAGAGTTGTATAATGACTTGGCCACATTAAGGACATTTCAAAGTTTACATAATTACAACATGAGTGAATTAGATAAATTAAATGAAAAGTTTCGCGACTTAGCTCCAAAAGAGCATATGGCCAGACAGCTAGCTTATGCACCGCCGCACATACCCAGTATAGACTATACTATTGAAAAAGGTATTTTGCCGATTTTAGATAAGACAGGTCAGATCAATTATTACGAAGTACATCACCGTACACATTGTGATGGTCTAGTATGCTATATATGTACACCAGTGACTACAGGACAATGGTTAGCTGAAAATGTTGATCGTATGCCTGTTAAAGTTTTGTTTAGGGGTACGTACTGTGCTAGCTCATTACAAAGAGATGGAGCTATGTTGACACAAGGTGAGGCAGGGAGAAAAGTATTTGAAAAATATTTTGAATGTATACAGCAAAGTTTAATTGATTTTCTTGAACAGAATAAAAATGGCAAAGTTGCTTTAGATATTACCGGGCATAGCTTAGGAGCAATTGATGCTCAAAGATTTGTAGCAATGCTTGCTATATCCTTATCCAACCACTATAAGAAAAATTCCTCGGATTTGGAAGATCCAGTTTTGAGAAACAGTATATATGCTGAAGAAGAAGAAATTAAACAGAATGCAAGTTTACACAAAAAAAAGACTCTATCCAAGCCTTTTCCTATGGATACAGTAAATTCCAAGCATGAAAGCTTAGAAGACAACTGGGAGGATGTTCAAGTCCCTAATCTAAAAGCTTTAGAGCAGATTCGATCCATTCAACTTGTAACTTGGAATTCGCCATGTATAACACGAGCAAGGGCAATACAATTTAATAAAGCTCGTCTAGAGTTGTCAGAACGGTATGGCTATGATTTTTTAAAGATAACGCATAATGAAGTGCAAAATGATCTTGTCCATAGAGCTGGAACAACATTATTGGGGTGGGAAGATAAATATATTCAGAAAGAATTAAAAACAAGAGATCTTAAGTTTAATCCTACCTCCTTGTTTACATTTGTTCTTGAAGGCATCCGAGTTTCTAAAGGAGCTTATGATGCACATACAAAAGCATGTCTCACAGAGGAAGGGCGTAAAGCTATTGTTAAGCATGATGAAGTAGTAAATAACAATGCATTGCGTACTTATAATCTACTTATGCCCATCGAGCATGTATTTACTGGGGCAGGTGCAATAACAGACCTAGCTTCAAGAAGTATAACAAGTGTAAAAACTCCTATAGCTTCTCTCTACAATCTTGTTAGAGAATCTTTTGACAGTATGCCTGACTCTGCCGCTTTTAAAAGTTAAGATAAAAAAATAAATTTTTTACACCGTTTCCGAGAAATTGCTATACAAATTTAAAATCAGTATAGCAATTTTTAGAGTGTGCTCTTTTAAGTTAAAAGAGCAGCAATGAGACTTGATTTGCTTAACAAATGAAATGGTAGCTTTTTCATACTCTTTGCTAATAGTTGTATCTAATCCCAATCATGTAACCATTTTCTTTAGTAAAAAATGGTTAAATCATCCGTGCTTTATATAGTAGCAGTCTAATTGTCTATTAAGAGCTATGAGACTTTTGTTTTAGACTGCTACCCTTTACATCTTCAGGATTAGAACGAATGCTATGCAGCTTTTAAGCTGCTAATCTAGTCCCTAATATACTTATTGACCCATTTTGCAAAAAGTTACTTAGCTTTTGGGAGGACTGTGTAAAATTATCATATATTTTTTTGTATTGTACCTGGGCTCTGCGACTTGTATGTTTAAACTGTTTTTTTAAGCTGTTTAACTTTTTATTAACAGTCTCTTTGATCTTATCCTCATGCTTCTGTGCTAATTTTACAGCATAAATCAGAACATCTATGCTTGTTTCAATAATTTTTAATGCTGTGGGAGCCAAGAATCGACTAAGCATTTTTACTCCATTTTTAGCCCCGTTCAATCCATGAATAGCCTTTTCCCATTTGTTCTTGGCTGAAAAACATTCTTCAAAACACTTAAATGCTTTAAGGCCGTTTTTTATTTCATTGCTACCTATAGATTCAGCAATAGTTTCAAATAAAGACCTCAAAGTTTCTTTGATGGAAAAAGCGCACTCTTTTACATCGGCAAAATTAGGCTTAAGATTGTCTATTGTATCAGATGCTCCTTGTAATTTATCTTCTAAAACATCTAAATTTTCCTGAAGAGAAGGTATATGAGGATTATTGTCTAACTCAGTAGTAGAATTATTAGGAAATATAGAGGCAGTATTATTACTTATTGGGTTCACTAAAAATCTCCTTTTTTTTAAGTTTACAATTAAATTTTATCATAAATGTTTTTTATTAAAAAGTTGTAATATGATTTTTAAAAACTATTATTTTTTTATTTATTGTTTTAATTCCTTTTTTAAAAATAATTGTCATTTGAGAGCTGCAGCATTAACTTTTTACACTTTGCTGTCAATCGTTCCAGTTCTAGCTCTTGCATTTGGAATTGCTAAAGGCTTTGGTCTAGAAAAACATTTAGAGCATGAAATCTTAGAGAATTTTCCAAACCAAGAGCAAATTATCTCTCAATTTATTGAATTTGCGCGTTCGATTTTGGCTCAAACTGAGGGGGAAGTCATTGCTGGAACAGGAATTCTTGTTTTATTTTGGAGTGTGATTCAGCTCCTGAGTAATATAGAAGGCTCTTTGAATGTGATTTGGAACGTAACTACTGCTCGCAGTTGGAAACGAAAGATAGGAGATTATTTATCAGCGATCTTAATTGGACCTTTTTTATTATTAACCTCAAGTAGCTTAACGGTATTAGTCAAATCAAGATTACTTCTTTTTTTTCAGGGTCATACTGCAATCTCGCCAGCTAGTGATTTTGTATTGTGGGGATTTCAATGGTTACCTATCGTACTCATATGGCTTCTATTTACTTTCACTTATTGGTTCCTACCAAATACACAAGTCTCAATAAAAGCTGCATTGATTGCTGGTATCGTTTGTGGGTCAGCCTATCAAGTGATGCAGTGGCTCTATGTAACTTTTCAAATAGGTACAGCTCGGTATGGAGCTATATATGGAAGCTTTGCGGCTTTACCCTTATTTTTGATTTGGTTACACATTAGTTGGTATATTTTATTATTTGGAGCTGAGATGGCGCATGCTATTCAAGGTAAAATAGGACCATATTGCTCAAAATTTGAAATTTCCAAAATTAGTTCAAAATCTTACTTTTTATGCGCTTTGTACATCACTTACCAAAGTGTACAAAGATTTTTAAAGGGGCAAAATGCTGTTAGTGCTTTAGAATTAGCTAAAAAAATGACACTTCCGCTAAATATTATCGAATTATTGTTAAATGATCTAACCGCAGTAGGTATTTTAGCTGCTGTCTATATGTCTAAAACAGATGAATGGAATTACCAGCCTGCAATGAATTTAGAAAGACTATCTATAGCTAAGCTAAAATCTTCCTTAGAAAACAACGGTGCGTCTATAGAAGAATTTATAGCGAAAGATTCAGAATTTTCTTTGTTCCTCAAGCAAGTAACTTCTCAAATTGAATTTGATAGAAAAGAAGGCAATCTATTATTGATTAAGGATATCTAAACTTTTAACGGTACAAAAATTTTTTATATAGAACTGCACCAACAGATGTTCCTAATAAACCAAGTGCAACATCACTAATAGTTTCTATAACTTGACATACATAGAGGTTATTTGTGTCTTGCGGTGAGTCATAGCTGACACTGCACCTCTTAGAGAAAGCTACAGTAGCCAAAGTGATGCATGATAAACTGAGTAATGCAGAAACCCCAATTAGGTAAGGAGTCGATTTTTCAGCACGTTTTAGGCCCTCTAATGCTTTATTTGTCTTTACAGTCACTAGATAATCTTCGGCAGAATGTTGATTTGTTAAAAGGCTTGTATACTCCGTGGGCATGGATAAAACTCAATTGAGATAACTATGTAAGAATAAGAGTGATTTTTTGTAGGTTATAAACATTTAAATATTTACCGTCAAATTTGGTTGAGCTTTTCACTGATAGAAATCTAAGAAAATTATTATATTCCTGTATTTAAGGACATTAAATAAGCTATTCCCCTTTAGCGTTCTAGCTTTAGTAACCTACTTTTCCTTACTAAAAATCATAGAGTTTTCTTTGGACGAGATATAAAAATGTAGCTATAATTCTACAAAATAACACTTCTCATTAATCGAACTTTTATATAAGATTTTTTTCTCTAAAAAATTTAACCCCAGACTTTTAATCAAAAGGTTAAACAATGTCTACAGAAGCAATTTTGGCCGAAAGGTCGGAATATAAATATGGTTTTTCTACACAGATAGAAAAAGAAACTTTGCCTAAAGGGCTTAGTAAAGAAATTATTTGCCAAATTTCAGCCAAAAAAAATGAACCCTCTTTTGTTCTAGATTTTCGATTAAAAGCATACGAAGAATTTCTGCAAATGCAAGAGCCTCATGATTGGCCTAATATTGAATATCCTCCTATTAATTATCAGGATATTTGCTATTACTCAGCGCCAAAAAATAAACCTAAATTAAATAGCTTAGATGAGGTAGACCCCGAGCTTTTAGCTACTTTTGAAAAATTAGGTATCCCTCTAGAAGAGCAAAAAAGACTAACTAATGTAGCTGTAGATATTGTTTTTGATTCAGTTTCATTAGGAACTACTTTTCATAAAAAATTGCAAGAAGCTGGAGTCGTATTATGCTCCATTTCCGAAGCAATTCAAAAATATCCGGAACTTATTAAGAAATATCTGGGATCTGTTGTTCCTAGCCGCGATAATTATTTCGCAGCGCTTAATTCAGCAGTATTTACTGATGGATCTTTCGTCTATATTCCTAAGGGAGTGCGCTGCCCTATAGAACTGTCCACTTATTTCCGTATTAATGATAAAGAAACAGGACAATTTGAACGTACTCTTATTATAGCTGAAGAAGATTCCTATGTAAGTTATTTAGAAGGTTGTACAGCACCCGCATACGATAACAATCAGCTGCATGCTGCAGTTGTTGAGTTGGTTGCTCTTGACCGAGCAGAGATTAAGTATTCAACCGTTCAGAACTGGTATCCAGGAAATCCAGAAACAGGGCAAGGTGGAATTTATAATTTTGTAACAAAGAGGGGAAAGTGTGCAGGGCAGCATTCTAAAATTTCTTGGACACAAGTGGAGGTCGGTGCTGCAATTACATGGAAGTACCCTAGTTGTATTTTGCAAGGAGATTATTCTATAGGTGAGTTTTATTCTGTCGCTTTAACCAATGGCAAAATGCAAGCAGATACTGGGACTAAAATGATCCACATAGGTAAAAATACTCGTTCCACAATTGTTTCTAAGGGTATTTCAGCCGATAATTCCCACAATACCTACCGTGGGCTAGTTCAGTTTGGACGTAAAGCGGAGGGCGCTCGTAACTATACACAGTGTGATTCGATGCTTGTAGGAAATCGTTGCTCTGCCAATACATTTCCTGTCATTGAAGTGGCAAATGCAACCTCGCAAGTAGAGCATGAAGCTAGCACCTCTAAGATGAGCGAAGATCAGCTCCATTATTTACAAGCACGTGGCCTTTCCCGTGAAGATGCTATTAGTATGGTTGTCAATGGCTTCTGTAAAGATGTTATGAAACAACTGCCACTCGAATTCGCAGCGGAAGCTGATAAATTATTAACTCTTAAACTGGTCAACTCTGTAGGTTAAGCTAGGATCAACTATTTATGTTAGAAATACAAGATTTACACGTATCAATTGAAGGCAATAAGCCAATCATTAAAGGACTCTTCCTTACGGTAAAAAATGGTGAAATTCATGCCATTATGGGACCTAACGGTGCAGGAAAGTCTACACTAGCTAAAGTTTTGTCTGGTCATCCCGACTATGAGATTACTTCAGGTAGAATCCTATTAAATGGAGAGGACGTAACAGAGCTTGACCCTGAGGAGCGTGTTCACAAAGGCTTGTTTATGAGTTTTCAATATCCATTGGAAATCCCAGGAGTCAGCAATCGTGATTTTCTGCAAGCTTCTTACAATGCTGTACGTAAAGCCAGGCAACAACCAGAAGCAAAGGGTGTAGACTTTGACCGTATCCTAGAAGAGAAGATGAAGCAGATGGATATGCGCCTAGAGTTTAAAGAACGCAATCTTAACGAAGGTTTTTCTGGAGGAGAGAAAAAACGTAATGAGATCTTACAAATGTCATTGCTTGAGCCACAAGTTGCTATTTTGGATGAAACCGATTCAGGCTTAGATATTGACGCAATCCGTATTGTCTCCAAAGGAATTAATCAATTTAAAAGTGAGCAGAATAGCTTAATACTTATTACGCACTATCAGCGCTTACTAGATTATGTAAAGCCCCATTTTGTACATGTCATGATTGATGGTAAAATAGTTAAAACAGGAGATGCAAGCTTAGCCCTGGAGCTCGAGGAGAAGGGTTATGATTGGCTTAATACAGCTTCTACTGTACAGAATTTAGGATAAGGGGTGGCGTCTATTATGCTTATGGATCTTGAAACTATACCCTTAGCTAACTTTCTCATAGGGCGTTATAACCTGTTGCAAACAGATGGTTTTGCAAAGTTAAGAGCTAAAGCTTGGGAACGTTTTGGTCAAGTGGGGCTGCCCTCATTGCGTTCAGACAATTACCATTATATCCCCTTAAAGAGATTATATGAACACTCTTTAGGATATACTACTGCATCCCATGCTCCTATTGTTAATCGAGCAGATCTAGAACCCTCTATTTTACCTGAGTGTCAAAACTCGGTTCTGGTATTTGTAGATGGTCACTTTTGTCCAGAATTATCCAATTGGACGGCTTTGCCCCCATCTGTAGTTATATCCACCTTGACGGAAGGAAATAAAAGATTTACCACATTTTTCAGTAACCGCTGGACTCAATTAGCAAAAGAAGAGCAAGACCCCTTAAGTCTTCTTAATGCAGCTCTGTTTCAGGAAGGATTATTTATCTATCTACCGCCTAAAGTTATAGTAGAAGTTCCTTTACAAATTTTGCATGTCACAACTAGAGAGAATGAGGGGCTACGCCTGTTATTTCCCCGTATAGAGCTTTTTGCCGGTAAAAGTTCTTCATTACAATTGATACATACGGTACTAGATAACTCCCAAGATACAGTTGTTTCTATTATGGGGGCTGATCTAGTTCTGGAAGAGCAAGCCGCTGTGCAACAATCAGTTCTAAGAATGCAGCATAGAAACGAATGGATCTTTGATATTGTGCGGGTTACCTTGAAAAGGGATTCCAATTTTAAAGGATTACTTTTGACTGATGGGGCTCATACAGTACGGCAAGACTACCGCATGGAGCTACTAGGTGAAAACAGCGAAGCTAGTTTGGAAGGGATCTCTCTTTTACAAGGGAATAAACATTCCCATACTTATGTACACGTAGATCACCAAGCACCCCACTGTCGATCTAACCAAAAGTTTAAGACTGTGCTTATGGACAATGCTCGCTCAAGCTTTGAAGGGAAAATTTATATCCATTCAGAGGCGCAAAAGACAGAAGCTTTTCAACTGAGCAATAACCTTTTGTTAAGCGAACAGGCAATTGCATATGCGAGACCTAATCTAGAGATTTTTGCCGATGACGTCAAAGCATCTCATGGGGCAACTGTAGGTTCACTAGATCTAGATTCCCTTTTTTACTTGCAAAGTCGTGGTATTCCAGCAAAAAAAGCAAAAGGGATCTTGATCCATGGCTTCTGTCAAGAGGTAATTGATCATCTTACAATTCCTTCGGCACAAGAAAAAATGCAAAAATGGTTAAATCAATTTTTAGGTTACGATCATGAGTAGAGCTTTTGATGTAGAGGCCATTAGAAAAGACTTCCCTGCTTTATCTCAGATGATACAAGGACATCCTCTGGTCTATTTAGACTCTGCAGCAACGACTCAAAAACCTAAACAAGTGATTGACACGATCACTCAGTTTTACCAACAAAGTTATGGAACAGTACATCGAGCAGTCTATTCCCTTGCAGCAGAAGCAACTGCACGTTACCACAGCGTTAGGGAAAAAGCTCGCTGCTTTTTTAATGCAGCTAAGCAAGAGGAGATCATATTCACTAAAGGAACGACAGAAGCTATCAATTTAGTTGCACGTTCCTTTGGCGACGCTTTTTTCAAGCAAGGGGATGAAATGATCCTAACAGAGATTGAACACCATGCTAATCTGGTTCCTTGGCAGCGGATTTGCCAAGAAAAAGGTGTCAAGATTAGATACATCCCAGTAAATGAGCAAGGGGAGCTTGATTTAGCTTGCTTTCGTAATTTATTAAATGAAAAAACTAAATTAGTTAGCTTAGCACACGTTTCTAATTCTTTAGGAACAGTTCACCCTATCGAATCGATCATCCAAGATGCTCATGCCGTCGGAGCTAAAGTATTTATCGATGGAGCACAGAGTGCTGCACATTTGCCCGTAGACGTTCAAGCCTTAGATGTGGACTTTTACGCTTGCTCTTCCCATAAAATGTTTGGTCCTACAGGAGTGGGATTATTATATGGAAAAGCAGAGCTGCTAGATGCGATGCCCCCTTACCAATCTGGCGGGGATATGATCGATACTGTGACTCTAGAAAGTACAACCTTTCATAAGTTACCTTTTAAGTTTGAAGCGGGAACCCCTGCTATTGCAGAGGTGATCGGACTAGGCGCTGCTATCGACTACATTAGCAATATAGGTTTAGCTACAATTAATACGGCTGAAGATCAATTACTTCAATACGGCACTAAGCAATTAGAGCAAATTGATAAGGTGCGCATCATTGGTATGGCCCCTCATAAAGGTGCTATCATCAGCTTTGTAGTGGAAGGAGTTCATCATCTTGATATTGGTACACTTTTAGACCTTAAAGGGATCGCTATTAGAACAGGGCATCACTGTAGCCAACCAACTATGAAACGTTTTGGTATCACAGGGACTTGTCGTATCTCTTTTGCTCTGTATAACACAACTCAAGAAATTGATGTCTTCGTACAATCTTTGCAAGATGTAATAAGAAATTTGTCTTAAAGGTCACAAAATCATGCACCATACTTTTTTAATTGAAGCTCAAAAAATATCAAAAGAGTTGGCTAACTGGTATGAGGAGATAGGGGAAAAGCAGTTTTACTTTGAAGGGGAGGACCCTCTAGAGCATTCTAGCTATAACCACGTTCACCTGTGGAAAACAGAAAGTTATCTCTACGATAATCCCAAATTGCCCATCAATTTTCATTTTCGCAAAGCAGGCGTCCAATATATCTTTGAACGCTGGAAAGCACGATTAAACAGTTACAAGAGTAAATTGAAAATTGGATATCGTCTCTATGTTTATGAGGATCGTCAACCAGCTGTTTCTATTGTTGCAGAAACTCCTATGGGATTTCCTTACCGTTATCATAAGGACGAAGTCGTTTTAGTTTCTTCTTATGATGAAATTTTACGATTGTACGACGAACCCAAACAAGTTAGTAAAGTCTACAAGTATCAACCTAAAGATCTCTTAAAAATAATAGAAGCTAATCAAGGTTCGATAGGAAGAAGTAGTGCCGAGCAACTAGGTGTCTCTATAGGGGACTTGCGCAAAGCTATTGAATGTTATTCAATACAGCAAGAAGTGAATCGCATCAGGAAAAATTACAAACGTACTCCAGCTCAGTTTAGGCAAGAATTCCAGCCTAATGTTCGTTTCTATGAAGAGAAAATAATGTTTTAGTCTATTTCTAAAGAACCAGATAAAACGCGTATTCAATTAACAAGTGCAACGGTAGACTAAAAAAGAAAAGTTAGAAGCAGTATACTCTCCTTACGCAAAAAAAATAGGAGAAAGTCAGTATGA
>JARBTQ010000029.1 GCA_029240075.1 Chlamydiales bacterium
GAACAACCTTTGGTCCTGCAGAAGAGATCAAAACAAATTCCGATATAAGTGGCTTGAATCGTGATCTTGGTGCTGCGCACAAAAAAGGCTCTAAAAAAGGATCCAAAGGGGGCATTCAACTGCCCACCTTGGACTTAGAGGCGATGTTTCAACAAGCGCGCAGTGTGAAATCTTTCTTTACAGCATTAGGTACAGAGGTCCCCACACAATTAGAGGGGCAAGCGAAAGCGAGTGAAGTGTACCGCCGTCTCATTGCAGCTGGAGCTTTCCCTCAAGAAGCGCTGTATCTAGCCTCTCGCCCCTCCCTTTGTCAAAAGATCTCTAGTGGACAAGTGGATGCCATCGAAGGCTTAGCTTTACAACGGATATGCCATCGAAGGCTTAGCTTTACAACGGATAGCCATGCGGGCAAAAATGCCAGCAGAAATTGCGGTCAAAGGATCTGCAAATTTTGCAAATCAATTTAATTCTTACTCTAAACCTTCTTTGGCGGCTACTAAAGAAGGTGCAAAATATAATTTGACCCAAAGTTTATTTGAAAAGGCCTCATTACTGAAGAGCAGCAACAAATGCTTTTTATTTATAATGATGATACAATCGAAAAGCCTGCACATATTTATGACAATTTTGTACCTAAATTTTCTACAGATCCTTTTTATAAAAACTTGGAAAAAATCGATAATATACTGGACTATCATGCCAACCAAATAGCTTTTTCCAATCAAAAAGATATATAGGTGCCATTTCTGGGGCATATATTGGATCAGGTACAGGGGCGGGAATAGGACTAGCTATAGGACCGCAATATGCTTTTGCAGGTTACCTAGGAGGAGGAATTTTAGGGGCGGAACTCGGTGCATATACTACAGTAGAGGCTTATAAATCGCTTTATAAGGAAGGTCAAAAAAATCTATCTTTATTACAAGATGGGCAGGATACGCAATATAAGGAGAGTAGCTTACAGATTCTAAAAGATGTGAGGAATGCGGCTCAAGTAAGTCTTGTATCGGGAGTATTACATCTAGGGATTAGAGGATCAGCCATTGACCTTCTCACAAAGGGGCCTATTGCTAATGAGGCAAAAGATCTTGCTATAGATTATGCAGCTGAAAATATATATGAACAGATACAAGATGTGTTAAATGAAAAGCAGTAAGTTAAATTCTATCTATATTATGATGTCTAGCATGTGCCTGATATTTCTATGTGCACATTCGGCCGAGTGCAGGGAATACTACTATTTATCCAATGATTTTAATTTTGGATATTTTGCTGAAGAAAAGCCTATAAGATCAAAAACTGTTTTAAAGTACAGTAATTCCTATTTAGATGGAAAAATTTTTAAATGGCCTTTGCGGGAAGGGGTCTTTGAAATCATTGTGTATAAGCTGTACAAAAATTCAAACTTTGAACGATCACAGCTCGAAAAATTATATCTAAATAGGAAAGGATTAATTTCAGTGAAGCGTTTAAAGTTTGGACGATTAGAAGTGGTAGAAGCTCGGTATGAGATTAATAGAGGTGAAAAAGCGGAATTTATCCAAGAAAGTGCCTTCATCATGTATGAGAAGCTATATAGGCTCAGGTTTACATGCAATAGTAGTGATAAATTACCTTTGGTTTTTGGTAAGGAGGTAGACAAATTAAAAATTTACCGACCAGGTCGTAGCCCTGATGAAGTGGAATTAGACTCTAAAGGATTAATAATTGAAGGATTAGATAGGGAACGTTTAACTTCTCCTTGGACTATAGCTATGGTTAATTTAATTTTATTTGGTATCAGGCCAATTCGGAGAGCTTTATTTCAGAGATCCCTAAGTTTGATTCCAACCGATTATCAAACAACAGAGATAAAAGACTATATCCTTAAAGAAGATTCAAAACTACCTTTAACCCTTATACCTAATAATAAAAAACAAATCCCATGGCTAAGTTTAATTTTATGGCTATTTACTTGGCATTGGGGGGTCGTTTTTATTTCAGAGAGTGAGTATTTCATAGGTTATAGGAGTATAGATGATTGCATGAGATATGCAATGGGTGTAACTATACGTGATTTGATAGCTTGTATTATTCCTGTATTTATTTTTGGCTCTATCCTTAATGTGGTTGCTAATCGCTTTATTGCGATCTTATTTATAGGAACAACATTTGAAGGGGGAGCAGCTTGGATTAAGGCTATGAATAACCGATTTTTGGCTAATAGTTCACAGTATTTAGGCTATCAACCCTCTTTTCGCAAAGACCTATTACCCTATTGGAATGATGCAACAGTGCTTAAATCCATAGAAACCTATCTCATATTAGGCTTATTTATAAGCCTAACTTTTCTTTATTTCGAAAGGAGGCAACAAATGAAAAGCAAGTTAATTTCTTTAGAAAAATAGCCACTCTTTCTGTCGATAACAATTATAAAACGCTTGTAAAGCAGAGCAAGTCGCAGCCCAAATCATAGACCAGATGACCCCTCAAGGGCAGCAGTTAGCTACCCTTGTCGGTAATGGTAAGCTTGCTGCTAACCTTGAAGGTAAACCTATAAAAAGTTTTCAAATGGAAGCTAGGGCTGCTAAAGATGGCCTTAGTGTAAATCTAAATCGGAACCAAGTTTAGAAAATACATTCTCCGAAGTTGGAGAGCTCTATTTGGAAAGGTTTGCAACCTGCTAAAAATGGTAGAAAAACTAATGGAAAAACAGGATCAAAGAAAGAATATTATGAGTGGGACCATACACATAATGATATTGAAGTATATGATTCTAATCGCATTCATTTAGGATCGATGGATCCTATAACAGGAGAAATGTATAAGCCTGCGGTACCAGGCAAAAAATTACCAAAGGATTAGTAAATTAAAATGCATGAATATTGTTGTGAACAGATGAACACCCATACTATAGGAAAAGAAAAGGTCATATATTATGACTGCATAACTCGCTGCTATGCTATTAGAATTTCTAAACGTGTTGTACAGTCTATCCGATTCTGCCCTTGGTGTGGAATAAAATTACCCACGGATTTAACAAATGAACTTTCTACTATTCTACTAGACCAATTAAAATTAGATGATATTTTCGACGATCCTCGGATGCCTGCAGAGTTTAAGACTGATGAGTGGTGGAAGAAAAGAAATCTATGATAAAGCATAGCATCGAATTATAGGAGTTACGCAGTAATGCATATGATAAAATAGATCAGTACCATAATTAAAATTAGATAGGAGAAGATATGGAATATTGCTGCGAACAAATGAATTTTCATATACACGAGAGAGAGAAGATTATTGCTTGCGAAGTAAAAAAGAGGGAATTTGCAATACAAGTTGAAGGTTGTCGTCAGCAGAAAATTAATTTTTGCCCATGGTGTGGTCAGAAATTAACTAAAAACCGTATGCAGGAAGAAGTTGGTAGTTCGCTTGAGAGTTTACAATTCCCGCGATCTATTAAGACGTGCCCTTTCAAGCTTGAAGTGCAACAAAGCTTTTAAAAATTAAAATGGCCAGAGATGGCTGAGACCTCTATAGTTATTTTTACCACAAAATCACTAAGAGGGACTATGCCTAAAGGCTACCATCATCTGACCAAAGAACAAACATGCCAGCTTTACGCATTAAAGAAAAGAGGAGATTTTTCAGCAGTAGATTGAACTTCCAAATTAACAAAATTAGTAAAAGTAGAGCAAAAGACAGTAAAAAAAGCTATTCCTAAGCGTTTGAAAGCAATAAAAGATTTAGTTTTTACCCTTACAGCTGACAATGGAAAAGAATTTGCAAGCTATCAATCCATTGCAAAGACGCTATTGCACAGTTTTTATCAAAAGATTTATGCAACAAGGCTATTAAACACTACCTATGTGTAGTGCTATAAAAGCTTGTTAGCTAACTTAATCATATCTTTCAGGTAAGGTTGAAGTAATTCTAATAATTCTTTATTTCCAGATTGAATAGCAACATACGTTGCCTTTTCGAAAGCTTTTACAAGTTCTGGACTAATGTTGTTTAGTTGGAACCTTGAATCTTTTAAAATCTCTTGAGCAATGTCAAAATTTCCTCTAGTAGTAGCTAAAACTAATGCTTTATTATTTTGAACACTTGGGTTTACTCTTACATCTTTAAGGAAATGCTTCACAAGTTCTAAATTTCCTCTATCACATGCAATTAAAAAGGCCCTATGGTTATCTATAGTGGGATCAAATCGGGGATCCTCAGTAAATTTTTTAATAGTAGAAACTTTATTTCTTTCTAGGGCTTTAGCAAACCATTGATTTCTAAAAAAGAAATGGTTGAATTCTAAATTAAACCTGGGGTCATCCCATAGGATTTCTAGTAGATCGAATTCGCTATTACGCTCAAGTTTAAGAATTATTTGATAAGTTGATTCAATGTTAAATTGGAGGGGGGTAGCTGCTATAGGGTCATTATAAGCTAGTATAGTTTTGGTTAAATCAATAAATCCCTCTGAAACAGTCTCAAAAAACAATCTAGTTATGTGATCATTAGAAAATTGTGAAAGTACCAACTGAAAAGTATTTGTTCCTGCATAGATTGACGCAGCTTCATTTAAAGATGTATAGTCAGGAGTATATCTTTGGCGTAGTTCTAAAAGTTGTTGAATAGCCATCTCGAATTCGAGTTGGTCTGTAGAAGAGCACATAAAATGTTGCTGCTGATAGTATTTGGAATTTATATCTATAATAGGATTCGCAATTCTAAAACTATTTTCAATTTCTTTTAGTGTTTCCCATTGCCCTATAACTTTATTAAAAAGGTTCGTTAGCCTGTTTACAACAGGTATTGTATGATTTTCAAAGTATTCCATCTTTTCAGCAGATATATTCAGATTAGTTAAATCAGAAATAAGCGAGGTTTCTGAATAGTAGGTATAAATATTTTGCGTAGGCGTCGTGCTAGACATAAATGTACCCTTTATTAATAAAGTTTAACTTATTCCTTATCGCTATTTTAGATAGAAGTCTAGTCGGAATTAAATGATCTGATCGATTTTTAGGCTTAGGGAGAGAAAAGCGGTTACTTAAGTTTAATTTGGAAACATTCTAATAAGCTAAGAACTTCTGGCATAGAAAATGTAGCGTGCTGAATCTTATTGGTGCGAGGATCGATTATATAGTTTTGAGCTTGCTCAAATTGAGCTTTTGTTAGATTGCATTGATGGAAGATAGTCCCTTGCAGGTTCGTTTCTGCAAAATTACTTTCAGTCAGCTCTGTCTGAATAAAGAAACAATCTTTGACAATAGATTGATAAAATTTGGCTCTCTTTAACTTAAGATCTGTAAAATTACACGCTAATAGAATACATTTTTCAAAGTAAAGTGAAAGCAAGCGGGGATCACATTTGTAAAATTCTCCTCCAACTATTTTACAATCTTGAAAAGTAGCATGCTTGAAGCGCACTTGTTCTAAATTAACTACGGCTAAATGGCAACTTAGCCAAATGCAGTTTTGAAAAGAAGTCTGTGCCCAATTAGTTTCATTGAATTGGCATCGTTCGAATATACAATCTGAAAAGATGCGTTTATACATATTGGATTGGCTAAAATCGATATGTGTAAATTTTTCATTTTCATAATGTGATTCAAGAATCATTGGCATATTAGTAGCTCTGCTTGATTCGATAAAGAACATGCTTACTTAAAGGATGATCCAATGGAAGATTAGGATGTTGAAAATCTTCGCAAGGATCGTGGTGCATCCCAATTTTTTCCATAACTTTACGGGAGCGCGTATTATGGACTGTTGTAAAGGAGACCACTTCTGTCAACTTTAAATCTGTAAATGCTTTTTTAAGGACCTCTTTAGCTGCTTCTGAAGCATAGCCTCTGCCCCAGTACTGGCTATTTAGCCGCCACCCAATCTCTACACAAGGAGTGAAATGAGCTGTAAAAGCTGGAATATGCAATCCCACAAAGCCAATGAACTCTTTAGTTTTTTTTATTTCTACTGCGTATAAACCAAATCCTTTCTGTTGGAATTCTTGTTTAATACGAATGATAAAATCAGCTGTTTCTTGATAGGAGAGAAGAGATGCCATAAACTCCATAACTTTAGGGTCGTTGTTAATGGCTGCAAAAAGGGGAAGATCCTCTTCTTTCCATCCTCTAAGGATAAGACGGTCGGTTTCAAGGTATAGCATGGATAATCCGTGAGATTAAAGAATATTTAAAGCTAAAAATTTATGCGTTGGGTTTTAATTAATAGTTAATTTTTTTTAAGAATACAGATGTTATGCCTATCAAAAGAAAAATAGTTTTATGTTGAGGCTCTTGCATGAATCGCAAGAGCAAAAATACACATTATTTAAAGATTTGATAGGTCCTCTTTAGCAAGATGAGCTAACTGCGTGAGTGCATGTTTTTCTTCTTTTAATGACTCGGCTAGCATATCTGCAATTTCTGTCATATTGGACTTTACAGCACATTGGTATAAAAAATTATAACAAGTGATTTCAAAGTTTTCCACTTTTTCAGCTGAAGCAATAAGAGCCAAGTCTCCCATCTCTGTAGATGCAAAATGGCGGATCATTTCTTTTCCTTCGCTAATGATCCCTTCCATACCTTTACTATGATCGCTTGTCTTTAATCCAGCAAGTATAGTTGCCAATTCTTTGCTGGTTCGCTCACCTTGTCTACTAGAAGAGGAAGATATTTCAATTCCTAACATCTCAAAGGCCTTTTCTAAACGTTCAATTTGCTTTTTTGTCTCTTCCTGATGGCGTGCAAATGAACCTTTTAGCTTAGCGGAAGAGGCATGCTTTATCATATTGTCTAAATTGTTATGCATCTGTATTTCTGCAGTGTATGCATGCATTAAGCCCACCTCAAACAATAAGTCAGCAGCAGTTTGTTGTTTTTGCATAAATTCCTCCTATCTAAGTTTAAATAATTTTTAACTTCTAAGCGTCGGCAAAGAATCTTCAAAAAAACACTTTTATAAATAAAAGCAGGCCCTAATTATCAAGAAATAGAGCTATAAATGCAACTCTGAATTGAAAATTAAAATGTAATGGGGGATCAGATATTATGGGTATTATTTTTGAGCGATGAGACAGATAAATTTTATAAATCGCAGAAAAATATATTTTAAGCCTTTTCTATAAAAATAGAATCTAAACTCGTCAAAAATTATACAGATTTTCTTGATAAGTAGGGAAAATATTAGCTTGTATAGGATGTATGCTTAAAATTCTAAAAAGTATCTCACATCTATTTCTAAGTGTGCAACCTGGTAAAAAAGATACAGCTTTCTAGTCCAGGGTACTTACTAGTAGCCAACTATAAAATATTTTTTAAAAGAGCTATACTGAGCGCGGGCTATTTGACCGTTTTCTTCTACTGGTAAAAAAAAAGTAAACCTAGCCGCGCATTGTATATCAAGCGAGTTCCCCCCTTTTCAAAATTATATATTGCAAAAGGGGAAAATTATCTTAAGCTAAAAAAATTGAACTAAGATTTATAAATTCACGTATCGTAAATCAATCGACAGCAGATTTTAACTTATTGGCAGCGTCTTTACTAGAGTCTTTAATAGTGTCTTTAGCTACATCTTTAGAAATATTTTCTGTTTCCCCCTTTAATGTATCTTTAGGAGCATCTTTTATCGTATTTTTAGCTGCATTTTTGACAACGTTTTGCACTGGACGTGGTGCATCACCTTTCACTGTTTCTTTGACAGCTTTTTTTCCTACATCCTTTGCTGTATCTTTTGCCGCATCTTGAATTGATTCATTTGATTCGCCTTTGATTTTTGCTTTTGTAGCATTGTAGGTATCACTAACAGCTTCTTTAGCAGCATAGTAAGTATCTTTTGCTTTTTCCTTAGCATGACTATAGGTGCCAGAAGGTGGTTCATTTCTTGTTTGAGCTTGTTGTTTTTGAAAACAACCTGTATTCACAGATAAAACTGCCAAAAGACAAGCTAGTCTATATTGTATCATATTAAAGCCCCCTTAGGTTTACAAAACATATCGTTTCTTGCGAAGCCATTAGTAATCACATTTAAAAAATGTCTACCAATAGTGTTTTGCGTAAATCAGATAATCTAACGTTTATAAAAACTTCTGATTTTCGTGTTTTCGAGATGTATATAGACTAGTATTTTAGCTGATTTCATAAATCTTACTCTACCAAAAATTTAGTTACTTTAATCGAAGTGATATTTGGGGAATTATTCAAATTGACTGTAGCTGCGCTATAGATTAAAATTTACAGTAAATAAACCATCAAAAAATATAAATAGGAATTTTAATAAATTGTTGCCTCCAGATCTTATTACACGTAATTTTAATTTTACATCATCTAAAGATGATAATTTATTTGGCTTTAATAAGGTGATGTCATTAGAACAAAAGCAGTCTCAAGAGATAAAACTCACAGCATCCACTATTTTTCAAGATAGCCAAAACTTGCCTGTATTAGAGATGCAGAATAAGCCCTCAAAACCCTGTAATGAACATTTTCAGCAAATCACTACAAAGGGTGGAACACTCATCATAGATCATCCGTTCAGCTTTCCTTTTCTAGATAAGCAGAAGGCTTTGATCAGAGCTATAAAAAATGGTAATCATGAACTTATTAAAGAGCTATTAGAAGATCCCTCTATTGATCTTACGGTGGATGATTATATTATCATCATTGTAGCAGCTGCAAAAGGGGATAGTGTTACCTTTGAAACGCTTTTGAATAAAATAAAAGTAGATTTTAACGGTACAGAATATGAGCTATTACTCGACATACTAGATGAGAAGCCATCAGCTGCAATTTTTCAAGTAATCATAGAAAAAACTAATTTAGACCTATCGTTTGATAATAGTTTATTACTACGTCTTGCGAGCTTTTATGGTTATCCTAACATAGTTCAACTCTTATTAAAGGATAACAGCATTGATCCTGCAGCAGCTAATTGTGAAGCTTTGTATAATGCTTGCGCGATTGGAGCTACTTCGATTGTTCAGTTATTACTTGAAGACGGTAGAAGTAACCCGGCTATAAATGATAATATTTTAATAATAGAGGCTGCAGAAAGAGGGCACTACCAAGTAGTAACAATTTTAATGAAAGACCCTCGGGTTAATCCTTGCGCAAGGGGCAATCAGGCTATTAGTCAAGCTATAGCTAAAGGACACTATAAAGTCATTGAAATCTTGTTGAATGACTATAGAGTCCGTCCGACCTTTAAAGACTTCCAAATCTTCTGCCAAATAGTAGGGATGGATTATCGCAAGCTCATGCAGCTACTAGTAAACAAAATAGAAGATAATACATTGTGTACAAATACGCAGATGACGGCGAATAGAGTATTTAGAAATAAAGGACAAAATAGTAGGACGGTCATATTTTGCGCCTCTCCTGACAATAATTCAATGAGCCCAAGATTGCTGAGCTACAGCAAAAATACGAAGATCTACGAGGCTGTTTATAGCGGAGATACCCAGAGGCTGCAAAATCTTTTACAAAAATCTGAAAATTTAGTGAAATATAGCAATATTGAAACTTTTTGTAGAATTAAGGGCATTCTTCCGCGAGAGTTATTTGAAGTTTTGCTTGCTGTTGATGACGTCAACCAATCGTACCAGCCCTTAGAAAATTCCCATGAAATAAACAAACCTTGTCTACAAAAAAGCAACGCATCGTTTTCATAGGGGGACAGGACTCACTAGACTTCTTGCAGAATCCTTTTTGTAGAGACCTATCAGGTATCCAACAGCAAGTTATTTTACAGGTATAATAACATCTGCTAAAAAGTATTACCAACCAGGAAAGCTCATATTTGTAAATGAGCCTTCCTTGCAGCAAATTTATTGACTATAATTTTTTCCTATCCATTCTTTAGCTTTATTGAATGCCTTTTTTAACTTTCCTTGTTTGTGTTTTTTAATGAAAGTAATAAGGTCTTCATGGTTCCCTTGTTGTGCACAGAAAACAGCTAATTTTTTAGATGAATCTGTATTGACTCGCTTATCTTTAAATAAAATTTTAACAACCTCTTTATGTCCCTTGCTACAGGCTTGCTTAAGAGCCGCATTATCTCTAGCTAAAGGATCTACATTTTTATTCTTTATAAGCTGGGCTACTATGCCAGTAAATCCTAGCTGACTAGCACGGACAATTGCATAGTTGTCATCATCAGACAAATCAATCTTTTCACTTTTTAGAAGATAATGCATTGTGTGGGTATCATTATTTTCTACAGCAGCCTTAATCAATTTTTTAGGGTCAATTAATTTTTGTTCAATTAAACTGTGAAATATTTTTTTGCTAACTTTAAGATCTTTGAATTCTACAGAGGTAAAAAAATTTAGAGGGCGGTCTCGAAGTAAGATTTGCTCACTAAATAGTTTCAGCCTACGATCAAAGACATTTTGCATGTTTCTATGAAGTTCAGAATTAAGTGTCATCAAAGTAACCAAGACGCCTAAATCTGAGCGTTCGGTCAGACCCATTACGAATTCATAATAAGAAGATGAATCAAGGACATTAACTGTATCCATATTTATTGTACTAATTTAAAAAGATTATATAAACGTTTGAAATAAGAAATGCAGAGGAATGCATTATAAATTAAATTCTATAAAAGATAGAAGATAAAAATTTTGGTGACTATACTGAGCGCGGGCTATTTGACCGTTTTCTTCTACTGGCGGAAAAAAGGTAAACCTAGCCGCGCATTGTATATATGCTTTTTTATAATCTTGTCATTATCTTGGGGGCAAGCCAATTAGGATAATCATCCTTATTATTGCTATACAATGGAACTTAGCAGTTAAATTTTATATGGATTGACAATTTTCTAGGAGTAATTGTGTCATTTAAAGAGAATTACAAAAGGGTTGTAGAAGCTATTGCTCAACAAGATTATAGTTTAGCGATTGGGATCTGTCGCCAAATATTAGAGCAATTTCCACAACAGCCAGATACTCTTAACTTATTAGGAGCTTGTTTGTGGAAATGTGGTGATTATAAAGCTGCTACAGAGTATTTGCAACAGGCAATCATGATTAAACCTGGCGAACCGGGATTTTATACAAACTTGGGAAATGTTCTAAGGGAGCAAAATCTTTTATCAGAGGCCTGTGAATTCTATCAAAAAGCTTTGGATTTAGATTCAAAAGAATCTCAAATCTATTTAAATATTGCTCAGATTAGCTTTGAAAGGGGATTTTTGCATGAAGCTGTTAATTGGTGCCAAAAAGGTTTACAGTTCTTTCCCGAATTTGTAGAGTTACATAAATTTCTAGGAATTTGTCTTCTTCAGCAAGGACATGCAGACCAGGCTATACAATTATTTGAGCATTACGTGAAATCAACTCGCGTGGACTCATCTTTTTATAGTGGTTACCTTACATCTATCCTCTATACAACAGCAACAGAGAAGTTCTTAGAAGTTCAAAAACAATGGGGTGAAAGATTTGAAAAACCTCCTGCAGTTAGAAGGATACATTATTCTCCTGCAACTTATCCAAAACACTCTAAGCTCAGAGTTGGATATGTTTCTCCAGATTTTTGGGATCATGCTGTTACTCGTTTTATGCTTTCTATTCTTCAACATACTAATCGTATTCAATTTGAGATATATTGCTACTCAAATACTCTAAAGCGCGATGCAACCACAGAGCAGCTTATGCAGTTCTGTCCTAATTGGCGTGTTATAAAAGGGCTATCAGTGCAAGAGGCTATTAGAAAAATAAGAGAAGATGAGATCGATATCTTAGTAGACTTAGCTGGGCATACAGCTGACAATAGTTTATTAGTATTTGCGCATAAAGCTGCCCCTATCCAGGTATCTTATTTAGGATATCCTGCAAGTACTGGTTTAGAAACAATTGATTACAAAATAAGTGACATATGGACTGATCCTCCTTTTAACCAAAGATTCTATACTGAGAAATTAGAATATATTGAGGGAGGCTTTTTATGTTACAAACCATATTCATGCAATAGTCAATTGACCCCTTTGCCTATGTTAAGAAACGGGTTTCCTTCCTTTGGGTGTTTTAACGACTTAAAAAAGATTAGTTCTAAAATGTTAGAATTATGGGTTCAAATATTAAAAGCAGCTCCTACCGCCCATTTTGCTATGAAAAATAGATCTTTTGGCTGTGAAAGAACAAAATCGCATTATTTACAATATTTTGAGCAAAAAGGGATTGCCCCTGAGCGACTTCATTTTTTTGGATTTGTGGAGCAGGAAAGATTTTACCAGTTCTATAATAATATAGATCTTGCTCTAGACTCCTATCCTTATAATGGAACAACGACAACTTGTGATGCTTTATGGATGGGTATACCCACAGTTACCATGCAAGGAGAGATGCACGTTAGCCGAATAGGGGCGAGCTTATTAAAACAGGTTGAGCTTGGAGATTTTATAGCTAGCTCCCCAGAAGAATACGTAAGCATAGCAGTACAGAAAATTCAAGACATACCTCTATTACTTAAGCTAAAGATAGAACTTCGAGCTAAGATGTTAATGGCTAATCTAGGCAATCCAAACTATTTTGTGCCAAAGTTGGAAAGCTTTTATGAAAGGATATGGCAAAAATGGTTACAGACGTAATCTTTTGAAAGGTTAATTGCTTTATAGCAGTATAAACTCTGTCTTTAAGTGAAAATAGGATATGAGCATTTACGAATGAAAATTATAAAAGACAGACCTCCTGCTAGGTTCTTTGTATCATCTATTATATACTTGTTCGATAGAGCTTTTATAAAGATGTTTGAAGAGGTCTATTGTAATAAAATTTTCCTTTTTTTATGCTTTGACTAAACTAACAAAAAATATGTTATTAGCAAAAAATAAGAATAAGTTCCTATTCATATGATATATTTAAAATTCTACTTTATAGGAATGTTTTGGTAAGAGAATCTTAAAGATACTATTGCTAAAAATAAAGTAAATAATGTGCACTAGGCTGCTTAAGAAAGGGGAACAAATATTGAATCGTTTTTTTTCTTTAATAGATAATCCTGTATACCAATCAGCCTTTATAGTGACATTTGTAGGGATATTTGGACAATATCTGCCTCTACCGCTTCAGCAAATATTCTACACATTGAGCGTGATAATCAAAGATCTTTTGATGTTTATATTACCCATAGCAGTGTGTGTGTATATTACAAGTGCTCTATCAGCTTTTCGTTCTAAAGCTATTCTCTTCGTGTTTGTTCTGGCAGGTTTTGAATTTTTTTCTAATGGTTTAAGTGTTTTATATGCTTACATTTGGGGCTCTTTGTTTAGGAATAGTTTGCCACCCCTAATTGCTTCAAATACAACTTTAGAGTCTTTACAACCTTTTTTTTCACTTGATCCTTTTAGACCCTCATACTGGACCGCAGATAAAGGAACATTCACAGGGTTAGTCGTAGGGATTTTAAGTGCTTTCGGTTATGTAGGAGCTTGGGAAAATGCAATTGTTTATTTAAAGAACGGGGTAGACTTTGTATTCTCCAAAATTTTTGCAAAGATGGTACCTCTATTTATCTTTGGCTTTCTTCTGAATATGCAGTATACAGGAGTTTTAGGGACCTTATTAACTAATTATGGCACTGTATTTCTGCTTTTGGTTGTAGCTTTAGTTCTTTACATCTCTTTTTTGTACATGATAGCAGGAAACTTAAATTTAAAGAAAAGTTGGAGTTTGTTCAGCAATGTATTACCAGCTGGTATTGTTGCGTTTACCTCAATGTCTAGCGCGGCTACAATGCCATTTACAATCGCAGCTGTAGCGAAAAATGTAAAAGATCCTCAATTCGCTCAGGTAGTAATTCCCGCTACAACAAATATTCAACAAATAGGTGATTGTATTGCTAACTCTTTTCTTTGCCTAGCAATTATGCTAAGCTTTTGGCAGCCTTTTCCCCCTTTCCATATCTGGTTTCCCTTTATGTTAATGTTTGTATTGATGAGGTTTACGACAGCAGCAGTGTTAGGCGGTGCTATATTTATTATGTTGCCTCTTTATCAAAAATACTTAGGCTTCTCCAGTGAAATGTGTGCTTTAATCTTAGCTTTAAATGTGGTTTTAGACCCTTTCATTACTTCTTCAAATGTAATGGCTAATGGTGCTTTATGTACTATTTTTGAAAGGGTATGGCAGGCTTTTACACGTGCTAATTTTGATATAGGTTCTAGTATAAATGAGCATAAAAAATAATAAGTCGCACACGTTTTTAGCATTAAATTTAAACCTTTCAATTAGCATTTTACATCCGTATAGATCAGGAAAGAGTATAGAGGGAAAGTCCATTCCCTAGATATGCGTTTGCATAAATTCATTGAGCCTCTTTTGAGTCTTTACGATCAGGAACTTGATAAATCCCAGCGAAACGGGTTTGAAAAAGATCTATTTTGCTTAAGACCTAGTAGGTAATAAACCCGCTTTTTGATTAGTTATAGGCATCGCTTGGGAATTTTGATTTTTTAAAATGTTTGTATGGGAACTCGTTATAATTGAAGCCTCTTTGTATAAAATAGCGGCTTTAGTATAGTGGCAAACATGAACATTAACAGATTGGAGAAGAGATGAAAAATATCCTTTTTAGAACACTATGTCAGCTTTTATTGCTATTCACTTTTTGTCAAATGATTGCTCCGTTTGCAATGAGCTATGCTAATGACAAAATAATGCCTACGCTAACACCTCAGCAGCAAGCATTATTTGATAAAGTCTATGGCGCTCATAGCCCTATGCTTAAGTATCTAAACGTTAAGCATGACCCCTTAGTAATCTGCTTTTCAGGCGTATCAGGAATGGGTAAAAGTACAATAGCCCAATTATTAGAAGATAAATACCAAGCTGTACGTATCAGTAGCAACGACATAAGAGCAATTATGCATTCTTTAAAGATTAATCCTAATGAGATTGTTGATAAAGATAAAATGGCTACAGTTCTTGAAGCTTACACCATTTATTTAATGCAAAGAGTGCGAATTTCTAACGGATTGATTATTTTGGATGCTAGTATCGATCGTGTTTACAAAGATTTATTTCCTGTTCTCAACCAATTAGGATTTGCTCATACTGTTATCAGGCTAGAAGTTCCTCTTGATATTGCCAAGTCTCGTATTCAATTACGCGATAAGGAAAATGCAAAATTTTATCTTAAGCACTTTGAAAAGTGGGCTGCTGATTATGAAGCTTTTGGAAAGGCTTATAAGAGTGAAATAGTAGTCAATAATGCAGAGGACCTTGCTCAAATTAATAAGGTTGTCAAAGAGATTAACAAGCAATTAATGCAATATACAAACATGAAGCTATTACATGAATAGATCCTTTGTAAAGAAGCATTTCGCTAAAGTCTAGTGAAGTAATCAATAAGCAGTTATGGAAAGTTCTAGTAAATCTGAACTTTTATACTATTTTATTACATAAAGGCCTTCATATGTTTTGTAGCCTAACTCTTGGGATATGAGAAGCTCTCTAAAAATAAGTATGCAATAAAATCTTTCATATGGCCGCTTTGATGTTATAGGTTTACTTTGAAAAACCTATAACACCTATATATCGATTTTACAATTATTAAAGAGTATAGTATCAGCAAATCTATACTTCAGTCTACGCCCTTAAACTAATAGTATATATTGATGTTTTGATTATGGAACCTATAGACGCTTTTAAATCTATTTCCCCCTTTTCATTCACTTCAAACGTGGAAATGAACCTTTCGAATGTTGCCAATAGTTCGCAAGAAGCTAAAAATTTAACACAACTGGTATCAGATATATTTGCCTCTATTAAAAGACAAGAAAGGAATGCAGTTACTTATCTTTCAAATAGGGTATTTCATTTACAGTATGGGTCAGGCCTTTTAGATAGTCTATACAATAACCTTGAGAAAACTCAAGACGAAGTCCAAGTAGCTAGTTTCCTGAATAAAATTCTATATACACAACCTTTTCGAAAAATTAAATCTAGCAGCTGCGAATCTAATTTCATTCTGGATTATTTTCAACTAGCCTTGAACAAACGTATGGAGAATATAGGTATTTGTTTTTATCGACACCTTAAATTGTTTAATGATGAAGAAATCTGGAAAAATGGTTGGCACTATATTGTGCTAGAACAATGTTTAGCTAATAGATTAGAAAGTATAAGTTTATTTTTACTAAAGGAAACTTTTGAAAAAATCATATCGACACAGAATGAATCCTATTTTGATAAGTTACTACAAGAAATTAATAAAAAATTGAATTCAGATTTGCATCAATATTACTTCATCTTAGAAATATTATCTAAGATAGAATGTTATTTTTTTGTTAAAGATTTGAATGAGGCTAAGTATTTAAAAAGCTTGTTTTCAATAAAATTAAACAATTCTTGGTTTTTAAAAAAAAGTCATTTGTGGCAGGACGTAAGTATATATGCGGTTATGCATAGTAAATGGAAAATGCTACACCACTTGCAATCTTTAAAGTATCCTGTGGATAATTCATTTAGCACAGAAGCAGGCCCCTGCAGCCTGTTAGATATCTGTGTAATTCAGATGCTAGCACAGCAAGCTAACTATCTTATTCAAAATGGCTTTAGTTTTGAAACGTCAAATATAAATAACATAGATAAGAGCGTAAAAGATGCTTTTATACTCAAGGCTTTATCTTTAGGCTTAGAACCTTTATCACAAGCTTTGCTAAAAAGCTTAGGAGAGACCTATTTTGTAAATGTATTAGGTAAAAAATTTTCTGAATTGCCTAAAGGAAGTGAGGTCAAAGCTGTTATTAATAACTTTACTTGGGCAAGAAAGATATTATTTATAGCTTGTAAGTTTGAATGTACTGAAACTATCGAAATTTTGTTAACTAATTGCCAGGGCAAGTATAATGAACTTATTCTTGATCTACAAGACAGTGAAGGTAATGGAGTTTTACATATTTGCTGCTCTCTGTTTAATCTGGACATATTAAAACTATTTTTGCATACACTACCAAGTGATGTCTTATTGCAGAGTCTAATCAATACGAATAAAGCGGGACAGACTCCACTAGCAATGGCATGTTCTGTCGATTTTGCTAAAAACTTATTGGAAGATAAATGTGTCAACATTGATAAATTACTGGCTGAGCAGGATCTAAAATACAAGGAGATCTTAGTTCAGATAAAGCAAAAAATTTCTTTTGAAGAGTTTAAAAAGGTCGCATGTACAGGACTTACGTTGCTGACTATTACTCAAGCGAATAATTATGTAAATTCAACTAAATACTTAAAAGATTTATACGAAGAATGTAATGATGAACAAGACAGTGAATATGCTAAGTTACAAAAGGACAGTGTCTTATTAGCTCATGCTTGTGGAATAGAGGGTAATTTTGAAAACTATCAAAACAACGCAGTTACTCATAGTTTTCAATTAGAATTTTTTTATCTTGCTACTACTATCAAAAATATTAGCAACTCGTTCAAAACTTTTTTTGAAAAAAATTTTGAAGAACTTGTTGAAGAATTTAGTATCATCGAGGAGATCTTACAGAATTCGAATGGTAAACTCATTCTAGAGCTAAAAAAAATTATAGTAGCTTTAAGTACTTTATCGCTAAGCATTGAAAAAGCATTTATTGATTGTCATAAAGCTACTAAAGACAAAAAACTAGGGCATTGTGAATATGATCTAATTCACTATCTTCCTTTGATTTGGTCTCGAAATCGAAATCAACCTTTTCAGCACCATTCCTGTATTATTTTTTATAAAAATTACCTAGTACAGTGTGATTGTAATACAATTAAAAATGGAAGTGAGGAGTTTGGGGGATTCCAAATTTATAGTCTTAATAGCCCTGTTACTAAAGAGTTTCTATCAAATATGTATAGAGGGGATTATTCAGATTATACTGATCTTGGAAAGTTATTGGATGTGAAACCCATTTACAGCCGTAAAACTGAAAAACAAACAGTATCTAATTGCTCGTATACAAATATAAGAATTTCCATCTATGCATTGCTATGCACAATTTTTGCAGATTATTGTGCCAAAGAAAATATACTTATACATGAAGAACCTTTTAAAAAGGTTATGTCTGTAATGAAAAAAATCTATTTAAAATGGAAGCATGAAGATATAAAGGCGAAATTATCTAGTTATGAGAATAAATATAAGGGGAATTATAGTGCTTTCAAAATGGTTCAATTTTGCGAGCTAAAGCAATTTTTAGACTATGTAGAAAATAAAATAATCGCCCTTCAGAACAAATTTTTTATTAATGAAGATGTGAACAAAGATGTTTTTAGGCCCCTTAGCAATTATTTACGGCGATTTAATAGGTTATGCTTCTCGACGCACTCAAATCCAATAGGTTTTTTCAAGGCCTTTTATAAGTATATAAAAGAAAATCTCAAGCACGATTGGGGGCTTTATCTTATTGCAAAGATGGTAGGATTTATATTTGACAATGATCTTAGACACTTAGCTCATATTATTGCGGAAGATCCTATAGTTAACATAAACCAGAGGCAAGAAAACTTATTAACTATTGAGTGTGATCGCTTACAAAATACACCTTTGCACCTTGCGTGTAAAAGACACAATTTGCATTTGATTGCTTTACTGAACAAATATGGAAGTTTGCACTCCAATTTTAATGCAAATTTTATGACCCCAGTGGACTATCTTTGGAAGAACAGGTCTATTATGGCGTTAGCTTCTCTATTAGCGAAGGGACAAAAGTTAAATAAAGCTTATGAATTAGATCAAAACTTATCTCGAATTGCGCGATTATACGAGTTATATCATGAAAATTATATGGAACAAAAAAATACAAATGAAGTTGACTATTGCATAGCTCAAGTGATTTGTAATGCTTTAAAAGCTTTAGATAAAGGATACAATTATATTATAAACGTCATAAAATTTAAGCCTTATGAAATTCAGCGTTACCCTATCTTGCATTGGGCTGCATTTTATGAAAATTTTCCTATACTTCACCACCTTATTGTAGAGAATGGGTATAAAATTGATAGCTTTAATGATAAAGGGGTAGCTATATTACACCAGGCATGCGAATCAGGATCTGTACGTCTTATAGAATTTTTGCTCGAATATGGAGCTACAGTTGATATTAAAGATAAGCAAGGTCGAACGCCTTTAGCAATAGCTAAGCAAAAGCAGAGGGGTGAACTTTTTTCTCTGTTAACACCTAAAACAAATTTTAGAATTAAGAAAAATCAAAAAATAAATACCAATTCACAATCGACTTCTGCTCAATTTATCAAAAAAAGAAAAACAAGTAGTGATTCTATATTTGGAATAGCTCAGCTTAAAATTAAAGATCAAGAGCCCCCTTTATTAGTACCTCACAGTGATGACAGTTCTGAGTTATAACATTTTTTATTGAGTACTACACTTTGCTGTATTTTAAGATGCAAACTAAAAAAAAGTTGAAGTAGGGTCCACATCAATATGGAGTTTAATATTACTAGGTATATTTATTTCAGTTAAAGCAGATTCAATGCTCTGGTTTATATTATAGACACTAGGGCCTCGAATCAAAAATTGAAAACGATAAAGATCCTTAATTTTAGCATGCCCACAGGGAATGACAGGATGGACCTGAAAGGCTTCAGATAATTTAGACAAAAGAGTATTCCGTAGCTTCTTTGCTACTTCTTGTATTTGTAAAGGGTCGACCCCACTAAAATTAATTTTAATAATATTTAAGAAAGGGGGGAACGCAAATAATTCTCTAGAACGAATTTCTTTTTCATAAAATCCAATAAAATCTTGTTTAGCAGCTAATTGTATAACATCATTTTCAGGCATATAAGTCTGCAAGATAACTTCTCCGGCTAAAGCTCCCCGTCCAGCTCGCCCAGAGATCTGAGTAATCAATTGGAAAGCTGTTTCAGCAGATCGAAAATCTGGAATATTAATACTGGCATCGCTGTTAAGTACGCCGACTAAAGTAACAGCTGGAAAATGGAGTCCTTTTGCAACCATTTGAGTCCCTATTAAAAGATCTGCTTTACCAGTACGAAAGGCTCGAAATATTTGTTCGTGGCTCCCTTTATGTCGAGTTGTATCAGCATCAAGCCTAAGCGTTCTTATGTCGGGAAAAATAGCATGTAGTGCTCGCTCTACGTGTTCAGTGCCAAAACCTTTATAACGCATTGTTTCAGCGGAATGACATTTAGTACATTCTTTAGGTGGCGGCTTTAAGCAATAGCCGCAGAGGTGACAAGCTAAGTGATTGTCACTAAGATGAAAAGTTAATGAGACGTCACAATGAGGACAGACAATGGTATGGCCACATGATTGACATACAAGTGTTGTATGATACCCTCTACGGTTCAAAAATATAATGATCTGCTCACCTTTTTTCTGCCGTTCTTTAATGCCATTAAGCAAGAGTTCTGAAAATAGGGTATACCCTTGAGCTTTCTGCTGCTCTATTTTCATATCGACAATCTTTACCTCGGGCAAGGCAGAAGTCTCTGCACGAATACTCAGATTATTTAAGACATATTTACCTGTCTGACAATTGTAATAACTTTCTAAACTTGGCGTAGCGCTCCCTAGAATAACTGTACTTTTATTTAAATACCCACGCATAACAGCTACGTTGCGAGCATGATAGCAAGGGGATTCTTCTGATTGTTTATAAGATGACTCGTGCTCTTCATCCACAATGATAAGACCAAGATTAGGAACAGGGCTAAATATAGCGGAACGGGCTCCTATTACAATCCGACATTCTCCCCGACGAATCTTATGCCACATGTCGAAGCGCTCACCATCGCTCAATTGGTAGTGCAGAATAGCAATAGAATGATCAAAACGACTCCGAAAACGTTCAATTGTTTGCGCTGTTAGGGATATTTCTGGTACTAGCATGATAATACCACGCCCTAGTGCTAAGGATTTTTCAATGGCTTGAAGATAAACCTCAGTCTTTCCACTACCAGTAATTCCATATAGAAGATGTGTTTTAAAGATATGTTTTTGTAAACTTCCCGAAATATCATCTAAAGCTAACTGTTGTTGTTCATTTAAAACTTTAGGCTTAGTTCTGAAGTAATCTTCATGCATGAAAGGAGATCGATCGAGTTGTATGTAATTTAGCTCAATAAAATTCTTTTTAACTAAAGTCTCGACAGGACTGCGGGATACCTGTGCTTTTTCAAGAAGTTCTGACAATAAAATTCCCTTCTTAACTTTAAGCATGACATCAAGTATAGCCGCCTGTGGGGAACCTTCCTTACGCAGTTCCATACAAATTAAACGTAATTCTTCCCTTGTCTTTTTACGTGTAACATATAACTGTTGTTTATGTTGCATATCTTTACGGATAGGGGAAGGGAGAATTGACTTTATAACCTGGCTAAGTGGTGTACAATAATATTTGGCCATCCATACAGCTAATTCAAAAAGATCTTGTTGGATCACTTCCTCTTCAGAAATTAATTGATAAACAGGGGAAACTTTAGGGTAGTAACATTCATTTTTTAGCTTGAATACGGTGCCCTTACGTAATTGACCCCTAATAGGTACTTGTACGCGCATACCTGGTTTGATTTGTGAAATAAACTCTAGTGGTACACCATAATCTAATGTTTTTTGTATAGATAGATCTAAAATTACTTCGGCATATAATGTGTAGGATTTATTGACAGAACTTGTTGTAGTCATGAGCTTATAAGATTGGAAAGTGTGTCCCACAATGAGGCCTTTAGGCTGGGCTCCTCAAAATAAAGAGTAAAATCTGGTAAAAAGGTTAGAGGTTTATCTTTAAAAAAAAGGTCTCCATGTTCATTACTATGGCAACTTTTTTTTAAGTTTGGTAGCAGGTCAAATAGTTGTTGCTGAATTAAAACATGGCGTAATTGCTGTGCGGAAAATAGCTGCTGCCAAGTATTATTTTTCTCCCATTTCATAGCATGTACAGTTTTAGCTGGAGCTAGATAAAGATTGATAGCCTGAGTAAGGTTGTTAAAAAAGTCATGCACAGGTCCTTCTGTATTTAAAGAAAGAATCACTATATCAGGAATCTGAGCTTTATATTTCCAGTGAGAACTTATTTGACGAGCTAAAGCATCGCTAGGTATAGTCTCTTGAATGGTTAAATTAGGATAAACTTGGTTTACAATAGCTTTTATGTCATTAAAAGAATCTACTGTGCAAGGGGATAAAACCTCTAATTTAAAAGAACTTAGTAGAGGTTCTTCTGTAGGAGTTGTTACAGTATTAGAAGGAGAGGGAAAGACAGGGTGAGGTTGAACTTTATTCTGTCTAACACCAATAAGTTCAGATGCTTTTGAGTTTTCTGTATTGGACTGTTGGGATGATGTACTTAATTTATCCTGGCTTTTACCAAAGTTAGGCAGGTTGTTAGGCGTAAGCTTGATCTCTTGGATTAAATGCTGCTCTTTATTTTCTTTTTCTTTAATTTGAGTTTTAAGAAATTCTTGCGAAAAAAAAATAGCAGAGCTCTCATCACAAGGAATAGAGTCTTGCGATAAAAATTCTTGGTTAAGGTATTGTAAACTAAGGGTGACAAGATCCCTATATTCTTGCTCAAGAAAATCCATATATACCTAATATTAGTAGATACTAACTTATGCTAAATTCTTAATAAACCTGGACATATATTTTTTATAAAGAAGGTTACCAGTTAATACTGAATCGTGCAAGATGAGATCTATAGCAAGCTAAGGCTAAACAATAAGTTTAACAGGCCTTTTGGGAAAAATTTTTAGAAAAGGCCTAATTAAATAGAAACATTGCGAATGATGAGGCTTAGTTAAGCTTTTTGCATAAACCGGTTAATACAAGGAAATTCTCAAATTCTGCTGCTTTATCAAGGTAAGTTGCGTACCAGGGAGATCCGTGATAACCAGATGATTCAATGACACTTACTGTTTTTGCCTTTTTAGCTTGAGATTGTAGGTGCTTTGCAAATTCAGGAGGCATTAGCTCATCTTCAGTAGTGCGAGCAATTAAAATATGTGATTCAAGATAGGCAATCTTAGCTGCATTATCAAATGCTGCTTGCATACTCAAAGCCTGAGCTACAATCTCAGCATAAACCCAAGGGCTATTGGACCCTAGGAAAAATTTAGAACGGTTACGAGTCGCGTCCGCAATAGAGGTAAATGTTTGGTCCAAAACAAGGTGACTTCCTGGATAACGGTGAGCTATTTCTGCGGCTACTCCCCCTCCTAAAGAGATCCCATGTACAATCATCTCGTGATCAGTAGCTTGAAACTTTTCTTTTGCTTCATTATAAATTTTTTCTGCATCCGCATAATAACCTTGTTCAGAGGGAACACCGCTACTATTACCTGATCCACGATAATTAAATACAACTACATTAATTCCTCTTTGCAGGTAAAAAGCAATAAGAGGTAAATGGTATTCGTACGTACTGTTTTGCCCTGTGCAAACGATAGCTGTGGTATGAGTTTCCTCTTTTCGCTGGATAGTAGGCTGCGCATAGATCAAGCCTTCAATAATGGGAAAATGATTACTTTTAACTTGGCTGGAATGAAACCAAAGCGAATCAATCTCAACGTCAGGTTCAACTGCTAGTCTCTGTCTCGTTCCCCCTAGTTGAACTAAAACTTGTCGTATTTGTGTCGTTTCTGCTGTGTCTTGCCCTGGGATAAATATATAAGAGTTGAGCAAAGCTTGCATGGTTGGTACAAACCAGGCATGACGGTCCATAAGACCAGTTACACCTTGCCTTACAAATTCACTGATATACTTAATTTGCTGGGGAGGCAATTGACTAATTCTATCGTGCTCCCATTCAACCATGGATAAGTACTCTGGATCTGTAAGCGGGGCTTCTAAACAGGTTTGTTTGAATTGAGCAACAATTACAGGCAATTTCTCTATAATTTGTTCTGGTAGGATAGACATGAGCTAGCTTACTCCTAAGGAAGCGTAAAATTGAAACATTAAATATATATCTTACTATTATTTATAGTACTTAATTGAAAGTAAAGAAAGAACTCATGCCTAGACATCAAGGCATGAGTTTAAAGATTACATAAGCTTCTTACGACGGAACTTATCTAAATATTCAAGAGCTTTGCCTGTTCCCAGACATACAGCAAGTAGAGGGTTAGGAGCTACAATAACAGGAAGGCCTGTTTCTTTGATGAGGAGTTTATCTAAGCCTTTCATTAAAGCTCCACCACCAGCTAATACCATTCCTCTCTCGACGAGGTCAGCAGCTAATTCGGGAGGACACTTCTCTAAAGTCAATTTAACACTTTCAACAATTTGTTGAATTGGTTCAGCTAAGCACTCTCTGATTTCAACAGAGTTGATCCTTTTAGTAACGGGTAGTCCAGCCACTTGATCTCGACCTCTTACTTCCATCTCAAGTTCATTATCACCAAGTGGGTAAGCAGAACCAATTGTAATTTTAATTTCTTCTGCAGTACGGGGACCAATCATAAGATTATAGGTACGGCGCATATAATTCATGATACATTCGTCAAATTCATCTCCTGCTACGCGCAAAGAGCGAGATTCAACGATACCACCTAAGGAAATAATTGCGATTTCTGTAGTACCACCACCGATATCAATAATCATATTACCTGCAGGCTCATGTACAGGTAAATCTACTCCAATAGCTGCCGCCATGGGTTCTTCGATTAAAATCACTTCTTGAGCTCCAGCATGCAGCGCAGAGTCCTCTACGGCACGCTTTTCTACTCCAGTAATTCCTGAGGGGACAGCAATTAAAATTTTTGGACGGAAGATACTGCGCGCAGGTGAAACTTTTTTAATTAAAGCCTTTAACATTCCTTCTGCAATCTCAAAATCTGCAATCACTCCATCTTTCATAGGACGTACAGCATGAATTTTACGGGGAGTTTTACCCAACATAGCCTTAGCTTTATGTCCCACTGCCAAAACTTCGTTAGTCGCGGAATCAACTGCAACAACAGAAGGTTCAGCTAAGACGATACCCTTGCCTCTAACAAAGACAAGGGTGTTTGCTGTTCCTAAGTCTATACCAATATCGTTCGAAAATATACCTGTAAACTGGTTAAACTTATCAAGGGTCGCTTGTTGTAACTGATTTAAAAGCGTTGGAGCTTTAGAATTTGGCCGATTCTTTTTTTCACTCATTTTTAATGTGTTACACTATTCCCTAATTTAGGTTTGTAATAATTCTAAAACTTCTTGCCAAGTGAGTTTAGAGATAATCTCTTCATCATCATGAACAATGGATTCTAAATATCCTTTCTTACGGTTTTGTAAGCTTAAGATTTTTTCTTCAATTGTGCCTAGTGTGATCATTTTATAGCAAGAAACGGATTGTTGCTGACCTAAACGGTACACTCGGTCTGTTGCTTGACTTTCTGTAGCAGGGTTCCACCACATGTCATAATGAATGACTGTATCGGCTCCAGTTAAATTAAGGCCAGTACCACCAGCTTTTAGAGAAACTAAGAAAACAGAAATAGAAGGATCTTCATTGAATTCATTTACAATCTTTAAACGATTTTTACTAGATCCATCTAAATAGGCAAACTTAATTCCCATTTGCTCAAAGTCATCACGCATAATCTTTAACATGCGTGTATATTGGCTAAATATTACAGTTTTATGTTGCCCCTCGATTAGAGTTGTTACTAAGTCAAGTAACATGTCGTATTTAGCGGAATCACCAGTTTCTACTTTCTCTTTTGCGAAGATAGCAGGGTGGCAGCAAATTTGTTTCAGCCTAGTAAGAGTTGCTAGAACGTGAATGTGAACCTTTTCAAATCCTTCTTTTTCAACTAAACGTGATAACTCTTGTCTAGCAGACTGGGCATAAGTATGATAGAGCTCTTGTTGTACATCTGAAAGATGGCAGTGATACAAGATGTTTGAAATAGGGGGTAACTCTTTCAATACATCGCGCTTAAGACGTCTTAGTACAAAAGGAGCTGTTTTTTTGCGTAAGGTCTCTAAGCTATTATTTCCTGTAAGTCCTATATTGCGGATATATTTCTCAACAAATCTTTCATAAGAACTAAGTAAACCTGGCATTAAGAAGTCAAAGAGGCTCCACAATTCTTCTAAGGAATTTTCAATAGGCGTACCCGTAAGGACTAAGCGATACATAGCCTGTACAAGCTTCGCAGATTTAGCATTACGAGTGCCTCTATTCTTAATATGCTGTGCTTCATCAAGAATAGCATAGACAAAGCCAATCTTTTTATAAATATCGATATCTTTTTGAAGCAAGCCATAAGAGGTGATGATGATATCGTAATCTTTAATTAATTCTAAACGCTTTTTACGTACGTTAGGAGTCCCGTCAATAATGAGGACACGAAGATTTGGATTAAACTTACTAAACTCTTCTTTCCAGTTATAAAGTAAGGATGTCGGAGCTACAATAAGAGAAATCGACTTAGGATGTGCAACATGGTGCTGAGTTACAGCGACGATAGTTTGTAAAGTTTTACCAAGTCCCATGTCATCAGCAAGAATACCATTGAGATGCATACTACGTAATCTTTCTAACCAGTGTACACCCTCTAGCTGGTAGGAGCGTAAAGTAGCATTTATCTCTGCTGGAACAGCACTAGGTTCTAGAGAACGAATTCCTAGCATTTGTTCTTGCATGATTTTTAGCTTATCAGACATAGAGAAAGTGATTGGCAAACCTTCAAAGTTTGCAGAATCCATAGAAGCTAAGCTCCAAAGAGGGCGCTTCTCTTCACACTCCTCTAACTTACGTATACCTAATTCTTCAAGAAGAGGTACCAGTTTAGCCATCTTAGCAAGGTCAAGTACTAAGATTTTTTTGATAGAGATACTATTTGAATCTTCTTTACGCCCTCTTTTCTTCTTCTCTTCAATTTCTATGAAGGAGCGCTTGGAGCATACACATTCCCATAACAAGTCTAATTTGACTCCTAGTAGATGACCTTCTACAAATAATTCTACTAAATAAGAATCGACTGCTTCACATTCTTTAAGGTGAACTTTAAATTTGGTTTCTTCATATACAAATTGATCTAAGAGAGCTTGTGGGCAGTTGAATTTAACTCTATGTTGATAATTAGGGACAATCTCTGTCATAAATTCAACAATTTTTTTCTCCGATTTTGCAACGTAGTGTCCAGTCTTAGTGTCATGTACAAAATCTTGGAATAAAGAGTGAATAAGTTCTCTTTCTTCAGTTAAATTTCGTGCTAAAATTCCTTCATCTTTAATGAACATTGCTAAGTGGTTATAACTTAGTTTTGTAGCGTTTGCGGGGATTTCAATGTCATCATAAATAAAAAATAATGCAGCTTCTAATTCATCGCCTAAGTATTGAATATCGCAACGAGCACGTAATTGACCTGCAAATGGTACAGTAATAAATTGTTCGATACATGACTGATTACGGACCTCAGCAAAGCGCTGCAATTCAGGTAAGGCATTCTCTACGAAAGTCCCGAATAAAGGTTCAGGGACCGTAATGTCTCGTATAAGAGATAGTTGTCTTAGGTGTGCTCGCTTGATTTGCTCAGGGAAACGGTAATAAATGTGTCTATAAATAAGTCCCGGTGTTGCACATTCTAACATTAAGCCTTCTTCAGGATTAATGACAGAGCCTTCCAGTACGATACTAGGTTTTAATAAAAGTTTGGGTGCAGGAGTTTCTAAATAATCTAGATCAAAACGTAGTTGACAAGACGTATTTGAGAAAAGGACAGAACTTTCTAAATTATTATAGTATAAATAAGGAAGAGCGAGATGTTCACCAGCTTTTGCTACGATAGACTGCTGATTAACCTTATTAAGGGCGAATTCATGAGCTTTTGCAAGTAAAGCTCCAAAAGCTTCAATATCTAGCTTGCCTGAACGCTGCTGTGTCTCGACGTCAGTTTTAACAGTTACATGAGTCAGTATCAGTCGTAATAAAGTATAGCTTTCTTCTGAAAAGGACATCTGAGTAAAGAAATAACGCCTTCCTCCAATATAAAGAGGCTCTTGATAGCGAATAGCATCTAGAAATTCTTGGGCAGATGGAATATTTAGTGGCTTAGATCTGCCAGGAAGCCTTAAAGCAAATTGAATATCAGGTAGCGTATAGGGTACAGTCCTCTCTTCAAGTTCAGAACTTTTACTGAAAATAATTGCGATCTCAGCTTTGTCCTCTGTGATTTTTTCAGCGGGTAGAAAGAAAGGGGAGCGTGTAAGTACTAAAGAAGCTCCAATATATTCTTGCAAAGCTTGCTTTTGGTATTCAGCATCTTTACGCAAAATTTCTTTATTAAGAGCTTCATGGAATGTTTCACGTAGTTTTGCTTTTTCTTGCTCATCAATTTCATGAAACGTTTCTAGATTAGCTTCTTGAGAAAAATCCACAACAATTTTGTCAAAATTGTCTTCTAGATAGAAGAGAACCGCAGCCAAGTGTTGGCAATCACAATGGTATGTGCAGTCACAATTAGAGTCCGTTGTTTCAGATTCTATGCGATCGATTTCAATTTCTGTTTCGTGATTGTTTCCAAACTTTCCTTCAATTTGTGCGCTTAGTCGCAAGGTATTAGTGTTCATATGAACAATTTTAGCAGAAAGGATCATCCCTTTCTTATAAAGTTCCTTTCCACTTTTAAGAACTGCTGGAGCAAAATCTTGTCTAAGTTTACGAAAATTTAACATCGTTTTCATATATTGGACTGGGCTCGAGTTAATAATTTTCTAGCATATTGACTCTCTAGAAATGTAGCAAAGTGATTTATAGGGCTTTTACAACACTGCGGTCATAGAGAATTTATATAGCAACAATGTCGTGCAAGAGGTCTTATGTTATATTGAAATACACTTTATATTCATGCCCTAATCGCTGTAAAAAAACACACAAACAAATCTTTATGCATCTGAGAGGGTTTTAAATGTAAGGCTTAAATTGCTTCCTCATTTAAACGATTTAACAAAAAAAAACCAAGTAAATTAAGCACAAAAGCTTGAATTTTTACTTTAAAATTTAATAACAAGCTTAGAGAAAAGCACCTGCATGATAAAAAGTCAAAACTTAAGGTTGATTTAAACTTAGATAAGATCAACTACAAAGGTATTATCACTTGCAAATAGCGGCATTTCTTGCTTTATAAAATAAAAATCTTCAAGTTTTACAGGTAGTACCATTAATTTTCTGTATAGAATACGAAAAAATAAGCAGGGTCTTGCAGACTAAAAATCGATTCAACTATTATTCGCAACTTTTCTTTTGGTTGAAAATAAGCGGCTTAAGCAGGTTGAAGTCGGGCGTAGTCACTAAATTTTTGGCATTATAAAAAATGCATTGCGTAAAAAATCTAAGCAAAAGTATACTGCAGATATTCTATTTAAAGATAGAAGATTTAACTTCAATTTTAGTGCGGGTGTAGCTCAGTGGTAGAGCGTCACGTTGCCAACGTGAATGTCGTGAGTTCAAGCCTCATCACCCGCTAATTTAAATGAAAAGTATTTTCAACGTTTTCTTAACAAAGCTTTGAGAAAAGTTTTTGTAATTTTATATGCGGGTGTAGCTCAGCGGTAGAGCGTCACGTTGCCAACGTGAATGTCGTGAGTTCGAACCTCATCACCCGCTAACTTCTTCAAGATTTTCTAAAAATTTCCTAAAAATTTACAAGACCAAATATTCAGTTATTTAATTGCATCTAGTTCTATTTGCCAGTTTTTTGGGAACGAATGTCTCCAACACTAAAAAAGTTGTTCTAGGTGGAGACAATGCATCTATCTGAATGTTAGCTCAATTAATAATCATAAGCTAGACATGGATTTAAAGCTTAACGCTTGTATTTGAGGGCAGCTTTGGACTTTGCTCGATTCTTTACAGAGGGTTTATCATAGAAGCGATGAGCTTTAGCAGCTTTCATAATACCTTCTTTATCTAATTTCTTTTTCAAAGCTCTTAAAGCTTTATCGAGAGAATCCCCCGATTTTAAACGTATGCTTGGCATAAGCCTCCTTGTTTAGGTTTGTTTTAATAAATTCATCAAAAAACGGTGATACGATCCCCATTTTCCTCTGTATTAACCACAATTAAACCTTTTTATATTCTTTTATGTCTAATACAGTGTTCAAAAATCATTTAACACCTTCATAGCAATTAATTTGCTTCGGTATGCTAATTCGTTGCTAATCTTGTACGTATCTTATCTTACAGGTGTAAAAACTTAAAATACATTTTATGCAGCTGAAAAATAAACAGCATGTGTTTTCAAAGTTAATTCCTATAATCATACTTATTCTATCTATACTTTTTCAAGAATCATCGCAGATAACTGTGAAAAAAATAGTGTTCAACGTGTCTATTTCTTAAATAACAGTGTATATTAAAGCTCTTGTAGAGATATTTATCATTTGATTCGACAAAGCCTCTGAAAAAAGAGTTTTGCAAAAGGTTTATTCAGACATTACTATTTAATCCGCTTTTTGCTATACACGAAAATATTAAGGACAAAGCATTCCTACCTCAACAGCTTAAAATACGGTTTAACAATGAAGAAAGTTGTTTCTAGTTTTACTCCTTTCAGGACAAATTTAATGATTGCAATGATAGGTGTTACTTTTCTATGTGGCTGCGGAGGACAGCAGCGGCGAGAAGCTAGCCGTATTCAATCTTTATTAGATGAAAGCGACCTTTTAATCGAGGCAAGGGACTACAATCTAGCCAAGGAAAAAGGGCAAAAAGCTATAATAGATGTTTCGAAACTTTTAGAAAAACATCCAGACCAAATTGAATACCTTTTGTTACGTTCACGTGCAGCCATGGTTGTATTTATGGCAAAGAATGCTATAATTCTGCAATCTGCAAAACCCCAACCCCAAAGTTTAGTAGCTTTACCTGCAAAGGATGCCTATATTGATTACGATAAGGATGTAAAAATGGCCTTAAATGACGTAAAGGTTGTTCTAGGTAAAGAAGATTCCTTGAGTTTAGAGCAAAAAGCAGCTTCCTATGCAACCTTAGCTACAATATATCGACTTGACGCACTGACTATGCAAGATGCATATGATGCCTATGGCAAAGCAGTAAATACAAATTTAAAGTGGAAAGAAGAGCTACGGGATAAGATAGCAAAAGGTCGTAATACAAATGCTCCTATCTCAATGACGACTTTAGACAAAGAAATTAAACAATTAATGTTATCTCGGATTGAAGTCACCTTAGCTTTGAAAAACTGGCAAAAAGCTTTAGATCTTTTAGAGAGCAATATGGCTAAAAAAGATCTAAAATACTTTGACGCACAGATGCAAATTTTAGAAAACAATATTGCAGATACGCAAAGAAAATTAGAATCTGATTTTCAAAAGGAGGCTTCTTCTAAAAAAGACAAAATATCGCAACAGATTGAAGAAATGAAGAAGATTCAAGCACAAAAAGATCCTTCTCAACTCCATGCCATAGGTAATTATACGAATTATGAGGTAGCCCTTATGGATTTAGAATTGGAACTAACTTATATTAAAAACAATTTGATCTACAGAATGATTTGCTACCATAATCTAAATATGCAAGAAGAGTTTACGGAAGCTTCTACAATTTTAAGCAAATATAGCCCTGTAAAGGCTAAAGAAATTGTAAAAGCTCTTAAATAAAAAAATATTAAGGGTTTTGCAAAGGGGGGGCTTTTGCTTTTTCTACTTGCTGAAGCAAGGCCGCCTTTTTTAATTTAGGGTCCTTAGCATAATTTACAGTGCTAGTATCAGCCAAATTTTCCTCTTCATGTATGTACTGATCTATTGTTTGCATTCTAGGTATATTCTTTGCTTGGTTTCTATTCTGTTTTTTCAAGTCAAATTTTCTTCTATCAGTAAATTGATTAGGAGATTTTTCTTTATCTCCCAGGGGATTAATTGCCTGGTTCATATTTTTATTATATAATTTATAGTTTTATTGTTTCTTTTTTATTATCGACATTATTTGGTTTTATTAAACTAATGTGGTTTTTTTTGAGTAGGCTGTTTTATCGGTAGACCTCCAGTTTATTAACATGTCATAGCAATCATAGCTTCCTTGTCAATTGGTTTGCCTTTTGAATAGGGCGAGCGTTTATAAGCTTTAATACTTTTCTTTTACTGGAAATAACCTTAACCAAATAAACTGTTGGTACGTCATAATAGTCGTGGTTAAACCTGCAGCCATTGCTGGAGTACAAAGTTTCTTGGAGCGGCTGCACAGTGTTGAATGGGGGATAAACCAGTTATAAAAGGTTACATAGAGCCATATTGAGTTGACTTGAGTCTGCTCCTTCCAAGGCAAATAACGCGTCCTACGGTAGAAATTTCTTACACAGCTCCTTAAGCTTGCAAACCATCGTTCGATATGAATTGTATGAATGACTTTTCCTAAATTATATCCTATAAAATACTTACAACAGGATAAAGCATCTCCCATCATACATCGCAAACTTACTCCTAAGAGCAAACCATTTTTATCTCTCTTTTTTACGACTTGAGCATACTGTACCCAGCGACATCTTAAACGTTGAGATCTTTTTCCGCAGACTCGATATAACTGACCTAACATCAGGGCTATTGCCACAACATAAGGCTGCCAACCATCTGTCAAAATCATAGGGACTTTCTTAAAGCGGGATAAAGCTTTGGCCAAAAGATGATTTGCTAAGGCTTGGTTTCTCTCTCCACATACAAAAGCTACGATGAGCAAAGAGCGGCACGCAATTGCTGCTGCAATCCATTTAGCTCCTGTTTTTCTTATTTTGGAATGCACCTCATCATTTTGCAGAGCAGGGTCGCTCAAGTCTTTAACTTTCTCGTCATGCAGCTTTTGTCCATGCTCTGCTGTCTTTTTCCTATAGTCCTTAATTGTTTTAACATTCACACCACAAATCTCGGCGGTCCCTTGATTGCAAACACCCCAACGGAAGCACTTCAATATTCTTTCCATGACTGCCTGACTTAAATGGCTTCTTTCCATCAAGGTATACTTCCTTTCGGAAAATTCCTTTCCACAATTTCTACATTTAAGGCGCAAAATGTCGCGATTCTTACCTGTTAATGAGCGATAACGAATGTTTCCCTGTGCGAATTGCCCATGTAAAGAACATACTGGATTTGGGCAGGCGAATTTGGTATAATCTATTTCATTCATGGCGGTTTTTATGTTTTTTTAGAGAATTAACATTATAAAAAACCGCCATTTTTGTTTTCTACGTCTAATTTTGCTAAGTTTTTT
>JARBTQ010000004.1 GCA_029240075.1 Chlamydiales bacterium
CTACATAGAGAAGGAAAGACATTGACCATACGGTCTACTTTTTCAGGAGGTACAAGCTTTCTAAAAGCGGGACGATGACCTGATTGGGCCCCTTGTTTTCTACCAGTAGGCTTTTTAACAATCGTTTTTTGATTAGAAACTTGAGAAGGTGGTTGAGAACTGTTTTTAGAGCTAGTGTTGAGCTTTTCTCTAAGTTTCTTGTTTTCTTTTTGCAATTGCTCAATGGTTAACAGAAGACTTTAGATTTAGCTATAAGCATAAGCGAGTTGCCTTTCAAGCACATTTACTCGGCATTCTAATTCTCTACAGCGTTGCTCTCATGTATTCATTTCATCACCAGTATAAAATAAAGTCAGACAGAATCTTAGTATCAGGGTTTCTCAAAATATTAATAAATAAAAACTTACACCATCTCCTGTATAATGTATTTAATGTATAAACCTTTCACTTTATCGAGTCTAATACCCCTGAACAGCTACACTTTTTTTAATGCTTAATAATAAATAGAAAAACATATTCTAATTTTCATTAAAATGTCATTATACCTTATGAGTTGCTGCAATACAAGTTCCACATTGCTAATTATTTAGAAGGCAATATCTCGCAGCTCTCGATCGTTGTTTATTCAACCTCTTTAACATCGTTACTTGCGGTGATTCGACAGACCTTTGCGAAACAAGTTTGAAAAGAGATCTATTGCTAAACAAGATGTTTATGTAAAAAATATCTGAGTCTTTTCTGAGAATTTATTGATCCTGATTAGTTTATACTGTATAAAGGTTGTATATTTATAAGTTTAAGGATTGTTTTAATGCTTCAAATTAAATACAAATTTTTACAAATAAGCGTAGTGATTTTTTTTCTGTTAGCATCTTGCTTGTCTTATAGCATTAGTTACGCTGATCTATTACCTCAATCGAATGAAACTATTCAAAAACAAAATGAACCAGAGTACCCACCACAAGAACCCTATTTCTTAAAACCTTTAGAAATTAGTGAGATTAAAAATTCTTCTGTCTTTTATAACAGTATAGTAGGGAAAGATCATTTTTTAGTTCGTAAAATGATAGAGCAGATCAATAGTCGGGTGCTTAAGGCTCAAAATAAGATCTACCCTATTTCTTATTTTTTGCCAGGAGTACAATTAAAAAGTGTAAAGTTTAAAAACGTTTATAACAAGTTACCCAACTTTCATCCTATTTGTAATAGTGAAGATGAAGCCTTTGCTATAGGTAAAATGGGGGATCATGGAATAAATTACGAGCAGGTTATAGCTGCTTTGGAAGTTATATCTTCTTATCCCAAGCAAGGCGTCATGACTGAAATAGGGGAAAAGCTTTACAAAATTAACTTAGATGATGTTCAAAGTCTAGAAAAAAAGAGGTTAATAAGCTCAATAAAGGTGATTTTGGATAGGGGGGATACTCCTTATCAGATAGATTGGAATCAATTGCCAAATTGGAAGAAACGTGTCATTAAACATGTTCCTAAGTTTAAATTATCTCACAGCTTCGATATTGAAAAAAGGGCAGGTGAAAAATTTCCACCTATTAACTTAGAAGAATTAACCCATTATACAAGTAAAAGAGGCTTTCAAGTAGGGGGATGGTTCATTATTACTAAGACAGATCGTTGGTCTTATAGATCAATTGAATTTTCAGATAAAAGTTATGAAAGGAATCAAAAAGTTCTTAGAAAACAAGCTCTCAGACTACGTAAAATCCTGAAAAAGCTTATGAAAACAGATGAACGAATACTAGCAACAAGTTCAGCTTCTTTAAAAAAAGTTCATGCGATATGGCAAATTCCATAAATTTCATATAGACTTGATAGGTGCTCGCAAAATCATTTCACCCTAAATATTTGCTGGTATTAATTTATTAAAAAAATATGAGCAAATATTATGTATTACATGTACATATAATATCCTTTTTATTATCTTCTGCAATTTTTTACGAACTATAGATGAGGTTTAAAGCATGCTGATAGGCAATCAGAGCCCTTTAGCTATAATTGATGGGCAATATAACTTAAGTACACAGAAAAAAAATTTAAATATTATAAAAAGAACGAAGCTTAAAAAAGTTGTTACAAAGGCTATTGAATTTGCGGAAAATCCACAACTAGCAGAGGCATATACTAATTTAAATAATATTTGCAATCCAGGACACTGGCTAGGTAAAAAGATTAAAAAGAAAGATCAGGATCTATCGTTTGCACAATATGAAAGGCTTGTGAATGATGCTATAATTACTCGCCAAAAACTGAGTCCTCCCTTTAATGGTTTTTTTTCTAAAGAAGCGCAAGGGTGTGTATTACTGCCATCAGTAAAGTCATGTTCGAAGAGTGCATTGTGCGCTAAGTTGGCAAAGAAATTCTATCTTATCCCAGGACAAATACTAGTGGATACAGAAGGAAAGCATGGAATTGTTATGGGAATGACCGAGGAACATGGTTTACGACTTCTCTATAAAGATGAAAAATCTGATTCTACATCATTTTTTTTGCAAATTTATAAAGAAGTTGAGGATTGTAAAAGTTGGAAAGATGTAAATAAGTTGGGATTTAAGGTTTTAGTAAATCCTAAAGATTTAGAAGCTTATAAAAATGATAACACTATAGATAACCCTTTTCAGCAAGGTTCAAATTCAGAAAAAAACTTACAAGCCCAGAATCTATCCAGACAAGATAACACGTTGAATACTATAGCAGCTGAAGCTAAGAATGGGCCGCAACTCCTAGAATTGAAGAATAAGAGAGCTCAATCTGATAGTTTTTTAACTATAAATGCTCCTATACCCCCTTATATATCAAGTAAGCTGCCTAGTGAAATACCAATGAATACACCTATTCCTTTACTAGACCAAATGATTCTACGGCTTCAACCTTCTGTAGATAGATTAGTATTGGATGGCAATAAAATGCAGAATATTAGGCATATCTATGTAACAGCAGAGAATTTTATTGATTTAGTTAGATTAGCAGATAGAGCAATGAGTAACCAACTAGGTTATTTTTTGTTAAAAGAGTGTAATTACCGGCTCTTCCGTATGATAGATCCATTAAATGTTATTGATATCTATTATGAGAACTCTGGAAAGGCTTTCTCATTCTCTAAAATTATTGCAGAGCGGTATGTCCTTAATCAAAGAGATAAAATTGAAAATAGGCTACTAAATCTTCCATACAATTTTTGTACGGAGGAGTTTGTTAATGCTGCTAGTAGCTTCATAACCGAATTTGAATTTTCAGAAGAAATAAGATTTCAACTCGTTAAAAATTACACCTATATGATTCAAAAAGAGCCATCTTCAAATGAAGGTCTGGCTATACCAAAGTTCTCTAAAGAAAATTCTACAGGTGATTTTCAGCAAAATAGTACCCAGATACGAGCTTGTGGACTTAATGATGATTTAACTGATTGGGATAGTGATTCTACTCTTTTGTCTTATGATACGGATGAAAGATGGTTGCTAGAGAGTTTTTCTCAAGATGAATTTGATCGCAATGATTCTAAAAAAGAAACGGACCTTTTGGAATCAGAAAAGGAGGATGCTAGTCCTACGCTAGCTAAGAAGCTCAAAACAACTGCTGTTAGACCTTAAATGGTTAAAATAGGAGTCTTTTCTGATTCTTACTAGTTTAGGAATAATTGTTCCTCTGCTAAGGATTTAATCTGGACTGTTGGTGCAATAAGGGCTTAAGGCAAGTAATACTATTAAAATAGCGCTTTTAAAGTCGATTTAAGACTAAAGTATTAAAAGTCAAAATTCTTTTCGCAGTCGTAAGATCTGGAAAGTTTATTAAAGTTGCTATCATACTTTCTAGAATGGTAGACTAGATTTCTTGCATAATTATTTATCAATAGCATTGCTAGGCCTCTGCAAAAAAAACTGCAAGAGGTCTATGCTATTGTACAATCAAAATACTCAAAAGTATAAAGCAACTCATTATGCCTCCTGAGATCGTATATCAAATAGAAACTTCCCATAAAGAATTGCCTGGAACCTTAGTGATTAGAGTGGAAGTGGTTGATCATATCAAACCAGTTTTAACTAATACGAGCTCCTCTAAAAATTATAGTAAAGAGCAACTAATGAAATTGGCTACTGAGAGTGACAAAGAAGCTCTGAAAGATCTTTGCCTTATCGTAGCTAAACAATCACGCATGACTCATAAAGCTGAACATTACGATTATATTGTAGTCCCAAATAAAGGTAGTTTAGAGCTTTTAAAAACTTTAGCAGCCACAGGCAAGCTCTATAGCGATAATAAAAAATTGGTGTGCGATTTCTTTAAACCGGCCCCTTTAAAGTGTATTTTAAACCTTATACAACGTGATCCTTTAGTTTTTGAAATTAAAGGTTGTTTAGAATTAAGGCAAGGAGATGTGGCCCTGGACGATTGTCATTATCTAGGTAAGGGGGAGTCTCCTTGGTTTATTCAAGGGATGTTATTGCGTACTTTATCTGATGATTTGCAATGGGAATGGTTAGAGGTTTTATTAAGTGTTGAAGCTCGAAAATGGGACCAAAGTAAAGTTGAGCGCTATTTAGAACAATATGAAGATGAAAAAGAATCCATAGGTTATCAACTGATCATTTCGGAAGATGCTGAACGTTTCCTTCATGCAGCTCCTCAAATTTTACCTAAATTAATTTTAAAAGACCGAGTAGGGGCCAGTGCAGACCTATGGATTCAGTATAGTCCTAACGAAAGTATCGCTTTACATGATCCCTCCTCAGCTATCCAAGATCGGCAAGGTAAGGTTCGTTTCCGTAGACAACGCGATAAAGAACTGGAGTGGGAAAAAGATCTTTTAGAAACAGATTATACTAAGAAGTTAGTTGGAAACTCCCATTACTACTGCCCCGTAAATAAAGTAGGGAAAAGCTTAGCATTTCTTTTGGAGATAGGTTGGACCATCTTTGACTTTCAAGGCAATCGTGTATGGCATCCGCAATTGGCACAACTTAGCTTTAAAGCTGACTCTGGTAACATTACCGCAGTAGGAGAAGTTGATTATGCTGAGTTTAAGGCTGACCTTAAATCAGTAGTAGGAGCTTTTAACCGACGAGAAGCATTTGTTAACTTAAGCCCAGGTCATGTTGGATTGTTGCCTGAGTGGAGTACTCAGCAGGTGGGCGAACTGGCTGCAGGTGAATTTACCGAAAAGGGAATCAGACTTAAAAAAAATCGTTTTGCAATTTTACAACAATGGTCACAGGGTCATGCTAAAATAACGGAAGATCTAGAGATAGCTCAACTTCGTCAAGGATTGATAGAATTTAAAGGACTAGAAGAGATACTTCCTCTGGAAAATTTCCAAGCTAAGCTCCGTTCTTATCAGCAGGAGGGAGTGAACTGGCTTCATTTTCTGAAAAAATTTGGTTTTCAAGGAATTTTAGCAGATGATATGGGATTAGGTAAAACTGTCCAAGTCCTAGCTTTCCTTTCAAGAGCGCAAACAGAAGAGGAAATAGCTCTTATTGTAGTCCCTACGTCCCTTATTTTTAATTGGAAAAGAGAATTTGAAAAGTTTTTACCATCTCATAAGATCCTTATTCACCATGGCCCTAGTCGGTACTCTAAAATAGAAGGATTTAAAGGGTATAATATTGTTTTGACTTCCTATACTACTTTGCGGATCGACTTACCCTTATTTAAGAAATTAGCGTTTACATATATTATTCTGGATGAAGCACAAGCAATTAAAAATCCTGAAACTCAGATAGCACAAGCTGTTTGCGAGATCGAAGCCCCTTTTCGATTATCAATTACTGGAACACCTATTGAAAATAGCATTCAAGACTTATGGTCTCAGTTTCATTTTTTAATGCCCGACTTATTGGAGAGTCGCGAAGAGTTTTTAGCACAAGCGCAAGCCGCTATGTCTGATAGTCGTTATACTCAACAGATTAAGCAGCGCGTGAAACCTTTTATCTTAAGGCGACGTAAGCAAGATGTTGCTAAAGATTTACCAGCTAAATTGGAGCAAGAAATTTTAGTTCCCATGGAGGACTCACAGCAGCGACTATACGAACAATTACTTACTACAGCACGCAATAAATTGCTTGTAAAAGAGGGGGAACATGGGGTTACACAGCAACGCATGGCTGTCCTAGAAGCTATACTCCGATTACGCCAAATTTGTTGCCATCCCAAATTGGCCATGAGCGTCCTACAGGAAGAGGATTCCGAGGTGATGGAAGACTTTGTTTCAGCCAAATTTAACCGTATATGCGAGGATATCGTGACGGTTGTAGAAGAGGGGCGTAAAGTCCTCGTATATAGCCAATTTACTCAATTCTTAAAGTTGATAGGGGCTGAGCTTGTTCATCTAAAATTACCTTATGCTTACTTAGATGGGCAAACAGCTAATCGCGAAGAGGTCGTTCAAAGGTTTCAAACAGACCCTGAAATTAAAATATTTTTAATCAGTCTTAAAGCAGGTGGTGTTGGTCTTAACCTGACAGCAGCTGAATATGTCTTTATATGTGACCCTTGGTGGAATGTTGCAGCAGAAAATCAAGCAATCGATCGTGCACACCGCATAGGGCAGCAACATACAGTCATTGCTCGCCGTTATATTACAATGGAGAGTATTGAGGAGAAGATCCTTAAACTGAAACAAGCTAAAGTCGGCTTGGCAGAGGATATTATAGATGAAGCTGGTGAGGGAAAAGGTTTAACTTTTGCCGATCTCCAATTTTTGCTGAAATGATTTTTTATTAAAAATATATCAGCGATTATAACTTTTTTTCATATTTATGATATGAGATAAGGCCCTTCTCAAATATCCTTTTCTAATAATCAGGTTTACGCTATTGTCTAGGTCTTTTTGAGCTTTTTAAAGAGTCAAAGAGATCTACCAACTTGAATTTTAAGGTGTTACTGTTATGTTACAACGAATTCTAGCGTTTTTTCTACCATTGATCACTTTTAGCATGATTTTTCTTTCAGCAGGACATTTAATCGCTTGTTCCTGTAATGAAGAGGTCCAAACGCAAAAGAAGTTGCCCTTTTTGTTATTTGCCGGCAATGCTTCCAAACCCTTGGCAGAAGCTATTGCCTCGGAGTTAAAGATCCCCTTGGCTGATGCTGCTATTAGCAAATTCAATGATGGAGAAATTAGCATCACCATCAATGAAAATGTTCGTAACCGCAATGTGTATATTATCCAATCTACATGTCGTAGTGAAACCAATAGTGTGAATGACAACTTGATGGAACTTTACTTGACAATTCGCGCGTTAAAACGAGCTTCTGCTAAGTCTGTAATTGCGGTTATCCCTTATTATGGTTATGGAAGACAAGACCGCAAAACCAAGCCGCGTGTTCCCATTTCGGCCTCTGATGTCGCTATGCTTATCGAAGGAGCTGGGGCAGATCGTGTCGTAGCTATCGATCTTCATGCAGGTCAAATTCAAGGATTCTTCCGTGATATTCCAGTAGACAACCTGTATTCGACGACAGTGTTCCTTCCTTATTTTGCAAAGTTATCTTTACAAAATCCAGTTGTCGTTTCTCCTGATGCTGGTGGTGTTGAAAGGGCCAAAAAGTTTAGAGAAGGATTAGCACGACACGGAGTTGATGCAGGCTTAGCTATAATAGTCAAGCAGAGGGCAAAAGCTGGTGTTGTCGAAAGTATGAACCTAGTGGGGGATGTCAAAGGTTGCGATGTTATTATTTGCGACGATATTTGCGATACTGCAGGAACCCTTGTAAAAGCGGCCGAAGAATTAAAAGCATTTGGAGCTCGCCGTGTTTACGCATGCATTACACACCCTGTATTTTCGCAACAGGCGTTACAAAAAATAGCCCAATCCCAATTTACTGAAGTGGTTATATCGGATACCATCCCTCTTCTACAACTCATACCAGATAACATTACACAACTTTCAATGGCTCCTCTGCTAGCAAAAGCTATCTGCTGTGTGCAAACAGGGCAATCTATTGCCGATCTCTTCAATGGAGATCCCTCAAAAATAGCCGCACAAAAACAGTGCTGTTATCACTAATTTTTATTCCAATTCAAACTAATTTTGAATAAATTAGTTTGAATTGTTTTATTTTATACCTGTATTTTTAAGTATATTCTATATTATTCCTTTTTTTAATATAATAAATAATTTAAGAAAGGTATATGCAGGATAATAATTACTCGATTAACAGTCCGGGAAATTTTTTTAATTATTTTGAAGGGCTTACAAATGAAACTGAGAAGTTTCAATTAATCCAAAATATCCTACTACAACCAAATTCTATCGACCAAAGGACAAAACTTGTTGCTTTAGATAAACTTCAACACCTTGCTTGCTCTAAAGAACTTAGGCTGCAGTGCAACTCTTTGATCAACAGTTATATAGAAATTAACAAGAATATAATAAAATCTACTAAATTTGAATTCCTAGGTTCTATAGCAGGTGACCAGATTTACTGGGATGGAGGCCATGAGCACTATGTTTATGCAAGGCGATTCGACCATCTATCAGTAGCTCAAACTTTACGAAAATCTCTTAATTGTAGAGGTGATGGATTTGTTGACCCTTTTGAAGATCCTTATAGGGAGATTATGATGGAGCATCAATCTGATCCTGAAAAATGGAAAGCTTTAGGGGAAGCCTATAGTGGTACACATACATTTCTACAAGGGGGAGGTTTTTTTAAAACAGTTGCAAAATTGAAAGAAGAGGACAGTCTTTTTTCACTAGATAACATTCAGTATGCTCTTTTTATTACTGGCAAATTGGCCGAGAATAATCTAAAAATCACCACTAGAGAGCTTCTGGGGCAATATAATGGTTATGACATAGATTACATTATAACTCAATATTTTGTGCCAGTATTAGATCAAACTAGAGAAGGGGACTTAGTACTCTATAGTGGTACTACAAAGCATGCGGGAATTTATAGGAATAGTGAACCTAATTGGAACTCTCCTCCAGGAGGAACGGTCGAATCAAAATGGGGTTTTAAGTCTTCTCCATATATTTTTCAACACGATGTTTTTTTTGTTCCCAATAGATACGGTGATCGAGCCGAATTTTACCGTATCAGAACAGAAGAAAAAGTTGATGATCTACCTCTATCGCATGATGATTCGAAAAGCCCCACGTTTACGATACTTGAAGATGGTAAATTCCAGTTTATAGAAAACGAGAGCCATATGTCTCTTCGACGATTCATAGACAAAAATGGAGGCTTTAACTTAACAAGCAAACTTCCTCAGATTAAAAAAGTTGAGCATATCAAATTTTTAGGTGTCTGTTTCGATTATGCCTTTGGTAAAATTTTAAGAACTTATACCAGGCCTCATAAAATCCCGTTGCTAGAAGGTACCGGTAATATAGACAAAATCTTACATAAATATTTTGATATAACTACTCAACCTAAGCCAGGCGATTTTGTAACTTATTATAAAGACAATTTTAGTGTCCATTATGGAGTTGTATATGCGGATGGAATTATTGAATCCAAATGGGGCAATAACCCTGTTTACAGGCATCCTCCATTTTATGTACCGAATGAATATGGAAATACGATTATCTACTACAGCATGAAACCCACTTTTACTCCTGAAACATTATTAGAAAGTTTAGAGGAAGATAAAAGGAGGGGGTCTATTTAAGTGATTGTTTTCAAAGCAAAGCTGATAACAATAGATCTTTGTAAAGCTATGTCTACAAAGATCTATTGCGTGCACTTGCATGAAGTTACGCAAAAAGTTAATACTGCTTATGCCAACGGTTCAAATAGAGGTATAAGACAGGAGTAAATAGGAGGGTGAGCAGCTGCGAGAAGAGTAACCCTCCTACAATCACTAATCCCAATGTTTGGCGCGCTTCCATTTGGGAGCCGTAACCTAAAGCAATAGGCAAAGCTCCGATAATCGCGGCTGCAGTGGTCATCATAATCGGCCTAAAGCGGATGATGCAAGCTTCATAAATAGCTTCTTCTGGCTTGGTATCTGGCTTGTGACGCAGGACTTCTAACGCATGATCCACTAACATGATTCCATTCTTTTTAACGATCCCCATTAATAAAATCAGTCCTATAAATCCATATAGGGACAATGATTGCTGACAGACCAGCAAAGTAATTGCAGCGCCTAATACCGCAAAAGGAAGGGTTGAAAGGATGGTGATAGGATGGATAAAACTTTCGTATAAGATGCCCAGCACTAAGTACATCACACCCGCAGCAATCAAAATTAATCCCCAAAAATGGTTTGAATAAGCAGTAAAAAATTTTGCTGCGCCTTCAATAGATCCAGTGACCGTATCTGGTAAAATAGAATTAGCAATATTTTCCAATTCTGTAAGAGCAGCATCAAGAGTTCTGCCTTTTGCAACGTTAAAAGTGATCCGTAAATAAGGGGATTGGTTCACGTGGTTGATCGATTGAGCCCCTACAGTCTCCTGTACTTTAGTTAAAGCATTTAGAGGGATCACTTGTCCCGTTGTGGAAGAGCGTACATAAAGCTTATTGAGTGAAAAAGCATCTCTTGCTACGGAAGGGGAAACCTCTAAGATGACTGGATACTCATCGCGGTCAGTTTGGATTTTGGAAATTTCTTTATTCGCATAAGCCAACCCCAAAAGAGTTTGTACCTTTTCAACATCAACCCCTAAAAGTTGCGCTTTTTCTGTCATGACAGATACCCTAACTTCTGGGTAATCCAACGCAAAGTCTCCATTGACATCTGTAAAATAGGGTGATTTCTGTAACGCTTCCGTTAATTTCTTACCAGAAGCATACAGATCATCAAGCACATAACTTTTTAAAAAATACTCATAACTTTGGCTGGTATTTCCATCCCCAGTCGCAAGGTCTAAGATAGGAACCGCATTATAAAAACTTTGGATGCCAGGAATGGTCGCTAATTTGTTTTGGATGTCCGTAATAATCTGGTCAATAGCTACCCGTTGGTCTTTTGGCTTTAGCTGAATATAAGCCCAGCACCCGGAGGATGAGGATGCTGTTCCCGATACAATATATTCGATTGCAGGGTGGAGTTGAAGGGTACGATTAACTTGATTCAGGTAACCTTCCAAGCGAACTTGTCCCGCCCCTTGTTCAGCTCTTACCCATCCTTGCATCATACCAGAGTCCTCTTGTGGCAAAAATTCGATCGGGATGAAGCGAAAAAGAACTATTGTAAGTATCAGACAAAAGAACCCAATACTGAAAGTTGTGCGGCGATATTTAAGGACCCTTTGCAACCAAGGTTGGTAAAACTTAAGAAGTCCGTTATTGATCATATCAGATGTTTTTTGAATTGCCCCTTTTTCTTGCTTCTGTGAATGTTCGAATTTTAAACGACTACACAGCATAGGAGTCAGACTCAAGGAAACAAATCCAGAGATCAGAATAGAAAGCGCCAAGGTCACAGAAAATTCTTGGAACAATTTACCCAACATCCCTTGCATAAAAAGGAGGGGAATTAGTACAGCGACTAAAGAGATGGTCATAGATAAGACTGTAAAACTGATCTCTTTAGAGCCATCCAATGCGGCTTGAGATGAGGTCTTTCCCATTTCTCTATGCCGAACGATATTTTCCATAACGACGATTGCATCATCAACGACAAATCCTGTGGATAGAGTAAGCGCTAATAACGAAAGGACATCAATGCTGTAACCTAGCCAATAGATGATTCCAAATGTGGTAATGATGGATAGGGGAATGGCAAGCGCAGGAACAAGCGTATCTTTGACGGAAGCCAGGTAGAAAAATATAACGACAATCACAAGTACAATCGATAAAATAAGAGTATCTTTAACCTCAGTTAGCGATTCATCAATAGAGAGGGATTTATCCAACAAAATATTGAGCTCAACAGAAGGAGGGAGCTCTTTATGAATTTCTGGTAAGAGCAATTTTATCCCTTTGCTTAGAGCAACAGTATTAGAGCCTGGTTGCCGTCTAATGGCTAAAATAATGGCCCCTATTTCTTTTTCGGGCGTAGTATACCGAAAATACATTTCATCCGATTCAACCCCTTCTAAAACTGTAGCAACATCCTTCAGTTGAAGAAATAAGTTTTGATCCTGCTTGATAATAATTTTTTCAAAGTCTTCAACTGTGCGTAATCGACCACTAGAGCGCAAGACAAAATTGAACTGATCGTTATCTAATTTCCCTAAAGGCAAACTGGGATTGGCCCGCTTGACTGCTTGCGTAATCTCCTCAATATCGAGGTTATAAGCAGCTAAAGCTTCAGGATTGAGTTGAATTCTCATTGCATATTGAGATCCCCAAACTTTAACATCGGCTATACCTGGAATGGAGGAGATCCTTTGCACAATACTATGGTCGGCATAGTCGTAAAGCGCTGAGGTCTCCATCGAATTGGAACACAGAGCCAAGTACATGATCGGTTGCATGGCAGGATTTTCTTTTGAGTAACGGGGCCTTTCAGGCATATTTCTTGGTAGTTTTGCAGCGTCGATCGCTGCTTGAACCTCTTGACAAGCAGTATCCATGTTTTTGTCGAGCCTGAACTTGAGACTGATGTTCGCGTATCCACTAGAGCTTGAAGAGGTGACCTCCTCTATTCCACTAATCGTCATGAATTCCCTTTCTAGCGGGTTGACCACTGTATTTGCAAGAGTGCTAGCATCAATTCCTGTATAGGGAACTCTAACTTGGATCATGGGACGATCTACGTTGGGTAGATCACTGACTGGTAGTTTAAAATAGGAGATGAGCCCCCATGTTAGCAAAGCTAACATAACCAGTGTGGTCATAACAGGGCGGCGGATGAAAGGTTCTGATAAATTCATACGGAAGCCTCTGTTTGGGAGCTTTTCGAATCTATCACATGGACTTTAGATCCTTCTATAATACGCACATGCCCTTCCGTGACTACTTGCTCTCCAGCTTCTAATCCTTTTTTGACGATAACTGTGGTAGGGTTGATCTTTTCAGCTTCTACCGGTTTTAGTGTCGCAGTTCCATCTTTTTGAATGACAAAGACATAATGACCATTTTGATTCTTTTTCAAAGCATCAGCGGGAATAACAATAGCATTATTAATCACTTTTTTTAACAGGCGTACTTGCATATATTGACCAGGCCACAGTCTAGAATTTTCCCCTTTTAGTAGGGCGCGCATTTCCAAAACACCTAATTTGGGGTTGATGTGACTGGCTACAAAACTAAGCTCCCCTTTTTGTTCCATAAGCTTATGCTCCGGACTAGATACGAGGAGTTCCATTTTTTCTGGTGTATCTAATCCTTCAAATTCAGCTAATTGTTCACCAGGAACAGCAAAACGGATTGCTAAAGGGGTAAGTTGCTCAATTTCTATAAGAACCACATCGGCATCGCGATCCAAGATTAAATTGCCAACATCAAATTTAGCGCGTCCTAACCTTCCGGTGATAGGAGCTCTGATTTGACATCTTTCGAGATTGAGTTGTGCTTTAGCTAATCGCATCTGATCCTGTTTTATAGTTGCTTCTGCTAGAGCGATTTGCTTTTCTGCTTTTTCGTATTCGACAGGTGAAAGGGCTTGGTGTTGATAAAGTTGTTTTGCTCTTTCTAAATCTTTTTTTGCATACTCTAATTCCACAAAATCGCGTTTTAAGGTGCTTTTCGCTGAATCGAGTTCTATTTGGTAATCAACTTCATCAAAAGAAAATAATAGTTCTCCTTGATTCACTACTGTTCCCTCTGTACAATATGAGGCTTTCAATCTGCCGGAAATTTGGGGGCGCACTTCCACTTTTTTAGCAGGCTCTATGAGTCCTATTGTTTCGAAATAGATAGAAGTATTACAGATTTCGACTGTTGCGACTTCGACCGGAACAGAAGATGATTCGAGTGCAGAATTGCTAGATTTTTGGGAGCAACTCAGAACTAGCAATAAGCTCATACAATAAAAACAAAAAAGAATACGAATAAACATAAAAAACAAACCTACAAAAACAGGAATTAAGATGGTCCCTTTTAAGAATAGTACGAAAAAGTTCTTTTCTTTACATTATATTTCGCTGATTATCTCCTTTATAACTAATGGGATGCTAGGATTCGCAGCAGTTCAGGCGGAGCAATTGCCAGCTACTTTAACCTTAGCTGAAGCTGAGACTTGGGCGCTTGAGCATAACCGGGAATTAGAAGCTCGTAAATATTTTGTAGAACAGAAGAAGCACCAGTTAGGGATTTATAAAGGGGATTATTATCCAAAAATAATGATGTGGGGGGGGTATAGATACAATGAAACTCCTTATCCAACTTCTGGGGCTGCGGCACTTATAGATTACAAGATGAAGTCCTTTGCTGCAAAAGAAATGAATCCTTTGCTCGACATGTTGAATAAGCCTCACGTAAAAGTTCCCGCTAAGCCGCACATGTCCCACAATGCCTATACCAATAGTATTCAGGTAACCCAACTGCTTCTTACCGGTGACGTTTATCACGGACTAAAAGTCAAAGATCTAGAGTGGGCTAAGTCCAAGGCTGATTTTGAAAATTTACGTAGGAAAGTCCTATTTAAAGTGCGTGATGCCTACAGTAAAATTGCTTTAGCACAAAATAAAGTTAATGTAGAAAAAGAACACGTAAAGCTTTTACAATCAGGCTTGCATGAAGAAGAACAACGTTTTCAAGCTGGACAATCAACAGCGCTTAAAGTGAATCAAGCTAAGGTAATGGTTGCGGAAGCTATGCGTAATTATTATGAAGCAGTTAAACAGCTTCAATCTTCTAAGAATGATTTTACATTATTATTAGGGGCTGAAGACAAGAATAGCTCCGAAAATTTTACTGTTACATCTGCAGATTTAACACAAGCAATTCAGCAAGCAGAATTTCTACGTACAAAAATAGCTACGTTGCCAAGTAACTGGAGTCTTTCTACGATTGATTTAGATAAGCTAAATGGCAATCAATTACCACAACAAATTTTTGATACAGAAGAGAAGTACAATTGGACCATGCTCGCTTTAGTTAATAGTGGATCGGTACAAGTTCAAACTATAGGCCTAGCTGTAGCTACTCATCAGCACGCTATGACAAAAAATAAGTATTTGCCCGACATTCAATTGCAAGCAGGCAGTGATGGTGGCCCTGGTAACAGATTAGGCAAGTTAAGGTACAACAAATATATCGGTGTTGGCTTTCAATGGACGATATTTGATGGTTTTAAGAGAGAAGAAACTATTCGCGAAGCTCAGGCTAAATTAAGAGAGTGCCAAGTTGAATTTGATCGAGCTAAGGATACTGTGATCTCTTCTATGCAGAACCACTTCTATAGCTTAGAAAAAGCGTTTCTATCCTACATGACTGCAGTCGAAGCTGTGAAGTTAGCTGAACAAGCGATGGAACAAGCGAAGCAGCAACAAAATGCGGGCGCAATCACTCCTCTAGATTACCGCGATGTTGCAAAAGGATTGACTGAAGCCCGTCATAGCTTAAATCAAGCATGTTATGATCTTCTCAGTAATTACTATGCATTGCAGGAGGAAGCTGGTCTTGACGCTCCTAGCGCTGTCTAATAGCTCTTCTTTTTAAAATAAAGTGTGGTTAAGCCTCTAAGGAGGCTCCACCTTTTGCCTAAGATATCGTCTTTAATTGAACATAATCACGAGTTAGACCGCATTCAGTAAAATAAGAGCGCAACATTTTCATCGCATTATGACCAAAGATAGCAACTGGATGGGGCTTATAAGTAAATCCACAGTGCACTCTACCCGTTACATTGATATACTTTAAGCTGCGATGTGAGCTTTTATTCTTCTTACTGATTTTTCCTTCAAAATGTAAAAAAAGAGTTTTAAAATCTTTAAACTCAAATCCTGCACCTGTAGAGCCCTCTTGCCAAAAACGATCAAATAATTTCCATATACGAGTACCTAGCTCTAGATCAGAGTGTAGATAGATTGTATTATTTTTCTGCACCATCATCTGGGAAATACTAGTAGAGTTTATATGATTTAGGTTTGATATTAATCTCAATAGAATTTAACGAGCGGTGCGATGCAGCGCCATTGTTGGGGGATCTGATCATACCCACCGCTAATGTTAATTGAGCCTACGAAAACTTTGGAACTTAAGCTTTGGTTTATTTAGTCCGCTTTGTTTTTGATCATTCAAATATAGTTCTGGTTTGGCAAGGTGAGCTAGATAAGAGGATTTTAAATTCTAAACAGCTAAGGTATTATTTAACACATGGGAAATGTGATAATTGATTAATTGGCGGCAGAAGATAGAGAGGGAAAGAATTGCACTGCACCAGCGAACTGGTGCTAAGCAAAGAAAACTTAACTCAAACAGAGAATTTAAGAAGAGGGAGATTAAGTTCAAGCGCTTTGGTGCTTAATTCTTTAATTAAGCCATCACAAGCGCTATCAAGCATATCAAGCACATGATCAAACCCTTCATCACCACCATAATAGGGATCGGGAACTTCCTGCATATAGTATTCTAAATTAGGATTAAAACGATTAATCAATTGAATCTTATCTAGATATTCTTTTTTACTTGTGTAACTTTGCAAAGTTTCTAAGACACTATGGTCTGCAGCTAGTATATAGTCAAATTGGTCAAAAAATATCGATTTAAATTGTTGCGCACTACTTGTCATAGGAATATGACGTTTAGCTGCAGCTGCACGCATGCGGCTGTCAGGAAGTTCTCCTATATGCCATCCCCCAGTACCACAACTTTCGACATGAACTAGCTGGTCTAGTTGTGGGAAATTACGCAGTTTATACTTTAGTATAGCTTCTCCAGCGGGGGAACGGCAAATATTGCCTAAACAAACGAACAACACACTAATATAGGTCATACTCTAGCTCTTTTGCAAAAAGATTTTAGCGAAAGAGCTGAGCATATAGGTTACGCTAGTATTTCGTCAACACGTAGTCCATAATGCTCATTTGCTTGAACTACAGTACCTTTTGCAATTTTTTTACGATTGACTGTCAAGTAAGCAGGGGTTTTAACAGAATAGTCGAAAGGTAATACACTACCAGGACTAAGAGTCATGAGTTGTTTGATTGAAATTTCTTGTTGTAATAAGACAACATCTAACTTCAAAGGAGTTGTTTGAATATTTTTTAAAATTCGCAATGAATTGTTTTCTTCTTCCATTTAGCCCTCTATAGAATTTATGAGTCTTACTCAATTGTTAACATATCAATCTGTTAGCGGCTTTACATCGGCAGCACATCTGAAGCCATAAGTGCGGTTGAATGTTCCAGGATTATTACGATGACGATGTGCGCACCGTAAGTCTTCCTTTAGGCTTTTCCAGCACCCACCTCGTAGCACTCGGTAAACTCCCTGCAAAGGCCCTTTAGGATTGTCAGGTTCTTGTACAGAAATTTCATAATAATTGTAACTGTACCAATCTTGACACCATTCGTATACATTCCCTGCAATATCATATAAGCCAATTGGATTAGGAGCATAGCTCATCACAGGAGTTGTATCAGCACTAAAAAAGTTTGCTTGGTTCTTCTCTATATTTTTACCTGTTGGATAGGTAGGCAAATCAATTCCTCCGCATGCTGCTATTTCCCACTCTGCTTCCGTTGGTAATCTTTTCCCAGTCCACTTTGCATAAGCGACAGCACCGTACCATGTTACCCCTACAACAGGATGCTTAGCGTATCCCGATTCAATGCTGATTTTCCCTGCAGAGCGTTTAATTCGGGATTCACGGAGTTTAATAATATCTTGATTGTTTGCATCTTTTTCTCCACCCATAACTTCTAGAAAACGAGCGAATTGCTCGTTGGTAATAGGGTGGATGTCTAAGGCAAAGCTATTTAAATAAATTTGATGGCGGGGTATTTCATCACGGCTTCCGTCATCGCTTCCTCGTGCAAACATTCCACCTTTGATCACTACCATATTTGTTAGAATAGGTTCTACATATTTTGTTTCTTCCGTCTTTGGATGATATTGCTTAACCGTTGTGTCTATGTGAAAAACAGTTTCGGGGTTGGGATCATATTGTGGACGTTCGATTCTTTGTGATTGTAGAACAGGGGTTAGCTTAATATGTGGGGCAGATGATTGGGAAGGATTTTTTTCAGCAAAAGTTGTTGTTAAAATAGGTTTTGCCTCTAGTTTTATCTCTTCTTGAGCAGCGGAAATAGAAGGAGCAACTGGTATAGCTAACGTTTTAGTAGCTGATTTTGGCTGCTGAAGTATGGTTTTCATAGTCTCTTTTAAAAGGCTAGGACGTTTGTCTGGATTGCTGCTTAAACATTCGATTACCAGTTGATCCCAATTCATATGGTAATCTCTATTGAGATCGGAAGGTAATTCAAAATAACCTTCTGGAAAGTTATTAGTAGTCAAATAATAAGCTAACACTCCAAAAGCATAGGCATCAGCTTTGATAGTTACTTTACGTGGATCTTGTACTCTCTTTTGTTCGGGAGCTAGAAAACTATAATTTTGCAAGAAGGAGTTGTGCAATGTCGATAGTTTAACAGAGTCTATACTTTGACTTGCATACTTATCATCAGATGTTTTATTTGCAGCAGACACGTAGGGAATAATGGCAAGAGCCTCGGCAACTGTTTTATAGGTACGACTTAAGACAGCACCTACTCCTACAATACGCGATAATCCACAGTCTGAAAGGTAGACTTTAAGCTCACCGTTTTGTTGCCCTATTAGAATATTGTTTAGCTTTAAACCCCTATGAACTAAAAACTGGTCTCCAGATTTTTTAGAATGGATGTAATCGAGGGCATCTGCAGTTTGTAAGAGAATATTATATATCATATCCTCAGGTAAAGGTTTAGGACGTGTAGCAACATATTGAGCTAAATTTGTTGTTTCGCCTATTCCATCAACAATGCAGTCGCATACGACAAAGTAGATACCATCACAGAACGAAACATTGTATACCTTGACAATATGTGGATGATCTAAGGTAGCTAAAACAGCTATATCTTCTTGAAATCTTTGAACAAAGGAGCGCTCATTAGTGAGCTCAGCAGGTAGTAATTTAAGGATGTAATGACGCTTAATGAAACGGTGCTCTGCTAGATATACAGTTCCTAAAGATCCGTGACCAATTTGTTTAATAAGAGTATAATCACCTAATATTCGCTCTTCCATAGATAGCAGCCCTACAAACTCATAAAAATTATTTATATAAAATAATACAACCTTTTGGACTACTATTTTCAATACTTTTTTAATTTTATCGAAAAGTGACCAAAAGGCTGCATCTTTTAATTAAGATCTATTGTATGCGCTGCCGTATCTGTATCGTCAATTTCAGAACTTGATTCCTCTGCAATAACTTGATTTAAAAAATCTTGAGCAGCATCAATACTACGACTATATTGATAGCTTTGACGCGCAGAGTCAATAACTTTTTGTGCTAAACCAAATTCGCCGTTTACGGCACTTTGGTAGACATAAAAATAGATATCAGCACGAGGAATTGCTACTTGTTGATTCATCATTTGTTGAAGATAACAATGAAGTGCTTCCTTTCTTTCAGCATCAGGAGTTAGAGAAACTAACATCCGGTACAAAGCAGGATCTTTGGGATTTTTATCAAGTGCCATTTTTAAATTGGCTTTTGCTAGTTCATGATACTGTTTACGATCAGCGCTAGCACGAGCCCGTTCCTGCAATTTGGTGTAAATTACTCCTTTTGCTTTAGGGGCTAAAAAATAGTCTTGGGTCTGATTATATGCCTTATAGAACATTTCAAAGAATTTTTCATAATTTCCTAAATTTGCATGTGAAGCAGCAATGAGATAAGATAGGGTATAGAAATTAGGGTTATCTTCGAGCGCAGATGAATAATCAGCGATAATTTGTAAAGCTATCTCATTACTATTGCTAAAAGTCTGTGAGAAGTACACCTCTTGTGCCTGTTCTACGAGTATTCTTTCTTTTTCACTAAAATCATAGTCGGCTTCAGGACAAGGACTATAATCTAATGCCTTTAAAAAATTGAGAAAAGCTTTATCAATGGCTTGATCTCGATAGTAACAACCAGCTAAGGTTAAATGCATATTTGCTTTTTCGAGAGGGGATTCTAGATGACGCAGTACATTTTCATATTGTACAATTGCGTCCTTATAATGCCCCTTAGCAAAAGATTGCTGCGCAGCTTGTAACTGTACTACAACATTATAGGATTGCTGCTCACCAAAAAGGGGAGCTATCCCTAAAATGGCAATACAGGTTAAGCTTGAAATATAAGGCTTTAGATCATGCAAGTTAGCCATAAAATTGCCCTCTCCACAACTATATTAAGATTGAGGTCATCAACCGCATCGTAGCACGCTTTTCATGATCTGTGCAATAGAAGGTGTATAAATTATCATTTTATTCCTTTAATAACAGTAGCTTGTGTTTTAATTATATAGATTTAGAAATAAATTTATTAGTTATTTTACAACTTTGTACGAGTTATTGCATTAAATTGTAGAGGCTATTCTATCTTTTCAAACAAAGCTTCTAGGTCATGTTCTGTCCATTTTTTACCACTTGGATTACTCTCTGGATCAAAGATGCTGGCAGCTAATTCACTTTTCTTCTGCTGAAGTTCCAAAATTTTCTCCTCGATAGTTCCTATAGTGACAAGTTTGTAAACAAAAACAGGCTTCGTTTGTCCAATTCGATGAGCACGGTCAGTCGCTTGACTTTCAACTGCAGGATTCCACCAAGGATCATATAAGATTACAGTGTCGGCAGCAGTAAGATTTAGTCCTGTTCCTCCAGCTTTTAAACTGATCAGAAAAAGGGGAACTTTGCCTGATTGAAAGGTTTCAATAGGAGTTGCACGATCTGTCGTTTGTCCTGTTAGCTTAACATAAGAAATTTTCTTTTTAGTTACTTCCTCTTCAATAAGGCTCAACATACCAGTAAATTGAGAAAATAAAAGGATTTGCCGTCCCTGCTCAATCAAATCGGTCAATAATTCCATTAAATTCTGTAGTTTAGCAGATTCATGCACTTTTGATGCTGAATGCAGTTTCAACAAACGGGGATCACAGCATACCTGACGCAATTTTAATAAAGCATCTAGAATGATAATATGGCTACGGCTTAGGCCTTTTTTATTAATCTCTTCTCTTACTCTCTCGTGCATAGCAATGCGGATGCTTTCATAAAGATCCCTTTGCTCTTTTTCCATTGTAATATGCTGTATGATCTCTGTTTTTGGAGGTAATTCTAAGACAACTTGCTGCTTAGTACGGCGTAACATAAAAGGTTTGATACGACGTACCAATTGTTCCCTTCGCTTTTCGTTATGCTCTTTTTCGATAGGATTACGAAAGATCTGTTTAAACTTACGGTCATTACCTAGAAAACCTGGCAGTAAGAAATGGAAAAGCGCCCAGAGTTCACCTAGGTGATTTTCCATAGGGGTTCCTGTAAGACACAGGCGATGCGTTGCTTCTATTTGTTGCACAATTTGGTAAGCGAGTGTTTGACTGTTCTTAATAACCTGAGCTTCGTCTAAGATGAGCATATGATAGTGATGCTTAAGTAACTCCTCCTTATCTCTAGGCAACAGGGGGTAAGTCGTTAAAACAACATCAACTGTCTTAATTTTATCAAAGTGTTGCTTGCGCTGTTGACCCTGTAAAACTAGAGTTTTAAGATGGGGAGCAAATTTAGCTATCTCTAAGCGCCAATTTGTCATAAGGCTTGTAGGAGCAATGATTAAAATAGGCTGTTGCATTCGTCCACTTGCTTTTTCAATAGCAATATGGGTGATTGTTTGAATTGTCTTACCCAATCCCATATCGTCAGCTAGGACTCCATTTAATTCATAGCTCCTTAAAAATTGTAACCATTCTACACCCGTTTTTTGGTAAGGGCGTAAAGAACATTGAACCTCTTTTGGAATAGAAATTTGCTCAATTCCCTGGAAGCTTTTAAGACGTTCTCCTAATCGCAGTAACGTCTGATCGCCAAACCAACGCATTTCGGCAGCCTTTTCCGCTGCATAGAGTTCCGCTAGTGAAGCAACTTGCCAGCGAGACATACGCAAACGTCCTTCACTGTCTAAAGAGTCCGTGTCATATAATTCAACTAAGGTTGAAATAATATTCCGAAACCTACCTACAGCAACCGGGATATATTTTCCATTTTCTTGCGGAATATAAATTTTCTCATCGTCATCCATGTCCCCTATGCTTTCTAATGAAAAGCTACTTTTGGGACTGTTTAACATTTTTGCAAGCAAGGGAAGGATATTAATTCGCTCATTATCAATCATTACTCCTAATTCAAGTTCAAACCAGTCAACTCCACTGCTCTCAATATTGGTATACCAATCATCGATATGCTCCTCGATCTGAAAAGGATAGGAAGGATCAACTTCAATTATCCAACCCAATTTCACTAATTTAGGAACTTCCTCAAGGAAAAAGTAGGATGCTAAATGAAAAGGGTCTTCTCCACGATGGGAATAGATAAATAAGGATTCTATTTCAAGACTTATAACGTTGATAGAGCTGTTTTTGATGGGCAGCCAGTTCATACTGGAAAGGACCTTAATTTCCCGCTTTTCTTGGTCAATATTTCTTTCAACTTCGAATAGCGTTTGACTTTTGTGATCAAAAGTTGTAATTCGATGGTCTTTATTATACCAGGGAACCAAAGCACTACCGTAGCTAAAAGACAATTCTAATGTAATTTCGTTGATCTCCTGTAGATACCAAGATCCTTTGATTTTTGCTTTAAAAGTACTGCAAGATAACTTTAAATGGGGGATAGGTTTCTTCTTCTTGACCAATTCTTTATTTATCTTATGGGGGGAGGGGAGTGTCTTAATCTTCTGCGGTAATACTTGTGCAATATATTCCGATTCTTGAGGTTTGATAGTAGGAGCTTCTGCCAATTTTGAGGCTAATGCTTCAGATTCATTAAGATATATATCCCCTATTGTATTGCTTTGCGCATCATAATAGCAAAAGGGCCACAGAGAATTGATAACGGTTTCGCTGATAGGCTGAGTAACGCACTGAAGTACCTGCTCCCCTTTTTCATTACTGGTCCATTCAAATCCACCTTCTTTAGTATCTCCCCATTTTAAAGGCTCTCGTGTGGAATCTAGCCAATAACATCTTGTGGTCTCGATTAACTTATGTAAGATAGATCTTCCTGTCGATCCTTTTAAAGTAAGAGTTGATCCCAATTTAATATGGCGTGCAAGTTCGGTAATAATTTCCCAGTCTTGAGGAGATAGTAATTTTTCTATCTTATCTGTATCGTGGTATCGTGAAAAAAGATCATCTAACTTAATTACTGATGGAGCTGTTTTAGAAAAGGTGCCATCCTTTTTGATTCGGATTGTACAGGGTGTTACCTGAATCTCTACTTTTCTGAAATGGGTTAATTTAAGAACATAAATGACTTTTTGAGCCATCTCTGTCGCGCTAGAGACCTCTATAGTTCTTTCTAAAAGACCTTCTGCATTAAGAGTACTTAACCAATGTTGTAGCTCATAACTAACATAGGCAGGCGCTGGAATAGGGGCAATAGAGGGGGTGGAGGTCTTCGTTAAAGGAGAAGAGGTTTTTATAGAATTTTCTATAGGAGTTGTTTGAGGTACTTTGTAATCTGGCTGGATAACAGAATAGTCCCGTTTTTCTTCAATTTTATCTTTAAGCGAATCAAAATTGTTCAAGGCATAAAGTAAAAGAGCTGCTACATGCTTGCAATCTCCTCCTAAAGGGCAGGAACAGTTATTAGGAAATTCCCAATATTGCTCCCTTTTTTTTCTTAATAGTTTGACTTCGCAATAATAAGGTTTGCGCTCAGTCCCCTGTACTTCACCAGTCAGTTCTTTCCCATGTAAAGCAGCAGATAGAACAGAATTGAGATAATCTAAAGCCTTGCTATAGGTGGTTTTACCAAAGTAGTTGACTATGTTTTGCTTATTAAAACTTGTTTTTTCGTCTTGTAGCAGCATTTGAATAGTAAATAGGAGGGGTTAGTAATATTTTTAAATATAAATAAACTAACAAAATTGTAGTATTTAAGCACTAAAAATTAAGGGGAATAATTAACTCTAGTTTGTTGAGCTTTAAAATTTGAAGGATAAATGACTAAATTGGGTAGAGTAGGGAATTGATCATAAAGTTGCTTTATAAATTTGTTAGGCTGGACATTTTTAGGGAGTTTTCCTAAGGCGATATGGGGCAGAGGGGAGCGTAGACATAGGGAATAGAGAAGGGATTCATCAATCATTCCGTATTCCGTAGAAGATGGTCCAGATTTGTAAACAACAGTCTGCAGTGGAGGGCCTAATGATTGGGCATACAAAGATGCAGCTTGCTGGACAGCATGACTAGCATAATCAACTAGGGAAAGATAGAGAGGGGTTGTTTCATAGATAACACATACTTTTTGCTGCCCTAATATTTTGTAGCCGCTGAACTTAAGGCTTAATAAGGGTGAGCAAATTTGAATTAATTTTTCATGAAAGATTTCATTGATACTTGAGCCTATCTGTGATGCTCCTTCTTGGCTTAATCTTAAAAATTGTAAAGTGATATGAAGGTGGGGATTTAGGTTGAGCGGGTTGATATAAGAGCAGATCTTTCGGTAGCCTTCAGCCGGCAAGTCTTGGATGAAAGGGTAGTTCACAGCAAGGATGGGAAGACTTTGTAAGGAACTCGTGCATAAATTTGGTGTTTCCATAAGATTGGCTCATAGTTGTTTTCTAAGAGAACAATTATGAACTTTTATAAAATAAGCCTCTAGCAGAAAAGGGGCTAATAAATCAGACGCATCTGGATAACTAAAACTATATATAGGTAAAGATACATTAATATAGTAAAGAACATCACTCCTCTCCGGACTATTGCAAAAGAGAGATGATATCAAAGCTTTTACACTTAAGAGAGTATAAAATGAGCAATGTTATTATTTGTCTTGCCAATCTGAATTGTTAGCCTCACTGTCCTCCTCCTCATCTTTTATTTGTCCACGTCTAAGATTTAGAGCTTCCGAAAGAGCACTTGACAAATCCCCTCCTTTGTTACCCGGCATATCTTTGAGAGGAGCAAGTGGTTTCACCTGGTCAGGCTTCCGTAGCTCTACACCGTTTTGAATTTCCTTCATTAAGTCTTTACGGGGATTAGGAGCAGGTGGAGGTTGTGTATTTTTAGACTGCGCTTCCGATATATCAGCTTTTTTTAGCTTCCTCTTGGCACTTAATATTTCATTTTTAAGAGATGTTTCAGGTGGTGGTGGTGGTGGTGTGTCTTCTATAGTACTTTTAATAGAAGGTTCACCTTCTTTTTTTCGTATAACTTCTGGAGATGGAGAGAGGGGTTCCTCGCTAGACTTTACCTGTTTCGATTCTGACTTGCCGAAGTCAAACACTATATCGCCTGAGGTCTTAAATTCCCCCTTTTTTGGTTTGGGAGATAGGTCTTTATGCAAGGTATCGTTACTAGAGCTTATGTTCTTTTCTTCAGTAAGAGTTGAGATATTATCAGATATAACTGGTTGTTCATATTCAACAAAATTTATTTCATTTTCTTTATCTTCCTCATTTTGTAAATCTTGCCCGTTTGGTGGTGAAATTGGAGGATTTGTAGATACAGGGGCTGGATTTGGGGTAGGTTGCACAGAATTACCAGGGGCATTTCTGATAGTCTTTTGTGGGTTTTGAAGAATACTTTGAGTAAATGAGTCAGCATAAAAACTTTGAATATTTTCGAATACCGCTCTATTATATTTTTGGTCATATCCCTCTCTCCACTCGTCAGCTATAGGAGTTACAGAAGCGCTATTATGTTCTAGACGACTTAATGAAGTTTTTTGAATTATAATTGATCCCTGTTCTACCTTTTTCCCTTGTTCTTTCTTTATAGCATTTACTAGTTCTTTGAAAGGTTGGGTGGCTCGCTTTATAGCTCCGGAGAAACCTTGGCTATCTATCACACTTTTAAGAAATGCGAACGATTCTTCTTCGTCTTTAGCTAACAAATTTTTATTTTGGTAACAAGCATCTATTACTAATTTTCTATTATCAAATAACTGAGGGATATCATGTCGATCATTAAATTTTTGTGTTAATTGAATAGTGAGGCTATTAGCTAAATCATTAAAGCTTTGATTGCTTTGCAGATAGTTTATTTTATCAGAGAGTTTTTTAGTATCCCCCATAAAAGTTTTTTTATCTAGGACATAGTTGTCAAGTGTAAGGTGATCTATCACATTCTCTTTAAAGTCTTTTACAGTTTCATCAATTCCATCTTGCAGTTGTTTCAATTTTAGCTCTTTATCTTGAATCGCATCTTCTAGCTGTTTCTTTTCCTCTTCATCCGACCTATGTTTTGCTTCAGTTAATTTTTTCCTTAATTCTTCTATCTCTTTATTGAGTGATTCTTGATTTTCTATGTTTTCATATATTTTATCCCCTATGTTATTAGTATTTTTTTCAAGCAGCTGTAGCAAATAAAAAAAAGCTACCTTATTCTCTAATTTTTCTAAAGTGGCTTCAATCTTGCCAGTAACTAGGTTTTTATGCTGTTGATTTAGTGATTTGTCGATCGAGCCAGATCCTGGTTGGGAGCTAAAGTTACCAGAGTATTTGATTTTGATGTTTTCTGGGTGAATCGTTTGGAAAATTCCTAAGTACCTTGTTGTTTCTTTAGCTGAGAATTTAAGTACTTTCAACTCATTCAGTCGTTCACTAGCATCAGAAATTCTTTGTTGCTGCACCTGTACGTTATCCGTATATCCAAAATAAAAGTCCTCTTGTATTCTCTGGGCAATTTTATAAACTTTATTGGCCAATAAAGCTTGTTCTTTCAATGTTACAGCCCCACTTCCTCCCCATAGACTTTTTTCCGCCGGAAGTTGGTTGATTGTACGACACTCATACAGAGGTTGTCTATCACTACCAGCAGTTTCCCCAACTTTAACAAAGACATAAAATTGCCTGGAAATATTCCGTTTATGTAAGTCTTTTTCAGGGGTCAGATCATACAACTGTATATCAGTATCGCCTGCTTTTACAAGGTTGCCGTGTTTCTCTGTCATTGTAGCCTTTATCTGATCCTGTGTCCAAAAACCTCCATTAGCGGGAGTAGACGCTGCGGATTGTGTGGTGGTTTGACTTACATTAGCCGAAATATCGATATGCAAATTGTTAGAGTTAATCGTCATAAATCCCTCTTATAAACTAATTTTTTCAATTAAATTTACAGTACTCAAGTCTTGTTAATTTTTTATTAAGAAGGGTGGCTCCATACACTATAAAGTCACTACGACAAATTGTAAAAATAGCAGAAGAGAATCTTATGTCAGGAAGCCTAGCCTTTTTATTGCGCTTTTGCTATTTTATCTTGCATATTGAGAACCTAATTTCTGGAATAACTTATGTAAGAGGATAGACCTTCTCTAAGATTGTATTGCAGCGATGCAATTAACCTTCAAGAAACTAAATAAATGATGTTTTTAGTTGTAATTAGAGGGCTTTCTTAGGTGCTTCCTTAAATAAGCTTTTCTTTCAGAGGAATAAAAGAACCTTCGAATTGAATATATAAGTATAGAATAATGGAGTTTTATGAACAAAAAGCGAGTTGTTATAACAGGAATGGGTGTTGTTTCTTGCTTTGGAAATGATGTAGAACAATTTTATAATTCCCTTTTGCAAGGCAAAAGTGGGGTTACTCCTATCACAGCTTTTCCGTGCGAAGACTATCCAACTCGTTTTGCTGCTGCTATTCATAACTTTGATCCGGGCGAATATATTGATAAAAAACAGGCTCGCCGTGTTGATCCTTGTATAGCTTATGCTATGGTTGCAGGAAAAAAAGCGTTAGAGGCTGCCAAATTAACAGGGGAGGCTTTCGATAGCCTCAATAAAATGAAAGCAGGAGTCATCATTGGTTCTGGAATTGGAGGAATGGGAATTTTCTCAAATAATGTAGAGTCTCTTATACAAAAAGGTGTGCGACGTGTTTCCCCCTTCTTTGTACCTTATACACTGACAAATATGCCAGGTGGTTTATTAGGAATCGACTTGGGCTTTAGAGGACCTAACTATTCTATTTCTACAGCTTGTGCTACCTCTAATTATACTATAATCGCAGCTGCTAACCATATCAAAGCGGGCGAAGCTGATGTTATTTTATGTGGAGGAACAGAAGCTCCTATAACTCCTATAGGTCTAGCAGGATTCAGTGCTTGCAAAGCTCTTTCAGAAAGAAATGATGAACCACAAAGAGCCTCCAGACCATGGGACACACAGCGAGATGGATTTGTGATGGGGGAAGGATCAGGTGTTTTAGTATTGGAAAGTTTGGAACATGCCTTGGCGCGTGGAGCCCCTATATTAGGAGAATTTCTTGGTGGAGGGATCTCTTGCGATGCACATCATATGACAGACCCGCGCCCTGATGGTATGGGAGTTATCCAATGTATTGAGCAAGCTTTACATAATGCTGAGATAACGCCTGATCAAGTAAACTATATCAATGCTCATGGGACTTCAACTCCAGTAGGCGACGTTGCGGAACTTGGAGCAATCAAAAAAGTATTTGCAAACCGCTCTCATATGAAGATGAATTCTACTAAATCGATGATTGGACACTCATTAGGCGCTGCAGGTGCACTAGAAGCTATAGCAGTAGTCATGTCATTTATGACGGGTATGGTGCACCCTACAATTAATCACGAAAATCCAGAACCTGATCTAGGTATCGATATTGTTCCTAATTATGCACAAAAGCATAACGTCAGTGTTGCATTGTCTAACTCCTTCGGATTTGGTGGTCATAATTCGTCGATCGTGTTAGCTCCCTATCGTCCTTAAACAAATTTACAAGGGCCAGTGGTGACAAAATATGACTGCTAAAAAGTTCTTTATCGACGCTTTAAAAGCGAAGAAACAGTTTGCACCACCTGCTGCCCAGCAAGGCTTCCGTATCGCTGGGCAAGATGTTGTAACTCAGCTAGAGTTAAGTTATGATGCGGTTCAACAAGCAATAAGGCTTGAAAGTGTGGTCTTAGATAAAGAAAATACCTATAGACCGACCCTTATGTTCCATCGACAAACAGCTAATTTAACTACCTCTATTTGCCAGTGTACAGAGGAAAATCTTTGCTGCCATGCTTATGCGACTTTACTTGTATTGGAAAGGGATAACCAAAAACACGTTCGTCAATCAGGGGTTATCGACGTTTCCCACTATTTCCTATCCACCCAGGCACTTGAGCAAATTAGTCATTCATCTCAACAATGGGCCTTACAGCAAGAACAAAAGCAAAGGGAAATTGATTTAGAAGTTTGGGAACAGGAAAGTATAGAACTTCTTATAGGTGGTGCTGTATCCCAAGATTTACCCCTGATGGCTATGCGATGGAAACTATTAGCAAACCCTAGAGGGGGACAATACAGCGTTAGATTATTAGCCTATAATTCACTTACAAATACGGAAACCATAGTTTCTATTAAAGAATTGCAAGAGTTTTATTTAGAAGGCAATTCTTATATTATACAAGGTATTACCTATCGCGAGCCAAAGGAGCTCTTTAATTTAGCAGATTGGGAACAGTTCTTATGGATTGTAAATTGTAAAGGGGAAGAGGATTCCATCAACGCTGTCCAATTTGTAAAATTCATTGAACTAGCACATATTAAAAAGTGGAATAACATTTCTCTAAATCAATCTGAACAAACTCTTGAGATCAAAGATGAACCTTTTAAGGTAAATGTATCACTTGTTGAAGAGAAAAATTTTTATCACTTTAGCCGATCGGCTGATGTCCCTGCTGTAGAAGGAGCTATCAAGCGGCAGCTACAGCTAATTACTGTAGCAACTCCTTGGTTATTGATTATCGATCAGCGGATAGTTTTATGTACTTCTAAAAATATAACGGAAAGACATACAGCTTTATTCCAATATTTAGAAATACAAGGACTTCCAAAACAGCTATTTCCCTCCTTTTGTAATAATATTTTGCCCCATTTACCCCCAGATATTCAGGTTGAGATCCCTGAAGCAACCAAGTCCCTTTATAAAGAAGTTGCTCAGCCTTTAATTGTAGAAGTAGTATTTGATACAATTGGGATAGATCGCCTTTCAGTGTCTTTTTCATTCCATTATGGCCCCTATACTGCTGAAATTAAGAAAAAGGAAGGGGTTATCCTTTTCCCTGCAGAAATGGTTTTACCCCGAGAGCTTATCCAAGAGCAAGAAATACTCAAATTTCTTTTGTCTAAGCTGCAATATGACCAAACTTTTGCTCGTTTTTCAATTTCAGCGGATGAGTTTATTCCGTATTACCAAAATTTAATTGCTCATCCAAAGGCCATAGCTGGCGAGCTAGTCTGTCGCTTTAGTCAATCGCTAGAAAAAAAAACTCATTACTTAGATCAATCGATTAAGCTATCAGTTCAATCAACAGGTAATCGTAATTTCTTTGAAGTAGGATTTGAAATTCCCCATTTTCTAAAGGATATTCCTCTAGAGGTTTTAAGGGAATCTTTGAGCAAGGGGCATAAGATTATCCGAACAAAAAAAGGGGATTTCTTCTTTTTCGATAAAAATGAGGTGGCAGTTAAGAATGCAGCAGCTCTATTAGAACTTTTAGAAGGATTACATGTTGAAAACTTTAGCTCATTAAAATCAAAAGTTACTTCACGCTGGAATCTTTGGAGTTTATACTGTCGCCGTAAGGATTGTGCTTTTGAATGGGATCAAACAACGGAAGATATTTTTATAAGTCAGATTGACTGTGCTAAGGACCTTCCGCTAAGGAAAATTCCTAAAAAGTTTAATGGTGAATTGAGGCCTTACCAAAAAGAGGGGTTTGACTGGCTTTGTCGCTTACAAGCTGGGGGATTTGAAGGAATTTTAGCTGATGATATGGGGCTTGGTAAAACCATTCAAACAATTGTCTTTTTAGCTAGCGAGAAAGAAAATAAAGCTCCCCATCCAAGCCTTGTTGTATGCCCTACCTCTTTACTTGAAAACTGGCATAATGAGATTCGTAAATTTGCACCAAGTTTGGTAACTCATGTTGTAACAGGAACTCCTGAAGAGCGGCAAGCTTTGCTCCATAATGGAAAAGGGGTGGATGTTTGGATCACTTCTTATAACCTATTGCAAAAAGATATTCAGTCTTATCTGAAGTTAAATTTTCATTATATTATTTTAGATGAAGCTCAACATATCAAAAATCCTACAACACGAAATGCACTTCTAGCAAAACAACTTGTAGCGACTCATCGTCTTATTTTAACTGGAACTCCTATTGAAAACTCTTTAAAGGATCTATGGAGTTTGTTTGATTTTATAATGCCTGGTTTTTTGCACTCTTATCGTACATTCACACAACTTTATCCAGTGTCAGATCAGGAAGCTAAGGAACGCTTAAAAAGGCGAATAGAGCCTTTTATTTTGAGACGGTTGAAGAAAGATGTATTAGATGAACTGCCCCCTGTTAACCATATTGTAGCTCGTTGTGAGTTGGATGTAACCCAAAAAGGGATCTATCGCAATTTAGTAGAACAAATAGTTAAAGAAGTAGATGCCGAAATTGTACAACATGGATCAAAGCAGGCTCATATCCATATTTTAGCAGGTTTAACTCGCCTAAAGCAGCTTTGCTGCCATCCTTTATTGCTTGGAGTAGAAGCTCCTTCTGCTAAATTCGATTTATTATTAGAATTAGTTGATGAACTGCTGGATGGAGGGCACAGAGCTATTATCTTTAGTCAATACACTAAGATGCTACATTTGATATCGCAAGTGCTTCAACAAAAGAAAATTCGCCATAGTTATTTAGATGGTTCTGTCAAAAATAGATTAGAGCGTGTGGAGGAGTTTAATCGCGATACAGAGATCCCCTTCTTTCTTATTTCACTGCGAGCAGGAGGAATCGGCCTTAACTTAGTAGGGGCTGATAGAGTTATCCATTACGATTTATGGTGGAATCCCGCAGTTGAGAATCAAGCAACAGATCGTGTTCACAGAATAGGGCAGACAGAAAGCGTGACTAGTTATAAACTGATCACAAATGGAACCATCGAGCAAAAAATCTTAGAATTACAAGGGGAAAAGCAGCAACTAATCAATACCGTTGTAGGGGAAAATTCTTACAACCTATTAGCAGAGATGAGTTGGACAGAAATTAAGGAGCGTTTACTTGAATCAACATAGACCAACAATAGAAGAACATTCTTGTGGTATCATTCCTTTACGTCAGGGAGAAGGGGGATATGAGATATTCCTAATTCAACATTACCGAGGACATTGGGGTTTTCCAAAAGGATTAATGGAATCTGGTGAGGAGCCGCAACAAACAGCTGAAAGGGAGTTATTTGAAGAGACAGCACTATCCGTGACAAATTATCTTTCATTGACTCCTATTGTTGAGGATTATTACTTTAGAACGGCAAGGGGATTCATTCATAAAACAGTTACTTATTTTGTAGCTTATGTTCAAGGAGAACCTAAGCTGCAAGAGTCTGAAGTAAAAGCTGGGCAATGGGTAACGATAGATAAAGTGCTTGATTATCTGTATTTTCCCAGTAGTAAAACTGTTTTCAATAAAGCTTTAGATATTTTAGAGCATTTATAAAATGTTTATATACACCTAGAAAGGCTTTAAATCAAAATAGCTTTTTTATGAAATTTTTTTCGCAAAGTTTTATTAAAGCAATCGATAAGAAGTAGTGTAAGGGTTCTAATAAGAGGAAAAATCGTTTTGCCTGCTCTCGAATTAACAAGATTAAAAAAAACATATGGGCAACTGACAGCTGTCAATGACTTCAGTTTAAATATTGAAGAGGGGGAGATCTTTGCTCTACTAGGCCCTAATGGAGCGGGAAAATCATCTATTATATCCATGATAGCAGGATTAGAAACCATTACCGAAGGTTCTATTACGGTTTGTGGATTAGACTCTATCCTAAATAGGCAGGAAATTAAGAGATTGATAGGAATTGTTCCTCAAGAGATTATCAGTCATGGGTTTTTCACAGCATGGGAAGTTTTAAAATTTCACTCTGGCTACTATGGAATTTCTGATAATTTAAACTGGACTGAGTTCCTCTTAAAAAAGCTCAATCTCTGGGAACATAGGAATAAAAAAGTGGGAGAAATGAGTGGAGGCATGAAGCGGCGTCTTTTGATTGCCAAAGCCTTAGTTCATAAGCCAAAACTTTTGATTCTCGATGAACCAACTGCAGGAGTTGACATCCAACTAAGAGCTGCACTATGGCAGTTTATTAAAGAATTAAACTCAGAAGGGATGACGATTTTACTTACAACGCATTATATAGAAGAAGCAGAAAGATTATGTCATCGTGTAGGGATTATTAACAGGGGAATGCTACAAAAAGTTGATCATACATCTAGCCTAATCGCCAACTTAACTTATCGCCAATTTATATTTACCTTTAAAGAGATTCCCACGATGTTTTCCCATCCATGGCTCTTTTCTCAAAATAATTACGAAGTAGTTTTCCGAGTGCCCTCATTGATCGATTTGGATGCTTTATGCAAAGAAATTCGTTTAGACATTACACAAATTAGGGATCTAAAGATACAAGAAGGAAATTTAGAAGAGGCTCTTATGTCAATATTAGGAGAAAATAATGTTTAAGAAGATGCGACTAGGATGGATTGGTGCCTTTACTCTTTTTCGCAAGGAAGTTAAAAGATTTTTACGGGTCATTGGGCAAACAGTTTTTACCCCAATCGTTAATTCGATCTTGTATATATTAATCTTTGGGATCAATCTTGGGGGAAATGTAGTAGGCATTGATGATAAAGGATCTTATCTAGCTTTTCTTATACCAGGCCTTATAGCTATGAATGTGCTTAATAATGCCTTTCAGAATGTTGTAGGAACCCTAATGATTTCTAAATTTCATGGTGACTTAGAAGATTTGAAGTTAGTTCCTTTAACCCCTCATCAAATCATTTGGGCACTTAGCTTAGCTTCAACACTTAGGGGATTAATCATCGGAGCACTTGTTGCCTGTGTAGGGCAATATTTTCTAAGTCATTATGAAAACAGGTCCTTGGAGCTGCTTTCGCCAAGTCTATTGATGTTTTTTTTAATTGTAGGGGGAACTTTTTTTGCTCAGATCGGAATTTGTGTGGGGCTTTGGGCTAAAACTTTTGAGCAAGCTAGTGCTGTTGGAACATTTATATTAATGCCTTTAATCTATTTAGGAGGGACCTTTTTCCCTTTGAATACACTCGATCCTTTTTGGCAAAATATTTCTAGACTAAATCCGCTTCTATACTATACTAATGGGATCCGTTATGCGACGCTTGGTTTAATCGACTTGTCCGTAGTAGTATGTATACTAGTTGCTATCGCCAGCTTTATTTGTACTTACCTAATGGCTCTTTGGAGCGTGAAGCATGGAAAATACTCTCGCTGGTGATAGAGGAGATTAAAATTTGCGCTTGTTCCCAGTTAAAGTGAGTTTTTTCTTATTCTCTCTAACCAAAACTTGATTTTACACAACTCAGTAGACCTTGCAAAGTTGTGTTTGCAAGGTCTAATTAATAGTTTATGATATTACTACAATTCTCATACTCTCATTTTCCGATAGTATGATTTAAGAAAATTGAGCCCCTTTCGACTCTTTACTGTCGGTAACTTAATAGATCTCTGCGAAAGAGCTTTCGAAAGAGATCTATCTATAGACTCGCAGCAACTAAGAGTCTATATTTTCTTTAAGCCTCTAGTTTTGATAGATAATGCGTCAACTTTTCAATACGGTTGTTTGCCGTTTCAAGTTCAGATTTTAGCTCATCTTTTTGTTGTATGATGGGAGCAATGTTAGCTTCAAGAGATTTTTGTGCCGACTCTTGGCCTTGCTGTAATTTTTTAAAAGTATTTTTCAACTCGGTTAGTTTCTCTGTAAGATCAGGAATTTCCTGCTCTATATCTGTTGCACGCTCTAGGTTTAATCTTCTAATTTTATCGCTTATATTAGGTAGATCTCTTCTGTATATTTGAATTAACTGTTCTTTATCCTTAATTTCTTCTTGAACCCTATTAATCATTTGCTGACATATTGAAATATTTTTAGGGTATTTTTCTGCTAATTTGTTGTATCTCTCTAAGTACTCATGATAAGGGATAACTTGTTTTGAATCTGCAATTACAGCAAGAGATGCGTTGTAAGGGTCAAGGATCTTTTGCTTATCTATGATCAATGACTCTACAAATTCGAGATCTTGTTTCTGCTTTAATTGGCGTTCTAAATAAAGGGTTCTCTCCTTTTCTAATGCGTTTATCAAGGATTGTGCAAAAGAACGATTTTCTCTTAAAAGCTCAGTAAAAGTGACCTTTCGGGTAATCTTGTTGACAACCTTTGTTATGTCATAATGATTATCATCATCTGAATCAAAGTCTGAATCTGATTCATATTTCAATTCCTCTTTGTATTCAGTTTTAGACAATTTTTTATCAAAATCAACATTGAGGTCATGTTTAAGCCATCGTAGTAAAAAAGCACTAGGAGTTACAGAATCTTTTTCTAGTTCTTTAAAAAGCTTATATTCCAAGTAGTTCAAAGATCCTGCTAGAGTTTTATGCTTTTTATTAAAATTGATAGAAAAAGATTTTTGGCTTAAAAACCATTCTATAACTTGGGATCTGTTGTCAGTATGTTCTACAAGCTTATAAAACATTTTGTTAGCCCATTTATCATCTATAACTAGATTGAGCGCGGCTTTTTTGTTGAATAGTAATTTAATGAGAGAAAGTTTTATAGGGGAATCGCAATTTAAAATAAGATCTTCTAAAAGCTTTTTACTTAAATTTGGATCAGAAATAATTTTTTTATCTATCAAATTATTAAATAGATCATATAATTCTCTATCTTCTCTAGTATCTATTAAGTGCTTTAACCCTTCTAATAAGGAATCACTAGATTCTTTAATTATTTCTAATGTCTTTAAATCGATGCTATCATTCCAATTTAAAATAATCTGTGTCATTGTTGGAAGATGATTTAATGTTTGTTTATGTTTAACAAAAAAACTCATCATTTCTAAGTCTTTTTTGTTATAAACGGTAGTCATGGGATGGTTTTTTTTATATTTACTAAGAACATTGCCATACATGCTAAAAAGTTCTTTCATTGTTTCAAAATCTCTTTTCGCAAGAGCTGCATTGAAGATAGCCTTTATTGAGCGGTTAATATCTTCTCCCTCTGAGGCCTCTAATATGGCTTTACAAAGTTTAAAATTTCCTTTCTCATAAATATGTAGGAGCAAAGGTGGTTTGTTAGAATCAATATCAGAAGGAGTTTTAATTTCATGAAGTTCTAGATCGGAGCCACTATTTTTAATTACACTTAGCAATAAAGATTGTTTATCGGTGCTATTAGATAGTCTTGATAGACTATAAAGAATTTGGTTGAGAGTCTCTTCCCAATTACGAGGAGCTTTTGAGTTACCATATTGTGAATAATTTATCTTTACTCCAGCCTTTAATAATGAATGAACAGCCCCTATTTTATGTTGCTGCATCAACTTACACAAAACTACAGTTCCATTTTCATCAGGAGAAAATCGATCTTTATTTAAATATTCTATAATTTGATTATCTGCATTAAAAATTTTTGAGCTAAGCAGAAGTTTGATAGCTTGGTCTCCCTGTTTTTCACAAGCTTTTAAAAATAATTTAATTCCGAATTTTTTGGACCAACCTTTATACTTTTGTTCTAATTTTTTTAAGGCTTCCATTCCTTTAGATCCAGAAAGATCTTGTAGCATAAAATCTATATAGTTATCGTTCTTTGAAACTAAATTATTTCTTAAATCATTAATTTTATTAAGATTTATTCTTTCATAATATTTGATTGAGTCTATTTCTCCTGTTATTTTTAAAAAAAGTTTAGAAAGAATAAAGTGACCTTTTATTTCTTCTCTATATTTAAATACAATCTTATTTAAAGCTTTCTCTAAGTTATCAAGTTCGAGTTTTGTCCATTCTTCCTGCTCTTTTTTATCTAATTTATGATTAATTAAATTTAATAAAGCTTCCAATTTTTGATGTGATTTTTTGAGAGAATTTAATGGAATAAATATTCCATTTTTCAATTCAATTTCAAAATTAAACGGAGAATTTTCTATTAGAACTAAATTCTTGACAAACTCATCCTTTGTGGTAGAAACGCTCAATTTTATGGAATTATTTTGAGAAATTATTTTATCTAATAGCTCAGGAATATATTCCTCAATTTGCGCAGTGTTGATTTTATCAATTTTAATTGTAGATAGTCCTTTAACAAGTGGATGATGAAGTATTTCTTCTATCAAGCGGTTCGCTTTAGCTGTAACAGTCACTGCTTGACTACCAGGAATAATAGCATGTTGAAGTGGAAAACTTTCTGATTTTTTGATGGCATTGAGCCTATGTTTTAACTCTGTAGAATTTGTTTGCTCTACAACTTGCTCACAAAATTGTAACAGGGTATTTGTGGACTCCATTAGGTTTTTTAAATTTTTTAATTCTGCTTTACCTAAATGCTTGAACCTTTTTTTATCTGAAGTGGCTGACGCCAAGTAAAGATTGTATGTAGATTCTACATCTAGATAGCTTGTAATTACTGTGAATATATCTGAAGGTAATTTGCTTATTTCAGACACAAGATTTTTTTTATTTGGCTTACTTTTAGTTTCATGTGATTGATTTTTATCTGGTAAATTAGTATGTTTATTATTATTATGTGCGTTGCTCGGTTCCATTATATCTCCTTCTATGAACCTATCCCACTAAAATCTAAACGATTTATCACTAATGTGTTATTCAAAAGACCTTCTCCTTAGAAAGAACCTAATATATAAGACCTTGGGTTATTTAATGACGAATACTGGGATAGGTTCATAAACTTTATTTATGTTTTAGTGTTAAAAAATTAATTTTAGTTATTTTTATAATAAGTTTTATTTCTAAATTAGATTTTCAAGACTCTATTTTTTCTATGTAGAGTGTAAGCTTCTTAATAAAATTATCCTTGCTTGCTAATTGTTTTTCAAATTCGTTTCTTTCTACATTTAAAGAACTAATTTCTGATTCTATAGATTTTTGTTCTTGGTATAATCTTTGTACGTTACTTTCTAACTCGAATAATGTATTCTTGAGAGAGCCAATCGTTTTCTTTAAATTTATAACTCGTTCTAAATTAGCTTTTTTAATTTGATCTCTCATGCCTGGAACTTCTTTTTTATACTCTTCTATCCAATCTTCCTTATCCTTAATCTCTTCTTGAATCTTATGCATCATCTGTTGATGTATTGAAATATTTTTAGAATATTTTCCTGTTTCTCCTGTTAACTTGTTGTATTGCTCTTCATATTCTTCATAAGAAATTAATTTTTTAGAATTTTTGTTTATTTCGACGAATTTATTGTAATTATCAAGGCTATCTTTGTAATCTTTAATAGAGGACGTCAGATAGTCAAATTTTAGTTCTATTTCTTCTTGCTCTTTAATGAGAGTTTTCAATTGCTTCTTTAATTCTTTTAATAAATTCTGCATAAAGGAAGGATTTTCTTTTAAAAGCTGCATCAGAGAGGTTTCTTTGCTAGCTACTAAGTAATCCACCCCTCCAGCATCTGGACTATATTCAGTTTCATATATTTCTAATTTAAGCTCTTTGTCAAAATCAATATTAATTTGATGTTCAAATAATTGTAGCAGGGAAGCACTAGGTAGTTGATTTCCTCTTTTTAATTCTTTTAACATCTTATTTTCTAAATTATTTAAAATTCCAGAACTAGTATTGTAATTTTTGTTTAAATTTATTTTGAATAATTCTTTTTGTTTTAAAAGCCAGTCTATAAATAGATTTTTTTTATTCTCAGTGTCTATAAGTTTGTGCAATATTTCATCAGCCCAAGGGCTGTCTGTATTTAATTTAAGATCTTCTTTTTTATTTAATAAAAATTTAATGAGGTTAAGTTGTTTGTAGTTGTTACATTTTAAAATTAAGTTTTCTAAAAACTTTTGGTTATATTTTGATTCTGAAAAATTCCCTTCATTAATATTATCAGTTAATACTGCATGTAAGTACGAGTCGTTTTGATTTACACTAATAACGTATTCTAATCCGTCTACTATGGAACCCCCAGATTCTTTAACAATTTCTAACATCCTTTGATCACGATTTAAAATCATTGCTCCTATTGCTTTAGGATGGTTCAATGTTTGCTTGTACTCTGCGAAAAATTCAATCATTTTGAAGTCGTATGCCCCATAGGCGATAGCCATAGGATGTGCGTTTGTATGAGGGATAGTAGATAAAATATCGCCACACATTTCAAATAGCTCTTTCATCGCCTTAAAGTCTCTCTTTTCACAGGCTGCCATCAGTACTGCTTGTGTTGATTTGTTTATACTCCTATCCTGTGCTAACATAGCCTTACAGAATTCGAAGTCTCCAATTTTATAAGCATGCACAATTAAAGGTGGTTTTTGTGTATCAATAGTAGAAGGGACTTGAACTTTACTGAGAATTAGATAGGGGGCATTTTTCATGATGGCTTTTAATAAAGGCAATCTTCCCATATTATCAGGTAGGGTAAATAAAGAGTGGAAGAGTTCAGCAATAGATGCTTCGTCGTTTGAGGAGGTGATCTTTAAACCTGAATTTAATAATAAATGGGTAACCTCTAATTTACGCTCTCTAATTAATTTAGACAAAATTAAACTAGAATCTTTCTCTATACTTAAATTTTTTGCATTTATTAAAGTTATAATTTGATTATTCTTGTTTAATATTTTGGAGTTAAGTATAAGTTTAACTGCTTGTTCTCCTTGTTGCTCACAGGCATTTAAAAATAGTGAAACTAATTGACCTTCTTCCCAATGTTCTTTCAAATATTTTTTTTCTAATTCTTTTAAGACTTCTATTCCTTTAGATCCTGAAAGATCTTGTAGTGTAGAATTGATATAGTCACTCTCTAATTTTTGCTTTCTTAAATTGTTAATTGTACTATGAGCTGACTTTGCTGAATGTTTAATGGAGGAGATCTGCCCGCTTATTTTTAAGCTTAGCTTAGAAAGGAAAGAGGAATCTGCTATTTCATTTTGATATTTGATAACAAGTTTATCCAATATTTTTTCTAGATTATCGAGTTCAACTTTTGTCCAATTTTTGGCCTCTTCCTTTTTACCCAATTTGCTGTGAATTAGGTTAAGCAAAACTTCTAGTTTCTTGTGTAGCTCAAAAGGGCTGAGTAAAACTGTTTGTCCTTCCATTTCAATTTCAAATTTAGGTCTCTTATCTTTATCGCTTGCTCCGGAAGATTTTCGCAAACCAAGTGTTTTAGACGAAGCGTTTTCTAGTAGAGTAAGGCTTTTGATAAAATCACTTGGAATAGTAGAAGTGCTTAGTCTTACGGTATCATTTTGATATGTCTTTTCTATTAGGCTTGGAATATAGTCTTCAATCAAATTTAGAGCAATTTTATCAACATAAATTTTATCAAGCTGTTGAACTTGTGGATCACTAAGAATTTCTTCGATCAAGCGCTCAGCTTTAGCTGTTGCACTCACAGCTTCACTACCAGGAATAATAATATGCTTGATAGGCATGCTTTCTGACTTTTTAATGGCGTTCAGTCTAAGCTTTAATTCTTGAGAACCTGTCTGCTCTACAACCTGTTTACAAAATTGCAACAAGGCATTAGTGGCGTCCATCATTTTTCTTAAATGTTCGCCTCTATTCATTCCTATAGATTTCAAAGTACACTTATCTGAACTTGCTAGAGCTATAGAAAAATTTTTAGCTGAATTAGCATCTAAATGTTTTGTAATTTCATTAAATGTGTCCTGTGTTAAGCTTTCTATGCTTGTACGATTATTTTTATCTTTTTTGTTAATGCTATTTGCATCACTAATTTTTTCACTAGTATATTCTGTATTATTGTTTTTTTTATTAACTCTCATTGTGGCTCCTTGTTTATAATTTATTTAATAATAATTAACGCTTAATTGTTAATTTATTATTAATGTATAACGCAAGGCGCTTTAAAAGGAGTAATATGATTAATAATTATGTTGTTTAGATAAAATGGAAAATAAAATCTAAACTAGTGTACAGAAAACAAATAATTTAACCCTTTTCTTTTTGGGTAAAAAAACATAAATTTAGGTAGACCTTATACATTTTGAATAGATCTCTTTTAAAACCTGTTTCGCAGAGATCTATCGAGTCACCGACAGTAAAGGTTCGAAGGAGGCTCAATTAACAAGTGATAAGTTTAAATTGGGAGGTTTATTTAAACTTCGATAGGAGAAATTACTGGACATAATTCAACAAGATTTAATTTAAGAAGGATCTTAAATAATTAAATTTTTAAATTTTAATTAAAATATAACCCATAAAACTATAATGAAATTGGAATTTTAGGAATTAATTATTATAATCTTATTAATAAGAGCTGCATTATACCCATACGAGTCCTGCAGCTCGTCTAACATCCTCATCTGCCTGAAGCTCTTTAGAAGCCTTATAAAAAATAGAGGGATTGTAAGTTAAGGCTGCTAGCAGAATTCCTTTATCAGTAATTTTTATAGGACTATCATATTTTATCTCTGCAACACCTCGGTATAAAGCCTCTATTAAAAACTCTTTACTTTGTTTAATTTTGCTAGGAAGGTTTTCGTATTCATAAGGATCTTGCTCAAGTATGGCAAATTGAATATCAAAATTATTTTGAAATTCATTAGGGAAGTCCTTTAACTTCAATTTCCACACATATACAGATGTTTTAATATAATCTAAAATAGCGGGATCTTTTATATCGCTTATTTCCAAAGGGACAAGATTTAGTGAAGGAAGAGCATTACCAGCTTGTTGCACAAGTCCAAATTTGTGGAAGATCGCACTAGGTGTATAGCTCCAAAGACAATATTCACAAGTTAAGTGACTGTAATTAACTTTAAGGGTATTATAGTCCCAGCGCCATTGGTTGAAATTAGAGGGGATAGTAGGAAAAGTACGCCTATAAGATTTACTGTAACGTATAAGTGGTTTGTCTGGATCAACTATTTTAAAAATAATTTTTTCATAAAGTAAAAAGCTACCGTTGTAAAATTCTTGTTTTTCAAATAGAGAGCAATACTCTTCATGATTAAAAAACAATTTCTTTTGTTCAGAAGATAGGCGATTAAAAAAGAGAGAATCTATTTTTTGAAGTTCTACCTGACGGTAAGGAGAATACATCTTACTCGTCTGAGCTAAAAAATCTGCTAATTCTTTGCTTAAAATCCTTTTTCCTGCGTAGAGTTCACAAAATACAACCCATCGATTTGTTTCTGCTTCCCTTTCACATTCCCAATAAGTAAATTTAGCAAATCGAGACAAGTTTCGTAGCTTAGACCCTTTAGGCACGGGTTTGCCCTTTAATAAATTAATAGCTAGTTGCCTATCACTTATTAGAAACGGTGCTACTCCTTTTGATACAACAGCCATCTCTTTACGAGAGAATACGTCTAAATCATCTGTAATTTTGTAAATGATTTCTCGAGGCAGTATTTGAAAATATCCCAAATTTGATGTTGGCAAATGCTTTAAAGCTACTTCCTGAGCTTTTTTATCTGTTTCTAAAATGAAAGGAGCTTCTTCTTGTGTAAGGGGAGTATTGCTGGCTTGACTTGAACTATAGCTTGGAATAAGGCTTTTTATAAAATTAAGCATGAAATTTTACCTATTTTTTTATTTTTTAAGGACTTAATCTTTAGGGGAAAGGTTCAGGATGCACTAGTAATAAAAAAATCAAAAGAAGGTTTTTGACGATGTTAACAAAAAAGGAATTAGAAAACTATTTAGATATTGCCAAAGAAGCAGCTACGGCAGGGGGGTATTTCCTTAGTAAATTTTGGGGAAAGGCTTTTAAGATTCAGGAGAAAGAGACCCCAGGTGACTTAGTAACAGAAGCTGATAAATATTCTGAAAAGGCCATCATTGAGATTTTAACAAGCAGGTGTCCTAGCCATTCTTTACTTGCGGAAGAGAGCGGACGTAAGGATACTACACAAAGCGAATTCCTTTGGACAGTTGACCCCTTAGATGGCACTATTAATTACGCGCATGGTTTCCCTTTCGTTGCAGTATCAATTGCGCTCCTTTATCAAGGTTACCCAGTCGTTGGAGTTATCTATAATCCTATTTTACAAGAGTTATTTACTTGTACTAGAGGTGGCGGGGCTTTTTTAGGCAATTTAAGATTGTATGTTTCCAAGACAAATCAGCTTGGTAAAAGCTTATTAGCTACAGGCTTCCCCTACAATCGCCGTGGAACAGCAGACAATAATTACAAAGAATTTGCTCATTTGACTAATCTGACACAAGGAGTAAGGAGAGCTGGAGCTGCAGCACTTGATCTAGCTTATGTAGCATCGGGGCAATTTGACGGTTATTGGGAAAAAGGGATCAAACCATGGGATATTGCAGCTGGAGCACTCTTGGTAGAAGAAGCAGGGGGAAAAGTTTCTGCTTATGATGGGAGTGCTTTAGATATTATGGAACCTCAAATTTTAGCAACTAATGGTCACATCCATCAATCTATGATTCAAGAGCTTTCAATTCTTCGTCAAACCATATAAAATTACAGTTCATCCCTTTCTGCCAAATCCTCTTGCTTACTAAAGTAGGGGGATGAATAACCTAGACTTGCTAGCAGTAGATTTTTAATACTTTGCTTATCTATTTTGGGAGAGTACTTAGCCCAGCGAAATGGCTCAAGTTGTGCGCCATCACTCTTGAAGGTTGCCTGTATACTCCACATCCCTATAAGACTTTCTCCTGGCAACCCATAGCGCAAGTCTCGTAATTCAATGGTGTAACTATCTTTCGTAGGATTATGTATAAGACGAGGGAAAATATCGCCAGCTGTGAACCAATTCCAAAGCCTTCCTTCACGGGTGTTTAAAGCTTTGTCTATGAGAGGGCTTTGTATAGAAGGGTAGATGTGCCAATTAACTGTTTGAGGACTCCAAGTAGTCAGATAGCCAATGCGGATATCCTGAGGAGTATGTATAACAATTCTGCGCAAATAGGGTTGAAACATGGTCGGATAGGCATTAATTTTTGTAGCAGTAACTCTTTCTAAGCTGAGCTGTTCAGCCGTTAGACGTAAGGCTTGTTGATTCTCATACCACGTATATAGGAGGTATCCAGTTGTTAAGATCAATAAAGTGGTAGCACTTCTACTAGCTGTTAATAAGCTTGTTTTATCACGAAAAGCCCATAGGATAGGTAGTAATAAAGGAATTGTATAGAAAGGGTCTACTATTGCAACTGCGTGTAGCGCAAAGCGATGATTTGAAAAGGGTGATAGTAATTGCGTGCCATATGTAGTAAATACGTCTAATAGAGGGTGAGTAATTAAGGACAGAAATAGTAATAAAATCCAATCTTTTAGATATTTTCTAGATTCAGTGCTGTTATCATGCTTATGGAATTTCCAAAGTAAGGAACCAAGTAGAGGTGATACTAGAGGCGCAAAAAATAGGGAGTGAGTAAAACCTCGATGGTAAATAATGCCACTAAAAGGGTCACTAGTTCTTATAAAGATATCAAGATCTGGAATAATCCCACCAATGGCCCCCCAAAATAATGCCTTTTTTCCCAAACGACGATGACAAATAATTTGCCCACAAGCGGCACCTAAAATAGCTTGAGTTACAATATCCATTACACTTCCTTTTCAATTATTAAGACTTTGCCTAAGCAGTAGTTTCTACAGTTTTTTGGTATAGAATAAGTATTAAAGAAGATATGATTACAGCAATGTAGAAGAATCGTTTAACTAAAAAATCACCCTTTTTAAGCCCATAATCAGCTCCAAAATAAGCTCCTATGAAAGTTGCAGCAACCATCATAGAACCGTATTTGTAGTCAATAATACCTTGAGAACCAAATATAGCTATAGTAATGATTGATGTTGCTATACCAGCTATCTTTCTGGTTCCAGCAGATTCTAAAAATGATTTACCAAAGATTAAAACAAGCACAAATGTTGTAAAAATTCCTTGTCCAGCAGAAAGGCTTCCTAGAAATCCTGAAATAATGAAAAGCACTGCCCCAAAGAATTTTCTCGTCGCAGTTATATGAACTACAGTTTGGATACCTTTATCTTTTAGAAAAAGAAAAAATAAAACCAGTAAATTCAGACAGCCAACTATTTTCCCAATAGCTGTAGTGGGAATAATTAAAAGAGCATGAGAACCAGCATAAGCCCCTATACAAGAGAATAGAGCTGATTCCAGCCCTAAAGCATAGTCGATTTTATTTTCTTTGTGAAACTGATAGATTCCAGCAACCATAGTTCCTGTAACAGCTACGCGTGTTGTTGCAACAGCAGTATGTGGAGGAACACCAACAAATATAAGAGCCGGGATAGACAAAGCAGCCCCTCCGCCCGTAATGGTACCTACAAATCCTGCTATGAAGCCAATAATTATAACTAAGAGTGTATGGTATAAATTAAAATCAAAAGGTAAAGGCATCTTCTAATCTATTTTAAAGTAGTCTTTGGAGAAGGATTATTGCTGAATCAAGCTTTATGAGCAAGGCCTAGGCTTAAAATAGTTTATGAAATTTATTTAGCTGTTAATATCTCAACCGATATGCAAAGTGTGAGAGTATAATTTCCTAGCTAAAAGGAGAAGGGTCTAGACTTCCCTATAAATTCCTTCAAATAGTCTTAAAAAAGTAGAGGCTTTTATGAATGTTATTAATTTTCTAAATGGGGGATACAAAGAAAATGCTTCATCTTTGCTCTTGCTATCCTTAATCTTAAATTCAAAAAATATAATTAGATGTTTTAAGCACGGTATAAACTTGACATATAGCCTTCTATATTTGATTATAGAACCTATGTTTAATTTTTTTAACAGGTTACTAATAGATTTAGGAGGTTTAAATGCTACCAATATTACCAAAATCACTTTCATCAGTTTCTGTTGATACCAACTCTCATCAAGAGAGTTTAATTCCTGAGTCAGCTCTCAGTCATGAGCAAATTTTTGATAACAAATCAGATGTAATTAACGTTCTCAAAGCTGATAACGGCATTAAATATGTCTGCCAAAAAATTTTCAAAAATGAAAATTTTATTCAAGCAGATAAACCATCAACAGCTTTAGATGCTGCCTATTGTGCTTTTCAAATTGGTGAATTAAAGGCTCCTAAATTAATTAAAGCATGCAGTGACATCTTTGAAAAGTTACAACAATACCCAGCAGAAAGTTCTCACTTGTTAGCTCTTAAAATCTATTTTATGAAATCTATACTTAAATGTTTTAGCGAAGAATCAAGGTATGATCCACGAGAAACTCAAAAAAAGGGAGATTTAGAACAAACAAAGAAGATTTATACTCTCTTATCTTCTTTAGATAAAGATGAATATAGGAATACGATTACAGCGTGGTTTAACTATATAGCCTCAGATCTAATTTGTAAGCCTGTATGGGTTCCATTTTCAAACAAAGGATCCTTAGAGATTTCTAAAGTAAAAAGTTATAAAATCACTAAGCAAAAAATAGTCTGTATCACTGCTTTAGTGGAACAATTTTTACAGAAGGATGATCCAGAAAGAGCTTTAGAATTATTGAGCTTAGGACAGAAATATAAAGAATATGCATACTTTAGAATCAATGAAAACCCCTTTTCTAAAGCTTTTTTTGAAAGAGGTTACTTAAAAGAAGCTATTCTAGCAATACAATATCAAGAATTGCCAAGTGAAAAAACTGACCCCACTACAAAAAAGATATTTAGCCAAGTCTCAAATACTGATAATTTGGAGACGTTATTAGATATAACTTTATATTGCAAAGATTTAGAACCAGAAAGAACCTTATCAAGCATATTTATAAAGGACTCAGAAAAATCTTTGCAAAGAATTAAAGAGTGGAAGAAAACTACAAGTTTAGACTTAGAATTATCAATTAGAACTATTTTAATTTTAGCTGGGCAGCTTTTAAGAGAGCAACATATAAGACACGCTGTAGATGTAGTAGAGATTGTCAAAAGCAATTTTTCAGGGAAGCAATTTGAGAATTCAAACCACAATAATCTCAATAGCATAATAAAAGGAGAGAATTTATATTCGGCATTAAATTTATTTCATTTAACTAATATTGCTAACCGTTTAGTTGCTTCTGGTTATTCTGTAGAACAGTTGTTTAGTTTTATTCAAGGCTTCTCCAAGTCAGTTCAAATCCAAATTAAAGATAGCTACTACAGAGCTTATGATCAAAAAATTTCTAATGATAAAAATGGAAGTACTTTTCTTTTAGAAAAAATCGATTTAGCCATATTATTTTATAAAGATAGTAAAGATTTTGACCTATATGGAGAAATAATAGAGCCCTGCATTGAGCAATCCCTAAAAGAAAAAAAATGGGGTGTAGCAATAGAAATTGCTACTAAAGCTACCGGGATATTATCTGATAATATCCTAGAGGAATTAATGCTTAATATCGATTCTGCTAAAGAAGATTGCTTAAATCAACAATCAAAAGAATGTATCAATTTTGTAAATACGCTTGTAGATCAAAAAGATCCTTTAAATCAATCAGAAGATGATTTTGATGCTCTAGACTGTTATAAAAACGATGAACTTGACGAAGAAGATTATTTTGAGGAAGATGAGTGCATACCTTTTGATGATGAAAATACAGCGGATTAAAATTTTATCAGCAAAAAATAAGCAAAGCTATAAAAGATTCTGGATAACCAAACCTTTATTGGAAATAGTTAAAAGGTTGAAAATAGAGTGAGCTTTTTATCTAATTTTATAGGATAGAGGAAAGTATAAAGCTGCTCAAAACATATGCACATAGATTATACATTATACTTGAACATGATATATATAGCATAAAATGCTATATATCATGTTCAAGTTAGTATCCCGATAGAGTCTTAACATAGCTAATCATCCTGTGCCATAAAAGGTTCTTCTTCAAATTTTAAGTCAATGCTTGACTCTTCCCCCATTTCATCAGATTCTACTTCTGCATGCGACAATAAGCTTTGCAGATTACCTTGACTGTAGTTTTCAAAGATTTCATCTTCCAACAGAGGAGATTGTTTTTGTTCAAATAAATGTTTACTTGTAGGCCCCTCTTTATAATCACCAGACTGTGCAAGATCTATACTACAGAGCATACTTTGAAAATTTTCTTGTGCATAGTGATCATTTTCTTCAGTAGCATCATGCTTAATATTTTCAGCTTCTTGTGAACCACTGCTAAATTTGATAGGTTTCATAATGAATCTCCGTTTATTTGAGGCACTCAATTAAAAATTACATATAAATATCCTTACATATTTAGCAATCAAGCCATACAACTTATAGATGGCTAAACCATTTTGTCAGTTAGTAAAGATAAACTAGACCTGATCGTAGATTGTATGTAAAGCTTTCCACGCTGCACAACCATTTAAATAAATAGCGATGATAATAATAACATAGAACAACTTTTTATAAAAGGGTTTGAATTAGTTTCGCTTGGCTTTTATAAAAATTCACTTGAATATTTAGATTTAAGACAATTTAAATTTAAGAAATTACTGATGGCCTAAAGATGATCTTATAGCCTATTTCAGAGTTGATTTAGGGTTAAATATTTGGCTTATTTTTCTACCTAAAAAAAGAGATTTAATCTAATAACAAAGTAAAACCTACCATTTGCAGAAATTTACTAGCGGATAAGAATAAGGTATTGATGAGATCAATTTGGTAGGGAACAAACATAAACAAGAGCTTGAAATAGAGGGGCTGTTTCGACGATGCTAAAGCTAAAGAACTTATCCATTGTACAGGAAATTGTACTCATTCTTTCACTTCCAATCCTTATTTTAACATTGCTCTTAGTGCAAAATGTCTGGGAAAACGCTGCAAAAAAACATGATATGAGCAGTATAAAGCATTTGTTAGAGCTTTGCAGTGATTTAGCAAGCTTAAGCGAATCTGTCCAAAATGAAAGGCTGAAATCTTCTTTGTTCTTGATTGGAGCAGGTTCTTCTATTTCGGAAATACAAACTACTTGTCGCGAAACTGATGAGCTACTAAAGAAAATAAAAGTTGATTTTGAGTATTTTAAACAAGATTTTCCAGTGTACATTGAGCGTGCTTCAGAACTTTTTTCCCCTATAGAGCAAAACATAGGACAACTTGCTTCTATTAGAATGGGTACTGAAAACAAGTCAATTACAGCAGCTCAAGTCATAGAATTTTATGGAAATTTCAATGCTGCAGTTGTCAATAATATGACAAGTTTTCCTCGTTGGATTGAAAAAGGGAATGTGATGAGACGTATGACTAGCTTAGGACACCTAAGTGCAGCGATTGAAATGGAGGGAATTCTTCGCGCAAAATTAGTTTACATATTAGATAAAAAGCAAATGAATCAAAGAGACCTACAAATAATTGTTAACAGTATCGCAGAAAGCGCTGTACACCTAGATGTTTTTCACGATTTATCTGTCCCAAATATGCAACAACAGTACCTAGAAAAAATAAAATCGCCCGCATATCAACAAAGTACAGAAATTATAGAAAAGCTGATTTTACAACCCATTAATCAAGATTTAGTAGATGTTCCAAGTACAGCTGAGTGGAGAGAAAAGCAAACCCAAAAAATGAATGTTTTAAAGGATTTGAGAAAGGTTGTAAACGAAGAAGCTTACCTGTTTATGGAGAAAACTTATCAACAAGCTCAAAGTGGGTTTTTATTTAATATTGCGCTTTTGGTTGTCATTTTAATGAGTATTGCCGCTTTAGTATTTGTGATGACTAAAAAATTAAAAAATCGCTTTCAAATTCTAGAGGATGGCCTAGGTAAAATTGCAGATGGAGATTTAACTCAAGCTATAGCTCTAGAAGGGGATAGTGAATTAGGACGACTTGCAACTTTCATTAATAAAAAATTAATGTTCAATTTAAGTGATATTAATTTACAAATTCAAAAAATTGTTGGTACTTTGAAAATGGTTGTCCAAGAGCTATCTGTTTCTTCTAAAGAAACTTTGACAACTTCTAATCAACAATCTGCTGGCGTCAAAGAAGTCGTGAGTACAATGGAAGACACAGGCCAACTTTCTAGACAGATTGCACAAAAAATCGATGAAGTAACAAAAGCTGTGCACCAGTCAGAAGGGGAAATTCAAAAAGGTTTTAATATTATCCAGCAGAACCAAAGTAAAATGGGTGAGATTAAAGAAGGGACCAATCAAACCATTGATGGCATTAAGGAACTAGGACAGCAGATCAATAGTATTTGGGATATTGTTAATATGATCAACGGTATAGCAGACCAAACGAAGATCATCGCCTTTAATGCTGAATTAGAAGCTTCCTCAGCGGGTGAAGCAGGAAAAAATTTTCAGATTGTTGCAACAGAAATTCGACGCCTTGCAGATAATACAGTAAATTCCACTAGTGAAATTAAAGCTAAAATTCATGAAATTCAAAAAGCTTCAGATCATCTTATTGTAACCTCTGAAGCGGGTAGTGAAAAGATTCAAGAAGGGTGGCAGTTATCCCAGAGCTTACAAGACGTTTTCAACCAGATTTTACAAGGTTCAGAAGTGACTGTAAAATCCTCAGAAATAGTATCACAGTCAGTGCAGCAACAGGTCAAAGCTTTTGAACAAATTGTTCTTACAATGAAGCAATTAGCAGAGGGCATTAACAATTTTTCAATTGCAGTTGGTGGAAGCACTAAAATGTCAGAGAATTTAAAGGATATCTCTATAGCCCTTGATAAAATTCTTCAGCAGTATAAGCTTCCTCAACAAACAAAAAATAAATAATTAAGTTACTAATCAGAGAGAGAACTCTACCATACACAATATGGTAGAGCGCAGAATGCTTCTTTTATTAGTAAACATAGACCAATCTAAACTCTCTTAAATATAAGACTAGTATTTATTCCTCCAAATGCAAAATTATTAGTCATAAAACGCTCTGTTTCGATTTTAAGAGGATGTTTTGTAATATAGTTTAATGGAGCACACCGTTTATCAATAACATTTAAATTTGCAATAGGAGCAAACCAGCCTTCCCTTAACATTTCAATACCTAGCCAAGCCTCAAGTGAGCCACATGCTCCTAAAGTGTGTCCAAAATGCCCTTTTAAAGTATGATAAGGAATTTTGTCTTGGAATACAGCATAAGTAGCTTCCGATTCAGCAATATCACCAAATTCTGTAGCTGTTCCATGACCGTTAATCAAGCCTATATCTGTTGCTTCTAACTGAGCATCTTGTAGCGCTAATCGCATTGCAACTTCCATAGTAGTAGGAGTGGGTTGCGTAATATGATTTCCATCGACATTTGTCCCAAATCCAATGAGCTCTGCATAGATAGGGGCATTACGTGCTTTAGCGTGATTATACTCTTCTAGAATAAGGGTAGCAGCCCCTTCTCCAATAACAAGGCCATCACGGTTTTGATCAAAAGGGCGAGGGGTTAGATGTGGAGTTTGATTACAAGTGCTTGTTGCATACAATGTATCAAAAACAGCAGCCATTGAAGGGCATAATTCTTCAGCTCCCCCTGCAATCATAATATCTTGTTGCCCATAACGAATAGCCTCTGCTGCATAACCAATAGCTAAGCTTCCCGAAGCACATGCGACCGAAGTAGGAATGATTCGTCCCGTCAATCCATAGTAAAGGGCAATATTAACGGCTGTGGTATGGTTCATTAAGCGAATGTAGCTTGTAGCCGTAATATTTTTTAAACTCTTATTGAAAATGAGTTCACAAAAATCAGCTAAAGGGGCTGTACTTCCAAAACTAGAACCATACGCAATTCCAACACGACCAGAGCGCATGATAGGATTCTGCTCTAATTGGGCATCATTCAGAGCTTGTTCACTTGCATAAAGTGCATATAATGAAACAGTCCCCATGCTACGAGTCTTTTTACGAGGCCAGCGCCCCTCAAATGAAAAAGGAACAATAGGAGCAGCTAATTCCGTATTCATCCCTTGAATATTAGCCCAATCAGGGATCTGCTTGATTCCTGTATGGCCATTTAAAATGTTTTGCCTAATTTCATTCCAATCATGGCCTAAGGCAGTCATACCGCCCATGCCAGTAACAACAACGCGGCGCATTATGCTATCCCACCATTTACGTTAATGACTTGTCGAGTAATATACCCAGCTCCCTTTGAAAGAAGAAAAACAACCGTTGCAGCAACCTCCTCAGGTTTTCCAATTCTTTGCATAGGGATTAATTTTTTCATTTCATCTAATGGCACGTTGTCAAGCATTTGTGTTTCGATCAATCCAGGAGCTATTGCATTGACTGTGATCTCTCGCTTTGCTAGTTCAATCGCTAAAGCTTTTGTGGCTCCAATAAGCCCAGCTTTTGAAGCACTATAATTGACTTGCCCTCGATTTCCCATAACTCCAGATAAAGAAGATAAAGTGATAATGCGTCCTGGTTTTCTACGATGAATCATGGGCATGATAATAGGTTTCAAAACATTATAAAAGCCATCTAAATTAGTATGAATTACTTTATCCCAGTCACTATCTTCCAAGGCAGGAAAGGCATTATCGCGAGTAATACCAGCATTCAGAACAACCCCATAATAGGCACCATTTTCATTAATATCCGCAGTAAGATTTGTGAAACATTCTTCTCTATTTGAAATATCGAATGACAATAGCCTCCCTTGAGATCCCATGCCTTTGATCTGCTCCAAAGTTTCAAGAGCTCCAGCTTTATCAGAATTGTAATGTACGCACACATTATAGCCTGCGCGTGCTACCTCAATAGCAATGATTCGACCAATTCCTTTACTTGCGCCAGTAACTAAAATTGTTTCGTTTGATTCCATTTTATTTATCCTAATACAGTTTTCTTCAATTATATTTTAGATAGGTATCCCAATACAAAGAAATTATTTAGTAAGCTTGAAAAGTTCATTTCCCCCTTCGAACACATTAACACTTGCTTTTGCTATACATTTATCCCTAATATTTATACAGCATTCAAAGGAGGCCATATGGTCGATCATACATTTAAACTCTGCAAAAATGTGTAACTCATCACCCAATTGAAAATAAGGCTCTTCGAGAATCAGTTTACGGGTACCTAATAAAAAGCCTATCTTAACGCTTTGATTTGTTCTTCGAGCTGATAATCCATGCCACACACCAATTGTTTGAGCCATGTATTCCAATCCAACATAAGAAGGAACCTGTCCATTTTCATAAAATACAGAATCTTTTCGAATAGTAACAGTTGTATGTACAAAGTCTTCTCGGTATTCAATCAATTTATCAACTAAAACCATAGGAGGAGCATGCGGGAGAAGATCTGAAACTCTATTATGTATCGGGTTGGAATTCATAAAATTTTATTACAAGCTTACGGTTTTACTTAAAATCAGGCTTACATTGCTGCCACCAAACGCAAATGAGTTACTCATCATATGAATACACCCATTAATGTGTGAAGCTTTTTCGTTATTTTCTATTAATTTAATGCAGGGGACTTGAGGATCAAAAACGTGATCCCAGATATGATTCGGTAGAGATGTATATCCAAATTGTTCTTGTTGTAGACAAAGCCATAGGAAGGCAGCTTCAATAGCACCAGCAGCTCCTAATGTATGACCTGTAATTCCTTTAGTAGAACTACAAGGAATTTGTGGTCCGAATATTCTATCAATGCAAATGCTCTCCATAGAATCATTTAGATAGCTACCTGTACCATGAAGATTAATATAAGCAATCTCCTCGACAGATAATTTTGCCATTTGGAGTGCTTGACGTATAGCGTCTTCAGCGCCACGTCCATTTGGTTCTGGAGCACTAATATGACAGGCATCGGAAGATTCACCATATCCTTTAAGTATGATGGATGAAGAATTAGAAAGTTTTTCTCGAGTCATTAGAAATACTGCAGAGCCCTCTCCTAAGGTAATGCCTCTACGATTTTTACTAAAGGGATTACAGATGGTTTCAGATAGCAATTCTAAGCTATCAAAGCCGTTGCGTATAAGGTCACACATTGTATCAGCTCCACCAGTAACAACAGCATCACAAATTCCAGCTTCAAGTAAACGAGAAGCTGCACACAAAGCTTTTGCTCCAGAGGAACATGCTGTGGAAATCGTGTATGCAGGACCCTGTAAACCAAAATAATGGCTAGCAAAAAGTGAGGGGTTAGCAATCTCTTGCTGGGAATAAGAGTAACCATTAGGCCAATATCCTGCTTTTATTCGATGCAGATAAGCTGATTCCCCTTCAGCCATTCCAGATGAACTAGTTCCTAGTACAACTCCGATACGATTAGCTCCAAAAAGATCTTTAGCAGTTGATACACTTTCTGCAATCTCATCAAGAGTTATGCGTAATAATCGGTTATTTTTTGAATTAAGTTCACAAAAACTTGTAGGAAGTTCAGGTAAGTCAAATGGTAGGGTGATTTCGGGTACTATTCTACCTGAAATTAATGTATGAGTTTTATAATTCGGTACGAAAGGCTTAGCTTTGAAAAGGGAGTGCACTACATGCCCTTTGGATTTTCCCAAAGAGCATGCTATACCCATATCATTAAGGTAAAAATTGGTCATGAAGCAAACTCCGTCTGCACAACCAATGTATATCTATGTTCAGGATTTTCAATAATAAGCTTTTGCCATAAACTTCCTATTCTTTCAGAAGCTGTAATCTTGCGTACAAGCTTATTCTCTTGGTTACGAATTAAACGAATTACTTTATCCCCCTCTGTAATTTCTTCAACGGTTCCCCCTTTTAAACTCTTTTGAAGTTGTTGAATAGGTAGGTTAGATGCAAAAAAATCTGCTAAGATATACTCAGGCTTTAAATTTGAGGAAAGGTGAGGAGATGAATTCCAAGTAAACTTTTGAGGAGATAGATTTATCTGGTACATTTTTCCTTGAATCTCATTAAATGCAACTGTGTTCAGTTGTTCTGGTTGTATATCGAGATGAAGCGATAAAGTAGATTTGTGATGATTCCTTTCAACTGTAAGCTTTTGTAGATATTTTCCAGGGCTTTGTAGAGGCCAGACTTCAGGTAGATCTATATAGATATTTTTAGAAATAGGAGCTCTAAAGGTATCTTCTTCCTTAATCTCTTGCGATAAAGACTCATTTTTATTTGTTATAGAAGAGCAGCCGAGTAATCCTAACATGATGATCGGTAGATAAAATAAATGTTTTGGCATAGTATAAAACTCCTAACAATAAGAAATGAATTTAATTAACACAATAAAAGTATTGATGCCTAGTAATCTATGCATATAGCCTAAATACTATAGAAAGTTATCAAAACCTTGTAAATTTTGCGTTTATAGAAAAATTGTAACATATCTTTAGTATAAAGTAACATAGTATTGCAAATTGGACTTTTGGAGAAAAAATTAGTGCATTTTTTTACCTAAAAACAAAGTAGAATTTAGGAAGCATAAGGCAATACCAATAGAAACATATAATCCGAAATCATGTGTTGCCTTGGTTTGCGTAAAAGCTAAGCAGCCAAACGATAAAATTGTAGTTATAGCGCATACCATATTCCCCAAAATTACCCAATCAAGCTCTTTTGCTGAATTATCTTCCGCTTTGCGCCAATATAGGAATAAAGCATAATCAATTCCTATACATAAAACCAATAAAGTTCCTACAGTATGAAATAGAGTAAAAGGGATGTGTAATAGCCCAATGCAACCTATTGTAGCTAAAATAGAGAGTATAACAGGTGTAATGATCCTTATTGTGGGTATGAATCCCTTTATGAGCGATAGTATAACAATAATACTTGTAAGGACCATTATTCCTAGAGCACTAGCTATGTGTCGGTAAAAGCGAAAAAGTTTCTCATACTCTGAAACAGGGTTGATCAAGGGGTGGTTAAAAGTATTTAGGTCTAAATCAGTCGAGTTTATAATAGAAACCAATCCTATACAATCTCGGGATGATTTATAGTCAATAAGCTCTTTCCATCCTTCTGGTAAAGCTTTTATCCATTCTGAATTTAGCGCTAGAGGAGGGTTTACTAAGCCAAAGTTATCTAAGGGTTCTGACGGATTAATATTGAAAGCTTGTGCATATGGCTTCCAGTGTGTTGCATATAAATTTCTTTCTATTAGTTCTTTATTTTCATTTTGTCTTTTTTGCGAAGGAACTAATTGGGAAAGTGCCTTAAATTTTAGGGAAGGAATATTTTCCTGGGCTTTTAAAAGAAAATCTATAATTAATTCCTCTTTTTGGAGTAGCTCTTCAACACTATGGGCTTTAATAACAGCAAACTGTGAAGGCTGATTGAAAGAGGTCAAAACTTTTATCGTATCTTCTTCCTGCTTTAATACTTTATTTAATGTTTGAAAGCTTCGAATATCATCATCAAATGTAAGCGAAAAAGCTCCAATTGCAAATATAGATAAGCATAGTATAGAAATTGCTAATCGGATTACTTTGGATTGTCCCTTACAAGTTATTAAGGTAAGTAATTGATTGATTCTATAGAAAAGGTTAATAGGGGTATGTGCTGTAAGCTTTGCCAAATAAGGTCCCCACAATGCTAAGCTAACAAAAGCACTCAAAATTCCTGCAGATCCTATAACTGCTAATTGCTGTACACCAGGAAATGGTATAAAACATAAGATAGCATAGCCCAGAGCAGATGAAAGTACCCCCAATAATATTGCGGGAATAAGTTGCTCTAAGATTGCCAAACGATTATCGGTAATAGAAATTTGCCCTTTGGTTTTATAGATAACGCAAAAGTAATGAACGACATAATCTATTGTAATTCCTATCAGACTGCATCCAAAAAGGAGTGCTATAAGGTGAATTGAGCCAAAAATGCTTAAACACGCAAATATACCTGATGATGTTCCTGCTATAATAACTGTGATAGCTAGGAATAAAGGATTTAAAGAGCGGAAGAAGAAGATTACTAAAGCTATAATTGCAAGGCTGGATATTGTTCCTGTATTCGATATTTCTGATTTAGCTTGTTTAAACCCTTCAATTGCATAGAATACAGCACCTGCTTTTAAAACTCTGATCTCATCATTTTTTTTAAGAGAATTTAAGTAAGGTACTAGTGTTAGAGAGATCTTTTCTTGCAAAGAAATTGAAAAAGCAGAATCTCTTAATTGAGCATGAAAAAGATACCAAGTTACCCCATCCTGAATCAAATAAGTATCTTGATTTTTGTCTTGTAGTAGATTTGATAGGGGAATAAGGGATTGCACATATTGTGGAAAAAGAAAAAAAGGATCTTCTTTTAAATTAGCGGTCCCCAGAGTGGAGAAGGGGAGTGTACTCTGTAAAAAGGCTTTTTTAGCAAGAGTAGCGCCATGCCCTTTTAGCAAAAGCATCCGGTTTTTATCATCTAGTAGTCCGGTACGATAAGGATAGAGTCGTTTAAAAAAATTGTGGTACTGTATCTGAAATTGCTTGGAATTTTGCTCTTGAATAGGAAGCTTTTGCTCATTGATATATAGCCTTAGGTTTTGTAGACTATCGTGAGCTTTTTCAGGGTCCTTATGACCTAATAATATGATAAGACGTTCTGTTAGCTGCGATTTTTCTATAAAATTTTGAGTCTGCTTGAGGCTTTCATTCTGTTCACTCTGAGGAAGCAATGCTAAAATATCAACTTGGATATTTCTTTCCAAAATTAAAGAGTAAAAATTGAAAAGAGAGATCGCAATTATGACTAGGGACCATAATATTGCAAGGTGGGGGTGAATTCTCTTTATTGTCGATAACATGATAAGCCTCTAATTATCATATGCTCTTTTAGAATACTTTTACTCTAAACTTAATTTCTAAAGCTTATTCAAAGAGAGCTTTTTGAATAGGTTTTAAAGCCTGTTGAATAGCTTGTTCATCAAATAAAATAGGGTCAGAAAATATGATTTCATCGCTATCTTGTTCTGAGCGAATAAGCCTTAATTTTGAAACATAGTTGCTCCCTTCTATATCAATTGCATATAGAAAATTTTTCAAAGTTTGATTTTGTGTAATTAATCTATATTTCCACTCACTCTGTTCTGCGGGTAGGTTAATGATTTGAAAAAGGTCCAACCCTGAAAAGTCGCCAGCTAATATTTTAAATAAAAGTGTAAAGATAGGTCCTTGTTGAGCAACTCTTTCTGAGCTAATTAAAGGTGTTTTTTGATCATTTTCAATATCAAATATTCCTGTTGGTGTAATCAATATAGAGCAAGGAAAAGGGGTCTTAACTTCCCAAATTAAACCTTTCCCTTCCCATAAGAGAACGGTGCCTTCCGATATAAGGGGCTTAGGAATACCGCTAATACTCTTTTTTTGTATAAAATCGAGCTGGAGAAGTTGGCCTGTTTTTAACGTTTGAAAATGTTCTAAGGAGTGAGCGTCCAGATAAATGCAGTAGCTAAGAAAAAAGAGGACTAAAAATTTTTTCATTGTAACAATCCTAAAATTTTTTGTTTTAAAGCTAAGGGGATCTCAAATTCTAAGTGCTTGTTATCTTCTCTCACCGCAACTTGAGTGGATTCGGCCTTAGTTAACAGCTCTCCTGTAGCCTCATCAAATATTTTAAATTTTATTTTAAGACGGTGTTCATATTCAATAAGGCTTGCCTCAACAATGATATTTTGGTGCAAGTATAAAGGGCGTATATATTTAATTTGAAAATCAACTATTGGTAGAGTATACCCTGCTAGACGCATTTGTTCATAATTATATTCGAGGCGGTCTAACATGTCACTTCTCGCCTGTTCAAAAAAACGAATATAATTCCCATGCCAGACAACATTCATACTATCCACATCGTAAAAATGAATTTTGATAGGGCAGTGTACAGTTAGATAGGATTTCATGGGCTTCTCTTGTAAAGTTTAATGGTTCGACTTTGGATTAAGGAAACTAACCTTTTTAAAGTTATATCAAGGGGGTGATCTTCTTGAATATAGGGGATTTCGTTTTTGATTAGATTTATATAAGATTTCAAATCATCTGGATAATGAGTATCTGATATATTTCCTTGTTGCTCTCGAATCCTAAGTGCTTGCAATGTCGCAATCATATGGGCTGCACAAACTTGTTCCGTAAGTTCTAGAACCCGTAGGCTATCACGAGCAGCTATGGTTCCCATACTAACTTTATCTTGATTGTGGCTTTCCGTGGAACGGGAAAAGATACTTGCTGGAAGTGCACCTTTCAAGGCTTCAGCTGTCCAAGCAGAGGTCGCTATTTGAATTGCTTTTAAACCATGGTTAATATGAGCCCGATTACCTTGAGCTCCTGATAGATTGGGGGGAAGTCCATGATTCATTTTGGGATCAACAAGTGAAGCCATTTGTCGATCTAATAAATCTGCAACATTTGCTACTAGATTCTTAAGACTATCCATAGCAAATGCGATATGCCCCCCATAGAAGTTACCTCCAGATAAAATACGAACATCATCTTTTTCACTAAAAATGTCGATTAATGGATTATCAGAAGCAGAGTTAATCTCGATCTCAATCATGTTTTTAAAGCATGGCAACATATCGGCTAGTACTCCAATTATATGTGGAGCACAGCGAGTAGAATAGCGATCTTGTAAGCGATGGATAGGGAAGTTTTTTGGAGCATAACTAAGATCCGAACGGATTAAACTAGCAACATGACTTTGTCCTGGGTGTGGCTTAGCCATAAATAATACTTCATCAAAATGTATAGGGTTCCCTTCTAAAGCTAGACAGGTCATTGAGGTTAAGCGAGAAGCTAATTCTACTAGATATTCTGCGCGAGAGTAAGCTTCACAAGATAGAGCAGTCATAACAGCTGTACCGTTCATGATAGCTAAAGCTTCTTTTGGCTGTAGTTTATAAGGTTTGATGTCGTTCTGTTGAAACGCCTCTGCGGCTGAAATAATTTGTCCCTGTTTCCAAACATGTCGTTCACCAGATAAAACTGCTGCCACATAAGATAGGGGAGTGAGATCACCACTTGCTCCTACAGAGCCTTCGCTAGGAATTACAGGCAAGATATCTTTCTCTAATAAAGTTTCTAACATTCCCAAAAGTGCGTAGCTAACACCTGAATACCCCTGGCATAGGGTGGCTAGACGGATTGCTAGGGTCGCTCTTGTTTGAGGTTCAGTTAAATAATTGCCTAAACCGCAGCCATGAAAACGCATAAGATGGTCAGGGAGTTCGTAAACTAATTCCATAGGGATAGGGCGAGTGCAGTCGTTTCCATAACCAGTAGTAACACCATAAATATACCCTTCGTGATGCAATTTCTTTTTTAGAACATCGGCTCCTTTATTAATAAGATTGCGAAACTCACTGGATTGTTTAAGGTGGAGTCGGCTTTCTTTTTTTGAGATAGCATCTATTTGAGAGATTGAGAGCTTAAAATGGTTATCTATAACAAGTATCTGCATAATTATTTAATAGGGGGTTATCTTTAGATTATATTTTTTTCCAAAAATCAAAAAAATTAAACCATTGGTAAGGGTACTTTAAGGCAAATTTTTCTAAATATTCTGCATACATTTTAACATAGTTATTCAGGCTTACTTGTTTAGTTTTTCTATCTAAACTAACCAGAAAAGAGAACTGTTCAACAAAAATTTTGAATTGGTTCTGTTCATATACAGCTAATGCGGTATAAACAGGGCATTCAAGGAGAGATGCTACTATATAGGGACCCTGCGCAAAGGGTGCTAATTGTCCTAAAAATGGGGCATAACTTACATGTTTGTGACCAATAACTGGAAATCGATCGGCAGCTATAACAACCCATTCTCTAGCCTCAATGCGATCTTTCAAATAGATAATAGTCTCGGAGCCTATTTCTGTAACTTCAATTAAGTTTAATTTAAAATTTGGGTTAAAAGCATTTAATACTTGAGAGAAGTGTTTTGAGTTTTTTGTATGTAAAAGAACATGTAATCTATGTTGGTGGTCACTGTCTGCAATTGCACGGCAAAACTCAATATTCCCAATATGGCTGACTAATAAAATGCCCCCTTTGGGGCGATCCATCAATTGTTTTAATGCTTCAAAACTTTTTTCATTGATTAAGTCTTTATTAAAGTTACCGCTCCACGCTGCAATTTTATCTAACCCCATCTCGAAAAAGTGTAAAAAGTGGAGAAATGAATGGTAATAATTAGGTTTTTTAGGTAGACCTCCTAACTTATAGACTCGATGTAAAAATATAAGTGAGGCTTTTCTCTGTTCCCCTCCTGTAATAAAAAAATAGAGTACAATAGGAGTTCCGATGAGTTTACAGATGCGACGTCCTAATAGTCTGTAGATAGTGGACAAAAAATAAATACCTGATATAGTACCCCTTTCTTCCAGTGAGGACCATGCAACAGAACTACCTTTTAAATCAAGCTGTTTATAATTAGGGCGATTTCTGAGTATGCTTGGCAGAGAGCATAGCATTCTAAAAAAGAGACGTGTATGCATTTTAGTAATTTGCCAATTATCGGCCCAAAGCTTAAAATTAGATAAATTCCCCTCTGGGTAGATCACTTTGACAGGATTCATAACAATCGGGGTTCCTTTCCAAAAAAGACGTACCATAACTTCAGTATCAAAGTCCATACGCAAGCCTATAGAACTGTTTGTTATCGCAGCTATAGTTTGTTGTATAGGGTATATACGAAAGCCGCACATACTATCAGAGATTCGAAATGATAGGGTCTCTATCCAAACCCAAACATGGGTGACCCACCTTCCAATTTTACGCCCTATAGGAACTGTTTTATCGTAAACGGGTTCTCCGCTAATTAATGCTTGAGGATTACGTTTAGAAAGATCTAAAAAGCTTTCAACTTTCGAAAGAGAGTGTTGCCCGTCAGCATCTATTTGAAATGCATGAGTATAACCAAGCTCTGAAAGGTAAAATAATCCTGCTTTTACAGCTCCCCCTTTACCCATGTTCTCTTCCAAACGAAAAAGATGCAATTGAGGAAAGTCTCTACATATTTGATCAATTACTAGCCGTGTCTGTTGTTGGCTACCATCATCAACAATAAGGATATCCAAACCGGATGTAAGCAAATATTCAATAATTGTGCGAAGTGACTGGTTATGATTGTAGGTAGGGATAAGGGCACAGATACGGTATGATAAATTAGTCATGAAATCTTCCAGAAGGAATGTAAGTGAGGCGCCCCGATGAGAATGACATTTCATCAGAAGTAAACGTATAATACAGCATAAATTTCTCGATATGATGCTCTATGAGTAATGTGATAATCATGTCAGGAAGAATTGGATTAGTGAATTTAATTGCATTTCCCTCTTTAACTGCGGGTGTAATATTAAAAAATTCCTTAGCATAGTGTATTGCCCAATGAATTTGAACTACACCAGGCAAAATCGGGTGTTCTGGAAAATGACCATCTAAGAAAGCTAACTCTTGAGGAATATAACATTTGACCCTTGCTTTATTGCCAATCAATGTTTTTTCTAAGATAAATGGTAGTTGAATCGTGCTTAATCCCATAGTAAAGGAAGACCTTTATTGAAAGTGTAATTTTAAATCAGAATAGAGATATTTTCCCTGGCTATTTACAGGAATATGCGATACGAAACGCCATTTTCGAGGTATAAGTATAGGATCAAAATATAACCTAAGATACCCTTTTAAATGTTCTATAAATTGAGGTCTACCTGAAGCCTTGATTATACCTTCACCTTCTTCTGAAAGAATAGCAATGATTCCCACTTCTTCTCGATAGGACCATTGAATCGGAAGAGCAATCACTTCTTTTAATGTGCCTTGCACTAATAAGCGAGTTTCAATTTCTATTAATGAAATTCGCTTTCCTTCAATTTTTACTATTCGATCTTGTCTTCCTAATAAGTTAAATTTTTTAGTATCTAACAGTTGAATACGGTCCTCAGTTTGAAGGAAATCTGGTACATCTAAATAGGGTGATTTAATCTTTAAACATTCATCTACCCCTAGTGCAATCTCTATATTTGAAAAAGCTTGCCAAGGGGTGGTTTCATTTATTTGTTGGCGGTAGGCAATGCCACCGGTTTCTGTACTTCCATACACTTCTATAGGTAAAGATCCAAAGCTCTTTTCGCTCATTTGAGCAGCTGAAAAAGACAGCAAAGCTCCTGATGAAAAGATTAAAGCTGGTTTTGTAGTTTCCTCTTCACGTATATATGGCGGTATGCGAGATAGATAAGAAGGACTTGATATTAGTACACTTTGTGTATTTAAATGCTGGCATACCTCTTCCCAGTTAGAGAATGTAAATTGGAAGAGTCCTTGACCACTACAGATGGGCCATAGTAAAGAAAAAAGGAAGCCATAAATATGATAAGGGGGAACTGTTGAAAGAAAGTTGAAACTATGTTTTCCCCAAAGATTAAAAAGAGTAGTAACCTCAGTTTCAAGCTGTATAAGAGTTTTAGTTATTGCTTTGGGCTTTCCTGTCGATCCAGAGGTGTAAAAAGTGATCTTAGCAAGATCAGGATCTAAAACTTTAAATGTAGTGCTGACTTCGGTAAGATTTATATCAAGAGCTGTAACAAAGCTATCTTGATCTGTTAATAACAGATCTGTTTCTTGTAACAGTTCTTTCAATAGGTTGGGAGCTGATGTATGAGGAAGATAAACCTCCTTATCCAACTGAAGGGCTGCTAAAATTACAGTTAAGAGAAAACAGCGATCTTCACTTAAAATAAAAATTCTACTCGCATTTGCCTCTCTGATGTACTTAATAAAAGCATGTATAGCTGAATAATTTATTTTAAAGGAAGAGGATTTCCGTTCCAAAGACCTGTGATTGAAAAATGGGATTTTTTCAATATCAATTTCTACGAGTAAACGATGGAATGGAATATAGTTTTGATAAGACATGGAGTGTATCAACTATTGATAATGTTTATTATAGACTAAATGGCGGTAGATGATCTCTCCCACTAGAAGTAGACCCATTAAAATGTAAGAAATTACTCCATTATAAAGTACCCAAATTTGCATGTTATCTAAATTTAAAGTCCATAAAGAAACTACGGCATTGAGGATACAAAAGCTAAACCAAATTATAGTGACCTTACGTAAGTATTTTATACCTTTTTCATCAATTTCATAATGCCGTAAACGCGCAATCCGCTCTATCATAGATGGGGGATAAACAAGGGTTAGTCCAAAAGTTAATGCAGTCGTAAGGCTCATAAGAACCGGATATATTAAGTAGAGGTGTTCTGGCCTCTGTATGGAAATATATGATAAAAGAGAAACTATGCAAAAGGCTTGAAACACTAATAGGCCACCTAAAGATTTAGCATGGCTTAACAGTAGGCCACGAACAAAAATGAGAGCGATTAGACCTACAGCTAGACCATGAATATAAGGGGACTGTAAATAAAAATAGATCAAAAATGGGTAGGCAAATGATATTGACCAAATTGCACCATTAAATACAGCTTTAGCTGTTGATAATTTTATAGACCAGTTCAATTAAGTCACCTACAGTACGCACCTCTTTAAAATCAGCAGGGGCCACTTTTTTATGTGTAATATCTTGTAACTTTACAAGTAGATCTATCGCATCAATACTATCTAAATCTAGATCGGTATAAAAATTAGCTTCTAATGTAATGTTTTCCTTTGGAATTTCAAAGTATTCTACTAAATAATCAGATATTTTTTCAAAAATTTCTTGCTTATTCACGAGGTTTCTCTCTTGCTTGACTGCTTATAAAATCCACAAGGGTCTTTACAGAGTAAAAATGCTCCTTTATATTTTCACCTTGGACCTGAATTTTTACACCATAACGCTTTTTTAACGCCATTCCGAGCTCTAAGGCATCGATTGAATCTAATCCTAATCCATCGTTAAATAGAGCTTCTTCTGTTTTAATATCATGGACGGTTAAATCTTCTAAGTTTAAGCTTTCAATTATTAAAAGCTTAATTTCATATTCTAAATCATTCATAACCTAAGTACTGGTTGTAATAGTTTTGTATGTCTTCTATAAGTGCGCGCACTCTTAATGAACGCGGTCCTTTATCTTGATAATCTGTTATATTAAATTGGCGACCAACTATAACAGTAAAAGTAGGGGGGGTAGTAGGTATTTTATACCATTTTTCACCTTTTACTAACATTACTGGTGAACAATTCATTTTTAAGGTCTGAATATTAGTCTCTGTAAAAAGGGCAAGATTTCCAACCCCTCTTTGTAATTTAATGGGTTGACCCGGCTTTGAGCGCGTTCCTTCAGGAAATATAAGTATGTTCTCTCCAAGTGCAAGTCGTTTTTTGCATTCTTCTAAAAATAATTGAGGGTCAATATCATTGCGAAGGTAACCTGCAGCTTTGATGACACCTCCGATTAAAGGGTTTTCCCAAAGTTTGCTTTTAACGACGCACTGAATTCCTTTAATTTGAGACATAATGATAACCACATCTAACAAGCTAGGGTGATTACAAGTGACAAGAGCTCCTTTCAAGTTTCTTAACTTTTCAAACTCTTTAGTATAAATTTTGAACAAGCCGAATAGAGCAAGTATACTCAGAAAACACCGGAATGAAGTACTAACAATACAGCGAACATAGTATTGCTTTTTAAACTTATCTCGCATGAACAACCCTAATACAGAAAAGATTAGTGTATACATGAGGAAGCCGCAAATACCTAATAGGCAGAAGCCAACAGCTGTTCCAATTAGTCTTTTTATGAAGTTAATTTGCTGTCCCATTTTTCTCTAATAAAAAATATCCACCTGATATAGGAAGTGTAAGATTTAAATCGTTACCCACTAAAAAATTTAAAAATTCTAAAGTTGGTACAGCAGGCTGTCTATTTTGATTTAATGCAGAAATATAGCGAATTTTGATGCTGGCGAGTTTGGTCGATTTTTGGCAATCTAGGATCATTGCTATAGCTATGGGCGAATTTAAGTTATCTAATAAGTCGTCATATACGGAATCTAAAGGAACATCATAGTAAATATATCCAACCTTTGAATTTTTTATTTTTGAGAGTGTAAATGCTTCTAATAAACCAGTCTCAAAGCTATTTGCTCCAGCCGATAAAGCGGTATTTGTACAGAAATTTCCTGTCATGATTGAATAAAGACTATAGATAGCATTATGCACAGAGAGGCTAAAGTCTGTGGGAGATATCTGTTCATAATTTAATAGGCTAGAAAATAAATGGATCATGCGGTCTGTATCACCATGACGCGATGCTGTTATCCAAGGTATTCTTTCTCCATGCGTAAAGCTAGCCGCTTGTTCCATAAGTGTGACAGCTATATTTCCTAAGCGTCCCAGGCGTCTCTTCAATTGGGCAGGAATAGGTTTAGTTATATTCTCTATTTGAGCAGGCCACACTCCGTTACTAATATTTTCGTGCCAAAAGCAGCTTTTTATTTGTATTGTAGCGTCCACAATTACCTATGGGATATCTTAGCCATGTTTTTGATAGAATCAGTCTTAACTATTAAAGTGCAAGATAAATTATATAAATTGCTAACAGAACTCAATATGATAGTGTTCATACAATAAACTTGAAAAGAGTTATGGCTTTACTTTTATAGCTCTATTATTAAGTTTTTAAAGCCTTCCTTTAGAGACTATTTCGAAGAAAAATCAACAAAATTTTAAAGCTAAATCATCAATATAATTCTTTATCGAGCACTTTCGCAAATCTCTGCAAATTAAATTTTGCAAATATTTAGTTTTTAATGATTAAAATATTTTTTAAATTATACTTAAATTTGATTTGATTACAAGTAATTTTTTATAGAATTTTTTAACTATAATTTACTTTTAAATAGCTCAATTTTTAAAGCAGATTGAGATCATGTATTTTTTATAGTGGATAGAAAAGGTTTGACAATCAGGAAAATAAGGGAATCCTCTTTTATTAAAAAATACAGAAGAAAAGTAAGAATAAGTGCTACGGTTTTCGGTGCATTTGTAATGAGCCTCTTTCATGGTCCATAACTTATAAAATCGCTTTACAGTATTTTCTTTATAGATCCATTCCTTTTCGCTCTGTGTAAAAATTTCGTTAATAAGCCCTTCTATATTTCGAAAAGGGTCTATTTTTTCTATATCTACTCCAATTTGATAAGCGCTGATTCCAACTATTGCTAATTCATGTGAATGGGATAAATTAAAATAAATAGGGCTATTTTTTAAAAAGGGTTTTAACTCTGCTGTGTATTCAAATGAAATGTTAGAAGGTTTAATTTGTACATACGGGGAAAGAATCTGTTTCATAAGAGCTCTACAAATCGCAAATCTTTGTTTTGAATCTAAGCGTAAGAATTTTGATAGACGATCTCTTTCCCTGGCATCAAGCATATGATACGATTCATTAAATTCTGATTCCGTTATTTGGGAACAATCAATAGCGAACAGGGAGCACTGTTTATATGGGATACTAATAGGGCTTAATCGAGATTGTAGAGGGGGCATGTCTTAAAAATTATATTCTATGTACTAGTATACTGTGTCTAAATTTAAGTAGATTATCAAGTTTTAAGCCTGATCTTTTTAAATCATCTACACAGATATGTATAGTTCAATTTTACTTAATTTACTAGCACGCATATCCGATAATCTTCGTAAAAAAAGCTAAAAGGTGAGGTATGATTGATATTAAGGAATCTTTTGATCAACCAAATAATAAAAGTACTAACGGCAAAGATAAAACTAACCAAGGTATGAGTAGCCGTACTAAGTATATCAGCATCTATTGGAAATGTTGCCACATCTTTTCTAGAATATACCAAAATAAGAATGGAACTGCTTATCAAGGGTGTTGTCCAAGGTGTTTAAAAAGCGTAGAAGCTCCAATTGGTCCTCAAGGCACATCGCAAAGGATGTTTATGGCAGGATAATACAGTAACTCCTATATACCCTGTAAATCGCTTTCTTAATAGAATCTTGCAGAAATAGTTTTGCATAAGGTCTATTATAATTTTAAATCTACTTTTTAAAATAAAAAAATGTCTTCACGCTATATGTGATAGTAGCAAAATTTTAGAGCCACTTAGAATTTTTTTAATCACATCTTTGATTCTGAAGGGATTATCTAAATACTAGTTTCTTTTGATCAGACGGTATATAAGCATCTAAATATACAGAGTTTTTTCAATTATGCTGAGAGTGATAACCCTCTTCACATAAAATGCATTTTACTTTATGGAAAAAAGGGAAGGTCTGCTTTTTATACTCTGTTCTTGTTGACTTCTTCTAGAGAAATTTTTTATGGTTCCTTCTATGAAAGAAACGGCAAGAGAGAGAATTATAGCGGATAGAATGGCTAACCAGCTTGTAAGTTATTTTAATAACTATAGGATATCAACTGTGAATTTTCGAACTAATTTTTACCATACACTAATTATGACTTTAAGCCCTTTTAAAAGCCAAATTTATAGATGTGCTCCTCTTATAGCTTGTCTAGGAGTGATTAGTTCTTGTCATCCTTACCAAAAACAAATCCCAACAGGCTTTTCTATAAAGTTAGAAAATGTCTATGCAAATCCCAAATATGATCATAGCAAAGTCAATAACGTATTGTGCTTACCCATACAGAATCCTCTGAGGAACCAACAATTGATTTTTGCGCAGAATGATATTAAACTATCTTTATTGCGTAATTTTGGAAAGTTCAACTATTTTAATATCCAATACCCAACACACATGGAAGAGAGTATGGGTGAAGTTGTTAACTTAGATACAGGAACTATAAATCGTTTAAAGTTGGGAGCTATTGGAGAACAATTTAGTACTCAAGCTATACTACAAGTAAGCATTATGGATTACCGCCCTTTTACGCCTATGCGGTTACAACTTAAAGCTGTATTAGTGGATTGTCAAACAGGGGAAAAAGTTTGGGCTGCTGACCAAGTCTTTGATGCTCAAGATGCTCATGTGATTAATGGGATGCGTATTTGGTGGAATACGTATGTTGCTGGAGGAAACGCAAACCAGCGCTTTAGTACTAGTATGATAAATCCTTCATTTTTTATCGATTTTGCTCTATTTAATCTTGCACAATCCTATGGTGATGCACGAGTCAAAAATACAGAAGCTATTGATAAAATAAAGAGTACTTTGGATAAAGCTAAGTAATAGCTATATGTGCTACTAGAGGAAAAAGGGTATTTATGTAAGTTCTTATAGATAAGCTAATTGTCTATACTTGCGCTGAACTAATTATGCAATATGCCGATATTTTAAGTAACAAGAGGTGCATTTATGAGCGATATCTATTCTATCTCAAACTCCGATCTTCCAAAAAAGGTAAAACCTTTTGCTTCACATAAGAAAAATGGAGTTGATAGACAATTAAAAGCAGAGGACTCAACAAATTCCTGTATAGAAGATACTGTAGTTATTTCAGCAGAGTCTTCAGCAGCTTCTTCTGCAGCTAATAAATTACGTCAATGGGTAGAAATGGCTAAAACAATGGAGCTACCTAAAGATTTAAAAGTGGATGATTTTTCTGAAGAAGAATATCTAGAGGGTAAATCTGATGAAGGTAATATTGACAGAGTAAAAGAAAGGATAGCAACAGGTTTCTATGAAAAAAACAGGGAAGAAGTACTAGATACTTTAGCCAAAAAGCTCTTCGTTCCTGTTAAATAAATCTAAAGAACTGTATAGAGTGGATAGTATACAAGTTATAGCTAAAAGTTTTGCATTACAAAACAAGAGCAAACCAACTATCTAAAAATTTATGCCAATGCTTGATGACATGCTATCAAGCATTTTGTAAAATTTGTTTATTTAAACCGGTATAAGCTTTTAACAAAGGATTTACAAATTATAGAATAGTCCCTCTACGAACCATATTTTTGTTTATGTTCTTTCATAAGCTTCACATATGTGGGATTTAGGCGAGCTTTATACCAGTAGGGATAAAACTCGCGTGCACTTGCAGCTTTAACCTCATCCACTTCCAAAGGCTTAAGCTCGCGAGTCATTTGATTGTATTTCCGCCCGGTTTTGTGATTTGCATACCTTCGAGCTCTCGTATATCCCATTTGTAGGAATTTACGAGCCATATCAGCGCCTACAAAATCGTTATCTTCAAGATACTTTTCAAACATAGAGTAGATTTTTTCAGCAGATTCACGAGCAATTTCTGGAGTTCGAAAACGCCAATAAGGTAGGATTTCCCCTTTATAGGGTTCACATAGTAATACCCCTTGTTCCCCTTTTCCAACCTGATAAAGCTCTGGATAGTTTCTAAAATTAATTTGAGAAAAATCTTTATCGTAATTAAAGCTTTTTGATTTGACTTGTTTAGGATTAAGTAATTTTTCCATAAATTTTCCTATTTCAAAAGGTTAAAAGCTAATTGTAAAATCTGACAAACTATTCTAAGAAACTTCAACCTCTAGATCGGAAATAATTTGATTTTGATAGAGGAAAGTTTTAACTCGTTCTAATCTTTCTGCTGGATTGAACTGAAGCTTGAGGCAATTATATACAAAAACATAAATTTTCTCCTCTTTTTCAACCCACCCAACAAACCAACTAAGATACTTACCCTCTTTTTCATCTCTTCCAGAGCCAACTTTGCCATATAATTTACAATTTGGTTCTAAATCTTCCATATATAAAAGTTCTCGAGTCATCATTAAAGATGTCTTAGAGATGGGTAATAAACCTAGCACGAGTTTTTGGAGAAAATAGGCCTGCTCTCTTGGGGAAATAAGTAAGCTAGACATTAGCCAAGCTTTTTTTATAGAGTCATTTTTTTGGCTATTACCGACTAGGTCACAATTTCCATATTTGAAAGATTGTAAGTATTTTTGAATCTTATTTTTACCTATTTGCTTAGCTAATTGTTGAGAATACCATATACAAGAGTACCTTATCCAAGAGTCTGGCCTATAAGCTTTTTTCCAGGCCTCTATATAGCTGTTATACATGGAAGGGATATCTTGTATGTAATTTTCTCGATAATTCCATTCTGGCTGAGTTTTGTTAAGAAGAATACGAGAGTCATAACCCATCAAGCTTAGTGGAATCTTAAATGTAGAACATGGCGAACGGCGTACATCTAACCCATTACCTGTCTGTAGTACCAATTTATTTATAGATGCTTCTAATAAAAGAAAATTTTCTTCAGATAATAAAAAGAAAGGACAGCATAGACTAAATGTTAGCAAATAGATGATAAAAGTCAAACTAAGTCGCATTATGCTTTCCCCTCTCTATATAAGCATAGAGCATAGAATAAGAGTTTATTGAGTAGTATGGGTAAGAAACAAAGGAATAATTATAAGAGGTTTATATTTTATTCTACACAGCGATCTCAAGTCATAAAACACACACTTATCTATATCTCTTCTAAAGTTGTGCTATACTATCGTCTATTTAACATATTTTTACCATACAAATAGCAGGTTAGATGAAGTAAATTTCTTATAATTTAGCCGTTCCCAACTACGGATTGGACTTTAAGGGAAAACTTGTAAGATAGTGCAAGTTGTATGGAATAATGGTCTCTACATCAACTGATTAAGATTATTTTTTTAAACTAGTCTACAATTAATAGGCTTTTTTATATAAGGAGGTTTGAATGCATCTATAGAAAAAGCAAGCTCCCTCATAGTATTTCTTAGAGGGGTTTTGGTGATTTCTAAGGGCGTAATTTCTTTTATCAAAATCATCTATGAATAGGAGTCTTTATGACCACTCCAAGTATTTATAACCATGAAGGTAAACATCCTTACACTGCTGTATCTATTGATGATGCCGCGGAGCTTTCTTTAGGAGCTGCAGGAAAGGCTGATGCCACTAATGGTTATACAGCTGCTTTCCCTGCAACGATAAAGGACGCTACAACAGGTATTGTAGCTAAATATTTGGGCTCCACAATGGCTTCTCAAAAGCTGTCGAGGAGTATTGAAGTGCTTATTTCTTATACATATGACGACAATTTTACACAAGTATCAGCTGCGACAAGGTTAGATGATTTAGATACTACACTAGCTAAGGTCAAAGCAAGCCCAGCCACAGGGGAAATAGCTCTTGAAGACTGGAAAATTGCAATACTAGCCGCAACTCGTTTTAATAAGAGTAACCTTGTTTATGAAAAGAAAATTATTACAGCTGCATTTACAGACCTGTTGACTCGCGACTTTACAGTAGCTCCAGCTACGGCTGCTACAAGACAACGTCGTTTTGAATTTATAGAAGCTTGGACTATGTACTATCCAGCAGAAGCTTATGAAGTTTTCTCGACAGTTCTCAAAGGGCTAGGTTCAGCGTTTACACTACCAGCAGACCAAACTAAGTATGATACATCGCAAAAGCTTTTGGAAACTGCACTACGTTATCGCTCTATTAATAATCCTGGGGTAGAACCTGTAATAGCTTATGATTTAACAAGCCCGGCGACTGCAGTAAGTACGCAATTTAATGCATTGCTAGCGACATCTGTTATTAAACTATCTTATGATGGGACATTCCAATGGTATGTAACCAAACCTCTAGATCGTTTTAAGGGGCTAATAGCTTTTAAAACTGCAGCAGATTGGAATGCATATTTCAATTCAACAGCTTACACACCTAAAAATTATTACACGACTACCACGCAAAAACACACAGAAAGAGTAACGCAAGCAAAAACTTTAGGGGGCTTAACAGATGAACAAATTCTGGACCTGCTTATAAACTTGGAGACACAATTCCCAAGAACTCCTTTGGATGCAAACGTAAACAATCTGTCAGCAGCTCGTTGGCCAGGAAACTTTAATAAAGCAGAAGATGGGCTAATTGAATTTGCAAAACGTGAATTAGCGATGGTCAAATTCAAAGAAATTTGTTCAAAGTTAAAAGGGCTAGGATCTAATACTAAGTTTGCAGCTAAGCTTATAAATTTGCATGACAAACATACTTCACTATACACTGCTTTTACAGCAGCTCAAACAGCTTACAATACAGCATTAAGCGCAGTGACTACAGCAGAAACTACTTATAATTCTACCCCAACAGATGCTAACAAAACAGCTCTCAACAATGCTGTCTATGTAGCAGATGCTGTAGCTAAAGATTTTATAAAAGCCTCTGAACAAGTTAAGGACTATGTATGGCAACAGATTCTGACTGCAGATCAGACTGGTGAGGTTAAGTTAGAAGCCGACATCTTCCCTGTAGAGCAGGCTATTTATTTATTCGCCGTTGCAGGAATTACTCCTGATGGGATGCCCGCTTTAGGAGCCCATTCCGATATTATGGCTAAATTTCCGAATGCTGTAACTCCAGCAAATAACGATTTACAAGCGATCATAAATCTATTAAGCAAATTTATGCCCAAACAAGTGGAGGATGCTACAAATCGTCTACCTACAACAGGCATGGATAGCACTGTAGTTACTAACTTAATTGCTAACAATGACACTATAGTTGCAGGACCTAACTTATCTACAGTCCCTCCAATCCAAATTGTTCAAGATTTCTTGACCCAAGGATTAACTCCTAAAGAAGCTTATATGCGTGCTATAGAGGCATATACTTATAATCCTTTAAATCCTTTAGCAATGACAAGTGATCAGAAAGATCGTGCAGAAGAGATCTTAGAGGCATTATTTGAAACTTCTTTAGTGGACATGGCTACAAAGAAAGAGCTATATATGGGACCAACGACAACAGACCCCTTAGTAAAGCAAAGACAATTAGTAACACGTTTTGGAGCCTCTGATCTAGCTCAAGTTGTAGTTTCTAAAAAGTTTGCAGATAATAGCACGGCTACAGTACCAAATAGTTGTTTATCTGTTATGACTGATTTTGTTCATGCATCTACTACAACTGTAAGTCAATTTATTGAATTGTTAGAGAAATTTAATGAACAATCATGGCCTGTGTGGAAGCAAGTTATCGTAACTAATAACAATACCTTGAAGCTTCCTATAGCACCATTAGTATCTGTTGTAGAGCGAGCATTAGCTGTTCTAGTTATGGCAGATAGTGATGTCAATGCGGTCGTTGCTAACTCAACAAAAGCTAAAGCTAGAGCGAATGAAATCATTTCCGATATGCTAGGAGCTTTCAGCAAGGATGTTGCTAAGTCTATTTGGGATGCAATTAGAAAGTTTAGTAATGCTCAACTAGCAGAGGTGGTGACAGGAACTATCACTAGAAAAGATGTATTAAGCAATCTAATGGACAATGCTATCAGTGCTTATGCTAAGACTACAGGTTTAACCGGAACTGTATATAATACTTGGCTTACAGGACTCATACCTGCAACGGCTCCTACGACTCTAACAGCAACGACTCATGCAGAAGGGTTTGTTGTAGCTAAAAAAGCGTTAGGATTATCAACACAAAAAGTGTTAACACTCAATCCTACGCTATTTACTAGTGCTGAAAGAACAACCTTAGGAACAAGTATTACAAATTCAGGGGTTACTAGCTCTGAAATTACACAAATTGACACAGATATGGGCAATGCAGCAATAAGAGAAGATAACTATTTCAGAACAATATTTGCACCCAAGTTTGTGTAGTATTAAAGCTAATCAGATATTTTAGAAGTAGGTAGGGGAATTATCTCCTACCTATTTAAGTATATGACATTTCTAATGAAATTATGCATTTAAGCTTACGGTCAGTTCGTTTTCAATCAAATGCTGTTCATAGTATTTCATGAAGGTTTTTGAATAACCTATCGTAGTCGTATATTGGAAAAGGTAACGTGTTAGATTACATATAGACTCCCAAGGACTCGTATCTAGTTGCTTAATAAATTCTATAAGCTTACCAGAAAGGGTTTCAGAAATATGAAACTTTCTTAGGAAAAGATTTAATAGTACTTGTCTTTCAGATTCTTCACTCAGATATAATAGAGCTAAGGGAAAAGTTGCATAAATAAGAGCATCAACTCTTTCATCACCTCTACTAGTTTTAGATAATAAACCTAATACGCATATTAAATGGTTTTTAAAACTTATTTTTGTGCTCATGATTGCAAGTAAAACGTGGTAAGGCATAGGTATTATTAATTCTTCATTGGAATAATTCCAATATTTATTTTTTAGCCTCATATTGTAGAAGTCTTCAAAAGCCATAACCATTAGAGATTGTTCTTTATATCCCAAATAACGTTGCAAATCATTTAAAAAGCAGAAGATAGCATTTGCATCTAAGCGTGGAATAAGTAAAAAACTCGGTTCTAAAGATAATGAATGGCTACTGAACGATATTCTGTTATAAAAATTATGATTGTGTTGAACTATAGATGTTGCTTTGTCTGGAAAAATACTTAATAAGATCTGTATAAAAGGTCTAATTAAGGTAATGTCGACCTGAAGCAATAATTTTTGTAAGTCTAGTAATAAAGGACTTTGTATTTTTAATAGTAAAAGCTCTTGAACCAAATCATCTTTTAGCGTTGGTAACAAAGAATTCTCAATACTTTGTTTTTCTGGAAACTCCATCGGGGTATGACTTATGTCGATTGGTTTTAGCTCCCATAAAGCATGAAATAAATAAATAAACCGATCTTCTTGCGATGGATAACGGCGATTGGAATATAAATAGTTATAGAGGCTTTGTCTTAGTTTAGTGGATCCCTGACTTGGGATAAAATCTGTGTGTTTTTGCCCCCAAGTATGGTGTAATGTTTTTAAAAATAGAGAATAAATAGTTGCTAGGTTAGAACTTGATACAACGCTAATTTGACCCTTAAAAGTGATATTAAATAGCCATCTTTCCCAAGCTTCTTTTTTTATTTCCGATGCCTTTTCTATCGCTAGAAATCCTGCTTGAGCCAAAAAATAAGCCTTTGTTAAACTCTTACAAGCAGTAGCTGCAAAAACATGAACTTTTGTTGTCTGTTGCTCAAGATATTGTTCCGGCTCTAATGTAATGAAAAATGAGGCCTCCTCAATATAGCGTCGCCTATAAGGATTAAATGAAAATACTATATTAAGTCTAAGATCTTGGTATCCTATACTGAACTGAGTTGTATCTGGTTCATCTGTAAAATAGTTTTCAAAATAAGGATTATGAGAGGATCCAATCACTACACCCTGTTCATGAGCACATAATTTTAGAGCTTGTAGTGTAAAAGCGCGAACAGCTTGACTTTGTTGGATAATTCCTCGTGAAAGTAGTAGGTCCTTCATGTCGATATTCAAATCGATAGCAATTAGATCCTCCTCTTTTTTCTTTTCATCAATTACATATAAAGAAGCCTCACCAGCTAATTCTATTAAAATAGATTGCTGCACATTGGTCAAATCAAATTGTTGACTTATGATATGGTAGAGATTGGCTAATAATCTGTTGGGGGTAAGCTGGAAAAGGGGAGGAGGGAGTAAATGAGCTTCAGGATATTTATAAGAAACAGTAGTTAAAACAGGGGTTTCCATAATTTTTTGAAGCCTTTTCTTTCCTGTTGCTGTCAAAAAGGCTACTTTGGGATTAGTTGTTTCCTCAAAGCAGGGGTAGATTTCGTTTGGCGATTTATCATGTGATTTAAAAAAGGGTGATGCAGGAAGTGGAGTAAGATTCGTTTGGGATCTCTGTGCAGGAGCTTTTGTCAATCCGTAAATATTGCTAAAGTCCTGAAAAGTATTGTAAATTGAATAATTTAAGTTCATTCTAACCTCCGTAAATATAACAGATAAGGGCTATCATGTTAACTTCCGACTAAGCAAGAAAGCAAAAGAATCTTTAATTTTTCTAAACTTTAAAATTTTAGTAGGAATAAATAGGGGAGTATATATAGGCTGCGCGTCTAGATTTGCCTTTTTCTATGAACAGGAAAAATAGCCAAATTGTCTGTATTTTTAAAAGGATATAAAGAAATATAAAAGCTCTATATCCTTTTTCAACGGTAGGAAAGCGATTAAGCAAGTGAGAACTTTTTACCTGAACTAAGCTCTTTGTGTGGTCCTTGCTGATTTGAATTGTGTTGCTGCCCTTGTTGCCCTTGCTGGTCAAAGCTTTGATTAGAAGCTAAAAGAGAATCATTTCTTTCTGTTTCGATCTTATGAATATTAAAATCAACATTGTTTACTGACTCTAAAAAGTCGATCTTAGATTCTTCTATCAAGCGTTGAGCTTCTTCTGATAAGCCATTAAAAAATAGGTTGTACTGGCGAGGAGCTGTACTGTACTGAGTAATGGTAATATTAAAACTCCCTAATTTACCAAAGTCTGAAATATATAGAGTAATTTCTTGGGTATCAGCTTGCTTCATAAGATCAATTCTTTCTATAAGACGCTGCGCTAATAAGCTCATTAGTTCTTTTGATTCTGAAGAGCCCTTAACTTCACTAGATCCAGTTATAGAATACTCTAGATCATAAGCGGCATTATCTTGTGAATAAGAAGAATTGAAAGTTTCACTATGGATATAAGCGTGACCAGCTGCTTCTTTCTCTAGAGAGTCTTTGTCATTAGCATTTTTCTTCTCTTTAGAAGCAGAGTTCTTTCGAGAGGACTCTTTTTTTTGCTTAGCTAAATCAAATATAGATGACTTAGACTTTTGGTTTAAAATCGGAGCTTTATGATTCTTAAGTTGCATTAACTCAGCAAATCGTGCTTTATCCTTTGAGGAAATCGTATTTGAATTAGAAGGCTTTGATTTAAGATGTTCCAGCTCTTTGCTGAGATCAATTTTTAAATTCATTTATAAAACTCGTTTAATTGAATAATGATCAAATTATATCAGAAAATTAATAAATAGTTCAATGGTAAATTATTTTTGCAATAACCTTAAACTATTTAACCCTACGACGATAGTTCCTCCCTCATGCAACAATACGGCTAACCATAAGGGAATATACCCTCCTAAAGAGGAAATGCTAGCGCCAATAATAACTAGAGTTGCTAAAATAATATTTTGTCTAACGATTGCTTTAGTTGCTTTTGCTTTCTGAATTAGCCATTTTAGCAATCCAAGGTTATCTTGCAAGAGAACAACATCTGAAACATCGATTGCCGCAGAACTACCAACTTTGCCCATCGAAATACCAACAGTGGCTCTAGCTAAAGCTGGAGCATCATTAATTCCATCTCCAACCATGATCAACCCTGTTTTATCTGCTAGCGAAGAAACATGTTTTAATTTATCTTCAGGTCTGAGATTTCCATGAAAAGAATCAATCTTTAATTCTTTTGCTACAATTTCAGCATTAATCTGATGATCTCCTGTAAGCATTAATAGATTCATTTTGCATTCTGATTTAAGTTCTCGCAAAATTTGGGCCATGCTAGGCCTAATTGTATCTTTAAAATAAAAGATAGCCACTTGTTGGTCGACGACTAAAATACTATTAAGCTTACCTTGATTTTCCTCTGCATGGATACTGTCGTCAATCTTCTTTATAATTTCAGGTCTTAAAAAAGTCTTAATAAAATCTAAATGGCCTATACGTATAAATATTTCTTTTCCCTTGAGTGTAAGTAAACCTTCTAAGCCAAATCCGGGGAGAGATTTTATATTTAATGTGGTATAGGAATCAATGTTATATTTTTTTGCGTAGTTAACGATAGTTTGTGCAATCGGATGTTTAGAATTAGCCTCTAAGCCGGCAGCTAATCCTATCAGTTCTTCTTGTGATAAGGCTTGAGATAGCATGGAACTAGTTTCTAAAACAAGTACAGAGTCGAGATGGAGCTCTCCAGTTGTTAGTGTTCCAGTTTTATCTAGGGCTATTGTATCACAGCTAGCTAGAGCATCTAGAGTAATTCCCCCTTTAAGCAGGATACCTTGCTTTGCAGAGATACTGATAGCACTCAGATAGGCAACGGGCATAGCAATAATTAAGGCGCAGGGGGAAGCTGCAATCATAAAGGCCAAAGCTCTGTAAATTGCACCAGAATTTCCTAGATAAGGGATGTTTGAGAAAAAGAAAGGTATGCTCAGAGCAAATATAATTGTCAAAATAATAATAATGATTGAATAACGCTGTAAGGCTTGATCTAGCCATCTTTGTAAATGGGGTTTTGCGTCATGAGCTCGAGTTATAAGTTCAATCATTTTGGTAAGGGTAGAATCTGCGCATGTGCGGATTACTTTTAATGTAAGAGATCCTTCGATAGTGTGTGCCCCTGCTGGTACAGTATCTCCAACTTTTTTTGTTACAGGTACTGATTCCCCAGTTAGGTGAGCAAGATTAACAGCTGAGCTGCCAGCAATGATAGTTCCATCTAAAGGCACTATCTCACCAGCCTTTACTAAAATTTCAGATCCTAAAACTATATCTTTGATAGAGCGTTCAAGCAAAGACCCGTCTGGTTGAATTGCATATGCTTTATTTGGCGAAAGTTTATGCAGCTTACTGAGAGCGCTTCTTGCTCTAGCTGTGACAGCATCTTCCATAGCTCCAGATAGTGCAAATAAAACGAGTAATAGAGCTCCTTCCACAGGACTTCCAATCAATACAGCTGCAAAAGCTGCGAGGGTCATAAGTACATCAAGGTCTATATGAAAATCAAGGATAGCCTCTATGGTTTCTATAATGGCAGGAACCCCTAAAATAAAATAAACCAAAAGAAGGGCTATCGTTTCTATTGGATGCGCTAGGGGGGAAAAGGAACAAATAAATGCAATCACCCATAAACTAGCCGCTGTACAGGCAGTTTTAAGTGGTAATAGATATCCCCAATGACGACTTTGTGGAGTTAAAAAAGGGCTTTTAGCTTCTTCAAAGCCAGAAGAAAGAAAATCATCGAGATAAGACTCATTAGTAGAATAGTGGGTCATACTTACTCTGCTTGATTACAATAAAAAATTGCTCTTATTATGACTTCTTCTTTCTAATAAAGCAAGTTCTAGGTTTAAGAGATCTTAACAGAAAAAATAAATTAGCAAGCGGACTTTAAAATAAGGCTGAATAATTGAAAAACTGCAGTTGTCTAAATTTATTTTCGAATAAGCTTGTATAAATGCTGAAGACATTAAAACAATAAAAATAATTTTACTTTTTTTGAGAAGTTTATCTTGACTAAAAGTATTATACTTATTTTAATTCTCCTATAAAATAAAATTTAGGTACTTTTTATGCTTACGCCGCTTACTGGGCTTTCTAACCCAAATGATTGTCCTCAATTAAAAAATGAAAATGAAAGCTCTTATTGGGCTCAGCTAAAACGCTCTGTAACTTGGATTAAAAAACCAGAAGGCATTATTAATGCTGTTAGAGGTTATAACGCTTTAGTTGCTACATCTGTACTAGCAAGCTATATTTTTGCAACAGGGGATGTTTCTGCAAAAGAATATTTATTTGATGTGGCTGTCCATGTTTCACAAGCTTATCTAGCTGCAAATGCTTCTGAAAATCAAAAAATCATTGTAGGGGGAATAAATGTAGCTCGTATAACGGCTATTATGGGACACTGTATATTACAAGATTCAACAATTCCTTCAGCACTCAATTTCACTGATATTATAAATCATGGAATTAACCTCCTAGCTTTAATTACAGTTTATGATCAAGTAGATGGTTTAACCAAAAAGAAAAGCTAGTCTCCAAGCTTTTTTTATAATGGCCCCTTCACAATAGAAGCATGCAGATCTTACTTTTTGTAAGGTCTGTCTTTCTCTTTATCTATTATTTTCTTATTTTCATTTAATCATAGTGCATCCTATAATTTTAGCGTGGGCAGTTTGAAGATTGCCTAAAAATATATTTCTTTTACGGGAAATTCCAGCATTCTAAGGTCTATTAGGACTTCCAAAGATAAGGCTTGGAAAGAGATTCTTTGCAAACTGGTCTGGATTCCTATAGTCCCTGTCAAAAAATGATCCATAACTTTCTTATTTATAGGAGATAGATATGACATCTACAATAACAACATCATTGGGACAATTTGATTTACATTGGAATCGAATTGAAGACTTAGATGCAGCAAAGGAGCTTGTAATATGTGCTGGGCAACAGGAATATAATAATGCTCCTATTGAATGGCGAAATTCCCATGATCAAAAAGCTGCAGAAGATAAGTTAAATGCTTGGTATGATCGCACAGTTAAAACTTTAAAGTCATTTTTGAGTTTACCGCTTGAAAATAGACCTGCATGCTGGCTTACAGCACAAAAGATGGATGAGAAATCTAGTCCTATAATTGCTTGTACTGTGCTAGAATATGAAAAAGAGAAAAGTATACTTGAAGTTGCGGAGTGGTTTTTCGATCAAGATAAGGTACCTTCCCACGATGAATTTCATGAGCAGTTCTTTGAACGTATTATAAACTATTATCCAAAATCTGCTTTAGTAAATATAGAAGTACGTAAAATCAATCAGGCAAAAAGTCAATTTCTACTAAGAGCTGGTTTCGTAAAAAGTAATTTTCAAAGCGATGAGATTAGGTCAATGCCAGAAGAAAGAGGGGATTGGCAAGGGTATACTCATTTCCATCCAGATCAATTAAAAGCTTAGTTTTGAAGAGTAGCTTTTTTTGAAACTTGTTCTACATAGATTTATTGAGTCATCGATACTTAAGGAGCGAACAAGACTTAATGGATCCAAGAACAGATAGGGCACTTAGAAAAATCGTGCCCTCTTGCTGGACAGTATTGCCTGGCAAAATGGATGATTTGTAAATGTAGCTTGTTCCAATTTTTCTGAGGGAATAACTCTTTCAGATCCTTTTCCGTCTGTACTACATTTTTTCCATCACTTAATTTCCATCTTTGTGCACAGCGATGAATATGGGTATCTACGGGAAATGCGGGGATACCAAAGGCTTGTGACATAACTACAGAAGCTGTCTTATGTCCTACACCTGGGAACTTCTCCAATTCTTCAAAAGAAGATGGAACTTTGCCCTCGTGCTGCTCTAATAACATCTCCGATAGCCTCCATATGGCTTGCGATTTTGCAGAGGAGAGGCCACAAGGGCGAATGATAAACTGAATCTCCTCAATGGAATGTTTTACCATCTTTGCGGGACTATCTGCCAGAGCAAATAGCTGAAGTGTTACTTGATTGACTCTGGCATCAGTACATTGTGCAGAGAGTAACACGGCAATGAGCAGCGTATAGGGATCTATATGGTTTAAGGGAATAGCTGGGTCAGGATATAATTGATCCAATATAGACTGAATTTTTCTTGCTCGTTCTTTCTTCTTTGACATATTAACTTCTTTTTACATAAGGGGTAAGATAGGTATAAGAAAAAAACGCAATCAGAGTGTTAGAGCAGCTAATACCTCTTTTTAAAGCATGGATTATTTTTGATAAGCAAGAGGAAGTTGAAATTTTGTTTCTATGAGTGATGCAAAGTTTAACACTTAATAAAAAAAGGATTTTCCTTAATGTTTGCATAAAAGAATTAGCTTGCATAGTCAGCCATTATAATAGACTTATACACTCTAAAACCTACTTCTCATTAAATTTCTCTTAAAGCATGTGTAATGACTAAAGTCAGATCTGGGCTTTCAGGTAAATTTTTTAAAGCTTTCTTAATAGCCTGTTGAGCTGTTTGTTGATTATAGCCCAAATTAATTAAAACACTCATAGCATCTTTAATGGTCGCTTCATTAGGGTTAAGAGAAGCAGTCAAGCCCCCTTGACTCATTGTAGAATGGCTAGAATTAGGTAACTTATCTTTTAGCTCCAATAAAAGACGTTGTGCTGTCTTCTTCCCTATTCCAGGAACTTTAGCTAAAATTGCATCATTCTCAGCAGTAATAGCTTCTTCCAATTGTTGTAAAGAAAGGTAACTTAAAAGAGCTAAAGCTGTTTTTGGCCCAACACCAGAGATTGTAATTAAAATTTCAAAAACTTGCCGTTCTTCACTACTTAAAAATCCATAGACTTGCTGATCTGTTTCGCGTGTAACAACGCTTACATATAGAATTACCACTTCGCCTGGGGTAGGAAATAACCCCAGGGAGTTAAGAGGAACATGGATCCGGTAACCTAACGCTCCAGTATCCACTATTGCAAGTCCTAATTTAAGTGAAACAAGTTTGCCTCTAATAAAATCAAGCATATTCCTACAACCCTACAACCATTTAAGAGATTTTTTTTCCGTGATCATATTTCTGTACTGTAATCTGTCCTTCCTGGTCATAGGTCTTTTTGGTGCCGTGTAATTGGTCATTTACATAGGTCTGTATTACTTGCGGACGTCCATCATCGTAAAATTTATTAAATTTACCATGGCGTAGTCCATGTTCATATTCCCCTTCGAAGATAAGTACACTTCGATTATTCCATATTTTGGCTGTTCCATGTAATTTATCGTGGTAGTAAGGATGAATACTAGCAATATCTCCGTTAGAAAAGAATGTTCGCTCTTCTCCCTCTTTCATATCAGCAACATAATCTATTTGCTTAGAAATACTCGCGTCAGGAAAGTATTCTAGTGTAGGTCCATTTTTTTTATCGTCTTTAAACTCGATGGTGCTTGCCAAGCGCCCTTCTGGGGTATAGATAGAAGTTAGACCGTTTCTTAAGCCTTTTGTGTAAAAGCTACTAATGATTTTAACACCTTTTTCATTATATTCGCTCTCTTCCCCCTCTAAAAACCCCTCTACAAAGGTGCGCTCTAAAGCTTTGACTTTTCCTAAATCAGGATCTTTTGGATAGAATACTTGTTGTAATCCATGTAGCTTATTGTGATGATAATGTGAAATCTCTTCAAGTCCTTCCTCGACGTCTAACGTGAAGTATTCCCCCTCTAACAGGCCATGAACATAATTGCAACTCTGTAAGAGTAACCCCTCTTCATCCCAGATATCTTTTTTACCGTGTAGCTTTCCTTCGGAGTAAGCAATAAAAATATGTTTGTTACCATTTAAATGAAAAATCTTTTGTTTCCCATGAAATTGGCCATCTTTGTAGTGGTAAATAGATGCTATTTTTTGTAATTCAGCATCACCTGTAGGTTCAGGATAATACTCATAATGGGTACCAATTGGTGTACCATCGTGATAAATTTGAGTTTGGTGGGGGAGACCATTTTCAAACCATGTACGTCGCTCACCATCTAATTGGCCTTGTTCATTGTAAGAAATTTGGCTTCTACGATTTCCACTGGAATAAAATTTCTCCTCTCTACCCGCTGCTTTTCCTTGATAGAAGGTTCCTATATGTTTGGGAATATTATTCTCATGCCAAAGTTCATAAGGACCATCAAGTAGATCGTTAACGTAATGAGCTTGAAGTATGAGGTCTTCTTTATCGTTCCACTCTCTTTCCCATCCCTCTTTTTTACCGAGCTTGTAGGTGATTTCATGCTTCAAAGCGCCAGATTCAAACCATTCAACCTGTATACCATCGAGAATTCCTTCTTTGTGATTCTGTGTGTTTTTAAGGTTCTCATTGCTATACCATTCTTTACTTTCGCCATCTTTATGACCTGCTTTAAGATAGATTTCAGCAGCAAGTACCCCGTTTTCATACCACTCTTGATAAAGGCCATCTTTTTTATGCCCTTTGTAGTGAGCCACTATTTTGGTTTGCCCATGGGAATAATACTCTTTTTGCTCCCCTTGAAGTTCACCTTTATTGTACTGGTAATCATATCTAAGCTGGCCGTTGGGGTGCCAAGAGCGATAGTGACCTTGATAATGACCTTTGTCTAGAGAGTACTCTGCTATAATTTGCCCTTTTTCATCAAATTCCCGTATCGGCTCTAGAAGCTTTCCTTTATTATCATAATTAGCTGAATAGATGACAGAGCCTTTATCTCCTTTTAAATAATGTTTACCTATAGCTACCCCTTGTTGAAAGACTCCTTGCCCCTGAATAGAGCCATTGGGATAAAAATAAGTTTCTGTACCATGTTTCTGGCCATTTAAGTAACTTACTTTATAACTTTCTTTGCCATTAGGATGATATTTCAAATGCAGCCTGGCAGGGGTTCCGTGGTAAAAGTCTTGAGTCTCTTGCAAAGAGTGATCTTCATAGTATTTAATCACAGCAGGATTGCCTTTTTCTCCATGAAGTAATCCGTCACGGTAATAAAGCACAGACTTTTGAGCTCCGTTTTCATACCAAGTATATTCGGTACCGTTGATTACTCCATTTTTATAAGGAGTAATCGAAGCCTGAGTTCTATTAGGATAATAACGAATAAGGTCACCGACTAGCTTTCCGTTCTTATAAATAGCATTTTCAGCTAGTTGGCCATCTTCAAAAAATTTCTCAAGTTTTCCATGTAAGGCACCTTGGTTCATGCTGTAGCTAGTTGCTATTTGACCATTAGAATAATAAGTTTTTATTGGGCCATGTAGTATACCATGGTCATATAATTCAATGGTGACAGGTTTGCCATAAGTACTGTACTTGATCGTTACTCCATGTGGAATCAGCTCATTTTTATTGTGCTTTTCTGTGTAGAGTTCGTAAGGGAGTAAATCTGTTTCTTGTTTTGGGACTTCATTACTGTAAAAATCAACTTTTTTAACAGGATATTGCTGTCCGTCGGGTCCAAGAACATAGAAAATGATTTGCGCAGGGGAGCTGTTTTTATAGGTACGTGTAATTTGAAAATGCCAATCAGGTTTTTGAACTTGGAGGTGATTTACCACAGGAATGATACTCTCTATTTCCATATCTTTGTCAGTATCAGAGGTCGCATTTAAGATAGGAGTAATTAGCATTGTAGTAAAAAGCATGGAAAACAAAAAGGCGTTTCTCATTAAAGCACCGATGTTAAATAGAAAAATTATTTTGATATTTAAAAGACTAATGAATCTTTGAAAATATCATAAATAAATCTTTAACTCAAGTAACAGTTCTACCATCGATGCCGTTACATACATATTCTAGTAAAGAATTTTCTAAGCTTTATTATGCAACAAGGCTTTTACTTTTCATGGGGCACTCTCTTCTTGTGGTTTCGCAGCCTTAGAGTTTGCCCCTCTTTCTTTTTTATCTCAACATTTTCTACAAAAACTCAAAAAAAACAGCCATATGCATAATTCTTATCAGAGTATTTATGCAACAAGGCCAGTATACATAGCCCTTAATACTTTATGCAGGCTTGAAAACGTCTTTTCCTAGTCAAAGAAGTTTAGATTTAAGGGATCCATAAGTTCTAATAGAATCATTAATCTTTTGCATCTCCTCTTCTTGTGACGCATTTTTTAATTTTTGTTCTAGTTCTAAAATCTTTTCCTCGATAATTTGAAGCGGTGTCTTGCCTTCCCTGTCTGGTAGATTGTAATCCCGTTTTATAGGTAATAAGATGGGATACAACTCATTAATAGCTTCTTCTAAACGCAGGATCTTATGAAACAATGTATCACCTTTATCCTCTCCTATGCTGTAATTTTTTTCCCTTAAATTGAGATTTGCTCCTGCTCTTACAAGTAAAGATAAAATCTTTACCCCTCTATAAAGCGAGATACTTTTACTGTTAATCTTATTTACAGTTATATGGACCACATTTTGAGATACAGAGTCTTCTTTAGAAGGTTCTGGAAGATAGTTCAAAATATTAGTGATTCTATTTTCATAAAGATGTTTTTTAATGAACAGCTCTGTTTTATAGGGAACCCTTGAACTAACAAGGGTAACTAATTCTTGCGCCAAAGTATCTAGATCCAAATTTTCCAGATAGGTTTTTCTATATGATTCATAAAACAGTTTAAACTTCTCATATTCAAAAGGAGAGAAACTAGACTGAAGCTTTAAAATCACTATTTTTTGAAATTCTATATCAGGTTCTTCTCGCAACCAATTGATAAATTTATCATAGCAGTTTTTATTGGTTAGATAGGAGACTGCACCAGCAAAATGCATTATTTGCATAACAGCAGAGTCAAAATTTTGGTGCGATTGAATTTGTTGCAGCTGTGTCTGATCACTAATATAGTAAGCTTGTCCTGTTATGTCTAAAATAGCTGTATGATAAAGCACATCAGAATTTTGTACTTTTTCTAACAACTTCTTACGCATCTCTAAAGCTTCTCTTTGTTCTAACAAGACAATCTCTAAAGCATGTGTTTGCTTATGAACTCTATATAGGCAATATTGGATGGGTTTGGTAGCATCAGAAAAAAGGTCGCTGTTAGAACTTTCCTGGTCAGAATCACCATATGTGTGTAATAGGTTCTTAGATACTTTAATGTACTTACTATAAATGGTGTCAATTCCATAAGCCCCTAGCTTAAATTGTTTACGATATAGAGGAAATACTACGGAGGAGTTTAATTCTTTTATTGCTCTAACTTCAGAAATAGTGTGAGTATAGACATCAAAATTTGTCCACCAATCAATGGATTGATAAGGCTGCTGGTTTCCTTGAACACTACTGATTTGATAAAGTTCTAATTCTGATTGAGTGTTTTGTTCTACAGTATTTTGATTATTAGTCTGCTGCGTACTTAATACAGTTCGTTCTACTTGAACATCATGAAAGGTGTTTTGAGCTCCTTTGGCAGGCACTTGCCTTAATAAGTGTTTATGGGCGTGTGCAGGACCTATTAAAGTACTATCAATCTCTTTTGAGAGAGAGGAACATATCTTATCAATCCTAGGCTCTGCTAACTGACATTGCCTAAGAGCTTGTTCCAGTTTTTGTAACGATTTTTCCTTAATACTATTCGCAGATCCTGAAAGTAGTGCAAAAGGGTCTGCATAGGAGGTGATTCCTCTATAAAGATCACATAGCTCTGTTTCTTGAACATGGGTTAATAACTGATTCAATCCCTGTTCAAACAATTTGATTTGCTCTAGAGAAGAGTTATCCTCTTTTAGCAGAATTTCCAGCACTTGTTGTCGAATTAAATTATCGATCTTTTGAATCAATGCACGGTAATTGTCTTCTCCCAAACGCTGAGCTTGATTTTTTAATGTAAATTGGATGATCTCTTTAGTGTGTAGTTCTTCCTTAAGGTCTAAGTTATCACAGATTTTATTGTAAACATCTGTAGTTACCGCGATTTGAACATTCTGAGACGCAAGTAACTTCCTCATGCGGAAAGCACCTTGGAAAAAATCTCTGCGAAAACTATGCTCGTCAATAGTCATGATAGCGGTTGCATTGCTTGACTGTAAAATATCTGTACCTGTGCAGTTAGCCTGATCATAGTAGGTAAATAAGATATCAGGAGTAAAACCTTTATCTTTGATAGACCTAAAATCAGAACCTTGTAACTCAACAGTTTTAAAATTAGGGGTTGTGATGATTCTTAATTGTTTGAGAGCTAAATCGAAATACAGAACTCCTTTAATGGAGGGGTAATAGTCATGAAAGAATTGAGCCATGGCAAGTGCTACTTCGGAGTTAGCAATTCCTTTAAACATAGCTCCTACATCCATAATAGCGTGCAACTTCTTAAAATAATCTCTTTGGTATTTCTGTAGTTCCTGTAAAAATGCCTTAGGAGTGGTATTTTCTATCTTGAGAACAGCGGGGTTATTCTTAATCTCAATTAATTCATAAGCTATCCGGCCCTCAGTCCCTACATCTAAGCTTGGAGTAAATCTTTGATGAAAAGTAGTGTAGTTCCAAGGGGTACCAGTCACCCCTTGAACAGATGCTAAGATATCCACAAAATTTGCTGAATAGTGACTAATTTTATCAGGATAAGTTTTAATTTGATTGAGGACATAATTTTTTATATAGTCAAACAACAAGGTAGAGTCATTAGAGATTTTATCCCTTACAACTTCGACGTCTTGGAAATTACTAGGGTCAAGGTCACATAAATTCAAACCGTATTTATAATGAAAGTTTTTTACAGCCTCAGTGTCAGCAAATGGTTCTAAATTAACTTTGGATTGTTTTTCAGCGAGTTGGAGGTGATCTTGCAGTACTTGGATAGCTTGCTTGGTTGATAACCCTTTTTTCAAATAGAGCTGTACCGTGTAGTTCATGCACTCAAACTCATTAGCAAATTCAGCTTTTTCATTAGGTCTATTATTATCGTAATAGGGGATAGCATAAGGACAGCTTGAAATTTTAGAGAATCCATACTTTACATCAGCATACTGCCCTAGTGTGTAAGGCAAAAAGTGGGTTAATTCTTCTTTTGCCAAAATGATTAAATTAGCTCTTTCTTTATTTTGCTTGATTAACTGTTGAATCCACGATTCCCATTGATCTTTTAAGTTGCTATCATGGCTTACATTACTTATGATCGCTTTAAAAAGCTTAAGCTCATCTTCAGACAAATTCAGATCTGAGTAGGTCTTTAAACTATCTATTAGGATTGGTAGATAAATCTTATGATACAGTTCTTTAGAAATTTCTGGTACTTGGCATTCAGTTTTAACACTTAACAGTGTATGGTACAGATGAAGTACTAGTTCCTGCTGTTTTTCAGGGATGGTAAGTCCATTTCCTGTGGTATAGTGTAGTTCACGGCGACAATTTAAAATTGTATCAACTTCATCAATAATTGCCGAGCCTTTGGTACGTAGAATGGTGAGTATCTCTGCAAGTAATTGCACATGGCTTTCATTCTGACGACTTAAGGCTTCTACGTAGCTTAATTCAATATTTTGGAGAACTTCAGGAGTCGTTACTAGATATTGTCTTTTGGAACGAACCTCTTCTAATAAGTCCTTAAGGTAGATTACTGTGTCTGTATGAAGTAAACCTTCACGGGTTAAAGGGCATGTTTTACGTTCGTCAATGTAGCGGGCGGCTTGTCCAAAAGTTTGGGTCGATATTTTATGCAAATCACGTTTAGTAACATGGTAAAGGGCATCAGGTACTACAATGATAGGAAGGCAATCTCCATCAGCACGAGCTTGTGCAAGTAAAGGAAGGATCACTTTCGTTTTTCCTTGCCCCATCATAAGCTGGACTACCAGATCTTCGTAGTTACCAGATGCAGTTTTATTTAACATTTTTGAAATCACTTGTACTTGCTTTTCACGTAGAAGAACGTCTGCTTTAGCTTCTAGTAACAGCTTAAGGCGACTTATATAGCAGGTTGGATCTAACTTATAATATCGTCGTGTATAAGTCTCCTGGTAAGCTTGGTCAATTAAAGCTTGGCTTTGCTCTAAGCTCTGATGCTCCATTGACATTTGTTGGACATTTGCAATGGTAGATTTTTCAAGCTGCTTAAGTTCATTAAGAGTTCTGAGTAACCTTGTTATTTGCTGTGAACGTGTTTTCAATAGCAGATAATGGGTCATCTTATGGTAAAAAAGAATAATTTGTTCTTGAGTTAAGTAAGTTTTTTGCTTTAATAAATGATCGTTAGGCTGAATAAAAAAGAATTCAGCATTATCAATAACAAATTTTTCCTGCATTTTACCAGTTTGCTTTAAGTGGTAATTAAGTTTTTCAACAGGGGCTAGAGGGGAACTATTAAGGAGAGAACAAATTTGATTTTTTAAAATTGCGATAGTTAAGTCGTCTTGCGTTTTTTGCTCCCTCAAGCTAATGGCAATTTCTTTTAGACTTAATCCTAATTGAATAGCTGGTACTGCAGCGACCTTACTTCCTGTTAAGTAGTCTATTTGAAAGTCTGAGAACTCTTTCTCAATGATAGGCTCTGGATCTATTGAGTCGTCTATATTAAAAGAAGGAGTATTCCTTGGAACTTCTTCTAAAGCAACTGTAGTTGTTTTAAAATAATTTGTTCCTAATAATGCTAAGGGAGCTGTAAAGGGAAATTGCTTTAGCTTTTGTTCTGTAAGACTGAGGTCATTCTTAATTAAACCTTGCAGTATATTGTACTGATGCTGCACGTTCTGTACAGGGGCTATGGTCAGATCAGATTTTAACTGAGACTTATGGAATACTTTCTGAATTACAGATTCAACATCTAAAATAGTAGGTTCTTTAGATGAAATTGAAAGATTATGAAAAGCAGCTGGATTGGCCTTAAAGTAATCTTGAGCTTTATTATGAAGTTGGTTAAAAAAGGCTTTGTAGTTATGAGGTTCTTTTGGAAGGCGTGGGGCTGTGTAACCTACAGCTAAGGCGTATCTGAGGTAGGCACTGAGTTTTCCATTTAAGTCTTGCCAGTTATAAGAACCTGTATTAGGGGCTGTTGATAGGAGTAATAAAAATTCATTGTCAAAACAGTTCTCACTAGCCTTTTGATAAAAGTAACCGAAATTTTTAGCAAAATAGATCTCAGGATTATTAACCCAATACCCGTGCTCATCTAATCTAATTGGCTTTACTAAATCGGAAATGTTTAGATGTAGATTTAGTTCCACAGAGTACCAATCGATAGGATAGTGAAGTTCGAGTACACCATTATTTGCGTTTATCTGATTTGAAAATCTTTTAGGAATACTTAGCGTAAGATTCTCTTTTAATTCAGAGCCTCCAAGCAATGGTTTGATTCGAGAATCTACACTACTCTCTTTTTCATAATAATTCCCTGAAGCTGCGCCCATTTGCTCTACAAATTTTTCCTTCTCTTTAGTTACTACCGCATTTTGATCATCTGTAGTCCAAGACGATTGGATCTGTTGCAACAGCATAAGTAGAGCAGAATTATTGGGGTTGTAATCAAAAATAATTTTTGAACCAAAAAAAATGTAGAAGAATTTCTTATCTGCTTCAGTAAATTCATTTTCCACCGTAAGAGTTTTGATATGATACAAGGCCTGTTGATAATCCCTTTTAGCTAAACAAAGATAGGATAAAAATAGCTTTGCTTGGGTACTATGAGCAACTAATGATTTTTTATCGTTTACATCACATATAATATAGAGACTAGTTTCCCCAGTTGGTAGCTTCAAACCTTTCCTTGATAGATTCAGGGTCTGTTGTATATCAGGATCACTATATTGTCTAAAAGGAATTAAAACTTTTTGTTGCCCTTCCTTATTCTGCAGTAATAGGCCATCTGTAAAGTCCTTGATGCCAAAGTCCTGGTTTATCTTAGTAATGTAAAATTCAGGGAACTTCTTCCAAAGCAGTAGCATGCCAAACTTTTCACTAGTATAGGGAATAAATTCTAAAGGCTTTCCCCCTTCATCTAAGCATGAAGGAAGTATAACAGATTCAATTTTTTCCCCTTTTTCATCTTTCCAAATTAAAATAGTAGAAGGATCATGGATCTGGCTTAAAGGTGTCAGCTGCTCTTTGTAAAATGGGGCGTTTTTATCTAAATAAGCTAAACGACGAACAACCTGGCCATTATCATCAAGTTCGACAATATTTGCGTGACCAGATTGGTAAAAGAGAGGAAAAGCAAGAGGGTCTTTCTGTAGAGAATTGGCAATAAGGTTAACTTTATACTTCACTCTCTGCTCTTTCCAATCAATAAATAACATTTCAATAGAGGAGGTTAAGTCAGGTTTTTCCGTATCATCTGTACTAGGCAATGTCTTATCATCAACAGCTAACCAAGTTGTAAGATCAGGTTTTGATAGAAGTTCTAAAATATTTTGCTGGGTGTCTTGCTTATTTCTATCCTCACTAGGGTTATACCGATTTACAATATTATGTAGTTTTAAAGGAAGGACATAGACATATCTCTGACCATCGATTACTTTTTCAACAAAAGATGGGGCATTTGAGCCTGGAGAGAAACCTAATCTTAAAGTTCCATATAGAGGATGGTTCTCGATGATATAGACATTATCTTGTAAGAAACCTTTGAATACTTCTGTCCCAAAAAGAAACGGGTAAGAGTAATTTGCTTTCTGTTTTTCTTGTATTTCATTAAATTCAGATAAGCTCCATATCCAAGCAGAAGGAACTTCCGTAAAGACCCCTCCCTTAAAAATGATTGACCCCATTAATAAGTTAACCGAAGTTCCGTGCTCATTCATATAATTGGGAAAATTTCCTTCCCAAGACTTTGATTTAGTTAAAGAGCTAGGCAGGTCTAGTACTTCCAAAGATTGATTTAATATAGAGTGTATGCATTGGGACTCTGTTAAAGAAGCTTTTAAAATATCAAATTTTTTGCGGAGCAGTAAATCCAATTGAATCCGTATATGACTAAAAGAATCATCTGAGCCATGTTGACTTCGAATGTAAAAGTGATCCTCAATAATTTCTTGAAGTTTCTCTTGAGTTAAACTACTTTTTTCTAAATTAACTAGTAACCTTTGTAGCCTGATAACGAATTGGTCTGTATTGCTTTTTAAGCCCTTTTGATTACTCAGACAATACTTTAAAAGATCTTTTAAGAAAGTAGAAAGCTCGTTAACCATTTTTAAATAAACTGGATTTTGCTCACTTAACTTTCTAAGGTATGCATTAAGTTGTCTATTAACATCACAGAGAAAAAGAACTGGTTCTAAATGGATCAGTTTTTGTTTCTGAGAAAAATAAGTGATACCATCTTGTATTAATTCTATTAGACGCTTAGCTAATTCTGGTGAGTCGTATAGTTCTTTGAATAGATAGCCTTGATTACCAAATAAGGTTGCCACAAAAAGCTTTTGCATTTCCCTATCTTCAAAATATTTCAATTGACTTTGATATAGCAAAATAATATCGCTTATCCTGAGCTCTTGAGTATCTTCAGAATTAGTTTTCACAATAAGGCAATTTGCCCTATTTGAATGATGGTCTTTGATAATTTGTGCTAATGAACCTTGTTGTTTCTCAAGAATGTCTGATAGGGAAAGCTCTGTAGACTCGCTTTTACGTGGGATCCTTTGGTATACCAAGCCATGGTAAGGTTTTAAATCCAGTCCCATGCGATGAATAAGACTTTCAGAGTTATGGAGACCTGCTTTTTCAGCTTGCACAGAAATACGCGGCCCTTCTTTAAAACTAAAATAGGTATTAAGAAGTTTTCCTTTTCCATTCTCATTATCAAACACATCTTGCACTTCTGACTCTAATGGCCCAATTTTGGAAGGTATAGAATTATAAATTAGCTGCTGAACCATGAGATGTGCTTTTTTTAATTCAATTAGTTCCAACGGAAGTACCTGATATTGGCCCAAGTCTGCAGTTAAAAAGTAGTTTTCAAACTCCTTTCTGGGTACAGGTTGATACATCGGATTAGAACTAGCAGCTTTTTGTTCCGTTTGTAGTCTTTCGTCAACTAAAGAATGTAATTGTTTACGTTCTTCAGGGGAAAGGAGAAGCGCAATTGTTTCAACAATTCCAAAAAAACATGCTTTTCCTCTTTGGTCTAATTTTAAACCTAGTTCAATTATATTCTTTGGATCGCTTGTGGTTGTATTATCTTCAGATTGCCAATAGAGGCTTAAATCCTTTAATGCTATAGCAAATTCTGGTTCGTAGGAATAGGCATAGGGGGACTGAGTGTGTGATTTAAAGAAAACTTGGTCGATTAAAGGGAATCTAAAGTCTAAAGCTTTTTGATACAGTTTTTTATGTCTAGTTTTAAAGATTTGGTGACTAAGGGTATCGACAACTGCTAATAATTTATACATGACAGTCATATCTTCTAATGTAGCATTGGAAGATGCACAACCACTCATACCTTCAAAATAGTTTTGCATGGTATGCATGACTTCTTTAAGGACAGGTGATAAATTGTTTTCCTCTAATTCACTCCATATATTATCAACAGTAGCATTTGGAGTTGGCACTGATTTACAGAATTCTTGAATGGTATTGATGGTATAAAAATAGTCGTGATTGCTGTTAGCTTCATCTGTTTTTTGATTTAAGAGCTGCACATATTCAAGTATTTGCTCTTTATTGGGATTGCTTGCCTTAAATTCTTTGGTAAACTTTAAAATTGGAAGACAACTATTTTGTACACCATTGCTACTATTTTTATATTGAGTACATAAATTAGCTAGATAAGCCCCTAATAAGGGATGATCAATAGGTGCTTGTTCTAAATCTTGTATTGCCAAAGGTTGAAAAGAATCTGTTTCTTTCTCCGAAGTATTAAGCTCATTTAATAGTGCTTGTGAAGTTGCATAAGCACTACATGCTTCCTCCAATGAGATTATAGGAGGATTATGCTCTGTATGCCATAATTTGAGGGTGCTTCTAGCTAATTTTTCTGCAGATTCTTGCAGTAAGATCCTGTAGTCTCTATTAGTGGATAAAGAACCTTTACAGTTTGTGTAGAAACTGAGCAATGAGCTAAGCTTAATGAAATGCTTGAACCGTTTGTAATCTTGATGACCAAATAGGTTTTTTAAGCCTATTTTAAAAACGTAGTAAAAGCAATTCCCAGCTCTTTGCGGAGACATTAACTGCTGAGCTGGCTGAGCCTTAATAGTGGCAGCATGTATAGAAAGGCACATGACATTTGCAATCTGGTAAATATGGTCTTTATCAAGCTTATATTTTAGTATAATTGGTAAAATTTGACATTCTAGCAGACCTTGCAAACCTTTTTTAAAAGTAGTACTATTTATATCTTGTAGCGTTAAATTAGCGTACTGCAAAGAACCTAAAATTTTTCCTTTATATCCATAGAAAGCATTCAAATGGTATTCCGAGCCATTGCCCGTATTATGAATAGAAAATGTATAAGATCCATTTATATCTTTGGCTACTTCATAAGTCATAGCATGTCCTGTCTGCCCACCATGGCCAGACCATCCTCCTGGTATCAACAAGCTTTTGCCTTCTTTGAGGTCAATGATCTTAAAAATGATCTCTTCTATTAGTTTTTGCAAAGAGTGAATATAGAATGTTTGATCATCAGCTCTTTCAAGACAAGCATTTTGTGCAGAATCTATGATCCCTTTTATATTGTCTCTAATCCAAATATATTCTCTGCACTGAAAGCGTTGTATATCCTTTATATTTTCTAATTTTGCTTCATCTAATTCTATAAAATCATGAGGGGCTAAAATTTCTAGGAGATTTGTCAAAAAAAGAAGACTCGACTTAGGATCACCCCCATCAAATTGAGAGTTCAAAGTGAGATTATGCCCATGGATAGCTGCAAATAAATTGGGTGATATAGGTAACCGATCTGCCCCTTTGATCCATTCTTTATTAAAAAGGGAGTATTTTTTTATAAATTCCTGTTCTTCCAATGAGGTATAACCAAGAAGTTCATCTTTAATTTGTTCCATCTTCTTACAGCTATTAGAAGATTTTCGTAGATCCTCAAACTGCTTTTTAATAGAGGGGCTCTTTATTTTAGCTGTTGGCAATTCCCCATTTGCTGAGTTTGTTATAGGATGATTAATCTGCTTGTCAGGTGATACATCAAAAGTATTTGGTATTAAATTTGCCATGAGGAACTTTCCTTTTTATTTAGGAGCTTAGACCAACATTAAAATTTATCTCTACATTGTATAAATATTAATATAAAATAGTTGTGTATTGGATTGTGTTTAGATATATTAATGCTAATTTTAATTTAAATGCTAGCTTATTTCTTGAAAAATTATATAGGTTTTAAGTTTTTAATATTTTAACTTAAGGGGAATTGCATAAAAGATGGTATCTTATTTAGATCTTATCTCGGGGAAGGAGCTGTGCATTTTATTAGATTTTCTTCCTTAAAATAGCCAATTTCTTAGCTATATTCAAACGGTCTTGCGCAACAGCATGATGCAGAGAGAGGGAGAGGGGAGACTATTTATCTGAGCTCAACTGCTCTTCTGAAGTATAACAAGATGTATCTTCTTTTGCATTTGTATTCATTTCACTAGCAATGATTTTGTGAGAATCTGGGCCTATACCAGTGTGGAATTTGACCACAGATAAAATAAAACCAATTAAAATACTATAAGGCAGTTCAAAGGTTATTTTAATTATAAGATGAATAAAATAGTTTGCTCTGAATAAATTGGAGGCTTTCCGCTTCTAGGTATGATGGCTTGAAAACTAGGCATCATTGTCAATACGATCATTTAAAAACCATAAATTGATATTTCCCTTATGGACTAAAGATTTGTTATAATCACACCAATTTGTAATACAGTGTTTATTTTGCATCGAGGTTTTCTCTTATTTTGGTTTTTAGTCCACCTGGAAGTTTGCCCCCTTTCCCTTTATCTCAACATTTTCTAACAAAAGCTAAACTGATTGGTTTTTTATGATTATCACCAGGATGATTATACAAAAACGCCGTTCTTATTTGAGTTTGATTTTTCAATGCTTTCAAACTTTTTTATAGCTTGAGCATCTTTTAAAGGATTGTAAGCCAGCAATAATTCTTTATCCTTAAAATGATTATAGACCCCTTCAGGCAAATTCTTAATCCAATTACTAGATAAATTAACAGTTGCTATTTTTTTTATGCTAAAAATGGCGAGTGGAAAATTACAGAAGAGATTATCGTTGAGGTATAGATAGCGTAATTTTTTAAGGTTTTGGATCGTATTTGGTAGTATTTGAAGGTCGTTTTTAGAAAGGTCTAAGCTTATTAATTGCTTTAAGCGTGTAACGTGAGGTGGAAGTTCTCTTAAACTACAACACGATAAATCCAAAAACTTAATATTTTGGATAAATTCCATTTTCAGTAGCGATTCCCTTAAAATGGTTGCATGAATGGATATACATTCCTTGGAGATTTGTATCTGTGGTTGTCTAGACTGGATAGACCCTATAATTTCAATAGAACAATCTTTAAGAGAGGGAAGAGTTTCTAGTTGGTTAGGCCATTGGTCGAAACGATTTTGTCTTAGATCAAGCTTTTTTAATTTTATGAGCTTTTGAAAAGAACTTGGAAGTTTTTTTAGAAGATTGTGGCTAAGCAGAAGCCTTTCTAAAAGAGGTAAGTCACCTATAGCATTTGGTAAAAGTGCAATTTTATTTTCACTAAAATCTATAAAACGCAACTTGGAGCATTTAGAAAGAGTTGTAGGTAAAAAATTTAGCAAATTCTTAGAAGCATTTAAGCTGATTAATTGGGGTAGTTCTTCAATTGCTATGGGCAACACTGAAAGGTAATTGTGTGAAATATTGAGATGCTCTAGCTTCTTTAAAGAGCTTAATTCATAGGGGAGGTCAGAAAAACAATTATTGCTAAGATCAAGCTTCTTTAACTTTTCTAATCTACCAATTTCTTTTGGCAAAAAGATTAATTGAGAACTACTCAGTTTAAGCTCATATAAGCTTGAAAATAATGCTATCTGCTTTGGAAGTACAGGTAGTTTTAGATCAGAACGTTCAATACGGTTAAAATCCTCTTTTCGAAGAGAGCAGAACCATCCTTCGTATTTCTCTATAATATTTTGCTTATACTCTTCTGTATTTGATTTAAGAGGAAAAGGCTCTGCTTTTGCACAAGCAGGTCTGCTATTCATAATTTGCAATATTAATTGTTCTAAGCTAGTAATATTGGCTGCTTGCAAAGCTTGCTTTTTTTGCTCAGATACAATTTGACGCCAATTCCGACACACCAGTGATAGCATAGCATAAGTCTTATAATCTTTTATGGGGTCAAAGATGCGGTATAGAATTTCGTTTGGCAAAGTATGTATTGAGCAGGGGGTATTAGCTGTAGGTAGATGAACTTGGAAAGAATCAGAATTTTTAGTTGATTGCAAAGTAGTCGGCATGACGACTGTCATATAACTCCTTTTTCAAAGGGTTGATTTTTTAAGCGCTTACCATATTGAAAAGAGAATTAAATGGCAACCTGAAAAGTTTAGATTTTGATTTATAAAGGTATGGTGAGGGTCTTTATCTTATGCAAGCGTATTGAATACGGTATTATTAAATGATATTGTTAGGCATATAATCGAATCAATTTAGTGTACCCCTATAGAGCGTTTCAGTACGCTTAAAAACAAACTTTTTTGCTAATCTGTCTCAGATTCTCTTTAAAGAGAGTAAATGCAATAGAATAAAACCTAAAATTTGTAGGAAGAAAAAATGAAATCAACATTGAGCACGCTGGCAATGAATTTAAAAAGATCAAATCCTGAAGAATTAGATCAGATTTCTACAGTATTTGATAAGGAATTAAGTAAAGCAGCAGCTACATTTATGGGGATCTTGTCTAGCCCTTGTGGATTGGAAGAGTATGGTGAATTATCTTATGAACAAAAATTGCACCAACTCTATTTATATGAACAAGATGTTGTTAGCTCAGTAAATAGTAGAAATAGTTTTCTTAAAAAAATAGAAGGAGTGGCTAAATCTTGTTTTATTAATAGTAGAGAGCTCAGTACCATGCTTAAAAATCAGATTATATTAGAAGAAATTTAGTATATTCTCTGCTGGATAAAGAGGAATATTTAACTTCTTAAATGATAAAACTTATTATTTACCTTTACAAAGGCTTTTCATGTTTAAAATAATTACAGGTATTCATTGTCCATCATTGAGAAATCTTTACCCATTTCAAAGGTCTAGTTACTGTTTTCAACAGCCATGTGTTAAAAATTTAAAACAACATAATGCTTTAGCGGTTAGCCATTTTAGTGCGTATAAGTATAACCAATCTTATCGCACCTTTAAAGCTCACTCTCTACCACAGGGTTATTCTTTTCCCTTTCCTGTAAAGATGATAGTAGTAGCTGGTATATTAGGGCTAACTTATTACATTGCAGAGTCGAAACAAGCTGATACGAAATTTGATATAAATCTTCCTGTAGAAGATTTAGCAAAGAATATTGCGGACAGTTTTTTTGAAGAGATTATCGACCCTCTAGAAGATAATAAAGATCGACTTGAGTATTTTCGTAAATATCCTAATGCGCTTAGTTACATATTAGAAGATAAAGAATCAGAGCTATTTAAAAAAATACTGGAGCATATCAATCCTATGGTTGGGTATGTTAGGAGCCTAATGGGTACCGATAGTGAAAAGACTATTAAATTAGCTTATGAAATTTGTAAGCAGACGCGACTCAATTTGCACTTCAACCTGTTTTTATTAGCAATCATAGAGGAGCATAGAAAACTTTATCCTACAGAAAATGATCAAAAAATAAAACACCTGCAAACTATCTACCGAGGTTTGAATAAGAACTTCTATTTTCTCACTCAGTTAACTCCTATGGAACGAGCTAGCTTATTGCAACCTAGTGATATTTTAGAATTTTTAAAAAGATGGGAAAACCCAGGTTTCTCTTTTTATAGAGACATTACTCAATACCAAGCTGAAGAGTGGAACGATCAAGTGCGAACCTTATTACTACGCAACTGGGTTTATCTATGTCCTAATAATCCCCACGAGAGTTCTCTAATTACAGATGTTGTATCTGCTTTTTTCCCCGCAGAAAAAGTGGACAGTGGTATGCTACATCGCTATGCAATTGTGGAAAATGCTGGTGCAATTTTAGCTCTAATAGAAATGCGGCAAACCAGGTCATCAGAGTTAGCCATTCTAAAAAAATTATTTCCAGATTTAAAAACTGAAGTTATCAAGAAAATGTTAGAAGCAAGGATGGGGTATTCTAATCTAAGTTTTTACATCGATTTTCTCTTAGCTAATGCTTCTCAAGAGCAGCTAAAACATTCACTATTTGATCTATTTCAAGAAAGTCAAAAGACTAATTTAAAAGTATATAAAGCTAATTTAAAACAGTCGTTTTGCCGAATTGTTGAGCAGCGCTTACAATATTATCCTCAATACGCGGCTCAACAGGGGATAAAATTAGTCGCTCATCAAAAATTTAACCGTCAATTTGGCTCTCTTAGCAAGTTCTTAAATAAAATATCTAATTTAGCTAAAGGTTTAGAAAAGAAGGCTTATTCTGAAGAACAGATAAAAGCTTTGATAGATGGGGCAAAGTATTTGCAAGGCTGGACCGATGTAAAAATGTATTATTATGATAAGAAGTTAGATAATGTAGATGAGCAAATTTTGCTTATAAAAGAATTTCTAGCCAAAATGACACATGAAGGGGAGCAAAATCAATTAAAGTTAAGTGAAAATGTGCATGTTGATGCATTAGATGCGTATAGATGGGTACTATTGTCCCATATTTGTTCAGCAGTTGAAAACACGCTTGTAATTATGCGGAGAGAGGATCAGTCGGTATATCCTTGCTTGTGGCCATCTGTCGCTGAGTCTACTTTGATTAATCTAAAACAATTTAATCTTATAGATAAGCTTATTCAGCAACGAAGAAGCAAGTGATGGTTTGTATATTGAGCCTCTTTCTAATTTTACTATCGATAACTTAATTGACCTCTGAGAAACAGCTTTCAAAAGAGATCCACAGTAAAGGACAGAGGGGTGTCCTCTGTGCCTTATGAAGAGATTATGCTTGAAGCAGTTTTTTTACAGCGGCTAAAAGGGTATTTGCATAATGATCTGTTTCTGCGATTCCATTTTGTATATCTTTGTCTTTTTGCATAGGTTGAAAAGCGCCGCAGTAAACTTTGACTTTGGGTTCTGTTCCAGAAGGGCGAATCGCTAATTTGCTGCCGTCACTTAACCAAAACAATAAAACATTTGTTTTGGGGAAAGGTAATTTTTCAGTTATTCCTTCTACAAGCTGGGTACGAGTTCCTTTTTCATAATCTTCTAGAACTTTTACAGCTACCCCACCAATCTGCTGAGGAGGTGTTAGGCGCAGTTGTTGCATTAAACTTGCCATCTTCTCTTTACCCTCTTTGGTTTCTGGAAAGTCAATATTTAAAAGGTGTTCGCGATAAATGCCATACTTTTTGTAGATAGCATGCAAACAATCAACTAAAGTTTTTCCCTCTTTTTTAGCTTGTAAAGCAACTTCGCAAAGGAGACACCCTGAAATAATAGCGTCTTTATCACGTGCATGAGTCCCTAATAGGTATCCATAAGACTCTTCACCCCCAAATATATATTGATATGGCTGTGGGATCATTTGCTCCCATTGATGAATAAGCTGTCCTATATACTTAAATCCCGTAAGCACATCAAAGCAAGGTTTGTTATAAGATTTAGCTATCGCAGCAAATAGTTCGCTAGTAACAATAGTTTTGACAAATGCTGCATTGGCTGGCATTTTTCCTTGCTGAGTCAATGTCTGGCAAATATGTTCAAGGCAAACACAGGCAATCTGGTTTCCATTAAGAAGTTCCACTTTGCCTCTATGATTAACCGCAACACCAAGACGATCAGCATCGGGGTCGTTAGCGATAAATAGATCAGCCCCTGTAGTTAACATCTTTTCTATACCTAATTTAAGAGCAGCAGGATCTTCTGGATTCGGGTATTTTACAGTGGGGAATTGGCCATCTGGTGTATTTTGTTCTTCAACACTAATAAAATTAGTAAAGCCCCACTCTTTTAGGGCTTGTGGCATCAAAGTCATCCCAGTTCCATGTAAAGCACTGTATACGACTTTAAGTGTAGATCCTAACTTTTTGTTATCTTCTGCACAATGTTGCAAACCACGAATTGCATTAAAATATTCTTGGTCAAGTTCTTTATCAATACTCTCTATAAGAGGATGGGATAACTCTACTGTTGCAATTGAGCTGAGGTCTGATATATTGTTTACTTCTTTAACAATCTCTTGATCATGGGGAGGAAGAACTTGGGCTCCATCACTCCAGTAAACCTTATAACCGTTGTAGGCTGGTGGATTATGTGATGCAGTAACCATAATGGCTGCTGTACACTTTTTATAGCGGCAAGCAAAGGATACTAAAGGTGTAGGGCGAAGTTCTTTGAAAATATAAGCTTTAATTCCGTTAGCAGCTAAGATCCTTGCAGCTTCTTGGGCGAATTGTTGGGAGCGGATTCGGCTGTCGTAGCTGATCACAACAGAGGCAGATTTAAGGTCTGATATGGAACGTTTAATATAGTTAGCTAGCCCTTGTGTAGCTCCTCTTACAGTGTAAGTATTCATCCGATTGCACCCTACTCCCATAATCCCCCTTAGGCCACCTGTTCCAAATGAAAGATTAGTGTAGAATGCGCTAACAAGTTCTCCAGGGTTGTTCTGCATTAATTTTTTGATAGTGTCTTTTGTCTCTGCGTCGTAATTCCCATTAAGCCAATCATTAATACGTTTTTGTATTGTAGGGTCTATAACCGGATTTGTTGTCATATTTTCTCCCCTTGTTCTTTGCTATAAGTTCTAAAAAATTTATCTAACTTAATTTATTATAGTAAGTTAGCTGTCATCTTTGTAAAACGGTATATGTTATTTTATAAATGACATTAAAGAATCTTTTTATTGGCGACAAGGATAAAAATAAAGATTGAGATAAAAACTTAGAGAAGTAGGCAGTTATTTTTGCTTAGAAAAATAAAGGTTCCAATTTTTAGAAACTAATGCATCTGTTTCAGAATCACAAGCAACCACTGCAGGATAAGAGGGTTTCATACGAGCATCAATTAAGATTGGGCCTTTGTAAGAAAGATGATGGCGATAAATTGTAGTTTCACGAGCATAGATATCTGCAGCGGGTTCAAAACGAGTAAAAACAGTCCATAGAAAAGAAGCTTCGCTAGCGACAGTTTCTTCTACAGAATCAACTAAAACTAATAAAGGCCATTGGTTAAACTGGGGGTACTGTAAAATTTGTTGCATTTCTTTATCTGTAATATCTTTATGATTAACAGATAAAACTAAACATCCTGGACTAAAAGGGGCTATTTCTTTAATAAGCCGAGAGGGCTGTCCTTCGGTGTATTCAATAGGTAGTTTACGGATTGGATCTCCACAACCTAACATAACTCCTCGCGATCCTTTATTTAATTCAGGGCCTGTGTAATCTAAAGTATCCAGAGATAAATTAGCAAAAATGAAAAGATCTGTTTCTGGTCTAAATCGTTCAAGGATGATTGTTAATAACTCTTTAAAGTTTTCGAGATTAACTGTTTGATCTGTAAGCATCAAAAATTTAGTTAATGCTAACTGTCCTTCTCCCAAAATTCGGAAAGCAGATGCCATTGATTCACGATAATAGCGTTCTCTGACAATAGCGGCGCCTAGAGAGTGAAAACCTGTTTCTCCGTAGCTCCATAAATCTTTTACCCCTGGCATAACAACAGGAAACAGTGGGGAAAGAAGTTTTTGCAGATAATTACCTAAATAGTAATCTTCTTGCCGTGGTTTTCCTACGACAGTTGCTGGATAGATAGCATCTTTGCGATGGTAAACAGCTTGACAATGAAATACTGGGAAATCATGTGCTAAGCTATAATAACCATAATGATCACCAAAAGGTCCTTCAAGTTGTCTTTCTTTAGGCTTTACATAACCAACTAATGTAAACTCGCACTCACTAAAGATAGGATAGTTGTTAAAAGGGGAACTGGAAGTTGTTAATTTACCGTCTTGCAAAAGTCCTGCTAAAAGGATTTCAGGAACATTTTCAGGGAGAGGCATGATCGCACTAAGTATAAGTGCAGGGGGACCGCCAATTGATATATTCACAGGTAATGGTCTATTTTGCTGTTCAGCCTGATAGTAATGAAAACCTCCACCCTTGCCAATTTGCCAGTGGATTCCTGTCGTATCAGCATTATAACGTTGAATGCGGTACATCCCCAGATTTGGGGGACCACCATTTACAGGTTCTGTATAAACAAGAGGTAAAGTTATAAAATGACCACCATCTTCAGGCCACAGCTGCAATAAAGGGAGCTTACATAAGTCTGTAGGGGATTGAAGAGTCTCCATGACAGGAGCTTTTGTCCAACGTTTACGTGTCCCAATGTTCATCAAACGTGAAAAAAGGGAGCGCCCCTTCCAAAAAGAGGTGAGATTTGGAGGATTTTTAGTAATGAGATCGATAAATTTGGCTAGCCATTCTTCCAGATCAGAAGGAAATGCTAACTGAACTCTTTTGTATGAGCCAAATAAATTAGTAACAACGGGAAATGAGCTATTTTTAACGTTATGAAAGAGAAGTGCAGGGCCATTTTGTTCTGCAATACGGCGATGAATTTCTGCAATCTCTAAGTGAGAATCAACTTCATGGTAGATATCGACAATTTCATTATGTTGTCTTAATAGAGTAATCCATTGACGTAAATTGGCGATACCAACCATAGAAATTTACACAGTAAAAGTTGTGAAAAAATAAAAAATCTATTAGACCTTTTGCCCTTCAGCGCGGAGTTGTTTTACAACTTCAGCAATTCCAACTTTGTCAATTGTACGCATTGCAGCTGTTGAAAGGCGTAAAGTTACAAAGCGATTTTCTTCAGACAACCAAAAACGTTTTTTTACTAAATTTGGTACAAAACGGCGCTTTGTTTTTCCATTAATTTTTAAACCAATGCCTTTATGTTTCTTAGCCACACCACGTACGGAGTAGTTGATACCGACGACCGGGCGCTTTTTTGTCACTTGGCATACGCGGGACATAGTTAACCTCTATACAAAAATTACGATAATTAAGATGTTAGCATGTTGGATTTTATTCAACAAGAAAAGTTGGACCACATCTTTAAAAAGTTGTATTATCCTAGGTGTAACATATTGTAAAATCAGATTTAGTAGTAGGGTATTAAGTATGGCTATTTATAAGTTATATGGCTCCGAACCTCCAGATGGAGAGGATCCTCACACCGAAAGAGTGGAAAATATCCATTCTTTACGCGCAGATAGGGATAAAGTTACACTTTGGCAAAAAATTAAGCTATTTTTTTTAGGAAGATTCGTAATTTTTTTACTTTTTACCGTTGCGGCTGTTTTTGCTTTAGGGTTGCTCGGATTGGGTATTGTTAACTTAGGATTTTGCTTAGTTACTTTATTCAAAACCCCTTTTTTTATTAGGGAACTTAAAAAGAATATGATCTACTTTAAAGTTGCTTGCATAATCATGCTTGGAATGTTTATTGCAGTTTTTAGCCCTTTTTTAGGAATATCTCTTATATTTAGTTACTTATTAATAAATAATCAAAATCAATCGGTAGATCCCCAAACTTTAGCTAATATACAAGCTAAAGTGTATGCTGCATTAGGTAGCTTTTATAGGCAGTAGAGTAGTTGTCAAACTATTAACTTACAAATAGTTAATAGTTTTTTGAGAAGTAATTAACATAGACCTCCATCAAAAGTGTGTATAGCGAGGTCTATCCAAATAGTTAGCATAAGAAAAACTGATAAAAAGTCTTATATTGTATTATAGGGGTTATTTTTTTAGAGGTTTTTTAAAAGAAGGGCTTGCTCCTACCCATTTTAAATCTGTATTGCTCACAAATAGACTTGGATATCAAAGGAAGACATATGTTTGAAACAGCGAAAGAGTTTTTTGGTAGCAGCCATTTTATAGATAAATCCATTTCGATCCTATTCACACTTGTTTTGATTTGGTTTTTTAATGAGCTGATAAAGCGGGGGCTTACCAACTTATATAAGAGCTTAAAAAAGCATGAGGTTTCTCCATTTTGGGGAAGTCGTATTATTCTCTTATCTATTCACCCCTTAAATTTTCTTATCTGGGTACTGGGATTATCTTATATTTTAGAAGCTATATGTCCTCAGAGTTTTTTAGAAAACTTACAAAAACTAACGGCTTTGATTCGGTCTTTAAGCTTAATTTTCAGTAGTGCTTGGATCCTTTTCCAATGGAAAAATTGTATTCAAACTGAACTTATCGTGGCCTATAAAGATCACACAACTAAATTTGAGCGTTCTAAGATAGATTTAATAGGTAAAGCTGTTTCTGCTGTGATCTCTCTGATGGTTATTATCGGGGTCATGAGTAAATTAGGATATCCTTTAGAGGGTATTTTAACAATCGGGGGTGTAGGTGCAGCAGCTATTGGTTTTGCTTCAAAAGATGTAATCTCGAACTTTTTTGGAGGAACGATGGTTTATTTTACTCAACCCTTTGGGTTAGGGGATGTAATTCGTCTACCAGATAAAAATATTGAAGGAATCGTGGAAAGAATTGGGTGGTATCTTACTTGTATCCGTAATCCAGAAAAACAACCTATCTATGTCCCTAATGCAATATTTTCAAATGCAGTGGTCGTTAATTTAACTCGCATGTCTCACAGACGTATTCAGGAAGTGATAGGTGTTCGATATGAAGACGTAAATCATATTAGTAACATAGTTAAAAGAACACAGGAAATGTTGGAGAAAGAGCCAGAAATAGATCAAGAGATGCCGATTCTGATAGGATTCAATAAATTTAATGAATCTTCATTAGATATTCAAGTTACTGCATTTACACAGGTTACTAAATATAGTGATTACTTGATATTATTACAGAGAATCTTGATTAAAGTCTTAAAAATAGTTGAAGAAGAGGGGGCACAAATCCCTTACACCACCCGTACTATAGAGATTATAGATAATTCTATATTTCACGCTAACGAGACTGAGAATAAGAACGACAACGATTAATAGTAAAGGGACCATAGGAGAGAAAAATGATGGGTTTAGTGAGACGAATATTGCGTAAGCGGATAACAAAAATCTTAGTAGCACTTTTTGCAATAAAATTTGCTATTATACTAATTGTCATAGCTACACTACCTGTGGTCCTTTCAACCTCGGAAGGAAAGAATTTCACAATAAATTTAGTCAATCGGTTTATACCAGGTTCTATTCAGGTTGCAACAATCGACTTAAAGTGGTTTAAAGGTCAACATATAGAAAATTTAACTCTTTTATCACCTTCAGGCGAACCTATTTTTGGGTTAGAACATTTCTCTACAGAAGCTTCTTTATTTCAATTATTATCTAAAAAACCTGAACTTGCTAAAACTAAAATTATTAATCCTCATCTTAGTTTAGTTGTCAATGAAGACGGAAGCTCCAATCTAGATCATGCCTTAAGTAAAGTTCATAACTATACTACTACGGAAGAAGAATTAGTGGCTAAGCTCAAAAATGGGGATGGAGGGGATAAAAGCTCTTTTAAGATTGACTTCCCATTTTCAGCAGACCTTTCTGTAGAAGGGGGGCGCTTTACCCTTGAGGGACCTGGTTTAACCTCTTTTGAGATCTCTAATTTAAATTTACATGTAGATCTTTCTAAAGATACGAGCAAGCCGATTATACTAGCTTTTAACTGTAATACAAATCAAGGTGACATAAAAGGGAAAGTTGATCTTATAAGTCAAATTACAGGAATTAATCTCCAAAAAGAATTTGAAATTGCAAAAGACCAGGCAGGATCCTGGCATATTCCGACCCAAGTGACAGTATCAGCTACTGCTCAAGTAATCAGCTTGCCTATAAAAGGGATTGATCAAGCCTTCTCTCTTTACAATCCCGCGATAAAAGGTTGCTTATTGGCTGCTTTGGGACCGTATCTTAACTTAGACTTGGATGCAAAAGCCACTAGTAATGAGGCTAATTTCAAGTTAAAGATAAATTCTCCCCAATTAAACTTGAGCATTAACGAAAAATTATCCGCAGATCTATTAACATTAATAGAGCCTGCGAATTTTTCATGGAAACTAGATCCCATGCTGTGGCCCCTATTAACCCAAACTTTAGCTCTTAGCGAATTGCAATCGCAAGGAACTACAATTATTAGTGGACAATTCAATACTTTCTCAATCCCTATGCAAGGTTTTGAGATCAATCCTACCGGCTTAAAATTAGATACTGTCTTTGATATGAGCATTGCTGATCTGAAACCAAAAGGATCAAACGAAATAATATCTTTTAGTGCATGCAAGGCACGTTGTCAAATTCCCTCTTTATCAGATAAGATTCAAGCTACTTTAAGTATTACTGGACAATACAATAAGCAACCTCTAAGTTTACAAAGTCACATTCTATTGCCTCAGGGGCTAATTCAAAATGGAAAGCTTGAAACAAACAATTTATCTATGCAAACTTCAGTTGCGTTAACGGGGCTTCCAACTTCTCTTATAGAGTTGTTGGGAAAACAACCAGGTTTAAAAGATCTTTTAGGACCTTCATTGTCAGTTCAGACTCAGTTGGAAATGTACGGTTTTGAAAATGCAACTCTTCAATTAGCAGTGCAAAGTGATCGGCTTTCTGTTGATCAATTTATAGTAGAGTTAGCGCAAGGTCACCTGCGATTAAAGCAACCTGCAACTATCAAGTATGAACCCTCATTATCATTAGCAAGGCATTATTTAAAAGATGCCAACGGTTTGCAATTAACAAATATAGCCCCACTACAAATCAACTTTAAGCAATTTGATTTACCTATAAATAGTTTAGGAAAAGGGGAATTAGATCTAGATAAAGGATCTTTGCAAGCAGAGTTAGCTCTTATGGGAAATATGGGATTACAATTACCTCAAGTAGGGCAAGCTTTGTTAAAACAGTTGTTCGTTACAATTGATGCGCAACCTTTAAATCAGCCTATTATCTTAGCTAAAACTTTAGTAAATGGAATAAATCCATCTGACTTGTTTACTCAGGGAATAGGACCAAGTCTACAAGGGGAGTTAGAAATTCGGCCTACTATGAAAAACAAAGGGGAATTCCATACTGCAGCTTTTAATTTTAAACTCAATAGTGAATTAATAGACTTTTCTGCCGATGCTCTTTTGCTGGAAGATAAGAGAATTGATTTTAGGAACCCTATTAAGTTTAGATATACAATGAAGCCTGAATGTTTTTCAAAGCTATCTTTGGCTATTCAACAAAGAATTAGTTTAATTCAGCCTACAGTTGTTAACTTAATAGTATCCCCTTTTTCACTCCCAATTAATGAAGGGAACTTAGAAAATATAGCTTTAGAGGTTAATTTAGGAACGGACCGATTTGAAATAAAAGGGAATCCCTTATGGGATGGGACCAACTTACGCCACCTTCAGGTAAAAGCAAAAGTCAATGGGCAGTCGAATGAAATCTCTTTGCAGCATAATTTTGCTTTAAATTTTCCTGTTACTAAGGATGAAACTACTTGGATAGGGGATGTTACTGTTAAGCATTGGTTAGAACAAGGTAAATTTAACTTAGAAAAGGCACAGTGCAAGCTTAAGACAGATTTAGATCATATCCCTTTTGGTTTTGCGGATAGATTACTAAATCTTCCTAATGTTCTATCATCAACACTGGGATTACAAGGTAAAATTTCACTTGATGTGGCTTTAGATTCAATAGCTAGGGATATTCAAGGCGATATCAAGCTGGCTATACAGTCTGAATATTTAAAATTGGCTAATACCTCTCGTATAGCTAATGGAATGTTTCTTTTGAGTGAAGGTAATCCTACAGTATTAGATTGGCGTCTTACTCCCCAAGCTTACTATAATATGCAATTAGCCAAATTCAAGTGGGATCAAAAAAATACAGAAGCAGGGACTTCAGAATATGAACCCTATTTTAAACTTCTAGATTCTGTTCCTTTCAAATTACATTTGTCACATCTGCGGTTCCCCGTAAAAAATATCGCTAATTTTAATCCTGCTGATTTTGGTTTAAGGATGAACTTAGGCATCGCAGCTATTCCTTTGCAAAATTTGAACACACAACAAAAAGCGTCATTTAAAAATATAAGCTTTTCTTTCTCTAATAAAAGTCTTCAGGATCCTGTTTCATTTGACTTTCAAGGATTTTTAAATAGTCCTCATTATGATCAAAGCCAAGTAGCTATAAAGGGGGAATTTAGAAATGTCTTTAATAAGAAGGGAAAATTTGATTTTGATAATACGATAGCTCACTTTAATACAGAATTTTTGAAACTTCCAATCCCCTGGTTGAAGGAATTTTTACCGCTAGATAATAAGCATAAAAATTTATTAGGCGCTATGTTGGGTTCTGAATTAGATATGAAATTATATACAGAGATTTATAAAAAAACAGGACCTGTAACAGCGCAAATCAATTCATCAAATCTCAATGTAGCATTTCAAGGAGGATTTAAACAGGGTAATTTATATCTTGATAAAGATGCTACAGCTCATTTAACAGTTACAGAGGAGCTTTGTAAATCTTTAGAACAATTTGTGGATAAAGAATTAATTGCGCTCAAGGAAGTGAAACAACCCATTAAATTTGCAATTGAAGCAGATGGTTTTGAGGTACCATGCAGTCCTTTTGATAAATCAAAGCTTAAAGTTAATGAAGCAAGGTTAGAACTTGGTAAAGCTATCATAAAAAACGGAGGTTTGGTCGAAATGATTTTAAATCTCCTAAAGTTAAAAACCAATTCTGGAGAGTCAATGACATTATGGGCGGCTCCTGTCGTATTTCATATTCAAGATGGCGTTTTAAGTTATAATCGTGCTGATGCACTCCTTGGTGATCGTATTCATATTGCTACTTGGGGCAATAGTAATCTAATTAATAGAGATATAGATATTAGGCTTGGTATCACAGCTCAGACGTTAAAATATGCTAGCAAATTACTCTTGCCAGATGACTACATTCTACAAATTCCAATTAGAGGTAAATTAGATCGAATCAGTGTTGATAAAAAGCGAGTCGCAATCAGGCTAGGTGCTTTACAAGCTCAAAAGTTGGGCGTAGGGGGAGCTGCACTTGGATTGATTACAGATGCTTTAACTAAAGTTACAGAGAAGGATCCTATGCCCCCTGCCCCGGTAAAACCATTTCCTTGGGAAGTTGAGAAGAGAGAGGATCTTTCGACTATTGAGCAGGAACCTGAACAAAGTTCAACACCTTTAGATAGTTCTAATGAAAATAACCCTGAGAAAAAGTCTAAAGGTGAAAAGGTTGATTTGAAGGACCTTCTAAAACTTTTTAAATAAACTACCTCTTAAGGTTTAATCAATTCTATATTAAGGTTGATTAAGCCTTGGGTGAATAAAATGATTTCGCTTTTAATTGAGCTTCATTAGCCAGTGAGTCACTGCAATAAAGAGATCGTATACAAAGAACGACCCAGTTTATAATGCCTAATGCACTCCGTTTAAACTACACATCTAATTAATTTCATTTATATTAGTCTACTGTCTGGCTACGTATAGAGCCTTTCGTCTTCGCTCTACACGCTTCATAAAAGATTGTTCGTAGGTTTTTAACAGAAATTCTACTATCGGGTTAGGCTTATCAGGGAAGAGAACTGTATAGTAACGATTTCATTAAATAATGATGTTATCGAAGCAGAAAGATGTGGATTGAATAAAAAGATGGGAAGTTATGACTTTATCTAAAGCAAGGTAATGGTTCTATTGCAGACTATTGACGGTCATTCAAAGATAATTGAACAGAGCAATTTTCCGGCTCAACCTTTTGCGAAGCCCTTTTTATCCTACTTTATAAGTCAGTCAATAAGCATGAACTAAATTGGAAAAGGAGACTAAGTAATCCAAATCGAATAAATAGCCTGTGCAATACAAAAGTAAATTACAGTGGAAAGGATATCATTAAAGGCTGTGACGATAGGACCTGCTGCTACAGCTGGGTCAACTCCTATTCTAGAAAAAAATAGGGGAGAAAGTACACCGAGTAGTGTAGCATTCACGCATGCACCTACAAGACCACAGCCAACAATAACCGCAAGTTTTAAAGCATGAGCTTGTACATCCAAAATATGAAAACAAACTAAAGAATAAACAACGCTTCCACAGAAAAGCCCAAAAGTAAGCCCTGCAAGTGTTCCGATAATAAGCTCTTTACGTAAAGTTTCCCATTGATTGCGCATTGAGAATGATTCGGTTGCCATATTTCTTACTAGTACAGTACTGCACTGTAGCCCTATATTTCCTGATAGACCCGTAATTAGTGAAACAAAAAATATTCCAAATTCAAACCATTGGAAAGAGGATTGCACTTTCATATTGATAATACCACCACATGCTGTTCCAAATAGCCACGGAATACGAGCCCAAAAGCGGCGGTTTAGAGGGACGTTTTCGCTGATATCTTCATCTGTACCTGCCATGTGAGCTATGGTTTCATCCACAATATCTTCCATAGCTTTTACAATTACTGTATCGGAAACAACACCAAGTAAATTATTATCGTAGTCAACGACAGGTAACGTGCCTAGATTATACCTTTCAAAAAGCATAACGATGTTTTCTCTAGGGGTATTAGGAAAGACTTTATGATAAATAGGTTTAACAACTTGCCTTAAAGGAAGATGAGATGGACTTACGATTAAACTTCTAACTGGGACACAACCTAATAGAGTTCCAGCATGGCTAAGCACATAAACATTGTGGGTCAAATCAAAATGGGGAAACTCCCGTATATAAGTCGCAGCCATTCCAATAGTGGTATCTAATGAAAATGCGAAAAACTCATTAGTCATAATTCGGCCTGCACTGTTCTCATCGTATTGCTGGATCTGCCGGATACGAACTAATTTACGCGGCTCCACTCTCGTTAAAACATTAAGCTTTTTTTCTTCATTCAATAACTCGAGGATCTCGACTGCTCTTTGAGGAGAGATCATTTCAATGAGATAGCAAACCTCTTCATCAGATAGTTCTTCAAATATAGTTTCGCAGGTTGTATCATCGGCATGTAGGATAAAATTGAGCTTTGTTTCGAAATTAGGTAAGTGCTTATAGAGGACCGAGCGCTTCTCGCGCGAAAGATGAGAGGCTGCATAAGCAAGGTCAATGCAATTGTATTCAGCAGTTATTTTGCTAATAAGGTGAGAGATCTCGTGTTCATCTTCTTGGATGAAAGCAGTATCTAACCGGCTGAGCAATAAGTCATCTAAATAGGCGTAACGTATTGAGCTTTTTACAGGATTAGTCTGCATAAGGCCACTCCGCAATTTTTACAAGAAATCTATTATTAAATACTTAAACTATCTAAGTTAGTAGCTGCTCAATTTTATAAGCTATTTGATGCTAGCTCTAATCTGAAATAAGCTTTTCTATGATTTATCCCTAATGGAAAGGACTATTAAAAACTCGAGCCTGTCCTAAGAATCTAGGTCGCTTAACTAGCAAGATGCGTTGTTGAAGCTTTTAAATTCAAAGGACTGTGGTTAAACTATGTTAATCAGATAGGGATTTTTTAACTAGATAAAACTCAAACAAGCTTAAAATGAGAATTAAGTCCAAAAAATATTTTTATAGTTTTGTGAAATCGTTTCCTGCAATAGGGGTTTTGGTTTTTAACCCTGTTTTACTTTTCCTAAAAAGTTTAAACTTTTAGTAGAATTCTCTATAAATCAAACTACCCCCTTATATTTAACTGTAAGGAGGCTAAAACATATTTACTTAGTAAGCTAGATAGAGCGCATTGTGTTTACCTCTTTTGTATAAAGCCAAACTGGAGCAATAAAGCTTTGACACCTGTAGGTGTTAAAGTTCTAACATGCTTAATCTCATCAATCTCAATTAGTTTTTGGTCTGTATAATAAAGGTAATTTTCATAAAGGCGTTCTTTTTCGCGCCAAAACCATTCATTAGTCTCCTGTACCGCTCTGCGAGGAATAATTGCTTTTTCCTCTTTAAGCCCTTCAAGTCTTTGGTACAAAAGTTGTTTAAGCTCACTATTTCTTTCTTTATCAATTCGATCTTTTACTCTTGTTTCTTGTTCAGAGTGGGAATGCAAAAGACGCTCTAAATTTAAAATATAGTGATTCTTTTTTTGACTCTTGAGCTCTACTTCTTTGTCCTGTAAGTCATCGCACACATAGAAATTTTTGCAAAATTCTTCTAAAGCTTCTATAACACTATTTTTTTGTTCAATATTTTCAGAAAGCTTTTTCAATTCAGCATTACCAATTTCTTGTGCAATTTTGTAAATATTTTCTATATTAAACGATCGATCAAAACGCTCAATTACCTGAGCTGCGATTTGATAACGCCCTTTTGTTCCATGATATTCATAGGGGTCCTCATATATCATGGTCTCTGCATGAGGGATTGCAATGCCCAGAGAGTGTAATGTTTTCGTATAAAACTGGATTTCATGAGCACTATTTTCATTATCCCCTTCACTAGCCATTTGCATGATGATTTCACTTTTATAAGAGTCAATGCTAGCATGTATTTTCTGTTCCAAAGTATAATCTGGATGATTTTGCTCTGTTAGGTGGGTATATAGCTGTAATGATTCTGTAATCCAACGGCCTCCACAATGTTTTCCAGCTTCAGCTAACTGTAGAATATAAGCAGAACAATCGCTATTCCCTAAAGCTAGGAAGTAGATAAGTTGCTGAGCAGGGCTTAAAGTATCAAAAAAAGTGAAATCTATAGTCAAATTTGTAGATAAGGGAAGTTCTACTATTTTTTGAAGAAGATCCTGAAGGTAGATTATCTCATCTGTAGTGAGTTGTGTAGAAAAATCCTCTTTAGAAAATTCATCTAAATGCAGAAAATAGGGCAATTTAGCTGCTGCTAATTTCTGCAGAAAAATGTGAGATATATGTCTTAAAAGAGTTTCTAATTTTTGATAGAAGGGTTTGTAATCCTTGGGGACACCATAATGCTTAGGGTTTTTTATCTTAACGCATTCTATAAGGTGCTCTAATCCTTGCCTTAGCTCTTCACGAGTGATAGGTTCGTTATCATTCGTAAAGATGGCGCCATTTTCATCAATGCGATCAAAAAGAATCAGCAAAAAGTTTAAATTCAGCTTTGTGGCGACTTTAGGCAACAGGGGAAGTTGCTTATCCTCATTAGTTTTTGCTAAGCTAATTCGCAACAAGGAGGCATCTTCATACTCCTTTATAATAGAACTGATTTCTTGGCTTTTCCTGATAATAGTATTAGCGACTTCAGTAACTTTTATACTGTTAAACCGATTTTGATCTTGCTGATAACCATTGTAAATCTCTTCTATTAATGCTAGTACGTGGTCAGGCATTTGGTGCTTCAAGGAAAGCTTTAAAGCTAACAATACCAGATCTTGTACATCTTGGATATTAGGAATAAGATATTGGAGTAACGTCGGTATAACTTCGCATTTTTTCTCAAAGTAGGCACTATGTAAAGCTGTATTATGTTTATGGTCCCGAGCTAAAATATCGATACCTTTTTCTAAAAGAATTTTTGCAATAGCAGCATAGCCTGCTTTACAAGCTATATGTAAGCAAGTTTCCCCCTTACCGTTTCTAGCATTTAAGTTAGCTTTTTTATCTAAAAGTAATTGAAGAAATAATGGATCTTCTAACTGAGATGCTATATGGAGAGGCCTCTCTTGAAAATTATTTTGAGTTTCAGCTAATGCGCCTAATTCCAATAGTTTTTGTACGAGAGCGTAATGTTTATGTATGCAGGCTAAATGTAGGGGAGTTTGACCATTCATATTTTGAGCTTCTAATGATAGCCCTTTTTGATATAGCTCCACAACTAAATCGATGTGGTTTTTTTCACATACTATATGTAAAAGAGTGTACCCCTTTTGGTCACAAATATGTAAATTGGCTTCACGTTGATGAAGTTCAGTAATAAGATTCTTATCTCCGATTTCATAAGCAGCTTGTAAAATAGTGCGCTGATTTTCGTCTTGAACATTTTTTTCAAATAGGAGAAATGCTAAGTCCTGATGCCGGCAAGCTAAGTGCAAGGGCGAAAGATTATCAGAATTAAGAAAATTAATTTTCGCTCCTTTTTCGATTAAGTAAAGACATATTTGGGAATGGCCATGCTTGCAAGCTAGATGAAGAGGGGTATTCCCATCCCTGTCAGGTACATCTACTTGAGCCCCATTTTCAAGGAAGGCTAAAACAGCTTCAGAGTGCGCTCTTGCACAAGCATAGTGCAAAGGTTGTTGCAATTGTTCATTTTGCTTATTGAGATCGTATTCTTCATCTATAAAATGATATAGCAAGAATGGCAGGTTATACTTACCGATAATATGGATAGGATTCTCACCATTGTTAGACTCCTCCGCTAATCGTTTTATAAGCTGAACAGTCAGCTGGTGATGGTCATTTTTATAGGCTCTGGCTAAAGGTGTATCATGGTCATTATCCTCTAGTTCGATATTAGCACCTTCTCTTAACATTTTGTTAATAAGGGCAATTTCCCCTTTTTCACATGCATAATGGAGTGGTGTAGAACCTGTAAGATCAGGAATATTCATAAGAGCCATTCGGTCTATTAAGTACAATGCTACTTCCACGTGCCTTTCAATGATAGCTATATGAAGAGGGCTATGACCGTTTTGATCTTGAATATCGATTTTGCAATCGTTTTGGACTAACAATTCTACAAGATTCTTAAAACCTCTTTTGCAAGCTATATGTAAAGGGGTATGTCCATTTTCAAAACTAATATTGAAGTTGACTCCTTTTTTATAAAGAAGCTCTACTGCTAGTAGCACTACGTATAGGTCCTCTATTTGGCACACTTGATAGATGACTTGTTCCAAATCAGTTGTAAAACTAATTTCTATTTGTTTTGGTAGTAACTTAATTAGCTCTAAAGCAACTTTATATTTTTTTGAATCAAGAAGTTGCTTAATTGCTAATAGATGCGAAAGGTAAAATTCTTTTGCAACTGGGTTTGCTAAATCTTCTTCAGCAGGAAATAAATTTTCTTCAGCAACCTTATTTAGAAGCTCTGTAACGCAACGAATTTTTAGGTCTTTTTCTCTCAAGCAGCGAATGACCTTTAAGATAGAGTGCTTTTGCTGAAAAAATCTCAAATTTAAATTTAAGAATTTTGTGACAATGTTTTTTAACTTGTATTCACAATTTTTATCATGCAATTTTTGATCTAGTTCTTCCAGAGAGATATTTTCAATTGTTTGCCATATAGGAAATGTAGTATTAACATTCATGTTTATACCAAGGGTTTAAGTATGCATTAAAAGTGAGTGAAATTTCATTTCAACAAATTTTTAAATGCAAAAATTAAGCCAATTGTTATACATTTCTGTCTATAAACTGTGATTTGTTTTTGATTTATTTTTTTATAAAGCTTGTTTTTAAATATATTATTCAATATTGATTAATTAAAGAAAGGTCTGGTGTTATACAATGCGCGGCTAGGTTTACCTTTTTTCCGCCAGTAGAAGAAAACGGTCAAATAGCCCGCGCTCAGTATAATTAGCTCTTCGCTTAGATATGTTAATACTAATAGTCTGCGCTTTTCCCTTGTGCTATATGCTTCCGAGAGAAATTTGCTTGCTTTTTATGCTTTAGAGCGACATTTAATTAAAATTAATATACATTAAGAAAATTATTAAACGAGTTGAGGTCATAATATGCATACGGATCTATCCAACGTATGTTCTTCAGGGAATGGAACGCATAACCGTGGTTCTAAAATGGTATCACCGTGTATTTTGGTGATTTTTGGGGCTACAGGTGATTTAACAGCACGTAAACTCTTACCAGCTCTTTATTGTTTGTCACAAGAGGGACTACTTCCATCTAACTTCGCTTGCGTTGCTTTCGCCCGTAGAGAAAAATCAGATCAAGAATTCAGAGAAGAAGCTAAAGAGGCGATACAAAAATTTGCTCGTATCAAACCCACAAACACTGAAGAATGGGAAAAATTTGCTTCGAAGCTGTTTTACCACTATTCAAGTTTTGATGACCAAACAGGGTATACTCGTTTACATGAAAAATTGGCTCATTTAGATCAGCAGTTTCATACACAGGGGAATCGAGTTTTCTATTTGTCAACTCAGCCAAGCTATTTCCCAACGATTGTAGAGCACTTACATGGAACTAAGCATATTTATGATCCTCTGTATGTTACAGATAAATGGTCACGAGTAATTATCGAAAAACCATTTGGTACAGATTACAATTCATCGGTTGCACTACAAAAGCATTTATCAAAATTTTTAGTGGAAGACCAAATTTACAGAATTGACCACTACTTAGGAAAAGAAACTGTTCAAAACTTACTCGTGTTCCGCTTTGCAAATGCTATTTTTGAACCTCTTTGGAATCACCAGCATATTGATCAAGTCCAGATTACTATGGGGGAAGAGTTAGGGATTGGTTCTCGTGGTGCTTTCTTTGAGGAAGCTGGCATGATGCGTGATATTGTACAGAACCACGTTATGCAAGTTCTATCATTAATTGCTATGGAACCGCCGGTAAGTTTGAAAGCAGATGCCATTCGTGATGAAAAAGTTAAGGTTTTAGCTTCTATTCGCCCGATTACAGCCGGAGATTGCAGCCAAAGCTGTGTTAGAGGGCAATATGGTCCAGGTTATATAGATGGCAAGCCGGTTCCAGGATATCGCCAAGAGGAAAAAGTTAATCCACAGTCAAGTGTAGAAACTTATGTTGCGATGGAATTACTCATTGATAATTGGCGCTGGGCTGGTGTTCCTTTCTTCTTAAGAGCAGGTAAGCGTTTACCTCGGCGTATGACGGAAATTACCATCGTTTTTAAAGAAGTTCCTCGTATTTTATTTAAAAGTATGGGCAAATCTATAGAGTCGAATGTGTTAACTATACGGATTCAACCAGGGGAAGGAATTTCTTTAAAGTTTAATTGCAAAGTGCCTGGACTCAGTCAGATTATTCAGCCTGTAAATATGGATTTCCAATACAATAAACACTTTGGTGTTACTCCCCCAGAAGCTTATGAACGCCTTATTTGTGATTGTATGCTTGGAGATGGAACCTTATTTGCACGTAGCGACGAGGTGCTAACTTCCTGGAAGCTACTCACTCCTGTACTTGAGTATTGGAAAAATACCCACCCTGGCGATTTTCCAAATTATGCAGCTGGCACATGGGGACCTCGTGCAGCAGATGAGTTATTAGCTCGCCGTGGTAAAGTCTGGAGGCAGGTCGAGTAGATATCTTTAAAAATCTCGCTGACTACCAACCAGATTAAAAACGATAAAAGAGTCTAACGAAAGAGAAAAATTTATGCACAATACATCTATTATTTGGAAAGATAACCGTCGTGTATTAGTCGCACCAGGAGATAGCACACTAACTTTACGTTTCTGTGCTGAGCATTGGTTACGCTCCGCAAAAACAGCAATAGCTGATCACGGATTTTTTGCTGTAGCTCTTTCTGGAGGAAGTACACCAAAGGCTATCTTCGAACTTTTAGCAACTCCAGAATTTGCTGCAACCATTGATTGGTCTAAAGTAAAATTATTTTGGAGTGACGAGCGTTGTGTTGCACCTGACAATAATGATAGCAATTATAAAATGGCGATGAGCTCAGGTTTAGGTAGAGTTCCCATTGATCCTAAATTCGTGTTCCGCATGCCAGCAGATAGGGCCGACCTACACCTTGCTGCGCAAGAATACGAACGTTTATTACAAAAAGAATTACATCAAGGAATGTTTGATTTAATTATGCTCGGAATGGGCGATGATGGTCATACAGCCTCTCTATTTCCTAACACAGAAGGCCTTAGTGAGAAAAGGTATTCGGTAATTGCCAATTATGTTCCGCAAAAGCAATGCTGGCGTTTAACTTTCACTTTTCCTGCGATTCACAAGACTAGAGATCTTTGTGTGTATACTTTGGGGGAAAATAAAGCTTCGATGCTTTATAATGTTTTAAAAGGTGAGTATTTACCGACTCAATTGCCTGCACAGGCAGTGGGAACTGAAGCAGTTCCTGCTTTATGGATTGTTGATAAAGCAGCGACTAGTTTATTTTAAAGCATTTAAAGAATAGTTTATTTTCATGTTAATTTTAGGAATAGAGTCCACTTGTGACGAAACTGCGGCGGCAGTAGTTGCAAGTGGAAAACATATTTTATCTAATGTCATTTCATCACAAATTGATTTGCAAAAAGAATACGGTGGAGTTGTTCCAGAGCTAGCCTGCCGAAGACATATCGATGTTATTATACCAGTTATTAATCAAGCATTGAAAGAAGCTAACCTTTGTTTAGCGCAAATAGATGCCATAGCAGCAGCTAAAGGACCAGGACTATTAGGAGCCCTGTTAATAGGCCTTAATTCAGCCAAAGCATTAGCATTAGCTACGGAAAAGCCTTTTCTAGGAATCAATCATGTAGAAGCTCATCTCTATGCAGCCATTATGCCTATCGTCGACCAAGTGGAATTTCCTTGCTTAGGAGTAGTTATTTCAGGTGGTCATACAGCGATAGTAAAAATTAATACTATAGGTGAATATACATTAATAGGGCAAACTGTAGACGATGCTATAGGGGAAGCCTTTGATAAAGTAGCTATTATGCTAGGATTGTCTTACCCAGGTGGTCCAAATATTGAAAGGTTGGCCAAGGAGGGGTTTCCTAATAGGTATCCTTTCAAGCCTGGAGTTGTTAAAGGTAGCCCTTTCGATTTTTCCTTTAGTGGACTTAAAACTAATGTCTTATATACTTTAAAAGGGCAAAATAGCGATAAACAAGCCCCTATTGTATTACCTGAGTCAGAAAAGGCTCATATTGCGGCTAGCTTTCAACACACAGCTTTATCTGATATTGTTGACAAAGCTATTATTGCGGCTCATCAAACTCAGTGCAAATCGATTATTTTAGGTGGAGGTGTTAGTAATAACTTTTATTTACGTGAGCTTTTTGCTACCAAGAAAGGAAAATTTGAGATTTATTGGCCTCCTACTGGGTTAAGCTTAGATAATGCGGCGATGATTGCAGGTTTGGCTTATCATCACTATCAAAAACGCCCTTATGGAGACTCTTTAGATCTTGAAGCTATGACTAGGATTCCTTTTAAATAAACCAGATGCGGCTTATTTACCTAAAAACACCCCTTTTCCCCTTTACCTTTTAATCGTGGCAGCTATACTGAGGCTATATAAAAAAACAGAGGATATAGGGGATGTCTGCAACCCGTAAGAAAATTTTACAACTTGTTCTCTTAATTAATATAGCATTGACAGCTTTATTTGCTGGTTATTCTATTCCACAGATGGAAAAGTCAGCACAAAATATGATTCATAATAAGTTGTTAAACGCAGCATATAGTGTTTTTGCAATGCTTAGACCTAATTATTTTGAATTAGCTTATGCTAATTTGAATCAAGAAGGGGAGATCGCTACTAATTTAGAAGAACATACTAAAATAGATCAGTATATTCAAGATACGTCGTTAGCTTTTGCTTATACTTTAGTTAAGAAAGACAATAAACTTTTTGTGGCATCCCGCTCTTTATTGTTTGATGTTTTAAGTTTGCAGAAAGATCCAAAAGGATTAGAGGTAACAACTAATTTAACTCAAATTTTGCAACCATCCTTTGAGCATCAAGTTACACAGTTTTTAAATATAAGCTACCACAACAATAAATTCAGTACGATTGTACTACCAGTATATAGTAGCAATGGGGACTGTTTCCTGATTGCGATAGGTTTACAAACAGAGCTACTAACACAGCAAATCTTGAACTCCACTTTCAAAAGAATAGCCCTTCTCTTTTCATTACTGTTTGTATGTAGTTTTTTAATCTTAGCTTATGTCACTAAAAAAATAGGAGCTCCTATAAATGAACTCAATAATATTATAAAATTATTAATTAAAAATAGGTTCAGACTTACACCTAAAGAACAATATGCTTTAAGTAAACTAGAAAAGACTTATCATAAAGAAATTTATCTTCTTGTCCAGGCGTTTCAAAGACTAGCTAAGGAGTTGCAATATCATCTCAAGCAGTTGAATGAAGTAAAAACAACTAAGGAAAAGATTGAGGATGAATTACAGGTAGCACAACATATTCAAATGAGTTTGTTACCGAGCGTAGGAGCTGCATTTCCTTCACACCCACGTTTTGATTTATATGCAATCTTACAACCTGCACAAGAGGTTGGAGGTGATATGTATGACTTTTTCCTTTTGGACAAGGATAATCTTGTTTTTATGGTTGGGGACGTTTCAGGAAAGGGGGCTCCAGCTGCTATTTTCATGGTAGTTGCCAAAACTCTTATTAAAGCTCGCTCTGTACCAGGATTAACAGCAGGGGAAATACTTACTAGAGTTAATAACGATTTATGCGCAGAGATTCATTCAGACATGTTTGTAAGCATGTTTCTTGGAGTGTTAAACGCTGAAAGTGGCTCTTTAGAATATAGCATTGCGGGGCATAATCCACCTTATTATTTAGCAGCGACAGGACGTATCACTTCTTTAAAAAGTCATGCACAGCCAGCTTTAGGCTTAATACCAGAAGTTACTTATCACAATTTATCTATTCAACTTAAAGCGGAAGATAAACTTTTCCTTTATACAAATATTCCCAACGAGGCAAGAAGCCCAGAAGGGAAGTTCTATACTTATGAAGACTTAGAGAATGCTCTATTTAAGTTAGCTAGCCTTTCTGCTCGCCAGATTGCAAAAGGGGTAATGCAAGATGTAAAAAATTTTACTGATGATAAGCCTCAGTCTGACGATATTACCGTATTTGGACTACACTATAAAGGCATTGAGACTAAAGTTAATAAGAGAGAAAGGATAGCTTCTGGGAAATAGTCTTTAATTATGAATGATTTAAGCGCAGATTGTTCTTATTTATGGAAAAGTATTGCAGTAAATAGGATAAAATGTATAATTAATCGCATCATCACCTTAAAATAATGCACTGGTAGCTCAATTGGATAGAGTACCCGGCTACGAACCGGGCGGTTAGAGGTTCAAATCCTCTCCGGTGCAAAATTAAGCCAAGCTTTAAAAAGCTTGGCTTTTTTACTTTTAGCGATTCCTTAATTTTATTAGATTTGTGCCAAATATAGCTTTTTAAACAATCTAACAAGAGAAATGGCTTTGAATCTTTATTACTTACTTACCAGGGCTTGTCAAACCTGATAAAACTTGACCCGCACCTTGTCCTTTAGCCATCGCATTTTCCATTTCTGAAAACTTTTTAACAAGAGCTTCTTCTTCGCGTGCCATTTTGACCTTTTTATCGTAGATTTGCTCTTGTAGCCTGATATTTTCATTTTTAATGCTGGGAATTTTTGTGCTACTAATAGAGCGCGTTCTTTCGATTGATAAACCTACTCTTATGTGACTATCTAGCCAATTATATAGTCGATTAGCAATACCAAGATGTTGCGGCTGTACAATCTTGTCATAATCAGTTAAGACTGTAGTCACCAATTGTTCAGGGTCATTTTTAATAAATATTCTTTGTACAAGCTCAAAATTTGTATTGATAGACGTTTCCAGCTTGGACTGGTCAATTTTGATCTCTCCCCCAATTCCGCCACCTGTCATTCCTCCTACATTTAAGCCAATACTTGAAATTGAGGCAATGTCGAGCTTAGCAACAGCTCCTGCTGCCACTGGATTTTTAAGTGGGGGGCTAATAAAGATACTTGCAGTCCCTGCTCCTGTTATATTTGAGGAAGTCACCAAAGTGTAAATATTAGGATTCCCTGTAACGGGATCATTGTCCCCAGCAATTATAAAACGATCTCCCTCAGCAAGCGTTTCGTTCCCATTAACCTGTGGATTTAAACCTGTAATATCGATCGAAGTTGCTCCGGCGGCGGCAGGATTTTGAATAGTAGAACTAGTAGCTGCTTTAGTCGTTTTATTCCAAGACCAATTACATGAGCCCATATGAACCCCAAATGTAGTCATACGACGTAATTCACTGTAAATCTCTTTTAGCAATGGGTCGGAGGTAAAGGGGCCTGTCTTATCCTCTTCATTCATTTTAAATTCACGCAGTGTTTTAACTAAATTCAAGGTTTCATTATAGCTTTCAACAAAGCTAGTAACTGCTTGTACAATTTTGGAGGTATTAGGAGCTATAGTCAAAGTCGCTGTACCAGTACTTTTAGCTATCAATGTTACACCCGTTAAAGCACTAGTTAAGGTGTTGCTTGAATTGCTTATAGATACTCCGCCAATGCTGCCTGCAAAATCAGTACCACTTGTTGCCGTATTTGCTGGGAGTATGGTGCCTGCCGCATTAATGATTCCTAGCGACTGTAATATACCATCCGGATCGTCACCAGGAACTGTGAAGTTAGTGGCAGGAGTTCCATGAATAAATTGCGAAGCTCCAGTTACTTTAGTGCTTAATACTAAACGGTTAGCAATAACTTGAGCTGTGACTTCGCTACCACTTGTAAATGTTCCATTATTGATAGCATCAGCCATATCTTGTAGACTTTCGCCAATACCACTAAAAGAAATTGTGGCTCCATTGATCTTCACAGTTCCAGGTGTAAGATTAGCAAAGCTACTCGATTGCTGATTGCTATAAATGCAATGAGGTTTTGCAAGTGTAGAGGTAACAACTGCATATGTTCCAGCTAAAGCGCCACTAGAGGCAGTCGCTGTAAAAATGGTTTCGTCTGAGCTGGTAGCTCCCAAAGAACCTAAAAGGCTATTGCTGCTCGCTTGGTCCCCTTTTAACACTTTAACAGTGTCAGCTAAGCTTTCCAAAGTTTTCGAGAGACCTTGCCATTGTTGAATTTTATCTAGATTTAAGGCTTGTTTATCTTCAATTTTTTTGATATCTTTTTGCTTAACAGCAAGTATTTGATCGATAATACCTTTTGTATCAAAGCCTGAGGTCATCCCTCCCATTCGAATTTTACCAGATCCTACTTCGTCAACCATCTCTGCTTTTTCCCCTTCTTACTTGTAATGCTACCTAGTATTTTTCAACTTATATTTTTTTCTTAACTCCATCCTATTTTTTTCACCACACATTTTTTGATGAAAATCGATTAGTTGACAGTTAATAATTTTGGAAAACACATAAAGAAAATACAGGGGAGCTTCTAAGTATAGAAAAACTTATGTCACGCATCACTATGGAACATAAAGTACGCAGTAGGAATAGTAAGTCCAAACAAACTACAACAGGCGATAGCTGCTATTTTAAAAAAACGCTTTGATTGCGTTTGCTCTTTTATTGATAGCTGACGATTGTGTGATATAGTGATACTAGATTTGATATTTATAGAAATTTCTAAATCATTTTTTTCAATAACTAGCTCTGAATTATCTATCTCTACAGTTGTAGAATTTGCTGATAAGGTATCGATTTCTGATATTGAATTTGTCATTATGCTATCGGTATAAACTGTTGACGGTGACACTAAAGAATCACTTGATGTAGTAGGACTGCTAATAGAACCCTCTGCTTCTAAAGATTCGTTAGAGTTTGTTACTTTACTCAACGGATAATTCTCTGCATGCTCTTTTAAACTAATTAAACCATATATTTTCCGCTGTACTAATTCTGCAAATGCCTCTTCATATTCAGGTTTTTGGTCATCGAGAGAAAGGCTATTGTCATAGAAAGGATCCGTAATTGTCATATGGTGTTTGAAATAAGGATTATCCATTGGATTGGGAGTTGATAATGGTGTATTCATGTTAAAAATTCCTATATTTTAAAAATAGCAAATGCAATCTATAATGCGGCAGTATATTATTCAATAAATTTCTTATGTATAAGTACATTTGTTAATTGACCCAAGACTAAGAAGTCATAGATCAATAAGTCTCTTTTTTTTGTATAATAAATTAATTTTCAAGTTTTTTGTGTTAAAAAAACTTTAATAGTGTTCAGTGAACTTATTTTAAATTTTTAATTTTATTAAATAATGATGTTACGATGCCTTTATTCACTAAAGAAAGTTTAGAAAGTTTACGTTCTCGTATCAATTTAGTCGAGCTATTATCCTCATATATCGAATTGAAACCAGCTGGTTCTGCTTATAAAGGGCGGTGTCCATTTCACGATGAGAAAACTCCTTCATTTATAGTCTATAAGGGGGACACCTCTTACCACTGCTTTGGGTGCGGAGCACATGGAGATGGTGTCGGTTTTCTTATGAATTATCTAAAACTGACATTTTCTGAGGCTGTAGAAAACTTAGCCCAACGATTCGGTGTCCACTTAGAGATTATGGAGACAAGCCAGCTTAAAACACAAATAGGGGAAAGTAAGAATCATTTGAAGGAAATTTTGGAACTGGCTAATCGATTTTACCAGTTCTGTCTTTTGCATACTCCTGAGGGACAAGAAGCGCTACAATATCTCTATCGTAGAGGAATAGATTTAGATTTTATCCGTCAATTTCAGATAGGCTGGGCGCCATCTCGCTCATGTTCCTTAATCCCTTATATGCGAGCACAGCAGATTAAAGAAAGTACTTTATTAGAATGTGGTCTAGCGAGTTCTGGTCGTGATGGTCGTATTCGGGATTTTTTTTCTGAACGTATTACATTTCCAATTCACAACGCTATGGGTTCTGTAATTGGCTTTTCTGCAAGAAAGATAAGGGAAGAGGTTTTTGGAGGTAAATATATCAACACTTCAGAGACCCCTTTATTCAAGAAATCGAAAGTTCTCTTTGGGTTACACCATTGCCGTAGAAGAATAGCAAAAGGGCGTAAAGCAATTATTGTTGAAGGACAACTTGATGCTTTACGAATGATATACGCAGGTTTAAATCTAACTGTAGCAGCATTGGGTACAGCTTTTGGAGAAGATCATGCTATGGAACTGATACAATTAGGTGTTACTAGTGTTTACTTAGCTTTTGACGGAGATAATGCAGGATGGGAAGCTGCAACTAAAGTAGGGCATGTTTTTCAAAAGAAAGGAATAGAAGTTTTTGTTGTTGCTATGCCTAAAGGGCAGGATCCCGATACATTTTTGAGCGAACATGGTCCTACAGAAATGGTCAATCTATTATCAGAAAAACAAGATTATCTAACATTTTTAGTAAAGCATTTGTCTAAACAATATGATCAAACTTCTCCCGCAGCTAAGAATGAACTTGTTAAAGTAATCAAAAGTAAAATTAAAGAATGGGAGCACCCTTTAATGGTACATGAGAGTTTACGTAAGATATCTCGTCTGCTAGAAGTGCCATTGGATACCTTGGGAATAAGTCATGGAGTTTCTCCACAAGTATATGCTAAAAAAGAGGGGAGCCTTAATCCTATAGGTTTGAAAGTGAATCCACATCGAATTTTAGAAGGGGATCTTTTGCGTTGGTTATTGCTTATGGGGGATTCTTATCCACATTTTATAAAATTAACTCAAAAATACTTAAAACCAGAACATTTTTGCATACCTGTTTGTCGTAAAATCTATGAGATCTACAATAAAACTAAGGAGGAAGGAAAAGCTATTGATCTCTTAACAATTACTCTAGAATTAAACGATACAGAAGGACAACAGTTTGTAGAAGAGCTTTTGCAACGCAAAGTTAACAAGGATCGAGCAGAACAACAGTTTATTGAGACTTTACAAAAGGTTTTAGAAAAGCACTGGTTGCAGCAAAGAGAAGAGCTCAAAGCTAAGATTCATAGCAGACAGTACGGGGAAGAGGAGATCTTAGAGCTTGTTAGACAATTTGATATTATTACTAAAAACAGGCCTGTAATTTCTAAAGATGAGTAAAGAAAATTAATCCAGACTCAATGCTGTTCTAAAACCCAAAGTAGGATAGCAGCGATCCGCTTGATTTGCGTTGCGGAATGGAATAAGACAATAAGATGCATTATACATCCAAGCCCCCCCCCGTACAATTCTAAATTGTTCTCCATAATGGGAGTTAGGAGTTGTATTACCAGGATAGGGGAGGTACCAGCTATTAGTCCATTCCCAAACATTGCCTACAATATCATATAGGCCAAAGGCATTTGGAGGATAGCTCATAACGGGGGTTGTACAATCGCTACTAAAGTTAGCTTGGGCTTTAGTTAAAGTATTTCCCCAGGGGTATCTAATTCCTTCTTGGCCTGCCCTTGCAGCATACTCCCACTCTTGCTCTGTAGGTAATCGACGCTCCAGCCATCTGGCGTAAGCTATCGCATCGGCATACGATACTTGGGTTACGGGATGATGTTGGTAATTCCTAGGTAATTGCCCTCCTAGCGGCTTTCTCCAATTGATAGTAGGTAGGATTTTCCATTCACCTTCAATCCATAAAGGAGCGCCTAATCCTGTCTCAGCTTCTGTAACGTAACCAGTTTCTTGTACAAACTGATTAAACTGAGCATAGGTGACAGGGGTTCTATCTAAGTAAAAACCCTTTGTAGCACACTCATATATCGGTAAAGCGTCTGCACCGCACCCTTTTCCTCCAACAAAAAAAGTTCCTGCAGGAATGTAAACCATTCCTTTAGGGGTAAGTTTGTCTTTAGATTTTTTTAAATAAGGAGATTGAATGGAAGAGGGTAAAGTGTCATTCCTGTTCAAAATGTTTAATGAGCTGTTATCTTCAGTATTAAATATATCCGCAAAATATTTTTGCAAGTCTTCTCTCAGTTCTTGATAAGAGAAATAGCGATCTTGAGGAAAATACTGTAGACAACGCGCTACAATTTGATCCCATTTAACATGAATCTTCAAGTTAACTTTACTAGGGGAAGGACAAGTCCCATTTGGAAGCGTATGTGTAAGAAGTTCGTAAAGGATAACACCTAAAGAGAAAATATCTGCTTGCAGGCTTGGGTTGAAATCTGAGGCTACTTCAGGCGCTTGGTAGTCATAACTGCGGTATAAGGAAATTGCAAATTCCTTCTGAATCTGAGAACGCCGTAAATCTTGAATCTGGTTTAATTGACTTTGTAGATTATGGTAATTTCTGAAAATAGCTTCTTTATCTTTAAGTGGATAAGGCTGAAAATCTGTAAGAATAATTTCGAAGGGAATCTGCTGTGCATAAGAAGTGTTACTAAAACGATTCAAAAATTCTAGATCATTTTTATAATAAGCTACCATGATATTTTCAGGTTTAAGCTGGCCATGAAAAATTCCTTGGTGGTACTGGCTGCTATAGAAACTTGCTGTCTCTAGAGCCTCGATGATCTGCAATGCAATATAATAAATCTGAACTTGAGAAATTTTACCACTGCAACGTCTAACGTAATCTCTCAGATTACACGATTTTCCTGTACCGTCATGAATGTAGTCTTTAACGCAATACCAGTAATTTTCAGCATATCCACTAAAAAAGATTCTTTCAATGTAAGGAGAAATGACTTGTTTAAGTAGCGCTGTTTGGAACTCTGCTTGCTCTAACCATTCTACTGGAGTCGTATCATCGGTTGGTACTATACGGATTGCAAGGATTTTTCCGTTATGTTTATCTACCGCTCGATAAGTTGTACTACTAGGACCATATCCTATTGGTTCTATAAGGGTATAGTCTTGCAAGATGTTTTCAATAGTCAAACTAGAGCGGTATAACATATTTAATGCGCAATCCTTTCTACATATATTTTTGCTAATTCACCATTTAGATCTGTAGGTTCTTGTTCACAAAAGCCTACAGAAATTTCTAATGCTAAAACTTCATGCGAAATATAAGATTGGTACTTTTCAAGGCTAATTTTGACTAAAGTAGAAGTTGTGTCCACTATGAGCTTAATGCGATCTGTAACAGCAAAATCCAATTCTTTACGCAAAGTATTGACTTTATTGACAATCTCGCGAGCAAGCCCTTCAATAATAAGTTCTTCAGTTAATTGAGTATTCAAAACTACAGTCAAAACCCCTTCATTTGCAGCAATCTGCTGACCTTTGACAACTCGCTCAACTACAATTTCTTCCGGAGAGAGCTCTATTTGCTCTCCTTCGACTATAATTGTAAGATTTTTTCCTTGTTGTAACACATTTAGTTGTTGGTAGGTAAATTGTGCAATGGCATCTTGAACAGCACGCATTTGTTTACCTACTTTTTTACCTAGTAATCTGAAATTAGGCTTAGCTACTAAAGAAACAAATTCCTGTTCATCAGTACTAAATACAATTTTCTTAACATTAAGCTCATCAGCTACTAGTTGTTGCTGTTTTTGTAAGAAAGTAAGTACGTCATGATCTGATGTGATAATCGTTAATTCAGGCAACGGTTGACGTACCTTTAGTTTATGCTCTTTACGCAAAGCATGTCCTAGGCTAGTAACTCGTTGTACCAAAGCCATTGCTTGCTCAAGATCAATGTCCCTAGCAGATTCATTGTAAGTGGGGTACTCGCATAGATGCACAGAATCAGGACTCTGAATTGTACGTAAATTGCGGTAAATTGCTTCCGTTATAAATGGGATAAAGGGAGCTGCAACTTGACAAATTGTTAGTAAAACTTGATAAAGTGTTGAGAATGCTTCGTTACGGTCACTGCTATGTTGATCATCCCAGAAACGGCGGCGGCAGCGACGAATATACCAATTGGTAAGTTGATCAATAAAATCAACGAAAGGACCTACTGCACGGCTTAAATCGTATTGATCCATAGCGTTAGCAACATCTGCAATGAGCTTTTGTGATAGTGATAAGATCCAGCGATCCATAACGCCTTGTGGTTGCTTGAATGCAACTTCTTGAGGTTTCCAGTTATAGATTCTTGCATAGGTAATAAAGAAACCTTGGTAAGCATTCCAAAGAGGGATCATTACTTGTCGTAGAACAAGTTCTACCCCTCTTTCTGAAAAACGGAGATCTTCAGCTTTTACAGCAGGGCTATTTAACATGTAAAGACGGATTGCATCCGCTCCATAGCGAGAAATAACAAGCTCAGGATCGGGATAATTTTTTAACCTTTTTGACATCTTATTGCCATCTTCAGCTAAAATAATTCCATTAACAATAACGTTCTTGAAAGCTGTTTGATCAAATAGGGCCGTTGCTAGGATAGTTAGGGTATAAAACCAACCACGTGTTTGATCCAGCCCTTCTACAATAAAATCCGCAGGGAACGTTTTTTTAAATAGTTCTTGGTTCTCAAAGGGGTAATGATTCTGTGCATAAGGCATTGAGCCAGACTCAAACCAACAATCAAAAACTTCCTTAATGCGTTGAAATGTCTTTCCATTTTTAACAAAAGTCAAATCATCAATATAATGGCGGTGGAGATCTGCCACTTTTTGACCAGTTAACTGTTCTAACTCAGCTACGCTACCCATCACATGGAGCTCTCCATCTGCCGCACGCCAGATAGGAATCGGAGTTCCCCAGTAACGGTTACGACTAATTGCCCAGTCTCGAGCTCCCTCTAACCATTTTCCAAAACGCCCATGTTTGATATGATTAGGGATCCAATTAATGGATTCATTAGAGGCTAAAAGTTTTTCTTTAATTTTTTCAACAGCTACAAACCATGTGCTGATGGCTCGGTAAATAAGCGGAGTGTCTGAACGATAGCAGAATGGATAGCGGTGACGTATAGTTGTATGGGTTAATACCTTACCCTGCGTCTTTAGGTAACGAATGATCTCAGAGTCAGCATCTTTTACAAATTTTCCTTCATGTTCAGGAACTTCAGCCGTAAAAGCACCATTATTATTGACAGGACAGACCAGATCGATTCCCACTTGTCGACAGGCATAAAAGTCACTTTCTCCAAAAGCTGGAGCTAGGTGAACAATCCCTGTACCATCAGTCGTAGATACAAAATCTGCTATAATAGCTCGAAAAGCTCCTTTCTCTGCATGGTTCGCAAAATGGGGGAATAAAGGTTCGTATCTCTTATCAGCCAGCTCTTTTCCAAGGAAACTAGTTTGTATAGTATATTCCTCGTTTTCTTTGTAATAAGCAGTAAGACGATCTTGCGCAAGAATAAGAATTTGCTGAGACTTGTGGTCTAATACTTTGACGTAATTGATCTCTGCTCCAACGCCTAAAGCTAAGTTAGAGTAAAGGGTCCACGGAGTTGTAGTCCAAGCTAAGAAAAAAGTATTTTCTTCGTTTAAAACGCGAAACTTAACTGTAAGTGAAGGATCATCGACATCCTTGTAATTTTCGCCCGCCTCAAAATTAGAAAGGGGGGTTCCTAACTTTGCAGAAAAAGGCATTACTTTGAACCCTTCATAAATTAACCCTTTTTCATAAAGAGTTTTGAAGATAGCCCAAACGGATTCCATGAAGTTGAGATCCATAGTGTGGTAGTTCTGGGAGAAATCAACCCAGCGCCCCATTCGATTGACTGTTGTTTTCCATTCATTTGTATAGCGTAAAACAATCTTTCTACAAGCTTCGTTAAATTGGGCGATTCCATAAGCTTCAATTGCTTGAGAACCAGATAATTTGTACTCTTTTTCGATCTCTTGTTCAACAGGTAAACCATGACAATCCCAACCAAAACGGCGAGGGACGCAATATCCTCTCATTGTTTTATAGCGAAAGACCACATCTTTAATTGTACCAGCCAAAAGGTGACCATAATGGGGAAGACCAGTTGCAAAAGGGGGACCATCATATGATACAAAAAGGGGAGCTTCTTTCCTTTGATCAATAGAGCGTTGAAAAGTATTTTCTTGTTCCCAGTTTCGTAATACTTTTTCTTCTATTTGTGGAAAACTCAACGGTTCAACTTCATCAAACATATAATAATATACTCCTAATAGATCCCAGATCGTACGCTATAATTTTAGTTGGGAAAGTAAGCTTGAATTTTATCGATGAGCAGCCTCTAAAAAATAACTGCCGAAATAATATAGAGTACACAAAAAAATGATTTGGATCCATGACAAAACATAGCGACGTAGTTTTAGAATTTCTTCTTTTAGATTCGATTCATCATAGTAGTTAATGCCCTATTTTCAAACTCCTGATGACTATTAAAATCTATTAGTTTAAATAAAACTATCTCATGAGATAGATAGCATTGAAAGCTAGTAACAGATTTGGTAAACCATATCCAAAAGGCTCATATTGGATTTTAAGGTGATGGCTTCTGAGAGTTATCTTGCATATTATGACTAACTGTAGGATAGTTATAACTTCTCATTTATGACGGAGTTATTTACGATGTTTAAAATTCAGTCTATTATTGATGACGAAAAATGTTACGAAGAAGTTCGTAATTTACGTTGGCCTAATGGTGCATCTTGTACCAGCTGCGATTCTTTGGATATAGTCAAAAATGGACATCATGAAACGAATGACTATCGTCAACGCTATCTATGCAAGAGCTGTGGCAAACGCTTTGACGATTTGACCAACACAATCTTTGAAGGACATCACCAACCCTTAAAAGTATGGATCATCACTTTATATTTTATGGGCTTAAACTTGGCAAACAAGCAAATTGCCCAAGAATTAGAATTATGCGAATCTGACGTACAAGATATGACTGAGCTATTGCATCAAGGTATTGTTGATAGGAAGTCTGAACCTAAATTGTCGGGAGATGTTGAGATTGATGAAGTTTACATCGTAGCTGGACATAAAGGAAACTCCGATGCTGTAAAAAAAAAAGCCGTAAAGGAAGACGTAGAAGCCTAAGAGGAGCCAGAAGCAGGTGAACATTAGAAAAAGAAAAGCCCCCTATTTTAGGCTTGATACAAAGAGGAGGGGAAGTTGTTCTTAAGATGATGGAAAATGTGCAGACAAAAGTTATCAAACCTGTAATTGCAAAATTTATAGCTACAGGGACAACCATATTTACCGACGAGTATGATATTTACAATTATCTCTCAAATTCTCGCTATTTTCATAAAACTGTTTGCCATAGCGCTGGTGAGTATGCAAGAGATGATGATGGAGATGGTTTTTGTGAAGACCATGTAAATACTATGGAAGGTGTTTGGTCTTTACTACGATCTTGGTTAAGGCCACATCGAGGTATATCGCAGGAAAAATTACCTATCTATTTAGGATTTTTTGAATACATTCATAATGTAAGAAAACGTGGGCAAAGATTACTTAATTCATTGATTAATATTTTGTTGCAACCTCGTAATCCATCACCTGGAAACCTGATATGAGCCAATTACTTTTTTTAAGTGTAAAACAAATAAATAATTTTCCGATATATTTAATATTTTATGCGAATTATTTTAAAATAATTTAACAATGATAATTTAAAATTTATATTTTAGAGGCTGAAATGAGATTGAGTGATTTAAGTAATAATAATAATGTTAAAGGAATCGTAGAAGAGAATGTACTTGATCTAAATCTAATCTCAAAAGCTGAAAATCTGACTAATTCTGAAATGGACGAAGTTGCAGAAACATTGGCAAAGAGAATACATCAAACTTTTGACGAATTTAATATAACAAGATGCTTAAAACTTAACAAAGAGCTTCGTGTATTTGAAATACCATCACCGCTACGAGAGAAATTAATAAATAAATTAACTGTATACGACAAGGATCTTATCAAACTTTTCATAATTGCTAAGGAAGAATCATATGAAGGAATAGTTAAAACAATTCTTATAGCACCTGGCTTTGATACAATAAAAATGAAATGTGAAGCTTTTATAGAAGCTGCAGAAAAAGGTTACTTAGATGTAGTTGAGCAGTTGATCAAAGATCCCAAAGTAAACGAATCAGCTAAAAGTCAGGCTATTATAAAAGCTGCGGTAGGGCATAAACCTAATCATATAGCTATAATCAAGCTGTTGCTTGAAGATGGAGTAGATCCTTCAATACAAAATAATCAACCTATTAGAACAGCAGCTTCTTCTGGTAGTTTAGAAATATTTAATTTACTACTTGTGGATAAAAGAGTAGATCCATCAGATCAGGACAATATTGCAATCCAAGATGCAGCAACTGCAGGTCCTAATGACTATATCGAGTCGCAGGAAAGGGATGATAGCTATTTAGCTATAGTTCAAATGTTAGTTAAAGACTCAAGAGTGGATCCCTCGGCAAATAACAATGCTGCCATAAAAGCAGCTGCGTATCATGATCGCATGGCTATCGTCGAACTATTATTAAATGACCAAAGAGTATTTGATTCTCTAATTGAGGATGAAGAACTCTCTATTTTCCTTGCTGATATGGGAAGATCTATTCGGGATAATTTAAATAAAGGAAGTAATGACTACAATAGTCAGAAAGTTTTTAAAGGGGTAGGGATTGTCAAAAAGATTATGGAGAAGCAGCAGTTTTCTGAGAAAGAACTTTTAGCAAATTCATACCTGGACACAGATGATAGATACCAATTAGAAGATGTCTTAAATGAAGTTAGGACTGGGAATTACTATAGTTCCTCAATAGAGACGTTGTGCCGCAAAGAAAATTGAAACCTCTTAAATTAACAAAGGGCAAGCTAGTTCTCACTAGATACCTCTTACAGCTCTCTCTATCAGTTATTCTGATGGACCTTTGTTAAAAAAAGCGCAACAAGGCTATTGACCAATGCCTATACAAAGCTTTGTAGCAAATAACTGAGAATAGATAGGTAGCTCGCAAAAGTTGATTTACGCGTATTCAATTAACAAGTGCAACGGTAGACTAAAAAAGAAAAGTTAGAAGCAGTATACTCTCCTTACGCAAAAAAAATAGGAGAAAGTCAGTATGA
>JARBTQ010000030.1 GCA_029240075.1 Chlamydiales bacterium
GATGGAATCTTATGCACTCCATCTCAGAGGCTTTTCAAGGTAATATACGCTTTTTGTCTTCTGCATAGACCCATTATCTGATACGTAGGTAGTTACCTTATATGGTCTATAGGAAGAGCTTGAAAAATTTCCAAAAGTTTCTGTGGAGGAAATAGATAATATAGATCCCTTCCGAAAGTTGCTTTGCAGAGGTCTATTAAGTTAGCGAAAGTAAAGATTTAAAAAGAGTCTCCCTGCAGCTTTGATACTACTTTGAAGTTTCAAGAATCAAATGTGATCATGCAAAACGTTTAGGTTCATAGCTTAAATAAGTAACTTTGACATAGCAAAGGAAACGCTTAAGTTTACAGTTTAAAATGTCGATAATAGGATTAAAGCAAGAAAGAAGGAATGTCCTGTCAAGTGTGCATTAAATGTCTAAAGATTTGCTATTTAGTTAAACAACCTAAACACAAATATTTTATTGGTAAGTGTAGTGCACAACCAGTGGCTCTTTCTTGTAAAAACTACGTTGAAAAGGCAGAAGAGAATTTTTGTCTTATGTTTCTTAAAAGTTTAGAATGATCTAAACTATCCTAAGCCACCTTTTAGACCAAAAGGTGGCTTTTTTATAAATCAGACTGGTACAATCTTTAAATATCTAATAGAGAGATAATTAAAATGAGTAAAGGAATACTCATCTTCTTTCATGCTATTTAGCAGCAAGAGCAATCCTCTTCCTCTTTAGCAAGTCTTTGACCCCTATTCTTTAGAGCAACGAGTAGAATGCTAACATCAGCAGGGGAAACTCCCATAATGCGTGATGCTTGTCCTAAATTATGAGGCTGTACTTTACTGAGCTTTTCTTTTGCCTCATTGCTAAGCGCTTTAACAATTCTAAAGTTAAAATTAGCAGGAATAAGGACTTCTTCTAAATATTGAAGCTTATCGATTTCGTTTTGTTGTCTTTCTAAATAACCTTGATATTTGACAGCTAATTCAATTTGCAGATTAATATCAGCTCCATGATCTAAAAATTGCTCAGGAAACTCTTGGAGTAAGGTATTGTAAGTGTTTTCTGGTCTAGCAAGTAATTGTACTAATGAAAAACCTTTTCCATTCATCTGTTTGTAGATTTTGCCAAGGCGATTAAGCTCCGAAGTAATGGTTTGCTCTTTATGCTGTAAGCGAGCATATTGTTCTGCATTAATCAAACCCAAATTGTAACCATATCTTCTAAGGCGTAAATCTGCGTTATCTTGTCTTAAACAGAGACGGTGTTCGGCACGGCTGGTAAACATACGGTAGGGTTCTTCTAATTCTTTTGTAACAAGGTCATCAATCATAACCCCAATGTAAGCCTCAGAACGTTTTAAGATAAGTGCTGGTTGATTACGTACTTTATTAGCAGCATTTATCCCTGCGATTAAGCCTTGCCCTCCTGCTTCTTCGTAGCCAGATGTCCCATTGATTTGTCCTGCAACAAATAGGTTTTCCACTAATTTGGTTTCTAAAGAAGTTTTGACTTGACCGCAGACGATATAATCATATTCAATAGCATAGGCAGGACGCATAATTTCAGCCTTTTCAAGTGCTGAAATACTGCGAATAAACGCAAGCTGTACATCAAATGGCAGGGATGAAGACAATCCATTAACATAAACCTCTTCTGTATTTAGCCCTTCTGGTTCTAAAAAGATTTGATGACGCTCTTTGTCAGAAAAACGTACAACTTTATCCTCAATAGAGGGGCAATAGCGAGGGCCAACCCCTTTAATTGTACCAGAATACATAGGGGATCGGTGAATATTATTGAGGATCACCTCTTTAGTCTTTTCATTTGTATAGGTAATGTGACACGCTATTTGGGGAAGGCGTGGTTTGTCTTGAGGATCGTATGAGAAATATACCCCTTCATCACCTTTTTGCTCTTCAGTTAGTGCGAAATTAATAGAGCGTCGATTAATACGGCAGGGAGTTCCTGTCTTTAATCGTCCTAATTTAAAGCCCAATTCCATTAGACTTGCTGACAAGCCAACGGATGGTTTATCCCCCGCGCGACCTCCAGCAAAATTAGTCTCTCCTATGTGTAAGAGACCCCTCATAAAAGTACCAGTTGTCAAAACAACACTTTTTGCTAAGTAGCGAATTCCTTCTAAGGTATCGATCCCTTTAACACAATTATTTTCAGTAAATAAAGCCTCAGTAGTGCCTTGTTTAATTTGAAGATTGGGGGTTTTCTCAAGACGATGCTTAATTTCATGTTGATAAGCCCACTTATCAGCTTGAGCTCTTGGCGACCATACAGAGGGTCCTTTAGAAGCATTTAACATGCGGTATTGAATGCCTGTGCAATCAATAACCTTACCCATTAAACCGCCTAAAGCGTCGATTTCCCGTACGATATGACCTTTAGCAACTCCTCCAACAGCAGGATTGCAGCTCATTTTACCAATAGTATCAAGATTCATGGTGATAAGGAGTGTCGATGCGCCCATTTTGGCAGCTGCAAAGGCTGCTTCACATCCCGCATGCCCTCCACCAACGACAATAACATCGTAAGCTTCTGGATGTGTCCACATAATTTTTGTGATGTCCTTTTAATCTTTTTATATTATTTCTTAAATTCAACTGAGGAATAAATAAGCCAGCCAAGCGGCTAACAAAAATAAAAAAACCTTCTTGAAAGTTATAAATTTCTTAACAAGAAGGTTTTACAAGCGAAAGAATAATCAGCCTGAGTTACTAGCGATTCTTATGACGATCGCGACGTGCTCTCTTTTTGCGCTTATGCTTGTTGATTTTGAATTTTCTTTTTTTCTTCACTGAAGACATAGAGACTCCCTAAATAACGAAAGTTGAATCTAGATTCTATAGAGATCGCTATAAAATGTAAAGAAGAGGTTAGAGTCTTTTCTAATTTTCACAAATATTTTAGATATCTTAAGCGGTAAACTTATAAGATGATAGGTTTTAAAGAGAAAATTTATTGGAGTTTGTGATAATATGCAGTAGATTTAATTTATCTTTAATTTGCTAAGTACTTGCTTTTTGGTAAGTACTCCGAGCATTTTTTCTATCTTTATTTACAAAATAAAAAAATACTTAATTAATTTTAGCAAAGGAATATGCAATGGTATCGCCTAATACTGACAAAAAATATAGTTTTCCCTCTTATAATCCACCCTCTTTGGAAGAGCTACTCACTACGGTCGAAAAAAATACATCTGAAGTAAAACAAGAGCTTTCTAAATCTATCGTACAATTAAAGGGTAATCCATCAAAATCAATTTCTATAATTAAGAAAGTTTCAGAGCAAATTGAACAGCTAAGCTTGTTAAGCAGTAGTATTAGTAATATTAAAGCTCAAAAAAAAAACGAATATAAGTGGGACGGATTTGGATTATCTGAGAGTATTTCAAGAACACATGAGGTAGCTAATAAAGCTCTCGAGCTGCAAAAAGAGCTTAAGCTGTTGATGGTAGAAGATAGCGGGAAATTAGATATAGATTTAAGCCTTACAAAATTAAGCACAATTGGTCAGGAATTAAGTAAGTATAAAGAGTACCTAACTAGGTTAATAAAAGCCTCAAGTAGCCAAACAGCGCTCAATGAAAAAAGTGCAATAGGTTCTAGTCCAAGGACTATAGAAAGAAGTAAATCAGTAGGACAAATGAGCTCTCGCAGCAAAAAAGATAATGAGGCTTCAGTATACTCACTAAGCCATCCTAAAATTACACCAAGTTCTCCTGAAATGAGAGGCGCTTTTAGTCAGGAAGTTTTAGGAAAGCTAGAAAGCGCCGGAAAAATAGATGAATACACAATTCAAACCTATAAGCACTCTTATCAAAATATGATGTCTGATTCCAAAGCAAACTATAAATGTACTATAGTTCTAGTAGGAAAGAATGCAAAATTTGTTGCAGATGAAAGTACTTATGAAGAAGCTTATAAGAAAGCTTATAAAAAATTGACCAAGTATTTAAAAACTTTAGGTTAGCTTTAGTTTATCTTCTCCTCTTTATGCCCTGCCGCATTTGTATAGCCGAAGTTTAAAACACGCACTTCGGAGCTTACGGCAGGCGGTTTCTGCTATACTGTATGCTTTCCCTCCTTGCTTTTAACATTTGAGGTCTTTAGAATGGAAACCTAGTTTAAAAGTATCGCTAAAAAAAGGAGAATTTTATGAGTTCTATTACAAATTATCACAGAGCCTCTAATAATGATAACAATGTTGATGTTCCTAATGCCAAGAAGATAGAAAAAGCTATAGAGATTGCCCAATCCTTTCCTGAAAATTTTAAAAACATGGCTATTCAACTTAAAAACCAGGTTTTTTCTGAAGATTCCACACATTTTAAAATGGTAGATTTATTAAGTCATGAATTTGAAGTACTTAAAGAAGAGTCTTTAGAATTAAAGCATTCGTCACCTCAGCAAAATATTGCAATTAATAAAATAAGGCAAATAGTTCAAATCACTCTTTTTTTTCATCAGCAATTAAAAGGAAATATACAATCCGCTGATTTACAGGCGAAATTTAATTCATATGAGGACTCTTTAAAAAGACTGGACTATAAACTTGAAAAAATTCATCAATTAAACTTAGATGAGGCCGCAAAAACGGCAATTATAAACTCTAGTGAAGTACTAAATAATATTGCTATAGATATAAGTACGGAGGATGAGACTTCTCAACAAAAAACAATAAATACAGATCAGAATGTAAATGAAGCTAAAGAAAGTTATCCACAGGTCTCACAAATAGTAGTTCATCCTGATGTTAGTTCGCCTGAAACGCTGAACAATGTCATTTTAAATACAACTACAAAAAATGAAACAGACCATAACTTCAGTGACTTCTTATACAAGGTTGTTGATGCTCTAGCAAATTTAGATGTTACAAGTGGTACAGGAAATAAGGTTTACCAAGAAAGAAGTTCAAGTACTTCACAGATGACGTCTCCTACTCATACTGAAAATTCTAAACAAGTAAAAATGCCTAACATAGATGATTATAAGTCTGAGTATGGAGATATTAAAGAGCTAGAAGTTGAAATAGAGGGGCGTAAGGTCACTATTTATAAAAGACTTGATGAAAGCATAAAGAGTCTATTCAGATTTAGTAAAGGAAAGCATAAGCCTAAATACGATGTATTCGTGCTCGATTGGGAGACTAAAGATGTCTTCCATGGCAAAGAAACTGATTATGAGGGAGCGCGTAAAAATGCAGTAAAAAGATTTAAAGATAAGTTTTCTCTCTAATACATTTTTAAATTAACCTTTTGACGATACAAGAGGTCAAGAATTGTGCAATTTAACATTGCTTCAACAATAGGCACGGCTCTAGGGACAACACAGGGGTCGTGCCTTCCTTGTGTACTTATAGTTGTTCTTTCTCCATTAAATTTGATAGTTTGTATAGGATGGGTAATTGATGACGGGGGCTTAAATGCAGCTCTTATAATGATTGGCATCCCATTACTAATCCCACCTAAAATTCCTCCTGCTCGATTTGTTTCAGTTCTTATCTCCCCATTTTCTTGATAAATAGGATCATTAGTTTCAGATCCTCGTAGAGTTGCCATATGAAATCCCTCTCCAATTTCAACCCCTTTTACAGCAGGTATACTCATTAAAGATTTAGCTAATTCAGCATCAAGCCTATCGAATACGGGTTCACCTAAACCTGCAGGAACCCCCGTAATCTGCGCTTCTATGATGCCACCGAGGCTATCGCCACTATTCTTTATTTCTAAAATATGCTCTATAAGTTTAGGTACTAAATTAGGATCTGGACAACGAGTTGGATTATACTCACCGTTAGGCAATTGATCGATCCAGTCTAAATTTATATTTTGGGTTTTTATTTTTCCAATTTGGATTACATATGCAATAGAGCAGATCTTATACTTTCTCAGAATTTGCTTTGCTACAGCACCAGCGGCAACACGCGCAGCTGTCTCACGTGCAGAAGCGCGTCCACCACCACGGTGGTCCATACAACCCCACTTAGCAAGGTAAGAAAGTGTTGCGTGGCCCGGGCGATATACGGAACTGAGATTATGATAAGATTTAGAATCATAATCTTGATTGCGGATTAGTAGGCAGATTGGTTGCCCGGTAGTTTTCCCTTCAAAGGTACCAGATAAGATTTCAGCTTGATCTTTTTCATTGCGGGCTGTTGTTATAGCAGATTGGCCAGGGCGTCGTCGATCTAGCTCTTGTTGAATTGTAGCAGCGTCTAGTGGAATATCAGCTTCAGCACCATCGATGATGACTCCAATGGCTGGTCCGTGGCTTTCTCCAAATGTAGTGATGCGAAATAAAGTTCCGTAGCTGCTTCCTGCCATATTTTATCCCTTTGAAATGATTTCTTGATTAAAGGAAGATACTATATTTTGAGCCCTATAATGCTGTATAATCGCATAAACACTTTCTTCAACACTGTACGATGCTGTATTAATAATTTGATTACAAGTAATTTGATAGAGGGGGGTGCGTTGTTTAAGCACCTCTTCTACTTCATTGACAGCGCAATTGCTTTGTAGCGGTGGACGTCTTTCACAATTGAGATCAAGCCGCTTTTGAATAGTTAAAACATCTGCCTGTAGCCAATAGACTAAGCTGCATGATCGAAGTAGGTCTCTATTTTCTGAATCTATGACGACTCCTCCTCCAGAAATGATCACGTAGGGGCTTTGCAATGTTTGATCCACTATCTTCCTTAAAATTAGTTTCTCAATTTCGCGGAAGATAGGCCACCCTTTTTGTTGTACAAACTGTGCAATATTCATTTGAACATATTCTTCAATTAAACTATCAGAACAAAGCACAGGTAAATTTAGTTTTTTAGCCAGTAAAGCACCTATAGTTGATTTTCCTACGGCTCGATAACCAATCAAGCTGATACTATTGCTTTTCATGCTATGGTTTTTTGGGGAATATCTTGTTTTGTTATGTTCTTTAGAAGATCAAAAAAATGGGGGAAAGTCTTAGCACAACACCCTGGATTGTCTATTTCGATCGAAGGATTTTTTAGCTGGACAATAGCAAAGGCCATGGCCATGCGATGATCATCATAAGTTTTTATTTTTCCGCTATTGGGGTAGCCCCCTTCAATAGTAATTGATGTTTGCGTTGTATGTGATTTGATCCCAATACCGGCTAATCCTTCACTTAGTGCATGGATGCGATCTGTTTCTTTGAATCTAATATGTCCAATATTGTTCAGGATTGTCTTACCTTGCGCATAAGCAGCAAGCGCTCCTACGGTTAAAACCATATCTGAGCAATCAGCCATATCAAATACTCCTCCTCTCAAAGTTTTACCAGAGCCCTCTACAACTAAATCATTTTGTTCTTCATAATAGTGAATTCCCCCCATTTGCTCCAGTATCTGAAGTACCCGCCAATCTCCCTGCAAACTTTTAGAGGGGGACATACTATTAAAACGTAGGGATCCCCCTATTAATGCAATTGCTGCGAAAAAATAGGAGGCTGAAGAAAAGTCGCTTTCAATAGTATATTCAGATAATTGGTATCGATCTTTTGTTGAAACATGAAAAGTGGAATCGACAGCTGTATTAATATATGCGCCAAATTGTTGCATCATGGCACATGTCATTTTGACATAAGGCTCAGAAATTAATGGCCCATCTACTCTCAGTTTAATCTCCTTCAAAGCATAGGGAGCAGCGATTAAGATTGCAGATACGAATTGAGAAGAAGTTACGTTGGAAAGTGTGACAACTCCACCGTTAAGGGGGCCTTTTATAGTGACAGGAGGACACCCTTTTTGGTCATAAATCTCTACACCCAATTCGCATAGAGCTTCTACTAAACCATGAATAGGGCGTTGCTGCATAGCAGGGTTACCTGTTACAATAACTATTTCTTTTTGTAAGGCAAGAACCGCTGTTAAAAAACGAAGGCTTGTGCCTGAATTTCCTAAATAAAGGGGACTGTGTGGTATTTTAAAATGGCCATTTTGGCCATAGATGAGTAGTTTTCCTGATTCTTTTAATAAAAAGGGGATTCCACACAGCTCTAAAGCTTGTAACATATAGCGAGTATCGTCGCACCATAAAACGTTATGTAGGAGACAAGGGCCATCATTTAAGGCTGCGATAAGGAGAGCTCGATTAGTAATTGATTTGGAACCTGGTATTTGTATTGTTTGGTGAACAATGGTGGTGTGGTTCATTGCTTATGCTCTGGGATGCGTCTTATCGTAAGTTTCTTTCTTGAGTTTTGTAGAGACTTGGGTGTAAATTGTTGTTGTTGTTGGCGATTCATGGCCCAGCAACATTTGAATCGTTTTTAAATCCATATCGTTCTCAAGCCAATGGGTTGCAATAGTATGGCGAATAGTATGGGGTGTAATTCTGGCGGATAAACCACTTGCAATCAACCAAATTCTAAATTTGCGATCAACAGAGCGGGGGGTAAGTCGAGTTCCTAATTTATTGAGAAAAATTGCTTCGTGATCAATTTCAGCAAGATGCCCTTCCATTTCTAAATGTCGTTCTGCGTGGTTTAGATATGCCGCAATCCAATCTGAAGCATTCTTGGTTATAGGGACTATTCGTTCTTTTTTACCTTTTCCACGTAATCTTAAAACTAAGTTTTTTGCATCAAAGTCTGAACGGTCAAGCGCGACAAGTTCGCTAACTCTTAGGCCTGAACTGTAAAAAAGCTCCATTATGCAACGATCTCTAAACCCCAAATAGGTTTGAGTATCAGGCTGGTCAAAAAGCTTCTGTACTTGATCATAAGTTAAAGATGTGGGTAGTCTTTTTTCTAATTTTGGGGAATCAATATCTTCAATGGGGTTTTTATCCAGATATTGTTTTGAGAAAGCGTATTTGAAGAAAGTACGAAGAGAGGATATACGGCGTAGCACAGTTTTACGTTGTTTAGTTTCTTCGTTCAAATGTGCGAGAAAAGAACGGATGACATGTTTTGATATTTTACTTAGAGGGAGGAGTTGATCATTCAAATTCGAACGTTCATTATAATCGCGATCATAACGAATTTTCTCAGGGCGGTTTTCTTCTGGGATTTTAAAGATATCTTCTTCCAGATGCTCTTTTAAGGAATTAAGGTCGATCGAATAGTTTCTAATTGTGTGCTCAGACGCATTTTTTGCAGCCCTAAGGTACTCTAAAAACTCATATGCTACTTTTATAAACAAAAAAACACCCCATATTAATATCTATCTGTTTCAGATCATAACAGGAAGCTGAAAATAAGGGATAGAATTTTATGTAAATAGGTTAATTTTATTTTAGACTGGAGTACGTGTAAAATTTTAAAAGTTGCAAACTATTTAAGCTTATCCTTATAATCAAAAAGCTTTAATAACTTAGAAAGAAACTTTTAATGGTTTCCTAATTCAAAAAGAAACAGCATGTCTACTATAAAAAGGGAGTTTATAAAATGTTTTCATTGTTATTAGCCGTTTGTACTTATATTAATGTACCTGTTGCTACTATGTACGAGCAACCTAACGCTAATTCAAAATATGTGTCACAAGCTATATATGCTGAAGATGTCTCTATTGTAGAAAGACAAGGGGACTGGTCCAAGATCAAGACAAATAACGATAATTATGAAGGGTGGACCCAAATTCGGAACCTTATTCAACTTAGTGATGAATATCCTACCGGTGAATCGGCCAGAATTAGCAGTACTAAGGCTCATATCTACGATATTAAAGATACGGAGTATGGACCTTCAAAGGATTTGCCTTCATTACCTTTTGAGAGCCGTTTATTGGTTACTGATAATTTTGGAGCTTCTCAAGGGCGTTGGTTAAAGGTACGACTATTGAATGGTAAGGAAGCTTATGTACAACGAGGAGATTTAAACTTTGAGCCTAAGAAACAGCTAGATAAAACAGAGCTTGTAGAGTTTAGTAAAAAATTTTTAGGGTTACCTTATACTTGGGGGGGACGTTCTAGTTTTGGATATGACTGTTCTGGATTTGTGCAGATGCTTTATCGTCAGTTAGGAATTACTTTACCTAGAGACTCTAAGGACCAAGTCAATTGGGAGGGTTTTAAAGAAGTCCCTCTAGAGCAAGCTCACCCTGGAGATTTGATATTTTTTGGGTCTGCACCAGATAAAATAACTCATGTGACTATGTATATTGGCAATGGGGAAATTATTAATGCGACTGTACGGGAAAATCCACAGATTCATATCAGCAAGTTAGCAGATTTTGACTGGACGGGTTCGGGTAAACCTAATCCTAAAGAAGGGTGGCCTAGTGCTTACGCCTATCGAACAGTACGCACTTTAAAAAATACTTAATAGATCTTTTATAAGGGCCAGGCAGGGCAAGCAGTAAAGACTTATGCAAAAGATCTAATAAAGGGACGACTATTATTTTATAGTGCCAGTTAGTAGACTTTATAAATCTGCTCTGCATCTGGCTAAATACTTTTTATTAGGGGTTAGGGGTGAGATTTGCCGCTATCGATCGCTTTTTTCCATGCGAGGGCTTTGCTAGCAAATTTTTTAGCAAAGTCTCCTAATATAGCACCATTGATATAGCGAATAGGAAAGGTTTCGTATAATACTAAACATTTGGCTCCTTCACTGAAGGATAGTTTTCCTTGAGAATAAATTTCGTAATTATCTTTTAAGGCTTCTTTTAACACTTCAATGCGATATCTTCCTGGCGGAACTAGCCCCAAATTAGATACTATAGCCAACTTCCCATTAGTAGGATCTGGTTTTAGCTGGAATTGCAGATCATTGTTAATCTTTATAGTACATCCACCATTTTTATCAATTTGTAGAGGGATATTTAAAACAACACTCAATTCCTCTAACAGTAATTGGAAAGGGTCTACAGACATGGTCCTTCAGGTTCCTTTATTTTATTTTGCACCAACTCATCAGTGCTTTCATATGATTATTTGTTTTTATTAAACTAAAGTAGAATATTAATTCATTAATATCCTTCTGCAAGATAAGCTCTATTTATCACGGTTTCTGCTGCAAAAAGAGTTTATTGTATCGCTATGACTACTAGATATGCTGAGCTAAAAATTAGAACTTATACTATTTTATTATCGAAAACTTGAATCACTTGTTGAGTCTTGCTCTTTCTGCTCGCTCTCTTCTTCCTCTTCAAATTCCTCTTCATCCAATATTTTCTCCAGCTCTTCAAGCCCTTCAAGTATAGCCATATAAACATCATCTTTATGTTGTGGCGATTGGTAAAGTCTAGGAGATGATTGTCTTACCGCATCACGAAATTGTGAAAATACAATAATTTGAACTTGAATATTGTCCTCAATACCTAATAGAGGTGCTAGTTTAAGCAGTTTTTCACCGGTAGGGTATCGTGTACTTATAAAATCGATAAAAATTTTAGCTAAAAATTCCGCTGTTAAATTATAAGGAAGCTCAATTTTTGTAGAGGGCTTCTTTCTATGATCCATTTTAATCCTCACTCCCACTTGCAATGGTCTTGGAGGGTGGTAAAATACCAATCATTTCAAGTTGTTTTGCAATAAGTTTTAATCGATCAGCAAAAAAGACATTAATGCCTATTATAGCCTGTATGTCTTTGATCTGAGTAATTAATGTGTGTAGCTCGCCACGCTCTATTGAGGGGCCACTAATTAGGTTTTTGGGGTCTCTTTCTTTCTTAACGTCTTCTCCTAGGGCATGCAGTAAAAGAGCTAGAAATTTTTGTTTTTCTTCAGTTGATGGATATTTCTCTACTAATTCTTTAGCAAATGTTGGGGCATCTCTTGTATGCTCTAATAAGCTAGTATATTCTTTTCTAAAGTCAACTGCGCTTCCCATTAACCCTTCATGCTGGTAGCTCAAAGATGCTGAAATGGTATTTTCTGCAGCACGTAGTTGTACCCCTTTTTGCATTTCCAGCCTTTGTTTTGCAGCTGTAAGAGTTACATTAATTTTTGCATTGCCGTATTCTTTATTGCTGTGGACCTTTAGCAAAAAGGTCAAAATTTCATATTGTAAAATAGGATCATCATCATAAAATCCAGCATCTTTGATTTTTTGCATAATGTCATCGATTGTATCGTCGGGACCTATGTTATCTAATAATGATAGAAGAACTCCTTCAGGGATCTCTTTTCCATACCTCTTAGATTTTTGTTCAGCCTCTTTAGCTAATTTTTTTACAGCTTCAATACTACTAATTCGTTCATTATTTTTCTTAGCTGCTTTTTCAATGCTCTTACGACTTTCTGTTTCTTCTGTAAGTTCTTTTTTCTCTTTTTTTAAGTCTGCAATCCAATTTCTTTGCAGCCCCTGTTGCTGTAGGTATACCATATCATCTTCAGCCCCAAAAAGTTGTGAAAGATCTATAACTCCCTCAAAATTAATATTACTAGCTTGACGAGCTTGATTAATCTTATCTTGTTGAAGATTTTGTAGTTGCTGTATAGAAGTGTTATTATTTACAACCCGCCCGATATCACTACTCATAGAATTATCCTGCACTAAGATTTTAGCCTATTACATTAGTTCTATAATAAATAACGGACAATTTGTGATTTAGATTAGTAGATTAATCTTGTTTGATTACGCTAATTGTACTCTACCAAGGGGTTGTATTTTAATTTCAGGAATAATTTCTTGGTAAGAAACAACAGAGACATCGGGATGCTCCATTTCAATCAATTTACGTATAAAGCGGCGTACATCGATTGCTGTTAATAAAATTGGTGGTTGAGCTCCTGGAGGAGGAGGCGCAATTGTATTACGTACGGATTGAAGGATTGCTTGTACAGAATCGGGATCCAATGCTAAATAGGAGCCAGCAGAGGTTTGTTTAATGGCACCGCGGACCGTATCTTCAATTTCTGGATCTACTAAATAAACTGATAAAACAGATTGCCCTTGCGAATACTTATAACTAATATACCGTTTTAGCGAAGAGCGTACATATTCAGTTAAAAGAACGGTATCTTTTTCAGTCTGAGCCCATTCGCTTAAAGCCTCTAAAATTGTACGTAAATCGCGAATTGAAATTTGTTCCTGTACTAATCGCTTGAAAATTTCAGTTAACCTTTGCAAGGGGATAAGGCGTGTCACCTCCTTGACTAAATCAGGGAATGATTTATCCATAAATTCTAAAATGGACTTCACTTCTTGAATTCCTATAAATTCATTACCATGATGCCTAAAAAAATAAGAAACGTGTAGGATAACTACTTCGAGAGGACGCCAGAATTTCATTCCTGCTTTTTTCATAAGTTCTTCATATTTAGAGTCAACCCACAGGCTAGGTAAACCAAGCGAGCTCTTATAAGTAGTAAAAGTCATATTATAACGCTGTAAATTTTCTTGCGTTTCATTTGTCAAAAGATGATTAGGAATGATTTTACCACGTACAATAGGAACCTCATTAAGATGGATAGAATACTCATCAGTAGCTAAGGTTTGCGATTCAGTTCGGACGTGCACTGCAGGGTAACGAACTCCAGAATCATGGTACAAGGCTTGCCTCATCTTGGGAATCATATACTCAATAAACTGCTTTCCACGATTAGGCTTTTGAATCTCTATCGACAAAATTTGCCCAAATTCTAAGATAATAGGAACCGTTAGTGCAAAACTATCTATTCCTCCACCTGAGATTACTGCATGCCCTTCAACTGGCGTATCTACTGCAGTTGGAGTCTTAGCCGCTGACGATAGAACACCAGCAGTGTCTCCTCCTCCCGCAGTTGCTTTTTGAGGTTGACTTAAAGTAAATCCTAAACCTCCAAAAATAAGAGCAAGTAGGAGAAAGGGGGCAAAAGGGAAACCAGGAATTAAGCCTATAAGTAATAGAAAGATAGCTGTGATCATCAAAGCTTTGGGCTGCTTTAATAGTTGCCCAGAAAACTCTTTTCCTAAGTTACTATCTTTTTCTTCGCTAGAAACACGTGTAGTGACGATACCTGCTGTAATAGAAATAAAAAGGGCAGGAAGTTGCGAAATCAAACCATCCCCGATAGATAAGATTGCATAAGTCTTTGCAGAATCCATCAAGCTCATACCGTGCATCATGTTACCAATCAATAATCCACCGATAACATTAATCAAGGTAATGATAATACCCGCAATTGCATCCCCTTTAACAAACTTCATAGCACCATCCATAGCACCATAAAGTTGGCTTTCTTTTTGGATATCTTGACGACGCTGCCGTGCTTGGTTAGCATCAATCATTCCAGCCCGCATGTCAGCGTCAATAGACATTTGTTTACCTGGCATCGCATCCAAAGTAAATCGAGCCGCGACTTCTGCAACCCTTTCTGATCCCTTAGTGATAACAATAAACTGAACTAAGGTTATGATAATGAATATGATACCCCCGACAACGAAGTTGCCTCCTACAACATAGGTACCGAATGCTTGGATAATATGCCCTGCGTTAGCGTTTAACAAGATCTGGCGTGTGGAAGCAATATTAAGACCCAGTCGGAACAAAGTCGTAATTAGGAGAAGGGAGGGGAATACAGAAAGATGAACTGCACTAGGAATGTAAAGAGCTATAATTAACAACCCTACAGATATGCTTAAGTTTAAAGCAATAAAGTAGTCAATTACCATAGGGGGAAGTGGGATAATCATCATACTGATGATACCCATAATCAATACGGCTAGGATGATATCGCTAGAGCGGGAAATATTTCCCATAGTGTTTCCACCACCTAAGCGTAAAGAGATACCCTCTAATGTTTTCTTTATATTTTCTGTTAATTTCATCGCTCTTATCTTCTCTTCTATCTAATAATTTTAAAATTAAATTAACTTATATGGGGAAATCATGCAAATGAAGTGTGAATATGAGAATTAGACTATCTCATCCCCATCTTTTAAAGAGGCTACCCACTTGAGAACTTCAGCAATAATTTCATAAGTGTCCTCAGGGACATAATCATTAATTTCCCCCTCAGCATATAGCCTACGTGCTAAATAAATGTGCTGCATAATAGGAATATTATGTTTTTCAGCTTCCTTAACAATTTGTTTAGCCATCATCCCTTCCCCCATTGCTAAAATCATAGGCGCTATAATACCTTCTTCTGGTTCGTATGTAATGGCAACAGCAATATGAGTGGGATTAGTAACGACAGCCTTAGCTTTTCTAGTGTTACCTGGACCATCAGAAAATGCGATTTCCCGAGCTAACTGCTTTCTCTTTCCTTTAATTTCAGGATCACCCTCACTATTTTTATACTCTTGCTTGACTTCATGCTTCTCCATCATCATTTGCTTTGAAAAGCTCATTTTTTGATAGATCCAATCAGCTATAGCAACAACAATAAAAAAAATACCGACCTTGATAACCATTTCAACAAAGAAGTCTTTAACAATAATAGCAGTCGTTAATAAAGGTAACGTCACTGTAGTGCTTACAGTAGGGATATGTTTATAGATGATAGTATAGATGATATAAGCCGCTACTGTAATTTTAACAACAGACTTTAGCAGCTCAACTAAAGTTCGGATTTTAAATTTTTGCTTAAGGTTTTCTACAGGATTAAACTTATTGATATCAAGTTTAAATACTTCGAATGTTAATAAAGGCCCGACTACAAAAAAATTAGCAGCAACTCCAGCCAGAGTAGAAGCAAAAACTATAGGAACACTAATTTTCAAAATGACAAACCAAGCTTCCATTAACTTATTAGGTATCTCTTCTGTCGTATCTCTATTAGTTGCGGCAGCCTTAAAACAAGACGTAATAAAAGCTCCTAAATTGCCCAAAATAAATTCAAAAAGAGCTACGATGACAACGATTGATACGATAAACGTAACAGCAGAGGGGATATCTTGTGATTTTGCAACCTGCCCTTTTTTACGAGCATCTGCCAATTTTTTAGGCGTTGCCTGTTCGGTTTTTTCTGCCATAACTCTTAAGAATAATGATTATTTTATTTTAGTATCCTGAATCTAAAACACTCCGTTAAGTATTATGCGTAAGAAAAATAAATAGGTTAACACGAGGTAGATGAGTAGATATAAATTTGATATTACTGCAGTAACTATGATGGGTCAATAAAAAAGTGCAAACAAAATCGAGAATAAGTACCATTACTTTGTTTCAAGAATAACATATTATACGCTTAACAAAGGAATAAATCAATGGCCGATGGTCTTTCATGTGGTATTGTAGGTTTGCCAAATGTAGGTAAGTCTACTTTATTCAACGCTTTAACGAGAAATCAAGCACCTGCAGCAAATTACCCTTTTTGTACTATCGATCCTAATGTTGGTATCGTTGAAGTTTTAGACCCTCGCCTAGAGGTACTTTCTAAGATTTCTAATAGTAAAAAGACTGTACCAGCGATTATGAAATTTGTAGATATCGCAGGGCTTGTAGCTGGGGCATCTCAAGGCGAAGGTTTAGGGAACAAATTTCTCGCAAATATACGCGAAACAGATGCTATAGCCCATGTTGTAAGATGCTTTGACGATGACGATGTTATTCACGTATCAGGCAAGGTAGACCCATTACGAGACATTGAAGTGATTAATTTAGAATTAATTTTAGCAGATCTTCAGATGTGTGAAAATGTGATTTCTCGTCTACAAAAACAGATCAAAGGAAAAAAGGAATTGCAAGTAGAACTTGACGCGATACTTAAAGTACAACAAAGATTGAACGATGGCTTACCTGCAAGATCTCTAGAATTAACAGCCGAAGAAAAACAAATCTTGCGTCAATATCCTTTTTTAACAGCAAAACCAGTTTTATATGTCACTAATGTTAGTGAGAAAGATCTTCCTTTAATGAGAAACGGGTACGTTGAACAAGTAGAAGCTTATGCCCAAAAAGAGGGAAGTCGTGTCATCCCAATTTGCGCTCAGTTAGAGGGTGAAATTGGACAAATGTCACCAGAAGAAGCTAAAGAAATGCTTCAGGTTATGGGATTAGAGGATTCTGGTCTTAATAGACTGATTAAGGCAGGCTTTGATTTGTTAGGTTTAATCACTTACCTAACTACAGGCGAAATGGAAACAAGAGCGTGGACAATTAAACAAGGGACATCCGCGCATCTGGCTGCAGGAGAAATACATAGCGATATTCAAAAAGGTTTTATCAGAGCAGAAGTGATAAAGTATGATGATGTTGTTGCGTATAACGGTCGCGGTGGAGCAAAAGAGGTTGGAAAAGTTAGATTTGAAGGAAAAGAGTATATCGTACAAGATGGCGATGTTATCTTATTCATGCACAATTAAACTTATGGCGCAGATTTGCACTAAGCACAATTTCCAAAATTGTGCTGTGTATAGCTCAAGAGACAAGGAATTACTAGACTTATATGCGATCTTTTCGAATTTATCTTGCATTACAAGGATTATGCTTAGGGGCGTTAGTTGAAGGAGCTCCTACTTCTCAAAGGCAGAAGATTAATACCTCAATCCAAAAGCTAGAACAACAACAAAAAGCTATGGAAGAGGAACTCAAGAAGCTTAAAGGTTTACTTGGGATGAATGATGCGATTTATCAGCTTAAACTTTTAAAGTCTCTCACTTCTTTACCAGACAAAGTAGTTCCTTTAATGGAGCAGGGAATTAAAGACTATGAACTGGAGAAGTATGAAGAAGCTAAAGAACTTTTTCAAAAGGTATGGGAAGAACTTCCTGAAAACTTAGAAGCTAATTTTAATTTGGGAATGACTTATTACCAGTTAAGTAATGTTATTTTAGCCAAACAAATGTTTCAAACAGCTCTTAAGGCTAATCCTCAAATAGAGGGCGCAAAAATTTTAAGATCTTTTATAGATAATAAAGATGAGATTGCAGCATCTACTGAATCCCAAGAGGAGTCTGAAGAAGTAAAAGGGCTACGAACAGAATTTTTGAATAAGCAAAAAGAAGCTAATAGTTATTTAAAAGCAAATTTTGCTTATCCTAAGAGAGCACAATTGGTTATAGAAATTTTAGATGTTTTGAGCTCAAAAGGAGCTGCGCACGATTCTATTATACGCGACTTTTTTCCTTGGATTTCGGAAACCTATACTAATTTTGAATGCTACCAAAAAGCTTTAGAAATTCTGAAAAGCTATGAAAAGGCAATGGAAGGTAAAGAGTTACCTGATGGCTACCATACAAAGAGATTAGAACTGGAACAAAAAGTTACTGAACAACAGATCCTTTTAAAGCCCTACATTGGTAATAAAATGGAAGAGAGAGTTTCTTTGCGTTTACGTGCAGATAGAGAGGAGCTTTCTATTTTTGCTTCGCAGATGGATCAATTTGTACAAAAAGCTAATACTACAGATGCAGATTTTGTAAAGCTTTGTGAACGTCTAAGAGAGTTCAAATGGGGGCGCAAAGCGCAGCGTCATGTGGTTGTAATTGATCGCTTTCAAAATATTCTATTTAGCTCCCCAGAAGGAACACAACCTCTTGAGAGGTATCAAGATGCTCAAGGTCGAAAATATTTTAAAGATATCTGTCTCTTATCAAATCAGTTAGAATTAAAGCAAACAGAGTTTGTACAGGTTGAAGTGGCTATCAATAATCGTATTATCCCTTATATCGTGATGTATACGTTTGTTCCTAAACATCAAGTTTTTATTGTAGTTAGAATACCTCGAGATGATCTAGCAGGTAAATAAGCTTTTTAATCCCCTCTTTCACAAAGGGGATTAAACTATAATATTACAGGATTAAGATCAATCAGATAAGAAACTAGAACAACTTTAAGAGAATATAATTGGCCCATTTCTTGCCTAATTTCAATAGAAATTTTAATAAAGAAAACTTTTTACTATAAGAAATTACACACAATTTTAAACTTAAATCTTAAGATAATATGAATAGCGAGTTACAATCTAAATCCTCAACGCAAAAAAGAATTGTAGTTAGCGGTATTAAACCGACGGGGTCTCCCCATCTTGGTAATTATTTGGGGATGATACGCCCCGCATTAGAGATGTCTCGCAAACCTCAGTATCACTGCTATTATTTTATTGCAGACTATCATGCTCTTACAACTCTACCAAATCCAAAATCATTTTTAGAGTCAACATATGATGTGGCAGCAACTATGATAGCTTGTGGATTAGACCCTGAAAAAGTTACATTCTACAGACAGTCAGACGTTCCAGAGATTATGGAGCTCTCTTGGGTTTTGGCATGCCTGACTAAAAAGGGGGCAATGAATATAGCCCACGCTTATAAAGCAGCTATTGCACAGAATCAAGAAAAAGGACTTGAAGATCTTGATGTAGGAATCAATATGGGGCTTTACAACTATCCTATTTTGATGGCTGCTGACGTTTTAGCCTTTCAAGGGGAAGAAGTTCCTGTAGGTAAAGACCAAATTCAACATATTGAGATTATGCGAGATATTGCGGGTCGGTTTAATCAGACTTACAAGCCAGTCTTAAAACAACCTAAGGCTTTAGTGGGTGCAACTGCTGCTGTTTTACCAGGCTTAGACGGGCGTAAAATGAGCAAAAGTTATAACAATACGATACCACTTTTTGTGCCTTCAAAGAAGCTACAAAAATTAGTAGGACAGATTCAAACAGATTCGACAGGGCCCGATGAACCTAAAGACCCTAATAATTCTGTTTTATTTACTTTATATCGCGAGTTTGCAACCACAGAACAGATTCAAGAGATGCAAAATTTATTTGAGAAAGGGATCTCTTGGCGTGACGCTAAGCAAGCTTTATTTGAATTGTTAGATTTTCATTTATCACCAGCGCGCTCTATTTATGAACAGCTATTAGCTGATCGATCAAAAATAGATGTCATTCTTAAATTGGGAGCCGAAAAAGCTAGAATAAAAGCAGCTTACGTTCTAAATGAGGTTCGTAGAGCGATAGGAATAAGCTAGTCATTTCAATGATTTATTACTCAAAATAAATGACTTAAGCTTGTGGCGATTTTACTATAAAGAAATCGTCATAAGCTCTATTATTTATCGTTTAATTGCAAATTTTATAATTAAATAGGAAATAGGCATTATGATAAATAGATCCCAAATCATTGGAATTATTCCTGCTCGTTATGCTAGCACCCGTTTTCCCGCCAAATTGTTAGCCCCTATTTTAGGAAAAACGTTGATACAACGCACCTATGAAAATGCAAGACGCTGTAAAGCATTAGATCGTTTAATTGTAGCTACAGATCATGAAGATATTGCAAATCACGTTACAAGTTTTGGTGGCGAAGTTGTGATAACATCGCCGGAGTGCACAACAGGGACTGAACGTTTAGCTGAGGCCATTTCCCATTCTATTGAGTGCACAGAAAATGACATCATTGTAAATATTCAAGGAGATGAACCTTGTCTTGATCCCGACACTATTGTGAAAGTAGCAAATATTCTAGCTAACGATTCAAATGCTGTAATGAGTACAGCCGCAACTATTTGTCGCGACCAAACAGAATTACAAAGCACTTCCGTAGTTAAATGTGTCTTCAGCCAAACAGGAGATGCTATCTATTTTAGTAGAGCACTTATTCCTCATAGCAAATTAGGTGTTTGGAATGCTGAAACAGTTTATTACCGCCACATAGGCCTGTATGCATATCGTAGAGACTTTTTACTGCAATATATGAAATTAGCCCCAACACCTTTGCAGTTAGCTGAAGATTTGGAGCAGCTTAAAGTACTTGAGCAAGGTTTTAAAATTAAGGTAGCCGTAGTGGAAGAAGCTGCTATCGGAGTAGATAATCCAGAAGATATTGAAAAAATAGAGAAAATATTATGCAACCAAAATACATTTTTATAACAGGGGGAGTGCTCTCCTCTTTAGGTAAGGGATTAACTTCAGCTGCTATAGCTATGCTGTTGGAACATAAAGGACTAAAAATTGCAGCATTGAAACTTGATCCCTATTTAAATGTTGATCCTGGTACGATGAGTCCCTATCAACATGGAGAAGTGTATGTTACAGATGATGGAGCTGAGACAGATTTAGACCTTGGTCATTATTACCGCTATACCCATGCTGAATTAACAAGGGAATCAAATGCGACTTCAGGGCAGATTTATGAAACAGTTATCAGACGTGAACGTCGCGGGGATTATTTAGGAGAAACAGTACAAGTTATCCCTCATATTACTAATGAAATAAAGAGTAGAATCTTACTTGCGGGTCAACAATCAAAAGTTGATGTAGTTATGGTGGAGATTGGGGGAACTGTTGGGGATATCGAATCCCTTCCGTTTCTCGAAGCTATCAGACAATTTCGAGATGAGCATCCTAAAGATTGTTTAAACATCCATTTAACATACATACCCTACCTAAAAGCAGCGGGCGAAGTTAAAACTAAGCCAACTCAGCACTCAGTACAAGTTTTACGGGGAATAGGAATTTTTGCTGATCTAATTTTATGTCGCAGTGAAGTAAGTATTCCTGCTGATATTAAAGATAAGATCCATTTATTTTGCAGCGTTCCAAAAGATTCCGTTTTTGAAGTCGTTGATACGGAGCATAGCATCTACGAGCTACCTTTGAATTTGTATGCGCAAGGGATTGATGATGCTATTTGTGAAAAATTAATGCTTCCCAATAAAAACGTAGATCTTACTGAATGGGAGAGGATCGTTGACGTCATTAAAAATCCAAAAGGGATTGTAAAAGTTGCTGTTGTTGGAAAATATGTGCAGCATCAAGACGCTTATAAATCTATTTTTGAATCGATGCAGCATGCTGCAATTGCTGCTGGCTATCAGCTTAATATTCATCGAATAGAATCAGATAAGATCAGCTCATACGAGGATATTGTACAGACCCTAGAAGGGTGTGATGGCTGCTTGATTCCTGGTGGATTTGGCGAGCGAGGTTGGGAAGGAATGATAACCGCAGCTCAATACTGCCGTGAAAATAAGATTCCATGTTTTGGTATTTGTTTAGGTATGCAGGTAATTGTGGTAGAATATGCTCGTAATGTGGCTAAACTCAATCGTGCTAATTCAACAGAGATGGATCCTAATACTCCTGCTCCTGTAATTTCTTTACTTAGCGAGCAGCGTAAAGTACAGTTTATGGGAGGGACAATGCGATTAGGGGCTTATCCTTGTAAACTCACGCCGGGAACTAAGACTGCAGAAGCTTATGGAACAGAAGCTATTTCAGAAAGACATCGTCATCGCTATGAATTTAATAACCATTATAGTAAAGCTTTGCAAGATGCCGGTCTACTAATTACAGGTCGCTATGAGTCAAATGACCTCTGCGAAATTGTAGAAGTTAAAAACCATCCCTGGATGATTGGGGTACAATTCCATCCAGAATTTAAGTCAAAACCTACTGCTCCTCATCCTCTTTTCTTAAACTTTGTTAAAGCTGTTATCGAGCAAAAAGCAATTACCAAACATGGTGGTTAATATGGGGCGCATCTTAAGCGTAGACTATGGATTAGCAAGGCTTGGCCTTGCTATTTCAGATGAAAGTCAACTAATTGCACGAACCTTGGCAGTGGTTCCTACAGCTAAATCGATAGGGGCTACAGCGGAAAGTATTGTTAATGCGATTAAAGGCTATGAAGTTCAAGAAATTATCATAGGTCTACCTTTACGAATGAATGGGCAGCCTGGGACGTTAATGGAGCAAGTTAACCTTTTAGTTATCGAGTTACAACAAAGGGTAAATAGTACTGTCAAAACTTGGGATGAAAGGTTGTCAACAGTACAAGCTGAAAGAGCGATGAGAGAAGCTGAAATGAGTCGTAAAAAGCGAGCTAAGATTATTGATGCGGTTGCAGCCGTTATCATTTTGCAAGGTTATCTCGACTACTTGCACATACGAAAAGAGATAATCTCTTCTTAAAATAAAGCGATGAAAGATATACCCTAAATTTTGAATAGCTGATATGCAAAAGATTTACTGAACTCCAAGAGAAGGGTTATAAGAAATGCACGGATCATCACATCACCACCATAAACCAGTAAAAGTACAAAAAAAAGATTCTAATCATTTCCAGGGGGGATCAGCTCTAGATCATATTTTGCAAATGAGATCGAAAAGTATCGTTGCAGTAAGTGAAGGGCATGGAGTAGAAACCCCTTTATGGATTAGTGTTGGAGTTAACGCTGCTCGCGATGCTGCGGCTGCTTTACTGGCAATAAGCTTAGTTATTCAGCAATTAACTCCCTCAATTGACAACTACATGCTCATTTTACTGACATTTAGTTTTGGTTGGATCATCTGGAAAATGGGCCAGATTGCTTGGCTAGGTTGGGTAAAACTAGAACGATTACATCGGGTTTTGCAAGAAGAGTACCATGAAATAGAGGAAAATAGAGAGCAAGAGAAAGAGGAGCTTAAAGAGCTATACGCAGCAAAAGGTTTAACAGGTAAGCTTTTGGATGATGTAGTAGACGTTTTAATGGCAGATGATAAACGAGCTCTTAAAGTAATGTTAGAAGAGGAACTAGGCCTTATTTTAGATGCTTATGATCATCCTTTAAAGCAAGCTTTAGGCGTTGGCTTGGGAATTCTTTTTGCTGCTGCTCTTGCTGCACTTGGCTTATGGCTTTGGCCAATCTACGGTCTAATGATTGCCAATATGATAACAATCATTGTAGCAGCAATTATGACAACTTACTATGCACAAAACAGGTTTATTCCTGCAATTTGCTGGAACTTAGGCTTATGTGTTGTTACTAGTGGGATCATCTTAAGCTTGTGGGAAGCTATCTACCTTTGGGGGCACAAAGCTTAAGGTATAATTCACATGCTAAGAGGTGGAAATAGCATGATTGACATAATCTCTAACAGAGCCTTTGTCGCAACTTTTAACTACGATCCATCACATTAATTAACAAAATTTAGGCAGAAAATTTTCTAAGAAGTTTATTTTATCTTGGAATTTTGTATGTGAGATTCAACCAATGGATTTAATTTAGGATGAGTATCGTGGTTAGAGAGCCTTTTATAAGTTTTTTTGTACGGCGTTATGGTTAAAAAGTTCGCATCATGAGTTAATATCCCTAATAAAATAGCACAGATTAGACGGTCTATATGTACTGCATAATGTTGTGTAGGGGAATAAGGATTGTATACTACTGGGTCTGCAACATATGCTTGCTTAGTTAACCGATTGTAACCATGAATAACTACAAAATGTCCACTAGGATCTCCCCGAATATCATCGAAAAATAAAGTATCTCCATATTCTCGCGCTGTGCGATAAAGAAATGTTGCACTTAAACCTGTAAGAATAGGGATATTTTGATTTAAATACTTTCTAATCAATTTACGTGTAAAATCTTCAAACCGAATTGTACCACCTAGGTCAAGAAACTTGAGGTAAGCCTCAGTTGCTAAGTGTAACTTTAAGTTATTTTTTACATGAGCTTGAGCTTTCAGTCGTTCTCTGAGATCTACCCCTGTTTTATCAAACCAAGTGGGGTCAAAAATTTGCATATTAGCAGTAGATATAGCAGCTTGATAACCCCGTTCTAAGGCATGACATCCAAGTAATACAGCTAAAGTTCCACCATCTTCCAGCATTGGAACTTCTTCAATCACTTGTTCTAGAGAAATATCATCCCCATAGTAACGATAAACGGAGTGAAGAGAAGTTGGACCACAGGTAACCTCTGTGGGCTGTTGATGAATATCAAATGAAAGCTTTCTTTCGATCGGCTCCAAAGGATGAATATACTTAATTATAGACTTTTTATAAGGCATAATCGCAATATCCAGCGTTAAATTTAACCTGATTGTACTGCGTATTTATTAATTTTTTATTAATTTTTCTGTCTTTCTTTTTTCACCATCAAATTCTTGTAAAACCCTACTTTTTCCAATTCATGTGCTTTGCAGAAATAACCCAAGAAAATTTATTTATACTAGAAAAATTACTCAGCAATATACATAGAAAAGTACTAAGGGTTACGACACCTACCAAGGCTTTCCTGTGATTGAGTAACCAAAGTCCCCTTGTTATGTTTTAAACTTAAAATGGTGTTTATTAAAAAATAAGGAAACTTAAGTTAAATGACTTCACTTACTTCTATCCCGACAAACTTAACAGCAATACATTGGACTGATTGTATTGCTGAAGAATTTAATACTGCGGGTTTAATTCAAAATGGTCGTTTGGAAGCTCTCATTACTTGTATTGGTAATCTACAAAAAGAGCCTGTAAAAAGTCTTGATGCATCTCGACTTATGCATTATGTACTTAATCAAGTAGCAGATAAGCAGCTCAATCTAAAAGGCATAGATCGCACTGTTAAAGCTGTTTTCCTTGCTTTGAAGCAAGTCTTGCAAACTAATCTGCTAAAGAAGCCTCTTTGCAAATTAATCAAAGATTACCCCTTAAATTTAAGAAACGGGATCTTTTACCTATCAGGACCTCAGCTTGCTTTACTGGTAGAGCAATCAGACTATTTCAAAACACTGTGGAATCAAGAAGATAATTTTTCAGAAAGACACCCTCTTGATATCAAAATAGAAGAGTTCTGCTTATTGTTGGAAGCATTGACCTTTCCCTATGTAAAGCGTGAATTTTCTTTAGCGGAAATTGTTGACATCTTTACTCTCGCTGAGCATTTTGAGCTGCTAAAGCTAAGAGCATTTATTTTGCAGAATTGTATCCATCCTGGTTTGCAAAAATTAACTTTAGAAGATTCTATAGAGTGGAACGAAAGAATTAGGCATATCCAAAGTAAAAAAAATCAATTTTTACTGGATCTATTCCTTGGTACTTTACAAGGTTTGGTTCAAAAAAACGTGCAGGATGCACAAAGTTTTATGGCAAATAGACCTTTGTTGAATCGGTTAGTAAACCCTCTTTCTTTGATCACAAGACTTACTTTTCATACTTTAGACAATAAAACACTTTCAGCTATTAGCGATCTTTTTCCAAGTGTTAGAATACTAGCCATCTATAATTCACAGCTAAGGGAGTCTGGTTTAATTCATTTGAATAAGCTAGAACATTTGGTCTCTTTAGATTTGAGCGTTCCAGAAGAAATAGAACAGGGCTTTCTTTATCATCTGCAAAAAAACCGTTATTTGGAAAAGCTACATTTAAGAGGTTATTCAGGGTTGCAAAAAGCTAATTTAAGAGGGATTTCTAGCTTAAAAAATTTGCAAATTTTAAGGTTAACCTTTGTTTATTTAGAAGAGCAAGATTTTGAAGAGATCTCTCAATGCAGACACTTAAAGCAATTAAAACTCACCAGAGTAGAAGTTTCGAATCCTTTGATATTACAAAGCATTTGTTCTTTAAGTTATTTAGAATTAGATGCTCGTCTAAGTTTTAGATTGAAAGATGTTAGTGACTTCAAACAGCAAGTAAAAAATTATGACGATATAATTTTAAGAGAATTATTAGAAAAGATTTCTCAAGAAAGATTAGATAATCCAGAGGATGGAGTTGAAATTAAGGGGATTGCTCAAACTATGAAGGATCTTGAAGTACTATCTCTTACTACATTGAATTTATCTTAATAACAAAGAAAATAGTTAACTTGTCCGTGCTCTGTAGACTCAAACTCGCTTTTGTTTACAGTTTATAGGAATTTTTTATTAAAATAGGGGAATATATAGTGTTTTCATTCTCAGTAAAAACATCAGACCAGCCAGCAAACGTTACAAGCCCTCACAAACCAGTCCAGATAATCCCATCTCCTGTTGTTAGTATAGCGAAAAGAATTTTTTCAAATTTAAATATTACAAATTTATATGCTGCACTTCTTGTTTCTAAGTCATGGAACCATATAGCAAGGGAAGAACTTGGTAAACGTCTTGAAGAAGCAGATGCAGGACCATCTTCAATTTATGAGTTGCAGATTTCTGATTTAATTGCGAATCATAAAAATACTCTTGCACTAAGAGCTATATGCAAGGCTTGTTATTTAGGTAAGTTGCCTGTTGATCGTAGTATAGAACTATGCAATCAAGTAGATAGGCAAATTTCTTGTGCAAATAATAGAAAAGAGAAAATACTTGTACAAAAGCTTAAGGTGTATTTTATAGAGTTTATTTTGGAACGGACTAAAACACCATTGAAAACTAAATTTAACTATTTATCACCTCAAAATCCTGATTTTACTTGTATCGAATCAACGCTTTCTTTAAAAGCAGCCTCCCAAGTTATTAACTCAAATTTAAGCTTAAACTCCTGCCAAGACATCTTTATAGAGTGGCTAGAATATATAAGTTCAGGGCCATTTCAGAACATGGATAACTTTCAGACCCTTACTAAAAGCCGGTTAAAAGCTGAGGAAATAAATTGTATTAATCTCTTAGTTAAAGCATTGGTAGTTAGCTCTAAAAAAGAAAATAAGATCGAGCACCTCTATGCCATACAATTGCTCGAAGAAATTCATAGAAAAGCAAAGGTATTGCGATGTAGTCTTGAAGAAAATATAATTGTAGAAGCTTTTCTTGATAGAGGATATATAAAGGAAGCTATTCTTGCGGCTCATTATCTATCTCCTCCACTATATGCAGTTCAATTTGGCTATGCAAATGATGCGCGTACTCCTTTTAGATCAGCTCTTCTTGATAAGGTAAAGTCTGAGGGCAACTTTACAGATTTTATGGGAGTGGCTATTTATTATAAAGAGCTTACTAAACCGGAACAAATTCAATTTGCTTCTTTATTTTGTAAAGCTGTAACTTCTTCTCTTTATTCTTCTATTTATGATTGGGCTGTTAACTTGAAAATAGACATTACGTGTATCCTTAACGCCCTGTGGATTTTAATCGAACAATTATTAGAAGATAATAGAAACGATTACATTTTAGATCTCCTTCATTTAATTTGGCGACTGCAGAAAAATAAGGGGGAGGAAAAGGAATCACGTATCGATGAATCAGTTTCTTCCTTAAACAGTTATGTTAAAGTTTGTGATGATATCATAGATAAATTGAAAATGTATAATTACTCTTTAGAAGATATGTTTATTGCAGCTATAAATGATTTTCATCGAGAATATTTAATAGCATTTTTTGATAAATATTTAGAGCAGATATGTCTACAAAAATTAAATCCTTTCACTATGTCGGAAATGGTGCAGAAAGGGATTGATCGATTTATTCAGATGGAAAAATGGGAGCAAGCAAAAAAGTTCTTAAAATTAAGCTCTTCGCTTTCGACTAAGGACAGAAGCCGTTGTCTAGAAAATATTGAGACGGCTGAAGCAATTATTCTATCGGACACGTTGGCTTGGATAAATGAAAAAAATGAGGAGGAGATGAACAAGTATAGAGCTAATTATCAAGAATTTTTAGATCTGGAAAGCAGTTCTTCTGAATCAAATTGGTGGGAGGAAGAGGAAGAGGAAGAGGAGGAGGAGGCAAATTCCTAAAATGGATCTGATTGCAATAATGAATAGAAGCAATAAAGCTCTGCAAAGGCACTTTCAAAAATAATTTAATAGTAATTTGCTTGAGCTATCGACCTTAGGAGAGTTTAATGGGTGATACAGAGAACTTTAGGACATTATCGTATAGAGGGAATGCAGGGTGTTTGCTTAAGTATAATGGGCGTATGCTAGCGGTGAAAGATTGCAAAACGGGTAAATGGGACATCCCTTCTGGTAAGCCAGAAGGGAATGAGACAGCCGATCAGACAGCAGTGCGTGAAACGCTTGAGGAAACAGGATTAGTAGTAAAAGTTATCAGACTTTTAGAACATTTTGAACATAAATTTTATGTCTTTGAATGCGAACTCGACAAGTGTGTTTCTCGCCATAACTTAGATAATCTTACCGTTCCTATCCTAGCAAAAGATGAGATTGAAGAAGTTAAATGGATCGAGCCAATGAATTTAAAAAACGACCAAGTACGTTTTCCACAAGCTTTAGCTAAAATCCAAAAGATCTTCCTTAGTCTTAATTCTAGCCATTAATCAACAAAAATCATCGCAGCAAGGTAGAATTTTTTATTTAGGAAGGGCAGGTAGTTCTGGAGCATGAATCTGCCAATTCTCCTTATGAAGGCATTTCTCCTTTATCCTCCAACCAAGCTACTTTTGAATATAGATGCTTGACAGTACGCAAAGCAACTAGATAAACCACGATTAAGGTTGCTACGAGTAGTAGTGCTGAAGATACGCCCTCTTTATCCATAGTATACCCCATTAATGCTGGAAAAGAGGCACTGCCTAATCCTGCAAAACCTGTAATCAAACTAGTAATGAGGCGGGCATGACCGGGAAATGTATGGTTGGCATAGACCATAGTTATGGAATAGACTCCTGACATTGCGAACCCTAAAAAAGAGATCAGGATATAACCAACAACAGCATTTTTCCATATTATAAAATTAGCAAAAATAAATAATGCAGCAACCATGCTACGGAACAGAAAATTACCATACGTGACTTTGCGTATGATCCAACCTGTCGCAAGTCTCCCTATCACCATAGAGACCCAAAAAATAGCGATGCTTAAAGATGCTTGATTAGCCGCGACTCCCAAATAGCTAATAAAAATTGAGGATAAAAAACTATTGAGGCTTCCCTCGACACCAGAATAAAGAAAAATCATAAATACAAACAAAAATATAAATTGCCCTTTTAAAATTGTAGGCATGATTTGAGGTGTAAACGGCATTTCAGGATCATTTGTATTTGTCTGTGGGGTATTTTTTGAGTAACGAGCAAAGCGCCATACTAAAAGCATCAAAAAGGCTAGAAATCCTGTAATCAAAAAGGCGTATCTCCAAGCATTATAAGATATGAGGACACTTGCTAGGACTGGCATAACAAGAGCACCAGAGCCATAAGCTACTTCAAGGTAGCTCATGATAACAGCTCTTCGCCCAACAAAATGTTCCATTAGTAATGTCGCTGTTATTGTGCTTAGTGCCGCTATACCTATGTTATTTATAAAATTTAGAAAAAGGATATATTTAAATTCTGGCAACGATAAAATGCATAGCTGTGCAAATTCTACAAATAGCAGAGCGGTATAGATGATCTCTTTTTCACTAAATCGACCTAATAAGAGGGAGGAGATAGGAACCCCTAGCAGAAAACCGATCGATCCTAATGAGACTAGTTGCCCTCCTTCGGTATAAGATAGATCATAATAGTTTAATAATTCGGGTAAAATAGACCCTAAAGTAGTTCCTACAACACCACATAAAAAATAGATGAGGCAAGAGACAAATGTAAAGTATTTCATTTATAACTCGTTTATAATGAATAAGTCGTTTTTTAGGAGTAAGGTTTTTCAATAATAAATTAGATTTCTAGCATAAGCTGTTGTAGATTTATTGTGTACTTTATCGGAAAGATTGCAAACAATGATAAGCTCTATTTATTAAAAACTGCTATTTGTCCAATTTTAGCACCATTTTGAGTAAATTCGCGTATTCAATTAACAAGTGCAACGGTAGACTAAAAAAGAAAAGTTAGAAGCAGTATACTCTCCTTACGCAAAAAAAAATAGGAGAAAGTCAGTATGACTCAAAAGTATACGTATCTAACCGAAGAACAAAGATACCAGATTCAAGTATTATTTGCAGAGGGAAATTCAAGAGGGCAAATAGCTAAAAAGATTGCTTGTCATAAATCAACCG
>JARBTQ010000054.1 GCA_029240075.1 Chlamydiales bacterium
CCTTTTTTCTATTTAGGTTGTGTTGGAACTCCTATAATAGAGTCTAGGCCCTTCTTTTTTCATCTAAAAAAGGTCAAATCGACCGCGCTTTGTATAATAACGACCTCCTTTATTTAGATGAACAAACTATAACTTTACTGTTTGGAAGACAAATTTCTAGTTTAAAGACAGCGCTAAAAAACCATTTTTTTCTTCAGGAAACTCTAAATGCGATTGTCTTATTGCTGAACACCCCTATAGCTACTACAGATAATCATTTGTGGGAAGGAACGTTTCCTATTTATACCCGAGGAGACGGTCTTACTTTTAATATAATTACAGGGAGGTTGCATTCAGAAAAAGGGTATTGGAGACCGGTCCCTTTAGAATGGTTAGCAACTACCGCAGTATATGGGCATACTACTACACCTTATTCAGAGCTTTTTGGCAAAGAACGAGTATTTGGCTATTGGAATCAAAATAGATTTGATATTCAACACGCTAAATATGGCTACTTAACAATCTATGAAGCTCAGGACCTATCAGAAATGCGGATTGAAAAGAAAATAGATAGCAAGAGATACTTCTACCTTTCGCCTAAGCAGCTGGCTAACTATATCTATAAGATTAAACCCATTACAGAAATTGACACTGAAAAACTAAGGGGAATTGCAGACTATAAATCAAATGTTACAGCTAAGGACCTACTTCTTACAAAATTTCAGGATGGTAAGCTTACAGCTTGGTTTTGCGTTGAGGGAAGTAATACAGATCCATCACAATATGGTAGGCTTGAGGATATACCACATTTTGATATACTTTTCATAGATTGGTTGTCTCAAAGAATTCGCTATAAAATTTTTATACAAACCTCCCCAGATACATTGGATCCATTATCATATACTGCCATAAAAATTATTAGAATTGACGACACTGGTACGATAAGTTATTTGGCAAATCACTTTAGCGATGACTCGTTACCAACTTGTAACCTACGCTCTGTATTAAGCGCTATTAGTCTGCCAAAAGATATATTGATCTGGAAAGATGCCACACAAAAGAATATTCTCTCTATCGAAATAGCCCTCTGCTTAGATGAGCAAAAGCAGCCTCTCGAATTTATATATGGTTTGGATAGGAAAGGAAAGGCTTGTCTGTTCTGGAAAACAGATCCCCAATTTTTTGTAGTAGAAAGTCAAAAGTTTCAACCAATCCAAGGATTATCTAATTTTTTACTATTACAAAATAAACAAGGGTTACAAAAGGTATTACTTATAGAAGGCTTGCTCCAAGATACTGAAAAAAGAGTAACATTCGGTTTAGCTGCAGACCTCGGCAGAGAAAAATTCAGCATAGACTTTTCTCAATCTTACCAATATCGTACTTATAAGTTGGATTCTGACAGACAACTTGTTGCGCATGATCGACGCGGTAAACTTTTTCTTTCATATCTGAGTTTAACTAAACTAGATTATGAAAATGCCTATCACTATGTTAAATGCTTGAGCTACGAAAATGAACTAACTACCGAAGAGAAAAGCATTTTCATAGAGCTCTTCAGAGGTACTCTTACAAGAACTCATCCTAATGAATTAGGGTTACGAGTTTTTTTAGCAAGTTTAGCCGTTCAATTTGGAATTCAAAATGAATCTTATTATGTTGATATACTTTTTGTCTGGAAAAATTATATTAGCAAAAAAAGATTCATAATCCCTAAAATTAAGCAGCTAATTAGCAGAGAATTAGAAATTAAAGTATTAGAATTTCTCAAATTTGTTTTGGGCAAGGAGAAAATATATAGCAATCGCCTGAAGAGCCTTGAACCTTACTTAGAGGCTCTGTATGTTAGTTCCCCTAGCAAAATTTTTAGGGTAAATGGAATTACCGCTTCTAGTCTTGAGCATTCGAATCAGCCTCATCTAACCCACATATCTACTAAAATTGAGTTTCTGACAGAAAGGTTGCATATCAATGTCTCAAGCCTCCTTGAAACGAATCCTTGTAAATCTCTTTATTGGGTTAATTTACCATACACTTATCTACTTAAAAACTTTGGTCGATTGTATGTAAATGCTAGAAATCAGGAACAAGTAATAGAGATTATACAGCTTTCAAACAGTTGTTCAATGATAAGAGATTACAAATGGAGAGACTTAGGTAATAAATTGTTAATATTCCTTAAATTCGCCGTACTCGCACCTCAAGAAGCCCCTCCGCTGCCCGTTCTAACAGGAGATTCTCTGCAGGATAGAGAAAAACAAGCAAAAGAATTTTTCAATGCTTTAAGTATAGTTGCAAAAGATTTTTTTTTAAAAAACCCAGAAAAATTACAATATGCAGGAACAATTACTACAATCCCCCCCCTTCTTACAAATGATAACGGGAAACTTAAAAAGCTGTTTTATAAAAAAATTTATTATTCTAGAGAAGCCACTTTTAATCTTTATCCCGATACTAGGGAAGAAATTTTAAATCCTCAGTTTCTTGAAATTAGAGCTCTTAGACAACAAGTTTCTCTATTTCATAACGAAAACCCTTTAGAGCAGATAGCTGCAGCCTGCTTAAAAACTCGTAATTCAATACAAGAAGTTTCATTTCTACCATTTTTTACAGATTCAGAATTGAAAAGCTCAGAACCTATCTTTGAGAAAGAATTGGTAAATTTTCAAAAGGATTATCAAGCAGGAGCGATAGTCGAACAGAACGAACAAATTTTCCTTATAGGTTCTATCAAAAAAATTGCTCAGGAGTTGAAGAAGATCGCACTAGATAATGAACCCCTTATTACAAGGTTGAAAGGTGAAATTATAGAGTTACTTAATACTCCTCCTACAAAAAGCGAAGAAAAATTAATCTATTCATTGCAGCAACTTTCAAAAGAAAATCCTATCTTTGACTTTGAAAGTGCTGAAGATTTGTTTATCCAAAGAAGTTTTAACAAAGAATTAGGGAGTACAATTCCTCTATCAAAACAACAGCAAGACCTTTTTTATTATAAAATGAGCTTGTACCTACTAGCTAAGACACGATTGCAACAAGCTAACAAATCCTTAGATTTACTTTTAGAGCTAAAAGATATTTCTAAAGCGTCCAATGCATTTACAAATTATAAAGCAACTTCGCAAGAGATACAAATTGAGTACCAAAATAAACTTAAGTTACTAAAACAACAACTGTGTACCAAAAGATCATATCATCTAGACTTTAGCAACAGTCTTCACCGTATTTTTCTACTGCTGGAAGCTCGAAGTGAGCTTTTACTAAGACCAAAGCAGCTTAGTATGATAGAATTGATGATGAGCAGATCTGACAAGCATCAATATAGTAGCTTAGTTGTTCAGTTGATGATGGGCGAAGGAAAAACTAAAGTTATAATACCTACACTCGCTCAAGCTAGAGCTGATGGTGACTGTTTATCCCTTATTATTGTACCAAGTGCACTTTACCCTATTAATAAACGTGATCTTCGTTATATCTCAGAACAGTCATTCAAGCAAAGAGCTCGTTATATCGATGAAAACCCTGCGCATGATTTTTCACGTGAAGGGCTCCATAAATTAGAAACTCTTCAACATCTTCTATCCTTTTTAAAAGATATTCAAAAGTCTAAATTTTATTTAATTACTCCTCCTGAATTCCTCCAAAATATAGAACTTGCTTATATAGAAGCATTGAATGCTGGAAATAAAGACCACGTAACAATTCTTCAAGAAGTACTTCTTCTCCTGCGTAGTAAAGGAAATGCTATTATTGATGAGGTGGACCATATTTTAGATTGTAGACGGGAGTTACACTATACATTTGGAAGCGGATATAAAATTTCCTCTGAACAACAAGACCTTATCCTTTGCTTGTACAAGGTCTTTATGCAAAATGAATATAGAAACATCCTTAAGACTTATACTGATGAACAATATTGCGATTTAAAAAAGCAGTTGGTTGATGCTGTTATAGCCCAAATAAAGCTATCTGAGGATGAAGCTGAGTTTTTTGCCGATATTATTCTTAATAAGAATGTAACAAATCAAGAGAAATGGCCGAGATTTATTAAATTGATGGCTGACAGAGACACAGTAAAAGCAGATTTAATTAGCTTAGCAAAGGAAGAAATTGAGTCTTTTTTACCAAATACATTAAAAACCCCACTTGACGTTAAATATGGTATTTCTAAGCTTACCAGCCGCCCCTATGCTATTCCTTATTTGGATAACAATCGACCTGATGAAAAATCTGACTTTGCGAATCAATTTGAATGCTTTAATTATACCATACAATTTTACATCTCCAAAGGGGTATCTGAAAATCAAGTGATCGACTTAATCAAATATGAACATTTAAATGCTGAAAAGCAAGCACAAATCAATGGGATTTCATTCACTGAGACCACAATTTGTTCGAACTTTTCTAATAAATATGGGTGCTCTTTGGTTGACCTCAGTGTAAAAGACAAGGTTGCTGTCACTGCATTACAGACAAAGATTTCTGAAAATATCGACCTTTTATTTGATTATCTTAAGAACCACGTTTTGCCTCAAATTGAGACCTATCCCGATCGAATTAGCCATTATGCGGCTAATTTAGTAAGTTCTCTCGCCTCTGTGCAGGGAGTTACAGGCACACCCTGGAATTACACAACTTTTCATCAAAATCTAACTCCAAAGCTTGATATAGGAACTGAAGGAAGGGTAGCTTATGAGCTAGTAGCTGTAAAAGGAAATAGTTCTGTAATAGAATTAGAGCAAAAGGATCCTTCCCAAGTGTTAAAGGAGTTAAAATACAAACTTGAGGATGATTTTGAAAAATTACACGCTTTTATCGATGTCGGTGCCTTATTCAAAGGTATCTCTAATCATCAAGTAGCTACAAGTTTTGCACAATTTATGCATTTATACCGGCAAAAAATACAGGGAATTTTATTTTTTGATTTGGAAGCTCGACAATGGTGTATACTAGCTGTACAGACTATGCAACTAATTTCCCTTCCCGACTCTGGCTTTAAAACAATTTCAGATAGGGGCTTTAGCCCAGAGCAGCTCTTTACCTATTATGACCAAGCTAATTGTACAGGGACTGATATTAAGCAGATTGAAGATGCCATTGGTGTGATGTCGATTGATACATGTATATTTAGGAGAGACTTTTTCCAAGGAGTTTTTCGTATGCGCCAACTCCTATCTCATCAAAATATAAAGCTTATAACTGACAAACAATCGTACCAATTTATACAGCATAGGTTGAAACTTAAAAATAAACTTACATGTAAAGATATCATTAAATTTAGTTTGATTAATCAAGCTTATCGCCTAGGTGAAGATAATTATCGGGCTTTGATTCAAAAAATACATAATATCGTTCGAAACTTCTCCCTCAAAACTTTATTAGATTCGACAGATTTTACAGAAGCAAAGAGATTGTTTGATTTAGGATTTAAAGAGTTATTTATTACTACCCAAGAAATAGCTCCTCATAAAATATATGGACGATTAACTACCTATATTGACCCTTTTAAAATTTTATCAGGATCGCCAGAAGGGGTGAAAGAACAGATTATAAACAAGTTTTACAGAATTTTACACCAATGCAACTGGTCAGGGCAAATTATAGAAGAAAAGTGTAACGAATTATCAGGACTGATCGAAAATTTATTGATTACTCCGGCAAAAGAGCGAAAAGATCTTCTACAACAAGTCCCATTTCAAGATTTAAACTCTTTACAACTAGATACACAAGTAGAACGCTTAAATTTAAGTATGAATGAAATTCAACAACAGAGTTTGCAGTCGAATTTGGAACAAACCTATATCAGCAATCTATCTCCTGGCAACAACCTTGCTCAATATGTAGAATGGTTAGATTTATATAATGTTTATTCGAATAATTTAACTGAAGTTGTTAAGAATTTTTACTATCTTTCTAGTACTGTTCAGAGAGTCTTAATACAAAACGACAAGAATAGGACAGATGCCTTACCATCAATCTACGATAAGCGCATACTGTGTTCTGTAAACTTCTTATATACATATCATTATAGAATTAATCTATTCTCAAGACAAGCCAAACCGATTCAATACTGCCTTTATACTTTAAATCAATCTACAGGCCAAATCCAAGCAATTTTACTAGATTATAAAGAAGCTTCAACAGTTAAAACTCAACTAAATCAAGATCCTATCCCTTCCTCTATAAGCAATCAAGTAGCTATCTTTGCAATAGATGGAAAACCGTATTATGTAGGCAAACGCACTAATGTTAAAAATATTTTGGATCATCATGCTTTCCCCATGCTTATGATGCAGATTCAACACTTCAGTGGTCGCATTTCATATCTTAGGAAGAAAGAGATTTATCAAATGTTTATAAACTGGTTACGCAGCGATCCTGCAGCAGAAAATTATAAACTAAAGATTTTAGAGTGCCAATCATCGCAATACGAATTAGAGGCCAAGATTTTTAAAGCTTTTTATGAAGAAAATAAATTGCTATTTGATCCCCAGCAAGAAAAATCTATAATTATATCTGAAAAAATTTAGAAGATAGCATAGACTTTCTCTAGCAGAGACCACAATGTACTCTATTAAGCAGTTGAGTTAAAGGGAATTTTACAGTCGTGTTGAACAAGCACAAGCTGTAGAATGCTACGTCAACTGCCTTATAACGAGTGAAGTGGCAACTTTGGAAATACCTAAAGGAAATAGTTTATATCAGATTAGAAATTTGGGTTATAAACCTTCTAATCTTTGAGAATTCCAAAGCATATTTTTTTCTAAACCTTTTTATGCAAAAAGAATAATTATTAAGATTGTATCAATTTGCAATAGCTATTTATGCTATGTAATATTAAGGTAACCGTTCAGGGGTATTAGATTCGATAGAGTGAAAGGTTTATATATTAAATATATTATACAGGAGATGATGTAAGGTTTTATTTCTCAATAATTT
>JARBTQ010000055.1 GCA_029240075.1 Chlamydiales bacterium
GGAAGTTTATATAATCTAGTTCTGTACATTTTGGCTTATTCATGCCTACTATAAAAATAAATTTTCGAAATTTTGTCAATCAACTGCGTAACTCCTAACTCTATATCTGCTTTGTAAGTTGTATCGATACTTCCTAAACAAGAACAAATAGTACTTTTAAAAAAGAAAAATCGTTAAAGAACATGTCTGAAAGAGCCTGTTTACGAATGAACTTCTGTAAGCGTTCAATTATATTTAAGTTAGGACCATAGGGCAGTAAATAGATTAGTTGGTATTAGATCGTTCATTGAATAAAGATAGTAATCCAATCAATCAACATTTAGAAGTTCCGCCAAAGCCCGCTCCTATAGAATCTAAGCCTACAGCTGTTGGCTTACATCCTGATGATGTGGTCTCTAAGATTGCCCCAGCAGTGACCCACTTTGTGCAAAACATTGATACTCCTGATGGCAGAGAATTGGGAAGAAATGTTACCCATGCTGTTTTGGAAGCAGGATTAATAGTGGGTACGGCTTCAGCTTTAGGACGCACAACTCTTAACTTAGCTGAGCGAGCTGGTCTCATTGAGTCTCAGATAGGAAATATCCCCGCTGCTGCAGCCCTAACAGTAGATCCTCCTAGACCAGGATTACCTCGCAGTCCAATAAATCATATTACTAAGCCAGGGCCCCTTTCTTCAATTGAAACTCTTAAAGAGTCTGTAATTGCAGACCGAGCCGCCCGTAGAACTGAAGTCCCACTAGAACCCTTTGCAGAAGCAAACCTCACAGCTTTAAATGAGCATCCCCTAAATATAAATCTTAGATTGTCTTAAGACTACTCAAGAGCATCATTTGCTTTATTATTCATATGCCGATCTAAAACACAAACTAGGGATAGATGATCAAAAATCTTAGAGGTCTGTTCCTGTACAGGTTTGAACAATGTATCTGAAGGTTGACTTGCTGCTTGTGCCGTTTTCCATGCTTGCTTTGCAGTACTTTCCAGTGAGTAGCCATAACGACTCACACGCGTTTTCAGATATCGGTCATCGCTTGCTTCAATATCTACTAGCAGATAAGGGGTCTCCTTGAGTGCTGGATGATCTGATTTAACAACAATAACGGCTGAGTAGGGACGAGCCAGAAATTCCTGATTCATCTGCTTAATGTGTTGTTTACTATAGACCTCTATTGTACAGGTTACGCAGGCAATTCCTACGACTAAAATAGGAAATGCAAAAGAGTACCATGGAGCGGAAGACTTTGCATAAAGCTCGTCTAACTTCTTCCTTTCATTCTCATTCAAATGTTCTTCTGATATGGTATAAGCATTTTTACAATGATGACATTCAAGACACTTAATCTTGTCATAAGGAAGACAAGGGATCCAATAGAGGTGAACGTATTTGCTGTATACTTTATATTGCATGTTCACATCCTTACAAATGGGGCAAGGCACTGAACTTTCCATCTGAGCTAGAAATAGTGTATTTTTTCCATAAATAAGCATTTTAATTCCTCAAGATATATTTTGATTAATTATTTGGAACGCATACAAGGGGATCAATATCATCAATATTTTTTCTGTAGCCCACATTTTTAATATTCACTATATCTTGAGCCTTTTTATAGCCTAAATCCGCAGCCTTTTGATAATATTTCAGAGCTTCAGTCTCAGATTTACTAACCCCTCTTCCAGACTCATAGCATATAGCTAGGTTATAGTAGGCGACTGCATTATTTTCTGCCGCAGCCTTTCTGAAGTACTCAATAGCTTTTTCATAAGATTTTTCAACTCCTTGGCCATAAAAATAAAGGTTGCCCAAGTTTGCTTGCGCATCAGTATATCCCTTATTCGCAGCTTGTTTAAGATATTCAAAAGCTAAATCGTAATTAGTAGAGACCCCAAGACCATCTCTATAACAATTACCCAGACTGTACAATCCAAAAACATCCCCTTGCTCTGCAGCCTTTCTATACCATTCATAAGCAATTTTATGAGATATTTTAACACCTTGGCCCATCTGATAAGCATATCCTAAGTTCACTTGCGCATCGGAATACCCCTTATCCGCAGCTTCTTTAAGGTATTCAAAAGCTAAGTCATAATTAGTAGAGACCCCAAGACCATCTCTGTAGCATACGCCCAAATTATTTAATCCTACTAAAAATCCCTGCTCTGCAGCTTTTTTATACCATTCATAGGCACTTTTATGAGATATTTCAACACCTTGCCCTTTTTGATAAGCATAGCCTAAGTTTACTTGTGCACTAGCATATCCCTTATCTGCAGCTTCCTTAAAACATGCAAAAGCTAAGTCATAATTAACAGGAACTCCCGTACCATCCCTATAGCATGCACCTAGATTATTCAATCCTACCGAATGTCCTTGATCAGCAGCTCTTTTATACCATTCAATAGCTTTTTCATAAGATTTTTCAACTCCTTGACCTACAAAATAAGCATAGCCTAAGTTCACTTGCGCATCAGTTTCACCTTGTTCTGCGGCTTCTTTAAAGTATTGAAAAGCCAAATCATGATTAACAGCGACCCCTATACCACCTCTATAGTATATTCCTAGATTACTTAACCCTACCAAGTGTCCCTGATCAGCAGCTTTTTTATACCATTCAAAGGCATTTTCATAGGATGTTTCAACACCTTGACCCATCTGATAAGCATATCCCAAATCCACCTGTGCACAAGAATATCCTTTATCTGCACACTCCTTAAAGCACTTGAAAGCCAAATCATAATTAACAGCGACCCCTATGCCATCTCTATAGCATATGCCTAGACTGTATAAGGCTGTTGTATGTCCTTGCTCAGCTGCTTTTCTATACCATTCAACACCCTTTTCTGGCGCTTTTTCTATAAACTGTCCTATTACATATGCATACCCTAAATAGACCTGCGCATTTAAATGCCCCTGCTCTGCTGCTTTCTCATACCATTTAAAAGCTTGGATGTACTTATCTTCCCCTGTTTCATAGTTCTCATACCATTGAGCTATTTCATACTGAGCTTGTGGTAAATTCTGAATTTTAAGTAACCATTGCAGAGCTTCTTGTTTCTTATCATTGTTTTCGCAGTGATTTGCTAAACTAAATACCGCCTTACTATCACCATTGAAAGCTGCTTGTGACATCCAAAACTCGTATTTTTGGGATAAGTCAGATAGCTCATCTTCCAAACTATATAATAATGCTAAGCGATATTGAGCTTCTACGCAGCCCTGTTTCGCTGCTTGCTCATACCAGTAAACAGCTTGTTCAAGATTTTCTTCTAACCCATCTCCATTCCAATCCCAATAGATATCACCTAGAGCTAATTGAGCGTAACTAAGCCCCTTTTTAGCAGACTCTAAATAAAGTTTTATTGAGCGTGGTATATCTCTTTCAACTCCCCAACCAGTGTAATAACAGCGACCTAGCTCATAAAGCGCCTGTGAAACACCTTTATCTACAGCCTCTTGATAGAATTTTAATACAACTTTCTTTCCCCCATCGGTTATATTTTCTTGATCACTCAAAACAAAAGTAAGTAGAAGCAAGTACTCGCTAATATCCTTTGCACCATGGAGTTCTTTCGGGCCGAATTGACTTTTATCCCTTAGATACTTCTCAATAATGGGATTAGGAGCTGCAGCAATGAATGTAAAGTCATTACAGTTTCTATAAACGACCTCATTTGATTTAGGAAAGAAAGGGGTCGGCTTAATGAGAGTGGAATCGTTATAGCCTTGCTCTGCTTTTAATGGATTGACGTCCGCACTGGCTGCAAAGCTGATACTAGCAACTAAAAGATTGGTGGCAAATAAAAGATTTTTCATAAACCTTTATAGGTATTTTTGAAGAGTTAAGCACTTAGTTCATGTAAGAGCTAGTAGTATTGTAAAAAACCATACATTAAAAAAAGATTCTTTGAGAAAGACCGCTTGAGCTATTACAATCAAATTTTAAATAATCAGAATTTTAGATATGGCTTTGGTGGTAAATTATATCTATTTTGGACTTTTTTACGAGGAAATATAAAAAGGTTTTGGCATTTGAAATAGTAAATGCTCAATAACCAAAAATTTGTAATTTAAAGAAGTGTTTTGGTTTACTTTGTTTTACACAACATTCTCAAATGATTAGTTCAAATTTATCGATTTAGATAATCATAGAACAAATCGAATCATCTCTAGTTAAGGAGCCATTTTACTATTTTCATAGCAGCTACTCAGCCAAGCATCGTTATTAGTTTTCCCAGCAAACTCTATCTGCAACCATTTTTCCTTTTCTCAATTCTTTTATCTTTTCCACAAGTATTATTTGTTTACTCCCTACTTATGTTCTTTGAAGTAAGATTACTATTTCTTTAATTAAATGCATCCGACCAGATGTAAGCTCTATTGGCAAAACTAGGTGGTAGTGCAGCTGAGGAAATCATGCCTGCGACTGTTTCAAAACTTATCAGTAGTAAGTCTCATTTGACCAAGTTAGGTGAAGCAATACAGGGCGCAGGATTAGGAGAAGCGCTTTTAGCAGAAGATTTCGCCCGTAGAGCTGAAGTCCCACTAGAACCCATTACAGAAGCAAACCTCACAGCTTTAAATGAGCAGCCCCTGAATACAAATCGTGCTACACTAGAGACTCCAAATGCTATAACACCCTCTTCTAGCAATCTGAGTGGCTCAGCTGCTAAAAATATTCAGGTCGACGCTGCTTTCAAAGACTTCGTATATCAAGAGCATAAAATAATTATTGATATTAGTTCTAATGCAAGTAAAGTGGATAAAGTTATTACTGAAACGTTAACTGGCAAAAAAAATCTCACAAGTAAGTATATTTTAACAGCTGATGAAGCATTAGAACTGGGGCAAAAATGGATTGGGCCTAATTACAGTGAAATTGGTAAAAAGCATAGCGGTGTTTTTAGAAGTGCTGATGGAAAACGTCTGTTTAGAATGGATACAAATTCTCTATTAGGAAATCATCCTCCAGATGTACCTCATATACACTTACAAGAAGTAATGCCAAATGGACTAGATTTTAAAACAAATATACAATGCGCGGCTAGGTTTACCTTTTTTCCGCCAGTAGAAGAAAACGGTCAAATAGCCCGCGCTCAGTATAACCATATTCCATATCAAGATTAAAAGCAGAGTAGTTATGGCAAGAATTGAAGATGAAATAAAAGAAATAATTAAAATGGAAATAGCGCAAGAACAAGATTTAACAAATTGGCATAATACCGACTTACAAAAATGTCTAGTAGAACCTTATCGAGAAATATGTGAAATTGCTTTTGACTCTAAGCAAACAGTGGAAGTGTACGTAGTTTTAAAAGAATTTCCTGATCATGATGAGGGGTATCAAATTGTGTTTGATCCAAAATACGGGAAATTTGGCCTAACCATTGAAGGAGCAGGTTCAAAGAGAGTTCTACTTGGGTATGATGGGACATTTCTAGATAGTTTTAGAGGGATGTAAGTTCATATTTTGGATTATACAGTAAACTCCATATTTAGAACGCCCGATAATAGATATTTATTGGGCGAAAATCTTACTGTACTGATTTAGCTGCTTATAGTTAAGCTAAAGCTAGTTAAACCTTTTAGTTTTATTACTTTTCCATTAACTCTTTGATTATGTTTTCCTTGATTAAATTGTCGAAGATATGCCTAAGCGACAGATTATCTTTTGCATCGAGTTTTCAAATAGTTGGATATAATCCAGCATTCCAAATGCTACAATTACCTCTTCTAGAACTTCTGGAGTGCAAAGTGCTAAAAATTCAGCTCAGCCTTTAACTGATTCTCACAATGTTGCTGTTTTTGAGAAAACAAAATTTAACCTAGCCCAAAAAGAAATTTTAGGAGCTCCTAAGAAAGGTAGCGCATTAAAAGATGATGCATTTCATAAAGCTGCCGACGACTTCAAGCATAATGCTGCTAAAGGACGACACTTTTCATATGTTGGTGGCGATAAAACTGTAGTGAACCTTACTCAAGTAGAAGGAGAATTCAATGGTTATAAAGGGATTTTTGAGTGGATTGTAGATAAGGATGGTAATCTAACACACCAAGTTTTCATAAAAAATGGAGAAATTACAGGAATACCTAATATGCAAAGCAGTAAACTTAAGAAATTAAAAAAAGATTACTCAGATACAAAAAACGGAGCTTTAAAGAATGACTGATATCCTTATTCCAGACGATTATTTAGATAAATTTTTTAAATTGGATTGGTTTGATGTCTACTGCGGTTTAAAATATAAAAATATATCATGTACTTATGCAATAAATAAGGCTAAGAACGAATTGCAGAATGAAAACTGTCTAGACAGGGAGATCTTGACAAATTTATCCAGCCTTATGGTAAATGAGCAAACGAAGATTATAGACCTAGTCATAGATCTAGGAAAATTATTAGGCGTTGAAAACATCGATGAGGAAGAAATAACCAATAAATGGCATTATATTATTATGAAATATATTTATGATAGTCCAGATGTATTTCCAGACCAAATTCAAGTGGCTCAGGAGTATGCTAAAGACTGGAATTATCCTCCAGAAATAAGACTTTTTACTAATCCTTATATTGATTCTGAGTATTATCCAGGGAGCGCGGATGATGTAAAAAAAATGCGTTTTAAGTATTGGAAACAATACTTAGATGAAACTAAGGAAGAGTATGGATGGCGCACTTTCAAAGATTTCCTTAAGCATGAAGGGATTTCTAGCTCCTGAATGAGG
>JARBTQ010000031.1 GCA_029240075.1 Chlamydiales bacterium
GATTTGCGCTAAATCCCAGTTGATAAGAAATGCTGTCGCAAGTTTTTTAGATAACCCTACTTATGAAAAGTATCTTAATCCAACTGCGTAACTCCTATATATACTGTGAAGTATAAAAATATAGATGACCCCAGTCTAGAAATAAACGACCTTGGAAAATTTGTTTTAGTAAAAATGAAAACTCAAAATAATTTGCTTGAATCTAATGAATTGAAAGTCACTGATAATGGTACAATCGATTTAGAAAATAATCAAATCATCATTACTCCAACTTTCGGAGAAAAAGAGACTGGGAAATTTCTTTCTGCAAACAATCCTAATTACCGCCTTTTTGGCATGGGATTAGATTCACAAGCCTCTTCAATAGCACAGGATCGATTACCAATTAAAAAAATTACGACCAGATCAAAGGTATCCCATCATCACCTCTCAATAGCCATCAAATTAGCTGAAAATAAGGCAAACAAGGAATTTTATAGACTCAATGGCTCGTATATGGATACAGTGAAAAAATCGTTATCTTACCTTGGTTTTTCATCTAACTAAAGGTAGCACTAACAGGGATAAGTAAAAAATGGAACAGTAAATGACATTTTAAGCATGGCCATTGAGTTCTGCTATAGCTGGCTTGCAGCATGGAAAGCAAAGAATCGAGAAGGTGCTAAACTTCCCTTTGAAAGTATTTTAAATATTGTTAATAGGCATTTAAAAACATTCATTGGGAAAAGTAGAGCATTACAAAGTTAAAATAAATTTCCCAGATTTTGCTCGATACTATACGGATGTTGTCCTAGATTGCTAGAAAAACAATCCGTTTAGAAATATTTAACACCAGTAGTATGGCTTGTACGTAGCTGTTTATATGTACGTCGTTGAGTGCAAACATTTAAATAGCTACAACAATCCATTACAAATTACCCTATTTATTAGTTTTAATTAAATCATTCTCAAAATCAATAAGTTCTTAATCCCTCAAATAAGTCCTTTAGCCTTTAACATCTGGATAAAACTAGACTTACGAGCATGGGTCTCCTGTAAGGCTGTAAGTTTTGAGGAAAAGTCTTTATCATGGATGCGCTTAGCTAAATCACGTAGGTCTATGATCAAATCAATAGCTTTTTCATAACTCTTAGGGATCTTTTCATTAACCAAAGCTCCGATTTCACGCCATATGCTTGCTTCCTTACCTGCAATCTCATCTAGCCGTTTTTCGCGTCTCATTTGCAGTTGCTGCACTTTCATAGCCTTTTCACATGCTTTTTTTTCTTTTTCTGCTCGTTTCCTTTCCTCTCTGATCCCTTTTGCCTTTGTCAAAAGCTCGCCGACTGTACGCCTTGAGTTATCTGAGCTAGATTTAACTTCACTTAAAGCTAGGCCTTTATAGAAACTATTTATAACTGTATGTACTGAGGAGTAATCATCCTCCATTCCCCCCAATATTATGCTATAAAGAATCTTGTCCTTAAGCTCTGTAGGCAACTCTTCTATCCATTCTGCAATGTCAGCATGAAGATCTGAAGTAATAGGCATATCGGAACTTAAAGCTGCACCTGCTTCAATAAGGTCTGTATCAATTCCTAGGAATTTTACGAATTCCTGAAGGGAATTATTAAACTGCTTAAGCCCTGGCGGAATGGGGGGCTCTAAATCCTTTTCATCACACTCCCCATTTTGAACATTTAATAGCCACCCTAAATAGAGAACACGAAGGTCATCATGTAATAAAGCTGTTCTGATTGGTAAAAATGAGGCTAGTTCAAAAGCACCCTCAGCTTCATGCTCAAACCAACTCTCTTCATCATGTTTTGAAAACTCTATAATAGTTCTATCATCTCTTTCATATACTTTAGTGTTTTCCCCAACGCAGTAACTTTTAACTATACCAGGAGCTAGGATATTCGAAGGAAGACTTATCATAAAAATATGAGTCCCCCAATTTGCGTAATACAGGAAAAGATCAAAATATTCAGCCATCCATTCAACTTCATTTCCTTTAAAGCCTCCCCAATGGTATTCATTTCGAAATGAAGTATTAGTAATTGTTGCACGAGTAGAATGGGAACGCAGCTCTTTCATATCCTCTGTAGTCAAAGGGCAATCAACCGCTTGAAATTCATAGTATTGGTATTCGCTCATATAAGCCCTTAATAATTAATTGATTTCTATTTTTAATTCCTTAAGACGATTATAACCTTTAAGGACTTAAATATAAAAAAACAACTTTTCAAAATCGAGTAATAAAATTTTATTTCATTAATAAAAGTGACTAGTTTTCAGTATTTATACGAGCTTAGCTTTAATATCTTCCCAACTAAGCCCTACGATAGAAAGACGTTTGCGCTTATTAGTATCCCCAGACTCAATCGATATTTGAGATAAGCGAACATCCAACTTAGCTGCTAAAAAACGGAGTAATGAATCATTTGCTTTCCCTTTTTCTGGAGGCGCAGCAATACGCACTTTAAGGCATTCCTGTTCCCAGCCTATCAGTTCATTACGGTGTGCTTGGGGAATCACTTTAACACTCAGGTATACTTTTTCATTTATGCAATCTAAATTCTGAATTTTTTTCATATAAAAATAAATTTGTTAAATTTTAAATACCCTATAATAAACTATAAAAATTAGAATAACCAAGTAATTGCTATCGTTAGGAATACAAAAGGATTGGTTTCTTTACAAAAACAGTACTAGGGTAAAAAAAAGAATCGCTGTATAATACTGGTAATTTGTTACATAGTGGATCCTTTTCGCTCCTCTTTTGTTGATACTAACCAAATACCTAAACCTAAAAAATTTGAAATTTCATTGATTGTATTAAACCTCTATCTTTAGCGGAAGAAAAGACATTTTTTTGGTTATAAAAAGCAAAATATTGGGGCAAGAATCTTAAAAAATCGATATGAAACTTTAAAAACATACAGCATAAGGATCAATTCAATGCAAACGGGACACCATTTAGAGTTCGAATGCGAAGACTGCTGCGAATTGGTAGGTTTTTCTGTCATAAAGAATCCTACTAAAAATAAGATTATTACTTGTAAACATTGTTCTAAGCAATATGCTTTTGCAGAAAATGCTCTTCAAAAATTGCACTTATTCGAAGCTCTATGCAAACAAATTCATCTTTCCCAAGAGATACTTAGCCAAGCTTGTGTTGCTGTCGACATGGGAGAAAAACACGTTGAGATCCCTTTCAACTTACTACTGACAAGACTTAATTCCGTTTTAGAAATGAGTATGGGTGATCGAAAAATTCAAATTGTTTTTCGAATGAACCCGGTACAAGAGATGCAGCAAGCGTAACTTTCCTATAAAAATTGAAAAAATTATTATAAAAATTAGTCCTTTTAATACTTTCTATGGCTACTATTATTGATGCAGATCCGTTCTTATCAGAACCCCCTTCTCATACTGAGATAAAACTTACACCTATGATGGCTCAATGGCAAAATTGTAAGCAGCAAGTTCCTGGTTCTTTACTACTTTTTCGAATGGGTGATTTTTATGAGGCTTTTTATGAGGACGCTGCAATGATTGCCAAGGAATTGGAACTGACCCTCACGCAGAGACAAGGAATTCCCATGAGTGGAGTCCCCCATCATGCTTGTGATAACTACATTGATAGGTTAGTAGCTAAAGGATACCGTGTTGCCATTGCAGAGCAAATGGAAGACCCCAAACAAGCTAAGGGAATTGTTAAAAGGGATATTGTTAGAATTGTAACACCAGGAACAGTTATCAATTCCACTTTGTTATCTGAAAAGTCAAATAATTTTTTTGCATCTCTTATAGAGCTTAATTCAGTCTATGGACTTAGTTATGTAGACATGACAACAGGTGAATTTTATGTCATTGAGTTTGATACTGAAAGAGATTTACTTAGCGAACTTTACCGTTTACACCCTTCAGAAGTACTTACGTCTGATAAATTTTACCAAAAACACACACGACTTTTTGAAGAGATGCGTCTCTCATACGGTTTTGCTCTAAACAAACAAGAGCATTGGAAGTTCGACCATCAAACTTGTTACCACTTTTTAACTAGCCATTTTCATATACATAACTTGGATGGCTTTGGATTAACAGGATTGATCCCTGGCATCAACGCAGCCGGAGCTTTATTAAATTATTTACAAGAAGATCTTCGCCTCTCTATTGTCCATATCAATCGTCTTCAAACTTATACAACAGCACAATATTTAAGCTTAGATCGTATCAGTCAGCGCAACCTTGAGCTTACTGAGTCATTAAAAGATGGCAGCAAAAAAAATACCTTATTAGAGATTTTAGACTATACCAAAACGCCTATGGGAGGACGTCTACTTCGTAATTGGCTAAAACAGCCTCTATTGTCAGTAGAGAAGATCCACTATCGTCAAAATTGTGTAGAAGCTTTGGTTCAAGATCCCCTTTTATTGCAACACCTTCAAAGCTCGCTTGATCGAATTAGAGATTTAGAAAGATTAACTATGAAGGTCAGTGCCCAATATGCCACACCGCGCGACTTAGTAACGCTTGCTTTTTCCTTAGAGCAGATTCCTGCCATCAAATCTTATCTTAGCCAACAAGAAAGCTTACATCTTGTTCACCTAGCAGATGAACTAGAGGAATTTGATAAGTTAGCGAATTTAATTCGTACCGCTTTAATAGAAGAACCAGCTTTGAAGTTAGGTGAAGGTAATGTTTTCCGTGAGGGATACCATCCAGAGCTCGATGAGCTTATGAATCTAAAAAAACATGGTAAGGATTGGATGGTTCAATACCAATCTCGTATTCGCGAAGAAACAGGAATCAAAACTCTTAAAATTGGCTTTAATCGTGTCTTCGGTTATTACATCGAAGTCAGCGCAGGTCAAGCAGATCGCGTCCCCGCTTCATTCATTAGACGTCAAACCTTAGCCAATAATGAACGATTTGTATCCCCAGAGCTCAAAGAGTACGAAGAGAAGGTGCTACATGCTGAAGAAAAAATTGTTGCTTTAGAGCAAAAATTATTTCAGGAATTGCGAAATACCATCACTACTTATTCTAAGCCTGTTTTGGAAACAGCTCGAGTTATATCACAGATCGATTGTCTCCAATCGTTAGCTCATATAGCTCGCGAAAAGGGGTATGTAAAACCTTTAGTTGATGGAAGTACTGTTTTAGAAATTGAGCAGGGAAGACACCCCGTAGTTGAAACAGTCAATCCCACTATTTCCTTTGTTCCAAACGATACAACTCTTGACGACTACCAAAACCGTCTGTTACTGATCACTGGTCCCAACATGGCAGGTAAATCAACTTATATCCGCCAAGTAGCCTTGATTGCAATTATGGCACAAATGGGCAGTTTTGTCCCCGCGGCTAAGGCTCATATTGGCATCATAGATAAAATATTTACTCGTATAGGTGCGAGCGATGATCTTTCACGTGGCCAATCTACATTTATGGTTGAAATGACGGAAACAGCGAATATTCTTAACAATGCAACATCCCGTTCTTTAGTCATCTTAGATGAAATAGGGCGTGGCACCAGCACTTATGACGGAATTTCAATTGCTTGGTCTGTAGCAGAATTTTTATTAACGACACCTAAGCAAATGGCTAAGACTTTATTTGCAACACACTATTGGGAGTTAACTCAGCTTGAAGAGATGATTCCAGGTGCTGTTAATTACCATGTAGCAGTTAAAGAGACTGATGAGGATATAGTTTTTCTACACCAAATCGTTAAAGGAAAAACTAATCGCAGTTATGGGATCCAAGTTGCTAAATTAGCAGGCTTACCCATTGGTGTAGTCGCTCGGGCTAAAGAGATTTTACTCCACCTTGAGGAGAATAACAATAAAGAAAATACCGCTTTTGCAATGACTCACCGCAAATTTAAACGTACTCAGCTAACACCAAAAGAAGTTCACCCTGTATCAGGACATGAGCAGCTTTCTCTATTCTAAAATAGCACATCAAACTTAAGCTGCTAATAATTAATTATTTGATTTCATAACAATCATATTAAGCTTCTTTTAAGGTTTACCTGTAGGAAGCTTAATGAAGATCTCTAAAACTGGCTTTAAAATAGGCCTATCAAGCACTATTCTTGATTCAAAAAAGGTTATATTCTAAACGCTATATGCTCTCTGAATCTTTTGGCTAGGCTCGAGTCAAGCTTCTTTGCTTCTAAGTAATACTTCTCTGCTTCAGAAAATTCTTCCAGCTCATAACACGCTATAGCTAATTGAATGTAGATAGGGGTTAAACCTACCCGAGTATCTTTATCTGTTACTGCAGATAGCAGTTCTTTACAAAGTTTTTTAGCATGCTTCCATTTTTTTTTATCTAAAAAATTTTCTATAGTAGCGATGGATTTGTTAAGAGCTGCGTCGATTCCTACCTGCCCTTTTCCAACTTGCTGAATCTCCTTCACTAAATTGGATAACTCAACGATCTCCTCAATATTGTCAGGTCCAAGTTTATTTTTTGCAGATTCTGGAACCGATGAAATCGTCTTTATTGATGTCTGTAAGGTTAGAATGGATTCGGGATCATTCAAACTATCTTGAAGTTCTAAAAAATCTAATGGTCTTTCTTTAGGATCTATTGCTAAGCACTTTTTAAGAAATGACTGCCAACGATGAGGAATATCTGACCAATTGATTTTATCAATAGAACTAAATACCTTGCCTGTAAAAAGATACAGAGCTGTTGTTGCAAACATATACATATCTGCTGCAATCCCAAGATTTTTTACTAAAGTCTTATCTAAAAATTCAGGAGCTATCCCTTTAATTAAGCCTTTTAGCTCAGTTATGTATCCTAAGCTTGCCATTAACTTCCCTTTATGAAGCTTTTGCAGCAATTCTCTCATTCCCTCTGCTTCTAAAGCATAACATAGCCCCAAATCTTCTAGCACAATTTTGGTCACTTTCCTAGTGGGATCTAGTTCTATATAAATACTAGAGGGAAGCAACCAACCATAATAGAGTTTTTCTCCAGTTTCTGTTTGCAGTTGGTGCAATTCTGTCAAAGCAGCAGCTATTTCTAATAGTATTTTTTCATAATCTACTGTTGCTAGCGTATTGTCCAAACGATATTCACTTAATCTTAATCTTAGCCGACCGTCAGACCTGACTAGCTCATCTTGTACAAAAATAAAGGGATGAGCACTATGAACCCAATTACAGGGTGCAAAAAGTGGTAACTGTTGATGAGCTCTTGCTTTAAGAAAAAACAGCCATCTTTCAAAAAATTTTTTATGCACTAAATTAGGAGGGGGAATCAAGCAAACAGCATACTGTTGAGCTGCAGTTTTCACTATCGTTTTACGACCAAATAGCTCTGCAATATGAGCCCCTATAAAGGCAAACTTATGGGAAATTGCCACTTGTTCTGCTGTTGCATAATACTCATAATACTTTGCTGCTAAAAGATCTCGCTGTTTTTTCTGGCGACTTATAAAAAGATAAATTGCACACAAACATATGAGAATTACTACTAATGATAAGAGTATCGCTCCTATATCTGATTGAAAGCCATACTCTAAACGTTCAAATAGATTCACTCAAAAACTCCTTATTTACACCAGCTAACAGTACACTTTATAGTGCATGGAAGATCTTGTAATTCAACAACTCGTAATCCCAGCATCCAGTCAAACACTTTAAAGCGGTCGCTCCCTTTATTCAATAATTGTCCCGGACGATTAGCTTGAAGTAAATGTCCAAAAAATCTTCCGTTACCGTTAACTTGTTCAAATACAAAATTTAGATTGATCTCTTTTGTACTCAAAGTAACTTTCTCTTGTAACTTGAAGATAGTCGCTGGCTGGCCTTCAATCTTCCATTCCATTTGCTCTTGAATATCGGCAAAAAAGGAACACAACCATAGGCTTTTTTTTGATGATAGTTCAATACGATTTAAAATATGGAAGAATAGAGTTATTTCTTGGAATCCCTTTTTATACTCGACAACAAACGGATCGCGAACTTCACATACTAAAGAATGAGGGTGTTTCTGATCGCCCCAAAATAAGTTTAATGGTTGATGATTATTAGCTGAAAGTGTTCCAGTCGTACTAGAATTATTTTTCAGGAGATATGACAAACACTCTGAATGAAAGATCATAGACTTATCTACACTTTCATCATGATTATCAAGAAGACTTTGCTCAGACTCTGGGTAATGTATATTTATAGGTCTTATAAGAGCGATACTCAGAGCAACGGGCGTAATTATAGAAATATCCTCAACTAGGGGCAAAGACACTTGATAAGCTATTTTAAGGAATATATCATACGGTAAAATAGAATTTTGTGTTCCCCAATAACGGTATTCTCGAATAGAAGACAATTGTACTCCCCTGACCCTATCCCACTCATGATAGACTTTTTTTAACTTATCCTTTAACTGTGGTTGCTCCTCAATTTCAGCGAGAAGCTGCCAAACTTGTAGAGCGTAGAAGCGTTTATATTGGTCTAAATGTTCAAACTGATTAAGCCAATCTTGAATAGGTTCCTTAGATAGCGTAGCTTCATCAACCTTAAATTCTGAATTAAAGTGTTTATATACCTTGGTTACAGCCATTATTAAGGCCGCAAAATAAGGAGGAATCTCATTAACTTTCATAGCTCTTAAGCAATACTCAAGAGTTAATTCTAAAGCTTTTTTAATAAGTTCTAATTCATCCCGAAATACAGATGAAAGCTCATGCTGAGCCCAATAAAGAGGTATCAACCAATTTATTGCAGTCCAGCGCTCTGGAATAGCTCCATACTGATGCATATAAACTGGAAAATTGCCTGCCCATTCCCCTTGTTTATACTGATAAGCAAGAAGCTCTACCAATACAGCTTTACCCATGTGACGCTCCTCAGTTGAGCTACTACGAAGTAAGGCTAATGCCCAAAGAGCATTTTCATAAAGAGGGATAGGGTCATGTTTTTCATTAATTCCCCATGAACCTGGACAATAATGGATCCAATTTGTTTGTGGACTTTGCCAGCGGCGTCCCACTTCTATAGCAAGATCAATCCAATTTTTCATAATTTTATTACATTAAAGATACTAAATAATTTATTGATTTAATAACCTGAAAGCCTTTTCTAAAGCTTCAATAATTCCATTTTTAGAGGGAATGTCAGCTATAATATGAGCTAATTTTTGCAGCTCAGAGGGAGCTGTATTGACCACGATCCTTATATCAGCAGCCTGCAGCAAATGTTGATCATTCCAATCATCTCCCGCTGCTATGAGGGGTCCGCTTATATCTAACATTCTTGCGCAAGTTTTTAGAGCCCAACCTTTATTAATGATCTTATCAGTTACCTGTAATATAGAGTACACAGGATTTAAAGGATCATGAATAACACTACCAGACAGCCCTAAGCAATTGTTTAGTAAAGTTGCAATCGAATCTAATTCCCCCTTTTGCCCAAACCATTTTAAGGTAGGAAAATGATCAAAAGGTAAATTTTTATAATCAGCTACAGCAATCCATTCCTCATGAGCCATATTTTGTCGCTGATACAAATATTTCCTAAACTCTTCATCATAATTTTGTGGACGATAATAACATTGTCCCCCTTGCTCAGGACCAAGACAGATCAGAAAATCAAGAGAGATCAGTTCCTCTACCTTGGGCAAAATAGAAGCTGCTAAATACCGCTGTCTACAAATATTTTTTTGAGGCATCTGCAAAATTACAGCTCCATTTTGAATAGCCAGGTAGTAAGGAAAGGGGATATGACGTAAAGTAGGTTCACTAAAAGCAAAAGTTCTACCTGTAATAAATGCGATAGCCCACCCTTTCTTGTATAGATCTGATAGGTAATCTGTCACGACAGTTGAAATTCCCAAGCTTTTATCTGCTATAGTTCCATCCAAATCAAAAGCAAGTAGACCTTGTTGAATCATCACTTATAATGCCTCGCATCAAATTTCTACAGTTTTCCTTTTATTATTCCAATCTGCAGCATATTCTGCCAAACCAGGACAATTACTTATGGCTTTATAAATCTGAAATAAAACTACTGGGTCCAGACGAATAATTTCTAACTGTTTCGTTTGAAGCAATTCATCAGCTATGTTTTTTATAGGATTATTGAAAATAGTAAGCTGTCGTAATGATGTCATTTTACCAACATCTCTTGGAATCTCTGTAATCAAGTTATCGTTTAAAATCAAATGTTCAAGGCTATATAAGCTTATGGCTTCTTTCGGAAAATCCTTTAACTGATTTTTAGCTAAGCGTAAATCAATAAGATGGTTTAAATTTTTTATCTCATGAGGAATCTTTTCTATTTCATTCCCATTCAAAATAAGACACTGTAAGTGTTTTAAAAAACAGACACTTTTAGGGAACTCTTTAAATCTATTATTGGTTAGATTCAAAAAAACAAGTTGGGAGAAATTATTCACTGCATGTGGGATACAGAATAGATCATTATTTTTAAAAGAAAGGGCCCGTAAATTTACAAATGATAAAATAGCAGTGGGAAACATCGCTAAAAAAGAAGAAGATATTGTTATAATCTTCTCTTCTTTACACTGGTCTAGCTCCTCTTTAAGTTTACATTTTATTATTTTAATACGTTCCTTAATTGGCCTAATGCTACGATCCTTTGTTAAAGCTAAGGACCGGTTAGTTAGAGTTGAATTACAGGTATCCTTAACATCACCTTTTAAAACTTGTACTTCTTGGTTGTGTAGATTGGATTTATGAGTATTTTTATAAACGGCCATTATCGAGCGTAATTTCCATAGATTTAGCCTGTCACAAATTTCTTTATAACCTTTTGCTGTATAAAGTTGTCCAACTTGCTGCAATTCAGAAATAAATTTTGCCCCATTGTAAATTTGTTTTAGAGCATTTATTTTGATTTTAAAAAATGCATAGAAAACAATTTTTGCAGAAACTTGATCTGTAATTAAATCTTTAGGATATAACTGTTCTATTTTGTCTAGTTTCTTGAGATCTTTTTGCAAATTATATAGTTGAACTCGTTTAGAATAATAATCCTGAACACAATTTAAAATTCCTTTAGAAATTTGGCTAACAATATTCAGGTTTATTCCTTGCTGACTGAGGTGCTCTATATTCTGGATAAAAAAATCTTCATAAGTTTTTAATTTGACTAAGATCGGCTTCATAATATCTTTACAAGAATTGCTCTTTTCTTGATTTCTACAGCTAGATTTAAAGGACGACCATCCTTCATATGCAAGCTAAATTCGCGCATATAGCTTTGAAAACGGTTTCTTAAAAATTCCTGCCGCTGTTTAAGTTGTGTGCTTGAAAGTTCGACATCTCCAAATGTATGTATCGATCTTTGGATATATCTTTGCTCTAATTCTGTCGGATTGACAAATTCTATGCTCCATTTCTGATGACCTAACTCATTAGCAGGATCTACAATAACGGCTATTTCTAAATAATCTCGCACAATATCTAAAAATAGACGACTCACATGAGCGCCGTACAGGGGAATTGAAACAATATAGATCCCTTTTTTACTAGAAATACCCTCTCCTACAGTAAGCGAATAGTTATCGGGATTCAGTTGCGTACTACTGTTTAAAGGAAAGAACAAGTGTAAAGGAACTTCTTGATCCAATTTAAGTAGATGCTTTCTCAAGAAATTTATACGCAATTTGTTGGCTGAAAGGGGCTCTGCAGAATGGATTCCCTCCTGCTTTAAAGGTAGCCTTTTCCAATTCTTTGGAACAAAAAAACTGATCTCATCTTCACTTTGAGCATTTAAATTTCCCTGCAAGAGATCTAATTCTTCGATCGAAATTTGATTTAAATCAAAAGTAAGTTCTAAGCCCTGTGTTTTAAGCTCTCTGATACGCTCTTCCGCACCTGTTACTTGATAAGTTAAATTTTGAGGCCAAACATCTAAGTACTCATACCCCTTGGGAGCTTCTCCAATAGGCGTATTTACTCTGACTAGGATTTTTTCCATTACTAAATTACTAAGCCGAATAATAAGATGATTTGGAACTACCCTATAAGAATCACTTTGTAAATCAATATGATTGTTGTGACACACTACGCTCTTCTTATTAATTTCGGCAATCCATTCATCTTCCTTATCAGAGGCATCAATCACTATTTCAAGGTCTGAAGCCTCTAATAATTCCATCCCATTTTTAGGTCCACTTATGGTAATGCTAACTCTTTGAGCCAATCGCCCATCTGGTAAAAGATCAACAATCGTCTTTTTTTCATGTAGATTTACGATACGAATTGGAATTTTGGAAAATGTTTTTGTTGTGACAATAGAATCGTTAACTAGTGCCCAAACTATAAATGACAAAATAATAGCTGCTAGCTTACGAGGTTGATTATTAAAAAAAAATTCTACGAGTTTTTCTTTCATCATTTAAATAATTCTGCTAATTTATCTCGCCATTCATTTAATTGCCAGCGCCATCCTGTATATTGGGGAACGACTGGAGTAGGATTAAATACACTTCTAATGATCCCTTTGAAGCGGTCAATTTTCACGCCACGGGTCATAATTCCCTCACGAGCTATAGAAACTTTACCCGATTCTTCAGAAACTACTATAATCAGAGCATCTGTCAGTTGACTAATCCCTAAGCTAGCTCGATGACGAGTTCCCATCGATTTTGTTAGCTGAGAACTATCGTCAGCAAGGGGAAGTATAGTTGCAGCCGATATAATCACAGTGCCGCGGACAATAACTGCGCCATCGTGTAAAGGGGTGTTAGTTGCAAATATTGATTCTAATAGTTCTGGTGAAAATAACGCATTTAAAATCACAGATTTATTAGCATATTCATCCAGGCTATCTTGCCGCTCAAGTACAATAAGAGCCCCAATATTTTTATTTGCAAGGCGGTAGACTGTAGACGCTATCCCCTCTAAGAATTTATCGAAATCATTAATTTCTTGAGAACTTTTACTAATGACACTTAACTTTGATAAAGCAATACGAAATTCAGGTTGAAAAATGATCAATATAGCTAACGGAAGGACACTCACTATGTAATCCATCAATTTTTCTAATACAGCAAGGTGCAACCAACGTGTTGCCACGAAAACTAAAAGAAAAACCAAAAATCCAAATGCAAGATCCATTGTGCGTGTATTCCAAAAGAATGACAGCAAATGATTGATTACAACAGCAATGAAAAAGATTTCTATAAAAGGTACTAGAAAACCTAGAAATTCCAAGTAGGTTCCTCCATAAACCGATCTTATTAAGTTAATTCTATAGATTTATAAACACCCTTTGAGATGTTCGACGATCTATTTTTAAATATTAGAAGAGATGCTGCAAAGTATTACGAAACCTGATACCGAACACTACTCCTTGCCAATGAAGAAATATGTCATCAAAATCTTCAGGATTATAAAAAAATAACCTTGTTCATACTGTGCTAGAGTAATTAATTAATTACAACTTTTTTGTATGCGCTGTTGGGAATAGATTGTATTTGTTTTTTATTGCCGATAGCTCAAGAGAATAGATGTACATAAGCGATTTAACATTGAAGGTTGCATCTTATAATCTCTTATGGTACGAGCTCAATTAAATGGACCTCCGCCTGTAAGCTACCTCTGGAGAGCATAAAGTTGGTAAAAAACTTTTTCAGCATAACAATTTTCTGTTTTCAAAAAAGAAGAAATATGACAAAAGGTAGAGATCTTATTTTCAAAACTGTAAAACAGTTTTACGCAACAACAGATTTATCTAATTTGTAAACCCCTGAAATAACATTCCTTTACAGGAGATGCTTTTAAATGACTTTAATCAATGCAACAATTGACAAGTTTGAAACTGATTTCAATACTAATATCAAATATTTAGAACGGGAAACAATGTTAAAATGCAGTTTAAACTACAACAGAAGAGAATGGGGTAAATTTGTTATAGAGTGGCATGAAAACAGCTTTAAAATTGCGGATGATCTTTTAGCTGTTATTGACCAGGTAAAAGGGGCTTGGAAAAGACAAATAAAGCATCAGGTTGATACAAAAGCAATTGAGAGAGCTGATGCTTTGACAGATAGAGTTAAAATTATTGTTGATAAATTCAGACCTAATTTAGAAAGAGTTATAAAAGTTTTTCAGTGCAGAGAAACGGTTTTAAGAGCAGAAGAATTAGCATACACACGTTTATGTAATGAACTGAAATTGGTAAACTCTGAGAAAGAGATAATAGAGAATGATTTATCAGAGATACTTAATAAAAAAGAAGAATTAATACAAAAACAGATAGATATCCATACTAGATGGAATGAAACTTTAAGCGATCAATCAGCAGTCAAAAATCCTAGTTATATAAGATCTCTTGTGGGTTTGTTTAGTTTCAGCTCTGCAACAGGTTCTACAATCACAGGTTCTTCGAGTTTGGAGAATATTACCACAGAGACCAATTCTGGAAAAGCTTGCATAGAACCAGAATCAACAGGGGAGATTACAGCTCTTACAGCTAATATTTCTCAAGAAAAGATCGAACCCAGCTCACAAGAGACAGTGGAAGAAACACGCATTAGTACTCCTTCAATTCCTTTCGAAACAAAGATAACATTACCAAATTCAGTAGTAAATACTATTGAAGATTATAAAGAAAAGAGTGTGAATTTAGAAGAGGACGGATTAAAGGTTGCAGAGCAACCACAGCCTGAAAGTTCGAATGAGACTAGCTTTAAGCCAACAATCGCTCCTATTGTGAGTAAAGATAAAGAAGTGAAAACATCTGAAATAAAAGCAAGTTTACCATCGACAGCTTCTAACGTCTATGGATCCCCTGTTACAACCAATCCAAACCACACTAAGAGAAATCCTGTAAATCGTGGTAGTGGTAATAAGTACAGACAATAAAGTACTTATATTTCAAAGAAGCTACATCTAAATGTAGCTTCTATTTTGAAACTACCGATTGCCCTTCTTTATTAAGCATTCCTGCTGTTACAGCAAATCGTAAAGCTTCTTCAATCGACATATCGATATAAGTTACTTGAGAAACAGAGACTATAAAAGTAAATCCACCAAATTGGTAACTCATGGGCACATAAACAGCTATCTCTTGCTCCGTCTGCCCTATCCCTTGTGGTAGCTCATCAAATCTTTTGCGAGTCACAAGCCCTAAAACTTTCATCCCATTCCAATTAGCAATAACAACTCCCCCCCCCATCTGTTGGTTCGAGGAACCAAAAAAACTCATTAAATCCCGCACAGACCCATAAAGTGTTTTTACTAAGGGAATACGCTTTAATAGACTTTCACCCCAACTAGATACTTTTTGGACGATCCAAGCATTCATAATTATACCCACCATAAGCACAAATATGAATCCGATTAAAACCCCTAAGCCGTGAAAATAATACTCTGGGCCAAGTATTTTTATAATTAGATAGCTGAAAATAACTTCTATAGAATTATAAATCCAAATAAGTAATGCCAAAGTAATCCCTAGAGGGACTAAAGCTGTTAGCCCTTTTAAAAAAACTTTCCAAAGATTGCGCAAAAAAGTTAGTTCCATCTCTTATCACCTTAGAGTTATCTTTTATGTTATTACGATAGTGCTGGGGTGATCATAGCAGGCCCCAATAAGCATTGCAACCATTTATTTTTACTTTACTTCCCTTATTAAATAAATTTGTTGCTATAAAATTCTTTTTCTATTGTATAATGGCAACACAGTTTTATTAAACTTATGTAAGCTTTTAACAAAAGGAAGATACTATGAAAGCATTAAATATTATTACTGCAGTTTTATTGCTAATAGGTGGAGTAAATTGGGGATTAGTCGGAGCTTTAGACATGGATCTCGTACAAATGATATTCGGAGTAGGTACCCCCTTAACGAAAGCAGTATATGCAAGCGTTGGAATTTCAGCACTGCATCAAGCTTATCTTATGATTACAAAACAAAGTTGCTGTGCAAGATAAGCTCAGAATTTTGATGAAAAGGCTTACTTAAGTTTAAGTAAGCCTTTCTTCAGTACAAACCTATTCTATTGACCTACGCTTTTCGTAAAACTCTTGAATGTTTCCCCAATACTCTTCCTCTTCCTTATTCTTTTTAGCTTTCCCTTTATCAAGTATAGAAAAATCGATGTTTGGATAATTAGCTAAAAAACGAGCTTTATAGCTCTCTTCATTCTCATAGACAGTATAAAAAGCCTTGTAATTGTCGACTGTAGGGTCTACCTTATCAGTTGCTAGTAAAGCTTTCACCATGCTAGTTGTTCCCTTTTCACAAGCTGTAAGAATAGGGTAGTTATTTCTGGCCGCAGGGTCTACATAGGGAGATTTTAGCAATTTTTTTAGCATAAGTTCAGCATGCTCAGATCGCTTCCCAGCCACTATACAAATTGGTTCATTATTGCGTGCTGCGGGGTCAACGTTGGGATGAGCCATCAGAAGTTCAAAACCTGGAAGATTTTCACTCTCAATAACATTGCAAATCGCTTGGTTATCTTTATAGGAAGGATCTACAAGCCCCGAATCTAGCCAAATTTTTATAAACAGCTCCTTATCACCGTAGGACAATCTTCTACCAAAGCAAGCTTCTAAGAAATAATTGTTAGCTTCCTCTTGCGATAGGTGAAGAGAAGGTTGCTTTAAAAGAGCCTGTATTACGGGTATTTGCAAACTATTAAAAGCTACTTGCAATCCCTCTTTTAATTCCTCAGAATCTTTAATGTACTGGTCTTGTATGAGTCCATTTATTAATCCGACTCTTCCATTTTTACAAGCTTCCGCAAATACTTTGTGAAAATCAGTACAGGAGCTAACTCTACTATCACTCAATACAAGATCAATGATAGCTCTATTTTTCCCTTTATAAGCGTAACTAAGAGCTAAATACGTATCACTTGTTGGATTTACTTCTGGTCTATTCAATAGATCTTTAGCCATCTCATATTGCCCATGTAAACAAGCGTATTGAAATCCTTTATTCACATATTTAATTATGAGTGAGCTCGCTTTTTCCATAAATAGTTTGTAAAGTTCTAAATCACCACTTTTAACTATATTTTCAATAGGTTCACTTAAATCAATATTGTGAAATTTAAAACGAGGATCTTGCATTAACAATTTTGCTATCTGATAATGTCCATTTTGCAAGGCCTGTTTCACTGCCTGATTATCGTTAGCAGAGGGGTCAACTCGAGAATCTTGTAATAGTCGTTTTACATTTTCTAAACGTCCATGCTTACTCGCTTCGTTAATACAAAAATGGTTGTAAGCTGTAGGATCAACTCGCTCATCTTTAAGCAATGTGTCAACCCATTCAATATGTCCATTTGCCGCGGCAAATCTAATTGCTTTATTATCATCCCCTGTTGGATCAATTTGATAATCTTGATATAATTTCTGCGCTAATTTGAATTGGAATTTATCTACAGACAAGTTAAAGCATTGTTGAGCAAATCTTGGTTCAAATTTAAATCCAATTTTATCTAACAAGCTACGAAATATATTAGAAATTGCTAAATGAGAGTCGTTTCTTCCTAATAAATCAGAATCTGTAACATAGCCAGAACTTTTAATCAATTTAGCTAAAAGTTCCTTTTGCAATTTTAGCTTTAATTCTTCAGATTTTAAAATTTGCTCTCGCCAGATCTTGTTTATCCTAGATAATTTGAGCAATTCTTTTGCGCTTGGCTCCAAAGAAAGAACCAACTTAATAATTTCTCCCTGTGGAACTTCTGGAAGAAAAACATTATTAGAAGCAAAATTTTGAGTAGTATTACTTGTTGTATCCATATTCACCTTTTTAATTAAAAACCACTTAAATAAGTGATAAATAATTTAATAAAAAAATAAATTCAAATCAACAATATATACTTAAATTAACGTGAAAAGCAAAAAAAAATAGATTGAAAACAGATATACAGAGCGTGGCCAATTTAAACTTTTTCTATTAATGAAAATGGCTACGCCTTATATAGATGAAATTATGGAGCAACTTGCGTGTAATGTTTACGTTCTTTAACCAGCCGTAACCCAGGAATTTGTGCTTGGATTAAAACCTGCCGTGCTTTTTCAACAAATTCTACCGGAGGATTATCACCCATCTTATAAGAGTAAATGAGGTTGGCTCTCCATAAAGCATCTGCAATCTTAAATTCAATGTATGGTATATCTTTTCCTTTTTTAATCCATAGTGGATAATCGGCACCTTGCGACCCTGTTACATCAGCCTCTTTTTCGTATTTGCGAGCAATGATAGCGGCAAAATAACGATTAGGATCATCTTGTAATTGCTTGAAATATGCTGGAGGGGCGCTCTTATTTCCTTTAAGATCGTAAAGATAAACTAGACCCATTTCTTCTGCTTTATTCCAAAAATCTTCTTCTGAAAGATCACTTAAATCCATAATTATTTTTACTGGAATAGTTTTGGCTCCTACAGTTATGCTCGCCAGCAAATCATGGTGCCCATCCACCAATACAAACCCAAATACACTCTTTATTATCGGCAAAGCTTTATTTAAAGGATAGATGCTAAGTCCCTGCCCTTGTTTATAAATCCATTTTTTATGGGTTGAATCCCATTCTAAATCCCCTTTTTCTTGGGCAATTTGAATTTTATCCTCTACATTTCGGCTTGCATAACGTAGTTGCCCAGGATGGATCATACGATAATCTATATAGTAAGGCTTATCTAAAGTATTAATGTTATTTTCTTCCTTCAATAAATTTTTATTTTGCTCTGTTAGCTCGGCATAAGCATGAAAACAACTCATACCAAATATGAGACAAGTTTTCAAAACCAAAACTGTATTTCCTAATACCTTTTCCATCCACATTGCGCCTTCCTTTATCTACTTTGAGTAGTTAAAAAAATTATACCTCTACTTATTATTATCGATAATAAGACGTAAGCTCTTTATATAAAATTCAAAGTATTTTTTGGTGAAATCACTATTATTAGAGGTGTTGACCAAACCTTAATAGAAAAGTTTTTCTAGAGGTTTACTGTAATAACCTCGAAGCTACTTTATGCCATATTTTGAAAAACCCTATTTCTCGTTAATTAATAAAGTCATTTAAATGTAACTTTGCAGGGAGAAGCAATCTCCTAAATACTTGAATCTCTTTCAAAGATTATTTAAAGCTGAAATACACATGTTTTTGATGATTTTAAGTATAGCTTATTGTATATTTCTACCCTTATTTACACATTCAATTAATAGGGGTTATCTATCTTGAATACAACACTTTCACCTCGGATGAGAGAATATCTCAATCCTGACATATTAACTATTAATCAAGTATTAGAATCTCAAAAAGTAAATATCGAAAAAGATGATTTTTATAAAAATGAGACGATAAACAAAGCACTTGAAAATTTAGCCTCCACAATAAAAAACGCAAAACCTAATGATTCAAAAATTTTTAGACAAATAAATGAGAATAGATTTTCTTTACAGATCTGGCAAGCATTAGTTAAGGCTAAATTGATCGATCCTATAAGCAGTTTTTTTGAAGCAATCGATAATAATAATCCCCTCTTAGTAAAAGCTCTCATTAACCATATAGACCCATCGACTAATAACAATCAAGCCATTATAAATGCATCCGAAAGAGGCTTTTCTGAAATAGTCGATATTTTACTTGCGGACAAAAGGGTAGACCCTACTGATGGGGGTGAATTAGGATACAGTAATGCAGCTCTACAAGAAGCTAGTAGAGAAGGGCACTTTGAAGTTATGGAAAGTTTATTAAATCACCCTCTTGTTATTCAAACAAATGGAATTTTAAGCATAGATATTGAGTGTTTAAAATATGCTAAAGAGGAAAATCTTCCCTTTATTGAAAGGATTATTAAAACCAAAGGGTTTAAAATTTCTGAAAAGAATAACTTCGCTATTCGGGAAGCTTGTGCTAAAGGATTTACAAAACTAGTGGAATTCCTGTTAAGTCAGTCCCACATAGATCCAGCCGTAGGGGAAAGATTTGGTGTTTCAAATGCTCCTATTCTAAAGGCAAGTTCCCATGGTCACTTAGGCATTGTTAAATTGCTTATGAACGATAAACGTGTTGATCCATCAGCTAACGGTAATGCAGCTCTTTGTGCTGCTATTAAAAATAATCATCCTGAAGTAGGGCTTGCATTACTTAAAAATTCGAAAGTTGTAGAGCAACTAAGAGTAGAACAATTTCAGGAATATATGAGCGAAATTGAGCCAATTTCTTCTAAAAATAATACACCCACAAAAAAACTTTCACCTAAAAAGATTGAAGTTTTTCTAAAAAAGAGATTACAAATTATTCATGATCAACAAGCTCTTTCAAATGAAGAGTCTACCCTTGTTTTGGCCAAAGTGACCCCAAAGAAAAGCTTTTTGAAGACGGGAGACAGTCCTGGAAGTACTAAAACCAAACGCAGACTATCTTTTTTTAACTAAGCTTTGCACTCCATCATCACTATAGATGATGGAGTATGCTTTAAATAGCTTTAAAAGATTATTAAAGCTTCGATCGTGTCATCGCTTTACGATAGATCCCATTAGCTGGGTGATACATATAGCCGCCAACAGCCCAAGGGCGTTTATCCCATAAGGAGACTACTTTTTCAGTTGTACCCTCTTGAATGGTTAATTCTATTTCTTTACCCCCTAGCCATTTTGAGCCTAGCATTGTATAAATCGTTGTAGCAACCTGATCCTGCCACCAAGGTGATAAACCTTTTATAGCATTAAAAACAGCTGTTTTTCCCTCTTCTTTAGGTTCCATAGCCATATAATTTATCTTAAAAAGATGGGGAGCATCTGGTTCATCTGTAGTTTTTAACTGTATTCCTAAGGCTTTTTCAAAAACTTCGGTTACCCAATAGGCACAATTATGTACTAACCTTTGGTAAGCTAACCCAGGGTTTCTACCATTTGGTTTTCCTTTATTGATCTGTGAAAGAATGAACCCTTGCATTGCTGTAAATCCCTTTGCTGGATCTATAGGGTAAGCTTTATAATAATGAGGCGTTCCCAAATTAAAGATCCAAGGATCGGGATAGTAAATCTTAGCAGGAAAGGTTTGAGCTGTGAAACTAAGCTTTTGCCAAGTAGTTTGCGCAAATTCAGCAGGGTATATACTAAAAGGATACACTGTATAGTCGCCCTCTTCCGTGGGAATAGCAACCTCTAAATAAGCATGAGCCTCACCAAATCCTAAGTCATCATTTACAGAAACTGAACCTACTGAAAAAATCCATTGGAGGGTACCATTCTGTATAATCTGTTCTGAGGTCAAATTATATTTAAGTTGCAATTGTTCTTGGTTTAAGGTTTGGAGGACAGGAAGACGTTCCCACCATTCTAAATAGGGACTCCCCATGTATATAGGGTCATAAATTTTGTCTGCTTCCCAATAGTTAATGCCATCTGCAAATAGTTCAAATTCGCCAGGTTTATTATCTTTATTTCTGAAATCGCGTAAGATATCGTTAATAGTATAATTAAATTCTTGATAACAAAGTTTGGTAGTTTTATCGAGTAAGTTGTGCTTTCCATGGTAATACAATTCTAAACATACTTGCTTTACACAATTAACCTTTTCTATAGTTAAATGTTTTCCACCATAATACCCTATCCTATGCATTAGACGAGGATGGGATTCAATGATTTTTTGCGCGTGCGGAAATTCAACAAAAACATCTATGGGATTATGATATTTTATAGCCCAACGAAATAAGCTATGAGCAATTGCATGACTTTTAGCTGCCATTTGTACAAATTTAGGATATTTGGCCAGGCAATTCATTACAGCTCGATCTTTCTCTGTTAATTCAGGCTCCGCAAAAACCTTTCCTTGAGCCTTTTTCCAGTCCATCAAATCCATTAATAGAGGTTCTAATACTTCCTGCGCTATCTTTACCTCTTCCTCTTTGATAAGCTCTCTGCGATACTGCACTGCAACAAGTTTTCTGCTAACTTCATCTCGTGTTTTACTACTGATTTGCAATAAGCGAGCTGTATCTGGTTGCTTTGCTAAAATAGCTTCCCTAGCTAAACAGTCGAGACCTTTATCTGTAATCCTACAAAGAGTTTGGGAGTCCAATATATTAGAATAAGCTTCAATCTCATCTAACTGTCTTGAAATTTTTTCATAAGATGATCTGATAATGTGACTATAATTAGGGGTATAGTAGCTTTTAAGAGGAACGTATGAAAACCAAGAACTACTATTTTCATTTTTAAAATTCATTTCTAGCTCATTTAAATGAGCATCAAGAGTGCTAACAAAGTTATTTAATGTATTTACATTATTCATATATAGCTGTTCCTATTTGCATAAAACAAACTTAGAAAAAAAAGATCTAAAACCAGACACTTTTTCATCAATTTTTAAAGTAGTTTTGTAAATTTGCTTGAGATCTTTATTTGCATGTATACGAGCACGAATTTTCTTATGGCTATATAAAGCTTGCATGATTTCTATACGATTTCCTTCTAGGCTAGACTCCTCTTCTATAGGCAACTTCACAGAAGCCGCAAGTAAAATGACATTTATAGGAGCACCTAGAACATTAAAGTCAGACTTACAATCTACTTTATCATTTTCTAAAACAGCTTTAACAGTAGCAGGATTTCTATTCCGTACTGCAATTTCTAATAGACAATTTTGATTTCCATCAGAGGTTGGTTCTAACATTGGTTGTCCCTTACAGACCTCTACAAATTCAGAGTACCCTTTCTCACAGGCAACCACTAAATGTTTATATAAATGTGTTTGCTTCTGATAGTTTTTTCTGTCAGTCTCTTTAATAACTCTAAGAGCTATTTTAAGTTTTCCTGTTTCCAGAGAACTTGTTAGAATTTTGTCTACGCTATTTGCTATAAGCTTTGGATGCTTATTCATAATAGTTTCTATAATGTCAAACCACCGTTGTTTACAGCTTATATCTATAACCTCATCTATCTCTTTTTGATGGTTTGAAACTACATCTGTAATTTTTTTGCGAAGAAGAGGAGCTACTTTATTTATAGTACATACTTTCTCTTGAGTTAGAACTTCGTTTTCATTCATTTTTTGTTCTGTATTAAAAGAGTACGATGGACCAATATCAATGGGACTTATTGGATTACAACTCTCGTAATCTTGTAGTAAGGCTTGTCTAGAATCGTTTAAAAATGATGTATTTTGAAAATTCATATTTGATCTGTTTCCTTTTCAATATTTGTATTTAAAGAATTAAAATCTATTCCTTCAATCTCTTCTCTAGAGATTGAAAAATCTTTTTTCATAATAAGTTCTATAATATCTGGCCATTTTTTATGAGTACATACAGCTATAATTTGTTCTATTTGACTCGAACAATAAAGATTACCTGCTGAAACATTTTTTATATTATAGATGACAATAGCTAGTACGTCCTGTCTGGATGTATTGACAGTAAGAGGAGTAACATTTTTTAAGATGGTAGTAATAGAATGAGAGTAAATCTTTAACAGATCAAATCTCTTAGCTACTCGCTCTATCCTTAAGATAGTGCGAGCATCTGTGTAATTTAGAACCTTTTGCCAAAGATTGTTTGGAAGATCCAAAGCTGGTTTATTAAATATCGTCAAAGAATTGGTCCGTTTTTATGTTACACTCGAAAATCGAACAGACATTTGTATATGTTTGTGCTAAGGACAAAACCCTCAAAACAAAGCTTGTTATTTGAGAGTGTTTGTTAACCTGCTTTATGGGCAAACAACCTGACTTACTTTGCGGATTCAATTTCTTGAGTCTTTCCAATTCAGAAATATGAATATGCCACGCTTTAGAAACACATTTCTTTTGCTGAGCTTCCTGAACATTCAAGAAACTAAGTATTTCTTGTTGGATCTCAGCACTCATATCTTCAAAAAAGATAAAATCTTTAGAGTCTACTATGCTCATATAGTATCTATAGGTTGCTCTAATTCAAATTTATTCTCATAGATGACAGGGTCCATGTCACGAGGGTCAAGATGTATTTTTACATCATCTTTTAGCTGTAAAGTAATTGCACTACTCTGTGGAATACCAATATTTTTTGTCTCCCATCTGAAATAGACTATGAAATTTACAAGTATAGTCTCTAATTCTAGAAGAGCCAAATTTTTCCCTACACAGCTATTAGGACCCGTTCCAAACGGCATCATCCTTTTTTCTAGGTCTTTTAGCGGTGTATCCTTAAAACGAGAAGGATCAAATTTATCTGGATTCTCCCAGATATCAGGGCGCCTTTGTGAGGTGTAATGCATAAGCTGAACCCAATCACCTTTAGAGATGGCTAGATTTTCTAACTGAGTATCTTTATTGCATAAGCGAGATTGGCAATACAGAGGGGGGTGTAATCTAAGCCCTTCATAGATAATGTGTTGAATTTCAGGAGTTTGCTTAATGAACTCTAAAACATTAGATTTGTTAGGAAATTCCTTCCACTTTTCATAAATTAAATCTTGCCATTCTACATTTTGCCCTAACTGGTACAGGATGAAATTAAGGGAGCTGATAGTTGTTTCTTGTCCTGCAAAGAAGAGTAAAGTAACAAAATCTACAACAAGTGATTCATCCTTCAATTCAGAACTCCTTAAGAGGTCTAAAATTAGAGAGTGCTTTCCTTCCTTTAATAATGAATCTTTCTGATTTTTAATTGATTCTATCGCTTTCTTAATTTTGAGCTTTTTATCTTCAAAATCTTTATCTGCTTTGCCAAATAATTTTCTCAACCTGCCAAATAAAGGTAAGGTATCATCTAAGACATACTCTGTTTTACGTTGATTAATTGTATCTGTTACTTTTTCAACAATTTTAAAAGCGTCTTCTAAAGCAATCTCATCTTTCAGACCTAATACTTCATGCGATAAAATCTCTATGATTAATCCCTTTATCATCTGCGTCATGTTGCATTGCGCAATTTCTTCTTCAGATAACAAAAGTTTTTCCATAAGCTTAACAGATAATTTTTGAATCTTATTGTAATAATGGGCCTCTACCTTATCCCTTGATAAAAGCGTTCTAGCAGTTTTCCTTAAAGCTTTACGATCTTCAGGAGCTGTCTTTGTAATGAGACTGCTAATTGCTTGTATAGGAGCGCTACCAATATAGTCTGAATTTGAAGAAGTGCGGTCGTGACCCAATACTTTTCTTATCTTCTCAGGAGAACTTACAACATGCCACTTCCCTATAGGGGTTGGCATTACAAGGCTATCTTGCAGCCCCTCTACTCCACATTCTTCTTTATTTAGCAATTTCACGCTTCTTTCATGTAGCTGATTCTTAGCAATATAGTAAAAATTAGTCAGACTTTGGGGATAGTAAGAATTAAGAATTGGTTTGATAAAATTAAATAATCTGCTATTCAATTGGGTTAATTTGGAATCTGGGGATTTTGGAGTTGCGCTGTCATAGTTCTGAGTTTGAGAAGATGAAGCTCTAAAAAAATTCCCAATGTTATGCAACATGATGTGTTTCCTTGTTATTATTTGAACTTAAACAAAGCAGGATCAAAATATAAAAGTGCTATTTTATATAATTTAAACAGTTTTATTGTATTTAAGGCTATTTCGCTAGCATCTTACGGATAGCGAGATATAACTGTTAAAAATTATATTTTTTTAAGCCTCTTACTTAAAGTAATAGAAATTGTTTTTTTTGTCTGTTCTCTAAGTTTTACAAGTAGGGATCATTTCATAAATCTAAATTGTCTGCAACACATTTGATGATATCTTATTTATGTCATTGAAAATTAGCTAATTATAAAAACAGGTATTTTCAATCAAATAGCAATAATACTGCTAAGAAACTACAGCGTATTAAGCCCCTTATACTGAGGCTTGACAGAGTAAAATTAATGTAATAATACAACTGTTTCTTGGTAAATTATTTAGGTTATTGTACAGACTGGACGATTAAGTGTATTAGCAAAAGGCAGTGTATTTTCTTCATTTCTAAACGTATCAATTTTATTTTGTAAATTCTCATCATTCCTTAATAAAGCCCTCACAAACTCATTTTGCATAAGAGCTTCCACGATTAAGGAATATTTTCTATTCACGGCTGAACGCAAAGCTTCATTATTGTCAGCCGTAGGATCTACCTTAGGTTGCTTTAATAAAAGGTTTACTATTTCAAAATGCCCCTTTTCTACAGCTGAACGAAAAGCTTCATTATTATTAACCGTAGGATCTACTTCAGGTTGTTTCAACAAAAGGTTTACTATTTCAAAATGCCCCTTCTCCACAGCTGAGCGTAGAGCTAGATTATTATAAGTAGCAATATCAACTTTGGGACATTTTATAAGGTATTCTATAACATTTAAATAACCTGCTGCTGCTGCGGCTACAAAAGCCAAACTATTTTTTGCTGCAGGATCTACACAAAATATATGTAATAACTTATCAATATAACAAATTGCTGCATCAGCTGATATCTCTTTAATAAACTTTCCTTTAACGAATCGAATAAGACGAAAATCCTTTTCATTTAAAGAAACTTTTCCAGTAAGAAATAAGTTTTCGATGTGAACTTTAAAACTTTTATCTACTAAACGTAATATTAACAAACGTTTAGAAGGTAGCTTGACTAAGATTATCTCTTTTATACTGTCTGGAATATTTTTCCACTGGGCATAACTTACAATAGAGTGAGTGGACATGAATAGGTAAAATTCCCTTAATAATTTTTACATTTTTTTACAACAATCACCAATTTAATCTACTCGCTCTAATAGAGTCAGCAAAAATTTATAAGAGATTAGTTTACAATCTTATACTTATTTTAGGGATACAATACATTTATAAAAGTTTTCATAAGATCAAAAATAATTCCTTCATAGATTGATTAAAGCGGTAGCGTATGTAAACAATAAGAATATAACTAGTATTTTTGTAACCGTTCAGTCCTAATGAATAGAGCAAAAAAGAGGGGATATGTCTTAAGTTCTTCTGCTACTTAAGACATAAGGGAAACTATAAAAGGATAAACT
>JARBTQ010000056.1 GCA_029240075.1 Chlamydiales bacterium
GCAGACTGTAAATCTGTTGTCTCAGACTTCGATGGTTCGAATCCATCCTCCTCCACCATTAAAGATAATAAAGTCCGATAAGGACTTTTTCTTTTTTTTGTATTGTGCGCTTTGTGTAAGATCCTTCAGTCATTCTTCCTTCAGGATGACAACGCTGCGCTATTTGAGATAGTTCTAGTGTTTACCATGCATGAAATGCGGTCATTCTGAATGTAGTGAAGAATCTTCCTATTATTTAAAGAAATATAAATAACATAAAGTGAGTATACTAGTACATATGAAACAACTCTATCTTATTGACAATAATTATTGATTATGGTACTATTTATTTGAACTTAAAATTAATACCTTATCAAGAGAGATAGACAATCCATGTGGCCCTAATAATAATTAAGAGTGGAACTCAAAAATTCCACTCTATTTTTATATCATCATTATCTATAAAGATTTGTTTAATCAGAACGCTTAACATCTGCTGGCGTTCACCTAAATCTGAGTATTCCCATATCACAGGCAGCTCTGCTAATAAGTCTTCTATTCCGGATATATCTGCGACCTCTCGAGGTTTTTCGTCTGTAATCTGTGACAATTCTTTTTTTTCATTATGCAATTTATCAATTTTATTACTAAGCTGCTCAATGGGTATTTTGTCAAATTGATATAATTCCATAAGCTTTTCGATTTGCTTCTCTATTTCAACAAGGCGCTTTTGTATGCCTTTATTATCTCGTTCTTCTGCAGGCTTCTCCACACAAGAATAAAAATAATCCTTATCAGCAGCAAGCTTAAATATTTCAGCCTCTACATATTCATCCATCTCTGCCAAAGACCATATTTTGTTTTTACAGTTAGGATCCTTAATCATATGAGGTCTATTTTTAGCCCTGGAATAACATGTATAATATTTATGGTCTGAGCTTTTGGACCTTAGAAAATATCTACCACCACAGTGTTTACAAAAAATAAAACCAGATAGTAGAGCTTGACGCTTAAAAGCCTTCTGATTTATTTCTTTATTTTGAATCCTTTTTGTTTGAGCTGCAGCAAATAATTCACTCGAGATAATAGCATCATGTTGACCTGGAGAAATTTTATCCTTAAATACTATTACTCCAGTATACAATTGATTCTCCAATACATTTGTAATAGAAGTGTGGCTAGTCCATCCTGAGTGCTTATTGTCATATTTGATTTCAAGTTCTTGTCTAACTCGTTCTATGCCAAATCCCTTGTTGACATACATATCAAATATATCTTTGATTTGCAAAGCTTCAAATTCATTTATAACAAGCTGTCCATCGATGTAATCATATCCAATAGGTACAAAGCCGCCACCGTGGAATAATCCTTCCTTGGCTCGCTCTACCCTGCCCATCAGCATACGTTCTTTTATCTGCTCTCTCTCAAGCTGAGCAAAAACTGAAAGTATACCTATCATTGCCCTGCCAAATGGAGAAGATGTATCAAAACTCTCGTTCATTGATACAAAATCTACCCTATTACGCAGTATAACATCCTCTATAAGGTATAGGGTATCCTTTTGACTTCTGCTCAGTCTATCGAGCTTGTAGACAAGCACAACATCAAATTTATTCGTCTTAGCATCCCTTATAAGTTTCTGCATGCCAGGGCGGTCAAGATTGCTTCCTGAATATCCACCATCCACTAATATATCTACTATATTCCACTCTCTCGCCGTGCAGTATGCTATTAGTCTATCCTTTTGTGCTTGGATGGAATAACCTTCTACAACTTGCTCTTGGGTGGAAACTCTAACATAGATCACAGCTCTTTTCAATTTTAATCACTCTCCTGATCTAAGTTTACGTCAGATTCAGGCGGAGTAGTGGAGGTATATTGTTCCATGTCGGAAGTACCGAGATGTAAATTTTGGTATACAATAGCTCCATCAATCTTTATAATTCCAGTTTCATGCAACAATATTTGTGCACCCCCTCAAGATTAATACGAACAAGTGTTCGTATTTTGTTCTTTTATCTTAACACCTTTTAGTAAAATTTACTATACAATAATATGTAATATTTTGTTTTATAGTATCTATTCTTCTTGTAAATTGTAATACCTTCCCGTGTATTATCAATGTGTCGGACATACTCGACATATTGATAAATAAATCGTTAGATAATAAATGACAAAAAGCGACATAAAAAAATAAGCCTAATAATTTAGGCTTATCAATTATAGCTATATCTCACACTAGTATTAATCCTTCTTAAACTTGCTAAAATCCATTCCCATTTCCTTGAGCTGCTCCAAGAGTTTTAAAACTTCCTCATGGTTTAGTCCATCAGGGTATTTATCTTTATCTAATGAATACTCTACTTCGTGCCCTTCAACATTGTCTTTATGCATAACGAAGGTACGCTGCTCGACTCTGCCAAGGAGGTAGTCAACTGATACATTGAAATATTCAGCTATTTTAATAAGCATATCTTGGTCAGGAAATCTATCAGATTTTTCATAATGACTTATTGTGCCTTTATGAACATTAAGTATATTGGCTAATTCTTGCTGTGTTAAAGTTGCTTCATTTCTCAGTTCTTTCATGATATTCCCAAAAGTTTTCATTGTATCCCTCCTTGATAATTTATTATATACAATACGGCGATAAGTTTAAAGTTGTATCGCCATAATGTATATTTTTTAATAAAAAGTTTAAAATATATATTGACAGTCGCCACATTGTAGACTATTATAAAAATATAACTTGTCGCCACATTGTAGACCGAGGAGGTGGATAATATGTCAAATAGATATTTAAAAAGTTTAAGGATGTTAGAAGGACTTACTCAACAAGATATGGCAAACCTGTTGAAAATAAGCATCCAAAGCTACAATAAAAAAGAAAATGGTAGAGTGTCTTTTACAGCTAATGAACTTGAATTCATAGCTACTTTATTTGGAGTCCCAATGGAAAATTTTTTTGCGAAGCAAGTCGCCAATGCGTAGATTTAGTTTAGCTTAACAATAGTATCTCACTAAAAGCAACAAATCCACTGGAAGTTTATGAGAGGAGGTAAATATATGAGCTTAAGGCTCAGAGAAGTGAGAATGGCAAGGCACCAAAGCCAATTGACACTGGGCAAGTCAACCGGCATCTCCAGAAGTTATATTAGCGAAATGGAAAATGGACGATACGATCCCACAACTGGAACTATATGCAGATTATGCAAAGCTTTGAATTGCACACCAAATGACCTAATTGACTGTGGAGATGAATAAGAAAGGAGGTAGCAGCTTGGTTATTAACCCAATTGCACCTGGCACGAAGATGCCAAAAGAAATTCAAAAGGCTTTATACAACATCATGCTGCCGATTGCAAAAAGAATCATAGAAGACAGAAAGAAAGCAGCTAATGAAGCAAAATCATAAACACTTAGAGTAAAGGGGATCTCTTCTTAGGAAGGTGATCAAATGAACTATATCAAGGAAATTAACTTCTTTTATGATTGGCTTGAGACAAACACCATATCAGATTCTGCAATTGCTTTGTGGCATGCTTTGATGCACATAAACAATAAGGCAGGATGGATACCAGAGTTTTCGGTAGCCATATCAACCCTAGAAGCTAAGACAGGGTTAAAGAAGGATGCAATTTTAAGAGCTAGAAATAGGCTGCAGCAAATGGAGAGAATTGGTTTTAGAAGCAGAGCTGGACAGCAGTCAGCAATATACACTATTTATTCTTTTGAGACGCAAAACGCGACGCTAAGTGCAACGCTAAGTGCGACTCTAACCGCGACACTAACTACAACGCAACCTGCAACACAAACAGCTTCTATTACTAAACTAAACAAAACTAAACAATTTAATAAATCAGCTCCCAAGCCCAGCTTTAATAATTTTGCAAATCGAGAGTACGATGCAGATAAGCTTGAAGAAATATTGCTAGCTAGGAGCAGATGCGATTTTGATAATTAGGGTGTCTCAATGAAATTGTGGAGGTGTAATCAATGGCCAAGGTAGGTAAAGCTCGCATAGATGTAGTCTATGTAAAAACAAGAATTAAACTCGGATTCAAAAGAAAGAATCATAAGTTAGGGTTTGAAGTTCGAAGGGAGTACCTATCAGAAAACAAAAAGGTGGTTTTAAATGAGGTCTTATACAACATCGGTTGGGGAAATTAAGTAAAAAAAAGGAGGAGTACAAATGAAATCAACAGGCATAGTAAGAAAGGTTGATGAACTCGGAAGGGTAGTAATACCAAAAGAGCTCAGAAGAACCTTAGGAATTGAGGAAAAGGGTGGATTAGAGATCTTCACGGAAGGCAGCCATATTATCCTCAGAAAGTACGAACCAGCTTGTGTATTCTGTGGACAAGCAGATGGCGTAACTGTCCACAAGGGCAAGAACATCTGCAAACCATGCAGAACTGAATTAAGAAAATAAGGGGATGAGGTGAATGTACGCCAGCCAAGAAACTGATAAAGGCCAAGGAATAAAACCTACAATGTTTGGTTTAATGCCTGGCGATAAAATTGAGGTCACTCAGTGGTACAAGAAGAAAGTAAAATCGTATGTTTGCACAGTGATCCAGGAGCAAAAGAACTTTATAACAGTAGACCGTGGCAATTATAAAGACACCGTAGACAAGCTCTTAATACTACAAAAGCAAATAAAAATTGAAAGGATTGAGGATATGAAGAAAATTGAGGTACCACCAAAAGAAAAACTTTTGGAGATGGCACAAGGTCCTTCTACTAGATCAAAAACAATGAAAGATATTGCTAAGGCTTTTAATGTTTCTCCTGCTACTGTATATGGTTGGTTTAAGGATTATGAAATTGATAATTGGTCAAGCAAAGAGGCAATTACGGAGCCTGTTAACTTAGCAGTTGAAAAGATTGTTGATACCAGTACTATTGATCAGAATGAATCTTCTACAGTCAAACCAGAACAAGTAAAAGTCAGCACAAAAAGTGTACAGGCTTCAATGGTCATGGTTAAGCAACTACTGTTTGAACACTTGATAATTGACATCAAAAGAAAAGACGGAACTGTAGTCCTGGTAGATGAAGCGACATGTAATGAAATAGCATTCAGTTTTAGTCAGTTAGGGGCACTTGCTGAAGTAATAATAGGGGTCAAGGAATTAATTGAGAAATAAATCTAGTAAGGAGACAAGCATATGAGAAAGTTCAAAATAAAGAAGGCCATCCCTTACATAATAGCTTTAGTTTTGGGCCTTATGATTTTACCATTCGCTATCAAAGCGGCCTTCGTAGAACGCGGATACATAGCTGTAGGTGGAGAGATGCTGCTACCCTTATTGTTTGTTTTAATAGTAGCTATAAAGTCTGAAATCAAAGAGGTTATAAATGAAATAAAGGGGGTCTGGAATTGAAGCACGGGAAGCGGCCAAGAGTAAAGCAAAAAATCTTCATAGAAGGTCATAAGCTGGATCCTGATAATTGGCTAGTCGTTAAGGACACAACTGAGTTCATGGAAGTGGTAAATCGGAAGTCTAGAAGAAGAAAGATATTAGATAAAATCTAAGACAACAATGAAGCAGCTCAATCATATACGAATCAGGTTAATTGTATTTTAAAGGAGGTATAAAGTTGTATAAATGTAAAAAATGCGGAGCAAACCTTGATGCAGGTGAAAAATGCGATTGTGAAGAGGGAGCTGAGATAGTTGTACAGGAGACTCGTTCCTTTAACAGTGAAAATGAGTAAAGAAAATAGGGTAAATAAAAAGCACCTTGTATCTACCAAATACAAGGTGCTTACGACTAAAGACTTTGTTAAAACCGCTATAAACTCTAATAAAAGTATAGCAGTTTTACGGCATAAAGTCAATTGAAATGCGCTACTTGAGGGCGTATTCCGAGCTTGTAATGGGTATTAACTTATCAACGTAAAGATACCCTTAACCCTTAATTTTAAATATGTAAGGGGGAATGAAAATAGAATGCCGTTTAGCAGTGAAAATTATCTAGATATTTTCGAAAAAACATTTGAGGATAGTGAAGAGGAAAAATTTGAGAGTTTAAGAAGTAAGGATGTTTTTACATATAGGGTCAAAACAATTAAATCAGGAAAAATGCTTGAAAGTGAAATTTACCC
>JARBTQ010000005.1 GCA_029240075.1 Chlamydiales bacterium
AAGCTTTTCTGTTAAACGCTCTATGGCTGGCTGGGATACTAAATATCGAGAAACTTTACTTCATATCAATGCAAGTTAAATTTTTAAGCGATTGCCCTGGTGAAATATCTTATTTCTTGCTAATAAACATTGTTTTATACTGATAATTCTATTTAAAAATTTTTAAAAATAAACTAAAGGAAGGTGTTTTTAAAATGATGAATTTGTCTATTCAAAGCAGCACACAAAAACCAATTCTTGGTATATTTCTAGATATAGATGGAGTGTTAAATGACACTAGAAAAATCAAAAACTATAAAGAACGTCTTATTAGTTTAACTGAAGAAATATTTGGCGCTGACTGGGGAATGCGACAATATATTATAGCTAAAACTCATTTTTTTGATGAAAATGCTGTTAAAAATTTTCATGCCTTAATCGATAAGATTAAAGGTGTGGCTGAAGTAAGGATTATAATTTCTTCCGATTGGCGACTTGGTAGATCAGTAGATGATCTTAAAACAGAAGTTTTTGCAAAACATATGTTTGCAGAATTCATTTATGATAAAACTATTGATAACTTACAACCAGTAGAGGGAGAAATTCATTGTGAAGGGGGCTGTAATTGTCGTTCAGCTGAAATTAATCATTGGTTAAAGCAGCATCCTGAGATGACTGATTACGTAGTATTTGATGACCTTCGTTTTCATCATATACAAAACTTTCAAGAAAGATTTGTTGAGGTGGATGCTCAAACTTTAATTACAGCAGAACAGATTGAACAAGTTTCTAATAGGTTATTGTCTTCAATCAATAATCACCTTAAAGCAGAGATGGCAGGAACTGAAGCTATAATCAGAGATATAGAAAAGCTTCATTTATAGAAATCTCTTCTTCAAATAGACCTCTTATAGAATTAAGTTAATAGAGGTCTATTTTAGGCATCTAAGCTTAGAGTTTGCTACTTTAAAGGGAAAGAAAAGGCTAGAATCATAAAGTATAAAATAGTGATAAGATAGATTTTAATATTTTAAAGCTACAAATTTGCAATTCATGATATAAATAAAAAATTAAGCTTTTTTGAAGCCTATTCTATAAATCTTCCTTTGTATCTATTTAAAATTATTTACGGCTGCTAGTCTTTTTCTAGCATAAATTTATATACTTATAAGGCGCAGTATGCAAAAACAGCTAGGAGCTATCTTTCTAGTCGCAGGAACAACTATTGGTTCTGGGATGATTGCTTTACCAATGGTTTTGGGATCACTTGGTATTTGCAAAAGTGTTTTATTAATGATGATCATCTGGTCTCTGATGTATTACACTGCTTTGATAAACTTAGAACTTAATTTACAGGCTGGCAAGGGACTTTCTTTAGGAAGTCTAGGACAACTTTTTTCTGGTAATATAGCAAATTGGACTGGATTGATAAGTCTAAAGCTTCTTTCATATGCGCTTTTAGCTGTTTTTATCTATGCAGGCTCTTCAATTATCCAAACAATGGTAAGAAGTAGCGCAGACTTTGAGGTCAATTTTTCTGCAGTTGTTGTCTTTTATACAATTGGAATTGCCTTCCTGTTGCTATGGCCAATTAGATGGATCGATTTTGTAAATCGTATTTTATTTATAGGTCTTTTAGGTGTTGTTATATTCTTAATTATGGGATTGAGTGTAAGCATTGAGTGGTCTCAACTGCCATTAGTGCATGATCATCCCTTTAATTTTAAGGAGTGGAGAATAGCAATTCCCGTTGTATTTACTTCATTTGGTTTCCAAGTAATTTTTCATAGCTTAACTAATTACTGTAACAAAAATTTAGTTATGCTAAGGAAAGCGTTCTTTTGGGGGAGTTTGTTACCCGCAGTCATCTATATTGTCTGGACTTCTAGCATCCTAAGCGTCCTATATAGTAACAGTCCAGCTTTCTATGAAACGATTTTAAGCGGAAAGGTGGAAGTTGGAGATATGATAAACGAATTAAGTCTCATAGCCGCTGGTACACCCATAGAATTCTTAATTTGGTGGATTTCAATCCTTTCAATCGCAACCTCAGTGATTGGCGTTGGTTTAGGCTTAGTCGATACGTGGAAACCCTTTTTTCAATTAAGAGTACAAAAAACTTTCCTATTAAACCTATTAAGCGTTTTTCTTACTCTTGTGCCGCCGTGTTTGATAGCTATTCTTATTCCTAATGCATTTATTAAAATATTAGGTTTTGCGGGAATGATTTTAGTAGTTATTGCTATCTTGTTGCCAACTTACCTTTTTCAAACAGCTATCTTAGGTAAAGCAAAACTGTATTATCCCATACTGCGTTTTGAAATTTTGCATTGGTTTTCTTATTTAGCTGGCTTCATAATTATAGCTTGTGAACTGATCAACATGATGTGAGGATAAATTCAATGGTTTTCAAAAAAGAATCATCTTGAAAGGAACTTTTATTTAAATAATAAGCCGCCCCCAATTCTATTCCTCGTAAGCGATCCTCTTCCCTTTCCTTGTATGAAACAATGATGATAGGGATTGATCGCAAATTTTCATTTTGTTTTAAAATTTGCAACAATTCAAACCCACTCATGCGGGGCATATCAATATCTGTAATGATGAGGTCATAATGAGCGCTTTTAGCGGCTAATAATCCCTCTATTCCATCGACAGCAGTATCAACGCAATATCCTTGAGATTGTAGTAGACGTTTTTCAAGTTCTCTTACAGTAGCTGAATCTTCTACTACTAAAATGCGTTTTTGCTGTATCTGCATGTTTTTTAGATCTGTAGATTTTATAGGCACTATTTTGCTCATTCGACCATGATTTAACCTCTGTTCTATGGTTCTGATCATGTCCTCTATATCAACAATTAGTAAAGGAGTTCCTTCATCACTAATAGCGGCAGCGCTTATTTGAGGAACTTTACCAAGTCGTACATCAAGCGGACGTACTACAATATCTCGCTGAATTAGAAAATTATCAACGGCTATTCCATAGTAATGTGAACGATCATTAATGATGACTACACACCATTCTTCCTTATCGTTTTTTGTTAAAGGTAGGTTAAATAGTTCGTGTGCAGAAATTAAGGCAACAGTTCTATCTTCTAGATGAATGTATTGTTGATCTTCTATGCATTCAACTTCCTGAAATTTAACTCTACATAAGCGATGGATTCGTGCTAATGGGATAGCATAAGGGAAACCAGCTACCTCAACTAATAGAGCGCTGACTATAGATAGAGTAATTGGTAACTGCATACTAAAAGATGTGCCTTTGCCTAGGGTTGAAGCTACTTGTATACTACCTCCAAAGCTATGTACCATATGATGGACTATATCAAGCCCAACCCCTCTACCGGAAATTTCTGTGACTTGCTTTGCAGTTGAGAAACCTGGTAAAAATAGGAAAGAAAAGATCTCTTCTGTACTTAAATCCTGAATAATTTCTAGGGGGGCTAGTTTATTGTTGCTAATCTTCTCCTTTATCTTGTCTGGATCAATCCCTTGTCCGTCGTCGCTCAAAGTAATCCATAGCATCCCTCCCTTGTGCTTTGCATCTAATCTTAAAAGTCCTTGGGGCTCTTTACCTAAAAGTAGTCTTTCTTCAGAAGATTCAATTCCATGATCAATGGCATTGCGAATCAAATGTTGTAAAGGAGCCTCTAATTTTTCTAAAATATCACGGTCTACTTGTGTCGATTCCCCTGAGATGCAAATACCTACTTGCTTGTTTAGTAACTTAGAGGTGTCCCTTACCATTCGATTTAAGCCTGCTACACCCTCTTTAAAAGGACGCATACGGTTTGAAAGAGCAGATTGATAAATTTTTTCTGAGATATATTCGAATTTGCGAGCAAAGGTCTCAAAGCTTTCCAGCTTTAGCAATAAGTCTTGTTGACATTGGCTTAGGATTTCTTGGGTTTCATGTAAAGTCTGTATAATAGAACTTTGGGGATCTTCAATAAGAAAAAGCTTTTCATGTAATAAGTTAAATTGTGTTTGTAATATACCCTGTTTTTTTCTTAAAACAGCCATTGACTTTATAAAAGAGGGAAAACGTTGCGATTCTACCAAGCTCTCACCCGCTAGCCCAATAAGATGATTTAAATGTTCAGCAGATATTTTTAAAGAGCGTTCAAGTTTAGGAGTGGGAACGGTAGAAGGGTTAAAAGAGTCTATGAGATGTTCTTGGTAGGGCGTTGCTTTTAGTACCTTATGTTTTAGAGGTAATCCTTCTTCTGCCAGTAGTTGCTTGCTACTTTTAAATTTTTCTAAAAATGTCTTAATAAAGGTTGTAGCCGATACAAAAGCTTCTTTCTTTTCCATAACTTGAAAATGTATTAAGTCTGGAGAACATTGGCTAATAGCTAATAAAAGATCGACACTATTAAGTAAAGGATCTGTAGCTGTAACGATTTCGCTATGGGTTTTAGTTTTTAATAGCAAAAATAAATCTTCCATAGAATGTGCTAGAGCAACGATAGGTTCAAGCTGTACTGTTTTAGAAGCTCCTTTCAAAGAATGAGCAGCTCGCATTAACTGATCAATAATTGTAGTAGTCTCTGATGTAGGATACTCTAATTGAATCAATCCCTCCTCTAAAGTCTTACTACAGGCGATTAGTTCTCCATGGAATAGAGTCCAGATATCAGCAGAAATCTTATTAGCATTAGCATTGGGGGGAACATGAGCAGAAGAAACATCCATCTTTTTATTTGGGAAAGTTACTGTTTTGGCAAAAACAACGTTATTCTGCGACTTGGAAGAGACATTTAAAAAGTGATCTTTCAAATTTTGTATAAAATTTTGATTTTCATTAATCCAATCATTAATCTTAGAGCTTTCGATAGTGGCTAGTGACTCCAAAATTTTGCCATAAGAAATGAGGTGTTCTTGTCCTTCTTCTGTGAATCTGCAATTTCCTGTTACTAATTGATTCAAATAATTTTCTACAGTATTTGTAAGTTCCTCAAGAATATATAATGAGATTAAAGAGGAGGCTTGTTTGACAATTTGAAGCTGGGATAACAAAAGATCAAAATTAAGTTGTTTCTGTTCTAAATCGTTAGCTAAAAGCAACTTTTTCCATTCTAAGACTATTTTTTCTAAATCATTTTGAAAAATTTGTAAAATGAAGGGGTCATTATTCATTGCATTTGCTTGTGTAGAAGTTTAAAAAAGCGTTGCTCATCTAAGATCCCAATGTCAATTCTTCCATAGTGAGAGTGGCTCCATTGCACAACCTCACAAAGAGTTGTACTCTGAGGTGTTGGAATGGGGGCAGGTTTTAAGCTACTTTGGGCAAATCTTTCAATTCCGATAATTTCATCTGCAATAAATGACCAAATTTCCTTTTCATATTGAATTACTATAAGCCGTGGATATGATCTATAAGTATTGTTAGTAGCTGGGGGTATCTGAAACAACCCACTTAATGATATACAAAGTTGTAGCTGGCCATGAATATTAACAAGTCCCAAAAATACCTGATTTGAGCGATGGGGGACAGGCTGAATCGTACGTAAGTCAACAATTTCTTTAAAGCAAAGGGGAGAAAGACCAAACCAGTTGGATTCCACTCGAAATACTAGAAGAGGCAATGTAGAACTGGATTCTCTTATTTCTTTTTTAGGTTGAGTTAAGATTGAAGACCACTCTTCTAAATAACCTATAGGATGGGGACGTTGAAATAGTGACCTTCCACTCTTTATAAAGACTGGACAATTGTGGCAGTGAATATATTCTTGTAGCTTTGGGCAGGTGGGCGTGCTATGACTCCAAACTCCAATTTCATTCCAACAACGATTGGAGTCGTATACAGAAGGGTTTTGCTCCAAGTCTTTTTCAGTCATAACCTTGCCTTATAGCATTTAGATCATTAAAGACCCTACACAGCAATAGCTATGCCAAATAGTATAAAACAGATAGCGGTTAAGAGGGAAGAACTTTAGTTACTACTCGTGAAAGCTCCGAGTAAAAGGGAAGGGTTGAAAGATCTTTAAGGCCAAAATGGTGTAAAAAGCGATCTGTCACTCCATATAAACTAGGGCGACCGACAGCTTCTTTTTTACCCACAACAACAACTAGTTCCTTTTCAATAAGAGCTGTCAGGGCTCCAGAAGAATCAACTCCTCGGATAGCATCAATTTCACTTCGGGTGATAGGCTGCCGATACGCAATAATCGCTAATACTTCTGTTGCCGCATTGGATAGGCGGTCAACCATAGGACGGTCTATATGTTGTAGTCTTCCTACATATTCTGCATATTCAGGCTTGGTTTTAAAAATAAATCCGCCAGCAACTTGCTCTATTTGAATAGCTCGTTGCTGGTGCTGAAACTCCTGTTGTAATTCTTCTAAAGCTTTAATTAAAGATGGGGTGTCAAAGGGGTGACTTTTACCAGTCACTTGTTGAATCTGATCCAAAGATAAAGGAATTTTTGACGCAAAAAGGAGCGCTTCTAAAATAGATTTTACTCTTTGCCGGATTGCTTGCTCTTCTGAATAGGGAGTAAATGGGAAAGATTTTGTTTCTGTGGTCATGCTTTTTTTTAAGGTTATTTCAGTTCTTCTTTTTGCTTTCCAATTAAAAGAATATTATCAGGGCTGCTTTGATCGATGCCCACTATACCGATTTTCATTAGTTCTAAAATAGCTAAAAATGTTACAATCCACTCCTCTTTGCAGCGATCTACTGTAAAGAGATCATTAAATTGGATTTGTTCCATAATTTTTATTTGGTGACGCAACCATTCCATTTTATCGCTAACACGCCAAGGTTCCTCTTTAATTGTACGTTGTGATTTTGGATTAACTCGATTCAAAACACGTTGAAATGCCTCAGTTAATTGGTTAACAGGCATTGGCGGAAGGGGTAATAAAGCTGGTAAGGTATCTTCCAATTCGGGCACGCCACGTGTGTATTTTTGCTGTTGTATGTCTTCCTGTTTCAATAAAAAATTAGCAACTTCTTTAAATGAATGGTACTCTAAAAGATACCTTATAAGCTCGAAACGGGGAACCTCAGCCTCTAGATCTAACTGTGTATTTATATTAGTGGGAAGTAAGCTTTTGCTTTTGAGCCATATCAAAAGTGCTGTTGTAGATAGTAATTCTGCGCCAACATGCATTTGTTCATCTTGGTACATCTCCAAAATAGCTTGATACTGTTCGATAATTTTGTGTAAAGAGATCTTGACTACGTCAACTTCTTGACTTTGAATTAGGTAGATTAAAAGATCTAAAGGACCTTCAAAATTATCTAAAGCAAAGGAGGGAATATTAGGATTCATGTCATGTATTTAATGTAAAAGGAATTGCTTTTTATACAGCTTCTGTTAGAAAGTAGTGTTTAAGAATTTTCTTATTATACAAAAATAGATGAAATGTAAGTAATTATAAAAAGCTAAAGACTTAACTCTTTGGGTATCTGATGTGTCAAAATTAAAATTATGTAAATACTTCGTGTACGAAAAAAATCTAGTGGGTGGTAGTTTGTAAAAAAGGGGATTTTCACAAACTACTTCACATTTAGATCAACTTAAAAAGGAATTGTCTACTCTTTCTAACGTAGATTTTCCACATTTTTTACTAATCTATTGAATGATTTGTATTACTATAATTATCAAAGATTTGTTGTAAATCGGTTCCTTGATTTGTAAGTTGATTTACATTAGATAATGAGTCATTTGCATAAGGAACTTGTGGAAATATTATATGACGCTTTATTTTATCTAATTTCTGCAGACTTAAAGTTTTAGGAGGATTATTTCTTAACGGAGCTCCTGGGGCTTTTTTATTTGGATCAAATGGGCTTAATGGGCTTAATAGTTCAGTTGGTAACATTATGTTCTCTTTTTTTATTTAATTGAGGTTTACTTTTTATAAAAATATAATCTAGCCGTTACCTTCCATATCATCCCTAAATACTGCGGCTATTGCAATTGCATTAGAGAGATTCCTTGGCGCAGCTAAACGTGCATAATTAGGGACGTGAACATTACGATTTCTAAGAGGTGCTGCCGGAGGTTTTGCAGGATTAGTGTTAGGGCGCTTAACAGGAGTACTTGGTTCGCTTTGTACAGATACTGTGCGTTTTAGAGTGTTAGTCTTACTAGGAGAAACTGGTTGTGGTAAAGTATTTGGTTGCTGGTAGTTATCGGAACTAGGACCGCTATTAATACTATTCATAAATTATCCTTTGTTATTAAGGTTTTGTTTTTTTTCGCTATTATTATTCACTTTCTGATTTATTTAAACTTAATGTTTGATTTTCTTTGTTGTTTAATTTGTAATTTGTTTTGATTTTTTTGTTTTTTGCGTGCGATTTAATGTTGTTGTGAGGTGTAGTTTACTATGTTTTTTAGAATGTTTGTGCTGCATTTATTTGACATTAAAAACTTTATTGTTAAATATAAAACTATTAAAACAAATTAAACGTGATAGAAAATACTCTGTATGATAGGCAACGCAAAAATTTATGATCCTATTCACCATTTTATTCCCTTAACTGATGAGGAAAGTTTTGTCATCGACTCTGCTCCTTTCCAAAGATTACGTTATTTACATCAGTTAGGAATGGCTTATCTACTCTATCCAGGCGCTACTCACTCTCGATTTGAGCACTCTTTAGGAGTCATGCATCTTGCGAGTAAAGTTTTTGATGGAATTACCAGTTTTCAGCGTTATCCACAAGGAATTCCTGCAATTATTCCTACTAGAGCAGAGGAATTATTCAAGTGGAAGAAAATCTTACGTTTAGCCTCTTTGTGCCATGACTTAGGGCATCTCCCTTTTTCCCACTCGGCTGAACATGAGCTTCTATCAGACATTGCTGGACACGAGGAGATGAGTTATCGAATTATTTACAGTAAGTTGATGCAACCTGTATGGCAAGAGATTGGAGTTTTGGATAGCTTAGAAGCCCTAGCTAAATTAACTTTAGGCGAAGAAAAACTGGCTAAAATTCGAGCCGATCTTGCATTCTCGCCTTGGGAAAGAATTTTATCACAAATTATTACAGATAATAAGTTTGGAGTAGATCGAGTTGATTACCTTCTGAGGGATGCTTACTATACAGGTGTTGGCTACGGTTACTTTGATTACCATCAACTGCTTGAAACTCTTGTCATCCTCTCCTTCGAAAATAACAACTTCATGATAGGGGTACAAAAAAACGGAGTGCAAGCGATTGAGGCCTTACTTTTGCAGCGTTATTTTATGTACTCACGCATCTACGAGCATAAAAAAATTAAGCTTTATACGATGCATTTAAAAAATGTTATGAAAGAGCTTTACCAGGGGATTCACAATTGGCCCGTAGAAGAGTACATAGATCTGACTGATGTAGAGGTACTAGCAGAAATAGCTCAATTAGCTAAATATAGTGCATCTACAGAGCTTAGTTTGCATGCAAAAGCAATCAAAAAGCGGGATTGTTACTTTGATATTTTTGAAATTCCTACCCATATTACAACGGAAGCAGAATTTAACCAATTTATAGAAAAATTGTTTGCAAAATGGGGGAGCTCCTTTATTAAATATGATGCCTTTAAACCTTTGCAACTTCCAAGACCTATAGAAATTTTAACAAGAATGGGGACTACTAACTCAGCTGTAGTTTATAAAGGCTCAATGCTTACGATTCCTCATGTCGTGAAAAGTTTTCTGTATGTTGCTAAAGAGATTAGCGCAGAAGTAGCAGATTATCTTGCAACTTATACTTGAAATTAAGGGGTAGTACACCATTCTTCCCACATCTTTTTATAAGCAGCCTCTAATTGTGGAGTAAAAATTTTACTATCACCTAAGGAGCAGCTTAGTATGCGGGTTCGTATATTATCCCGTAGAAAATCTAAATATTCCAGGTTTTGAGAGAGGCGTACAGTAATCCTTACATATTCTTCTGGAGTATTTGCAATGAACTCAGTCAAATTTAATTGGGATAGTAGACTGACTCCTACTCTTTGTATTTGAATCCCCCCCATTCCAGCTAACGTAATTAATGGCAGTCCCATCCAAAGAGATTCACAACTCGTAGTACATCCATTGTAAGGGTAAGGATCTAAAGCAATATCTGCTTGGTTGTAACAATTAAATGAACTGTCTTTGTCTTTGACATGATGCACAAAATTGATTCTATCAGTAGATATTCCAGATGCTAAAAAGAATTCAGAATATTTCTTTATAAACACGTCAGCATGTAGCTTGGGAAGTTTCAAAAGTAAATGAGAGTTTGGTATGCATATAAGAATTTTTGCCCAGACAGAAGCTATAAGGGGGCTAATCTTATGGATCGTATTGAAATGTCCAAAAGTAATGTAATTGTTTTTTTTGTATGGGGCTGGTTGTATTGGGGGCAATTCTATCGCTGGTTGATAGCAACAAAATCCACTATTAAGCCGTATGGGTTCTTCTAATAGACAAATAGTTTTACCTATAGGATCACAATAGTTATCTGTAATGCGATAATCGATTGTATCAAGACCGATAGCATGGTGATATCCCATGTTTACTTGAATAGGAGCAGGCTTATGCCCTAATACTTTCAATCGATTATGAGCCGTATGCCCACATAATGTAATCAGGATATCAATCTCATCTTTTTGAATAAGCTCAGTAACTTCCTTGTCCGTAAGGGAATAAATATTACGCCAATTAGATGTTTCACGAAATTGTTGAGTTACAGGATCCTTTTCATTGGGATGATTAAAGTAGCAATAGACTTCAAACTTAGAGCGATCGTGATGGGGGATAATTGGTAATAAAAAAGATCCTATAGGGTGCTTAGAATTTAAGTCAGGGGAGATATATGCAAGCTTAATTTTTCTATTAGGATTTTTATCATTTGTATACTCAATTGGTCTCAGCGGATGTTGTATTCTAAACAATTCACCCCATTTTTTGTGAAGCTCGAAAAGAATCTCTGCACTAATTTCCTCATCATAGGCTAAATTGAATAAAATATGGCTATAGTTGTGGATATGATCCAACCCAAGTTTAATAGCTTTTAAGAAAACTACTGTCATATCTCTTAATTGTCCTAAATGTTTGTAAAACAAACCTAAATAGTAGTAAGTGGTAAAATTCTTAGGATTGATTTCCAAAGCCTTACTATAGCAGGCTAACCCTAGTTCTATTCGATTGAGCGATTGTAAGGCTAAACCCAACTCAAGATAAGAGATGATCTTGACAGGATCAAGTTCTAAACTTTTCTCAAAGCAGGCAACTGCAGCTTTAAAATCTTTTTCATCCGCTAAAATAGAACCAATATTGTGATAAGCATCTGCACAATGAGAATCTAATTCTATCGCTTTACGGTAGTTCTGCATAGCATTGTGAATTAAGTGTTGGTCAAGATAAAAATTCCCTAGATTATTGTATAAACGAGATGATTGAGGGTCTAAATTTAAGGCAGCTTCGTATACCTTCAGGGCCTGCGGATAAAGTTGTAATTGAGTGCAGCTTAGGCCTAGGTTGTTATAACAGTCGGTAGTTTGCATCCCTAATTCAATGGCAGTTTCATAGTAAGTTTTTGCTTCACCCCATTTTTTTTGTAAGTAACAACAATTACCAAGGTAATAGTAGCAGTTAGCCTTTGTTGGTATTGTTTGAATTAGACTTTTGAATATTTCATAAGCTTCTTGGTATAACTTAGATTGAGTTAGACAGATTCCAAGTCTCATAGCACATTCATAGTCTTTGGGGTCAGTTTCTAAAGCTAATCGATAATGTGTTATTGCCCTTTCTAAAAATGTCATCTCTTCCAATGTTAATCCCAAGTTAAAATGTATGGTAGAGTGATCCTCCCGTAGCTTTAAAGCTTGCTGGTAGTATTCTAATGCGCTGTGGTATTCTTTTTGTTCACGATAGATATTTCCTAAAAGAATATAGCTTTCTAAATGTTGGTTTGGAAAAGGGGGAAGCTTTAATAATTCTTTAGCTTGTTCTAAGAGACCCTCACTTTTAAGTAAAAAAGCTAATTGATATCGATAAAAAGGATTTTGCGGTTCAAGTTCGATGACTTTTTGGTAAAATCTTTTAGCGGAAGATCTTTGTCCAGATTTGTGCAAAAGAGCGCCATAACTAAAAAGTAGCTTTGCTTGTTGTGGCTCAAGAGGGGAGCCTTTTTTCAAAATAGCCTCAGGTATCCGGTTTTGTTGGTAGTAAATATGGGCAAGCAAGTCAATGACTTTGGCTGATTGGGGTTCTAGTTTAAGTAAATTTAAATACAAATTTTCAGCTGTTACTAAATCCCCAATTTGATGTGCAGTAATAGCTTTTTCCAATATCAATTTTTGTTCTGACATTTCTCCATCCCTTCGAAAACCACCATTTACCTTTGTTTTGCTAGCTTACCTCATTTCTTTGCAATAATTACTTGCGCTTATATAATCTATTTAGTATAGTTAGCCCATTCATTGACGAATTATTAGCAATAGAATAAGCCGCTAGTGAGATGATGTCTTGCAGTGTCTATCAATGCAACTGATGAAAATCAGTTAAGTAAGAGGTCAAATGACACGAATAGCTTTAATTGGTGCCACAGGAAGGATAGGTAAAGAGATCCTTCAATTGGGTTTAAAAGATCCTTCTATGCAATTTGTTGCAGGCTATAGCTCCCCAAATTCTAAAGATAAAAATGTAGATTTGGGAGCTTTAGTTGGACAAAGAAATATAGGAGTTCTTGTTTCAGACACAGCAAAGCTCGCAATAGAAATTAATCAATGTGATGTAATAATTGACTTTTCTACTGCAGAAGTTGTTGAGAAATGTCTCAACAATGCTGTAGAAACTAAGACCCCTGTAGTTTTAGGTGTGACAGGCTTGAAACCTAGCACTTTAAAATTAATAGATGATGTAAGTTATAAGATTCCCATCATCTATGAAGCCAATTTTAGTCTAGGAATGCATACGTTAAGTTTAGCAGTAGAGTTAGCTTCCAAGCTATTACCTTCCGACTTTGATGTGGAAATTACAGAAGCCCATCATAGGCATAAAAAAGATGCTCCTAGTGGGACCGCTTTATCTCTAGCCAAACTAATTGCTCAAACGCGGTTTGGCAAAGTAATTTCTAACGAACAATTTGTATATGGTCGTCAAGGTTTTACAGGGGAGCGTTCAACCGAAACTATTGGTCTTCATTCGATTAGAGGGGGAGACATCATAGGGGAGCAAACTGTATTGTTTGCAGGTCCGGGAGAGCGGTTAGAGCTAAAATATCAAGCACATAGCCGTGCTGCTTTTGCTCAAGGGGTTATGTTTGCAGCTCGATTTTTAGCTCAACAAACTCAGGCTAAACGTTATTCGATGCGCGATGTCATCAACTTCTTGCAAAATAATTCTGATCATCATTAGCATCCATTTTATAGGGACTGATAGCTCAGTGGATAGAGCACCCGCCTTCTAAGCGGGCGGTCGTAGGTTCGAATCCTACTCAGTCCGTATACCTTTCGTCCTTCATACCTACATTTTTATCAGAAATGGTGCATCAAATGGTTGTAAATACCGCAAATATGTCCTCTCTCTTAGGAGACTATCACTTTGATAAAACTCTATTTTCAAACATAGACTCAGTTGTTAAACAATTTGATACTAACGATTTTCAAAACCTTAACGAGAGACAACGAAGCGAAAAGGTTAACCGCATTTTGCTTGATTTAATTCAACAGGCTCCTGCTGATAGCTTTTTATTAGCTGCTGTTATTGATTATTTAGAAAAAGTTAAGGAAAAAAAGGTATTAGGGCAGGTTTATAATTTCAATAGCTTTGAACTTTGGTTAAACCAATCTTCTGGACTAAGCCCCGAACAAAATAGTGCCATACGTGCTAAAATTGCTGGAAAAGGGGTGCCACGTAGTGAGTATCAAAGTGCGTTCCCAATCGGTATGAATAAATTTTATCAAGGAAGCCATTTCGTTACAGCCCATATCTCGCCTGACATTGATACAACGGTAGCTTCCTTTTGGTCTTGGTTTGATGCTTTTGCTGCAAGGGTGACTGAAGGGCTTCATGTTTGGAACCTACCAGGTGGAGTTCCTCCTTCCCAAGCACAATTACTATTTGATCAGCTGTTTGGAGAACCTATTTTTGATCATATCGCCAAGCCCCGTGAAGAATTAGTAGTAACTAGTATGGACTTAGTAACTCAAAAAGGGATTATTAAAAAATACTCTCATGAATTAACAAGTTCTATTGATCAAAAATTAGCAGATAAAGCTGTATTAGTTATTGACAACGAAGGATTTTATTTAGGTGACTGGCACGGGATAGATATCGAAAGTATCCGCATGATCATATTTGTCATTAACAACTGCTTGCGTTGGTTTGAAAATAATTTTCAAGTAAATCTCATTTCCCTTTTCAATAGAACCAATTTTAGCAAAGCAGACCTTAATGACTTCATTAAAAATATTTTTGCGGTTCCATTTCTTGATTGCGAACCTGTGAAAGAATTGACAGATGAAAATAGAAATTACCTGAATTCTAGCTTAATGGTTATCTTTGGCTTAGAAAAAGGGATTAAAAGTAGCTTTTCTGAGTTTAGCCAAAAAATTACTAATTTATCTTTATTCGAATTTAATGATTTCAAAAAGTCTTTAGAATCACTAGGATCTGATCAAGTATTATTCGGGCCTGACCATACTTTGGGCCAAGCAAAATCAGAGCTGTTTAGCCATTTAGAAAGATTAATTAAAGCCTTAGATGGTGCAGTTCATAGCATACGTACTTATCTTGATAGACTGGACGTAGCTTTAAAGATCAAGCAGTATGTGCTTGGCGAACCACTTCAATATGTAACTTTACGTTCAGACTTAGATGAAATCAAAGCAAAGATTAATTCTTATCAACATGTTACAGTGGCGTATACCGATAGTTCAGGCAGATTGAATCCAGTCGGGGTTATTTTAGCTTCCGATATTCGTAAAGCTATATTAGGAACGGTTTCGTTGCGTGACTTTTGCAATAGTGAAGAGATTAAAATTACCCCTTATTTAGAAGTAATTAGTGTTGTAGATCATCATAAGTCTAAACTGCAAACCTCTTCCGCTCCAGTTGCTATCGTAGGGGATGTACAATCTTGCAATGTTCTTTTAGCTGAATTAGCAATGCAGATGTACGATAAGTATAGTACGGGAGGAATAGATTCAAAAGAGATTGAAAAACAGATAGTAGAGCTTACAAAAATAGACCTATCTGTAACTAATACTCGTCTATTGCAAAGACTTTTACAAAAAAGAGTTGCTGCAAGCCAACAAGAAAGAGGCGCATTTGTTAATTCAAAGCGAGAATTTACAGAGTATTTATGCTATCTTTACGCAATTATCGACGATACAGATCTACTGAGTAAAGTTTCAGATAGAGATGTTGAGTGCGTTAAGCAGTTACTCAATCGTATGAAAACAATCTCTATAAAGAAAGAAGTAGAGATTATCTCTTTCGATCATCTCGAGCGCAATGCTAAGTTTGCCAAAGAAGCTGCCAAAGTGATCTTGCAAGATGAAGATATGTACTCCATTTATAAAAAAACGTATGAGGTTAAAGAAAAAGAGGTTGATCAAAGTATTCAAACTTTCGCTCAGGAGCAACCATCAAACTTTTTCGACGATACTAAAGAGCAAAACGGATGTTGCCGGGTTGGGCAAAGTAAGATCTTTGCTAAAAATTACGGTACATTCCTAAAGCATCAAAATACATTACGTGCTCTATGGCTTAAAAAATCGCAAGAGATTAATCAGAAGAAGCCTGTAATAGATCTGTTCTTACATTTAATTAGTACTATCGTTGGGGCTGATGAGGTATTCTCTGGAAAGGAACCTATCTATGCGCACAAAGATGAGTTGTGGTTGTGGGTTCCTTCAACGCGGCAGGGGCTTGATCACCTTGCTAGTTATCTCAATGCATTTCGTTCTGCCCCAGAATTAAAAAATAGTGACCTTGAAGTAGAGTTTTTAGGCCCTAATTCAGGTGAATTGGAAAATATTTTTGTACATAGTTTTAATGATATTCCGCGCAAGGTGGCTGCAGGATGGGAAAATGGAGCTCCTATAGCAGTATTGCGCTATAAGGCAGGCTTACTAAATTCTCGTAAGGCTGCGGTTTCGCCTTATATTCCCACTTTACCCCGTTAGATCTATCTGCTTAAAATATGGGAGGAGTTAATAAACTCATCCCATATTGCCAAAAAAAAGTTCATGGCAAAGTTAAAGACAACTTCGGTTCCTTTTCTAATTGATTAGAATCTACGTCTAAAGAATGTTGCAATATGCTAGGCCGTTTTGATTCAATTTGATCATCGTCTGCATTATCTTAATTTCGTATCTCCTCATCTGTATTGGCAGAAATTATAAAGTAGGGCATAATAATGGCACTTTTGATTAAAAGAATTGATCGAATTAAGAAGCTTGCCGTATCGAGTGCTTTAAACTGCTCTAAAATCCAATGTATCTATGAAGATTGAAGATGTTGCAAATTATCCTACACAGCCAGGTGTCTATCTAATGAAAGACGCTGCAGGCGAGGTTTTGTATATAGGTAAAGCAAAAAACTTGCGTGTACGTATTAAGCAGTATTTCTCTGGGCATGATACAAGGGCTATGATCACTTATCTCATGGCTCAATTAGTGCAAATAGAAGTGATTGTTGTCCTTACAGAAAAAGAAGCTCTATTACTCGAGAATACCTTAATTAAGAAGCATCAACCTCGCTATAATGTACTGTTAAAAGATGATAAAGGTTTTATCCGTTTGCGTGTCAATCATAAGCATCCTTGGCCCCAGGTACAATTTGTAAGGCATAAAGGGCCATTGAAAGATGATGCTTTATACTTTGGACCTTACTTAAGTGCTTATGCAGCTTATGAAGTGTTAGAATTAGTACAAAAGCTATTTCCTCTCAGACGCTGCTCAGACAATGAAGTTCGTAATCGTACGCGTCCTTGCCTTTTACATCAAATGAAGAGGTGTTTGGCTCCTTGTGTCAATAAGTGTACTTCAGAAGAATATCAGGATCAGGTACAAAGCGTGGTGCATTTTTTGAAAGGAAAAACACAAGGTGTTATGGACCATTTGCAAGAGCAAATTAATGTAGCTTCTGAACGATTAGAGTTTGAAAGAGCAGGAGAACTATATAAAAAATTACTTTTAATTAAGCAATTTGTGGTGCCTCAAGTTGTTGATCAGATTGTTTCCATAAATCAAGATGTCATTGGAATTTACCGTGAAGCGGATGATATTGTATTGTCTCAACTGTTTATTCGCCAAGGTAAAGTAATTGGAGTGCAACATTACCCTTTTTCACAATTGATAGACGAAGATATAGAGATTATAGAATCCTTTCTTATGCAGCACTATAGTATGAAAGAGGATCTGCCAAACCAGATTTTACTACCAATGGAATTAACTAACTTAGATGCTGTTGAAGAGGCTCTGGCGGATGGACATAAACCTAAAATCAAGTTTATTACACCACAAAGAGGAGCAAAAGCAGATCTCATTGAAATGGCCCATCAAAATGCTATGGCTGCTTTTAAAAAAGAGAAGGATGTTACGCGTTCTAAGGAGAGAGTGCTACTCGAAATGCAAGATCTATTGCATCTGCAAAACTATCCTCATAGAATCGAGTGTTTTGATAATTCTCATCTGGCAGGAACTATGCCTGTATCTGCAATGGTCGTTTACCAAAATGGTTTTAAAGCTCCACAGCAGTATCGTAAATTTCATTTAAAAACTGTCGATCCTTCTGATGATTATGGTGCAATGTATGAAGTGCTATCTCGTCGTTATAAACGAGCCAAAGAAGAAGATAATTTACCCTCCCTTATAGTGATAGATGGGGGGAAAGGACAACTTAATATCGGGCTTAAGGTTTTATCAGAGTTAAACATTATAGGCGTAGATATTATAGGATTAGCTAAAGAAAGTGGGCGTCACGATAAAGGAGGAACCCAAGAACAAATCTTTCTTCCGAATAAAACTCAACCAACTATCTTACCTAAAAATTCTCCTATATTGTTTTTCTTGCAGCAAATTCGTGATGAAGCTCACCGAGTTGTTATTACTTTTCAACGGAATACTCGTAGTCGTAAGACAATTGGAACACAACTTGACCAGGTGCCAGGGATTGGACCCATAAAAAAACAGAGATTGCTAAGTCATTTTGGTAGTTTGAAACAGATACAGCAAGCATCAGACGATGATTTAGCAAGTATTCAAGGTATGACTAAAAAGGATATATTAGCAATTCGTAAGTTTAGTGAGCAAAAACAGACAGTAAGAAAATGAACTGAGAAAAGGGAGCGCAATTTAGAAGGTGCTCCCTAAAAAAGATTTAGTGTTTACAACCACAACCGCCATGTCCATGATGGTGCCCGTGTCCTTCCTCTTCATTCTCGTCTATCTGAGGCTTCGGTGCTTTTGAACGGCAGCATCCACCTCCACTTGGGGAGCGTATGCCCTCGTTTTCCTGTGAAAGTGTAGAACCACAGACAGATCCTGTTACTGTAACCTTGTTATCCTTTGTAAAAGTAATTACAAACGGAGTTTGTCCTGTTCCTCTATGATTACCATCGCAAAATGGCATATTAGCAGATCCTTCACAAGTACAAAGAGCTTTCCGATCTCCTGGATTCATTTCTAAAATAAATGGTCTTGGCATAAAAAATAATCCTTTGGGGAAATTTTAAATATTTAAATTAGATTAACATTAATTGAAATGAAGTAGAATTGTCAATAAAATTACTTTCCAAATGTTCCAACCACTGAAGTATGCGTGTAAATCTTGTTGAATGAATAGTTTTATTTAGTTATACTCTTTTTTTTCAGAAGGTCTTAACCAGTAGCGCTTCTAGTAGGATATATTACACTAACTCTCTGTTAGATATGCAAAATATAAGGGCATAATGGATCGTTTGCAAATCCCCTTTATGCCCCTTTTGTATTTTGCAGAATAAAAAATAAATTTGAGGCGCTACTTCTAAACATTTTAACCAAGTAGATATAGCGATGGCAGAAGATTACTACAATGTTTTAGAGGTGTCCCGTCAAGCAACTGCTGATGAGATTAAAAAATCTTATCGTAGATTAGCTCTTAAATACCATCCTGACCGTAATCCTGACAATCCAGAGGCTGAGCAGAAATTTAAAAAGATTTCAGAAGCTTACGAAGTGTTAAGTGATGACAAAAAACGTGAGCTTTATGATCGATATGGAGCAGATGCTGTTAACGGAGCTGCAGGCGCAAGTGCTCATGGAGGATTTTCATCCATGGATGAAGCTTTACGTACTTTTATGGGTGCCTTTGGCGGCGGCGGTGGCGGCGGATCGATCTTTGACTCCTTTTTTGAAGGAATGGGTGGGATGCATGAGCCAGGAGCTGCACAAGGGGCTAGTAAAAAAGTCAATATGACAATCTCTTTTGAAGAAGCCGTAAGAGGGGGTGAAAAAGAGATAGCAGTCGCAAACTTTATCGGATGTAGTGGTTGTAATGGGCTAGGGGCTGCTAGTCCCAGTGGAATTCGCCGGTGTACACGATGCAATGGAACGGGTCAGATTGTCCAAAGTCGTGGTTTCTTTAGTATGTCTACAGTTTGTAACCAATGCCAAGGGGAAGGGCAAACTATTACAGATCCTTGTAAAAAATGCCGTGGTCAAGGGCGAACTAAAGAAAAACAACAAGTAAAGGTGCATATTCCACCTGGAATTGATAATGGCATGCGCTTGAAAATGACAGGATATGGTGATGCAGGCGTCAATGGAGGTCCTGCCGGTGACTTGTATATTTACTTTAATGTAGAACCTCACCCCGTTTTTCAAAGGCAAGGAGATGATCTTATCTTAGAATTGCCAATTAGCTTTTCAGAAGCTGCATTAGGTTGCAAAAAAGAGCTACCTACGATGGGCGGTGCTTGTATGATCACTATCCCAGAGGGAAGTCAATATGGAAAAATTCTAAGAGTAAGGGGAGAAGGAGTTCCAAATGTTCATTCAAAAGCAAAAGGAGATCTTTTAGTACACCTTAAAATAGAGACCCCGACACGATTATCTGCTGAGCAACGCAAATTGTTTGAAGAACTTGGACGTTTAGAGCATGAAAATAACTTTCCACAAAGAACAGGTTTTTGGGAGAAAGTAAAAGGTTTTTTTTCAAGACGGGGTTCTTAACCCCATTTGTAAAAGCTTTAAAATTTCTATCAGTACGTTTTAAATCGTAGCTTTTTTACTAAGTTCCTTCTCTATCTCTGCTTGGGTCTTTCTCAGGTAGGAGATGGGAAGGTGAGTGTTACAAAAATTATTTCCTCTCTGATAAGATTCAATACCTGATAAAGCCATCTGTAAAGGACTTGGTGCTTTTTCAATCCAATCCCAAGATAAAGTAGAGTCTAATTCTTTGATCTTCTCTAATAAATTCTGTTGCAAAGGTGTAATGCAATCAATTTCTTGATCCTTCCACTTTTTTACTATATCTTCTAGAGGAAGAAGAGTTGGTTCTGTATCGTAACCAATTTGTGCGCCTTTTTTAAAACCAGATAATACGTACGCTCCTCCCATTTTAGCATCTATAATACTCAAAAAACTTCCATCGCACTCAGAGGGAAATCCGTACAAACTGCTAACGCCAACCAAAGGAATCTGTTGGGAAAAAGCAAGAGCTTGGGCGACAGATACACCCACTCGTATACCTGTATACGAACCTGGACCTGTACCAGCAACAATTAAATCAAAATTTTTTACAGATAATCGTGTTTCACTGAGGGCTTTCTGTAATTCAGGCAAAAGTAGCTGAGATTGTTTAAAACCTATAGGAAAATAATGTACATACAAAAGATTTTGCTCAGTAACGATACTTATAATGCTTCTTTCAGTACTGGTCTCTATGACTAAAATATTTTTCATGTGATTTAATTGATATTTTTGGTGCAAAAACGATAATGTTATATTTTAATTTATGCTAGACTGCAGCATATTACATTTGGTGTTTTATTAAGGATTTTGATTACATGATGAATAGGTATTTCCATTTAAATTTGCAATTTAGCCTTCTCTTAATATTAAGTATGTCAGCTCCTATATTTACACAAGAGCATAGCATACAAGAGTCAGAACCAAAACAAAAAAACGCTCATTTATCTCGTATAGAAAACGATTCTTCTTCATCTTCCACAGAAATTGATACAGTTGCAATTCAGCATAAGTCTTCCTTTAAACCTTTTGTTGGTCGCATTAAAGGGAATAAAGTGAGATTACGATCTCAGCCAACTCTCGATAGTCCAGTAATTCGTGAGCTTCAAAGAGGAGAGTATCTAACTATAAATGGAGAAAGTGAACTTTTTTACAATGTAGTGCCTCCAGCTGATACTAAGGCTTATGTATTTCGTACTTTCGTTTTAGACGGTGTTATAGAAGGAAACCGAGTCAATGTAAGAATAGAACCTCGTTTAGATTCACCTGTAATTGCTCAATTAAATACAGGGGATTCTGTAGAAGGGGTTATTAGTACCGAAAGTAGTAAATGGCTCGAAATCACCCCTCCAAAATCTACCCATTTTTATGTTGCGAAAGAGTTTGTGGAATATGCAGGAGAAAAAGATTATCTTAAAACTCTAGAAAAACGACGTGAAGAAGCAAGGCAGCTGTTGTATGCAGCACAATTTATGGCTCATGCCGAACTGCAAAAGGATATTTCAAAAGTGGATTTAAAGCAGATTTTGCTGGACTACGAAAAGATCTCTGCAACTTATGCTGATATACCTGATATTTTAGAATTAGCACAATTCCAATTAAACCAGATTCAAAAAGAGTATTGGATAAAGCAAAAAAGGTATCCATATGAACCTGTTAGTGATAATGCAAATTTAGAAAAAAACACCGATTTTGCAACATTCTTGAATCCAATTGATGTCCCCCTTGAAGAAAGGGAAGTAAAGCAACATTTAGAATTGCAACTGACAGACAAAATGAAGCTATGGCAGCCTATAGAAGAGGAATTATTTAAAACTTGGCAACAGCAGCATGGTTCTGAAAAACAAATTGAAGATTTTTATTTGGATCAACAATTACATGCTATTAAGCTAAAAGGAATTATAGAACCTTATTTATTGCCTATTAAAAACAAACCTGGTGATTACCTACTTTTAGATCATAAAAGAATTCCTATTGGTTATTTGTATAGTACAGTAATTAATTTACAGGAGTTTGTAGGACAAGAGGTTTCTATCATAGCAACTGAGCGCTCTAATCATCATTTTGCTTTTCGAGCCTATTTTGTATTAGGAATCGCATCATCATAGTAGCATAAAATATAGAAAAACTTATAGGATGCAGTTTTTACCAAAGCGTCTAGAGAGCTTAATCGCTAGACGCTTCGAGTAGCAGTAATTTCAAGTATTGCATACTTGACAGTTTATTTTCTTAAGTTTTTCTTTACGATGAGGAATCAGATATATGAAATTAGGAACTTATTTGGCTAAGATAAGCATAGTAGTTTTAGCTCTTTGCAATAATCAATTTCTTATGGCTACAGACCTCTCAGGTAATTCATTTGCTAAAACAGAACAGAAAAATGGCTTAAATCCTGATAAAAAGTTTATAGATACGTTTAAAAAAATCAGGATAGAAGGAAATTATCAGATTCAACTGCATCAAGGTGATGAGTGTGCTCTAGCTATTCAAGGAGATGAAGAATTAGTATCGGGGCTTAGTTCACGAGTAAGTAATCAAACATTGATTATCAAGCCAAAGAAAGCTAGGAAGACGCAGCTCTCTACGGACTCAAATCAGCCTATTTTACTATCGATTTCTTTCAAAGAGTTAGAAAAAATTTCTATATTTGGATCTAGCTTTGTTTCAACCTCCAATATCGAGGCTAAAAACTTATTAATAGAGGCAAAAGGTTCTGTTAATGGTCATCTCACATTAAATGCTGCGCATCTTAAAATAAAAGCTATGGGAGCATGTGATTTGAAAGTAAACGGAGGAGCACAAGATGCTCTGATCTGTCTTGACGGTTCTGGAAATATTGATGCAAAAGAGCTTTACAATGAGCATTGCAAAGTGCAGCTTAGAGGTTCGGGTGCTGCAGATGTAAATGCAATTTCTAAATTAAATGTCAGCATCTATGGTACAGGAAAAGTTAATTACCTTGGCCACGCTAAAGTTCATAGCTCTCTTTTTGGTACAGGTAAAGTAGAAAGCTTAGACGCTAGCTCTCTATCTTAAGTCATCATAGTATATTAAACTCAATTGTGCCGAAAAGAAAATTTTGCTTTTCGGTTTCTTTATATCACTTTTACTGTCACCCTTTAAGTGAGATTTAAATTATGTCCTTAGCTCGAATGTACTCAATTGCTTTTATAGGCTTAGAACCTTTGACAGTCGAAGTAGAAGTGGATGTTAGCCAAGGAGAAAAGCTCAATCTAGTTATAGTTGGCCTTCCCGATGCTGTAGTTAGAGAGTCAAAAGACCGTGTACTTGCAGCCGTTAAAAACTCAGGTTATGCACGGCCTAATCTCTACATTACAGTTAATTTAGCCCCTGGGGGAGTTAAAAAAGAGGGAGCGCTATATGATTTACCCATTGCTCTTGGAATGCTTGTCGCTACAGATATTATTAAAACGCAAATTTATACTGATTATTTTATTATAGGAGAACTTGGCTTAGGAGGAGAATTACGTCCAATAGCAGGAGCATTAGCTTTAGCTATGTATGCTAAAGAGCAGGGAAAAAGGGGCGTTATCTTACCCCTTGCTAATGCTCGTGAAGCCGCAGTAGTTCCAGGGATAGAAGTTATAGCAGTTAATACTCTTCAAGAGGCTGTTGGTTATTTACAAAATCCTCAATCTATAAACCCTGTCCAAGAAACTGTCTCTGAAGAATTTTTTCACAAGCAAGAACCATTAGTAGACTTTGCAGATGTTAAAGGGCAATCCCACGTTAAGAGAGCAATGGAAATTGCAGCTGCGGGAAGCCATAATATACTACTATGTGGCCCTCCCGGTTCAGGAAAAACTATGTTGACAAAGGCTTTAGTTGGAATTTTGCCAGCTTTAACCATAGAAGAGGCCTTAGAAACTACAAAGATTCATTCGATTGCAGGTTTAATGTCAGAGGGACAGCATCTTATAATGCAGCGCCCTTTTAGAGCACCACATCACACAATTAGCTATGCAGGTCTAATAGGCGGGGGGGCTTTTCCTAGACCTGGGGAAGTCTCGCTTGCACATAATGGGGTATTGTTTTTAGATGAGCTTCCAGAATTTGCAAGAACAACTTTAGAAGTATTAAGACAACCATTGGAAGATCGCTATGTTACTATTAGTCGAGCTAATGGTAATTTTACTTTTCCTACTCATTTTATGTGTGTTGCCGCTATGAACCCGTGCCCTTGTGGATATCAAGGACACCCTGATAAAAATTGTAATGATAGTGAATTGCAAATAGCTCGATATCGTAGTAAGATTTCTGGCCCGTTGCTCGACCGTATAGATATGCACATAGAGGTACCAGCTTTGCGATATAAAGAAATTGCAGCGTTAGAGTTATCAAATACTCCTGAAGTTGAAACATCTCAAGTAATACGTGAACGAGTGCAACAAGCCCGTTTAAAGCAGTACGAAAGGCTTGGAAAAGGCAAAAGCAATGCGCAGATGTCAAGTAAAGAGATCAAAGAAATGTGCTTGCTGAATCCTGCTGGACAAAACTTAATGAGACACGCAATAGACCATTTAGGAATATCGGCTCGAGCTTATGATAGAATTTTACGAGTAGCGCGTACAATCGCTGATTTAGCAGACTCCCTACAGATTGAAGAAAATCATCTGTTGGAAGCCCTGAGTTTGCGTTCTGAATGGAAAAAGCAACCTGAAATCTCTTATTAAGAAAAAGTAGTGGCTGAATGTGCTTGCTCTGTCATAGTATCTGAATTTGTTTCATCGCCATGAAGCTGTGTGGAATCTTCTTCTGTGTAAACATGAATATGCCCGTTTATAAATGCTCCAGGCTCGACGGTTAATGAGCGAGTTTCAATATCTCCTAATATTTGAGCTCCACTTCTAATGATCAATGCTTCATCTATCGTTAGGTTTGCTTCTACGTACCCCTCAATGGTCGCATTACGCAGATGAAGATGTTCAGATTTAACAGAGCCAGTACTTCCCACTAAAAGATCTCCATTGGACACTAATTGACCTTCAAAAGATCCGTCAATACGCAAAAATCTTTGAAAGTTAAGCTCTCCTCTAATATTAACTCCTTGACCAATAACAGTTTCTGGAATAAAAGGTCGTTCTGCAGTCGTTGGATTGATTGACTGAGGGGAATTTGCAGAATTTGTTTTGTAGGAAAATGGAAATTCTGGATGAGACGGAGGGGGTGTTCTATAATTTGGATTTTTTTTTACTTCAAAAAAACGGCTTATATTTTCATCCGTATAGCTTGTTTTATTATAATTTTCCGCAGAGGAATTAACCATAGAGGCAGGTGCTGAGTTGGATTGAGGAGAGTCCGTAAACAAATTTTCTTGCTCTAATAAGGGATTTTCAATTTGCTCTTTAGCAAAGGGGTTTTTCATATATCGCTTAAACATAATTTAAGGACTCTAATTATTTAAAGGTATTAAAGTTATTTATAATTGATAATGAAGCTGTTTAGTGCTTCTAATGTGCGGGTAAACGACTGTATGTAAACAGTCGTTTAATTGCTATCTATGCCTCTTTGCGCCATTTCAATCTTGCGACCTAGGATTTCATCCTTTTCTAGTAGATCAACGATAGTCTTATAACCATGTAAGATTGTAGAATGACTACGTCCCCCAAGGGAATCTCCGATTTCATTTAAAGTGCTACCGACAATAAGGTTCTCATCTAGCATTTTTTTCGCTAGGTACATAGCAACTTGTCGTGGAAGTGCAATTTGTTTAGTTCTTGACTCTCCTTTAAGATCTGCAACGCGAACCTGAAATACTGCAGCAACGCTTTTTAAGATACTTTCGACTGTTACTTTTTCTCGAGGTGCAATTTGCATCATCTCTTTTAGAGTTTCTTCTGCTAGTCTTTCTGTAATATCCAAATTGAATAAACGTGAATGAGCACTTAATTTATTGATAGCACCTTCAAGTTGTCTCACATTGCTATAAATGTGTTCTGCAATAAAAAATGCGACATTATGGGGTAATTTTAGACCTTTATTAGCAGCTTTGTTTTGTAAGATTGCAACTCGAGTCTCAAGATCTGGTATACCTAATAAAGCAACAAGTCCCCATTCCATTCTTCCAATCATTCGTTCTGATAGCTTAAGCTGGCGTGGAGGTTTATCACTAGTTATAACAATTTGCTTTCCTTGATTAATAAGAGCTTCAATGGTGTTGCAAAACTCTTCTTCAAAGTTTAATCGATTTTGTAAAAATTGGATATCGTCAATTAGCAGAACGTCTAAAGTGCGATAAAATCTTTTCATTTTGTCAACAGACTTATTTTGTAAACTATACACTAAATCATTGATAAATGCTTCTGTTGTAATGCATTGTACACGTAATTTTTTATGATTATCTTTGACATAATGGCCAATAGCATGTAATAAGTGCGTTTTACCTAAGCCTACACCCCCATGGATGAAAAGAGGGTTATAGGAGCGCCCTGGGCGATTGGCTACGCCTAATGCAGCAGATTTTACAAATTGATTAGAAGGACCTTCAATAAAAGTTTCAAACTTGTAAAATCGATTGAGCTTAGGGTCACCAAAAAAGCCTGCTTCGCTAGAGTTATCCACTACAGATGTAGGTACATGTGGAGTATTAGTAGAATAATTTAAGGCAGGCTTGGCCTTAGTATTCTGCTCCGAAATTTGAAAAGAAACTGCAGGTTCTCCGGGAGATTTTACTGGCAAAAAGGCGCATAAATCTACTTTGTAGTTCTCTAATAGGTACTCTTTTACAAAGATGTTTGGAACTTCTAATTTTACTTCGTCCAAAGAAGTACTTACTAATTGGATAGGGGCTAACCAATTTTCAAAAGCAGAAGCAGAGCAACGCTTTTTTGCATATTCCAAAAATTGAGTCCAAGAATCACAAGTAGAAGATGTAGACATTTAAATTTTTTCCTAATTAAGTTATGAACAACGTTTCCACATTATGCTGTGAGGCTGTTTTTTTATGTAGAAGAATTTATCATGCATATATTTAGCCCGCAAGTCCAAATATCAAAATTCGAGCTTATGCTTATAGCTAACTTTTTTATATTAAGGCTTTAAAGAGAGAGAAAATAAAAGATCTGAGTCAGCCAAGTCATGGTATCGTCAGTTCAGATCAGTAAATTTTGAGTTCTAACTTATTCTTTTTAAGCTGTTTATTTCCGGATCTTGTTTTTATTAGATAGGTTATCCAGAAGAGAAAGCAAAAGACTCAATTTTCTTTAAGCGCTATGCAGTAAAAATTTCTGGCTTATACTAAACGATATTCCCATTTTAATACAAAATTTTTAGCTGCTCACTATTAATAACTATTTAGAGAGCAATAAAGAAAGCAAAAGAGTAGATTAAAGATTTAAAAGAAGCTCAATTCTAAGGCTCTAATATGAAATTCAAACTTATGGTCCTTTCTGTTTTAAAGATAGCACATGCTCTTTTTTTTCAAAAGAGCAGAGGGGGATGATTCATAAGGGGTAATAAGAATAAACAGTTCACTGGATCCGGTTTAATTTATTAAACTTCAATAGATTATATTTTTTTAGTTAAGTGCTTGTTTAAAAAATACACTTCCAATATGATAAGATTCACAAAAATGCCGGTGTGGCGAAATTGGTAGACGCGGTAGACTCAAAATCTTCTTCTAGTGATAGAGTGCTGGTTCGAGTCCGGTCACCGGCAATAAAACCGAGTTAATAAATTTTAACTCGGTTTTATTTTTTCAAAACTTGTACAAGTGAATCCTGGAATGACATACAAACTAGATGTCAGTTCTTTTCGCATATCCCTTGCTCCGCTGGGTTGTTAAATTTCTCTATCTTAGACATTCTTTTTTAATTTTTAAAAATCTTTATTGTGGTTTTAAACTTGATTTGGCATGATCCGCTTTTCAAGACGTTAACTTTTAACCCTAAAGATTGTTCAAAAATGAGCCTATTACATAGTCTAAAGAGCTTTTGCTCACTATCCCTAGTCTTATCAGCTATTCTACAGCTTGTCGCTTGTCAGAGATCAATTAAGAATCCTAATTATGCTCAGAAAGCTTATCTTAGCGAACGTGCTGCTCAGGAACTTCCGCCATCTGAAGTTACCCTTAATCAACCAACACGTGATGATATTAGAATGTTACCACACGATTACCGCTATGATGCATGGGAAAAACAAGCGTATGAAAGCATTGATCAATGGTCTGAAAGGTTACAAGAAAACCTTGAACTGAATCAGGATCTCTTTATTGAAAAACAACAGCAATATGAGTCTACGCGTGCTGAAGAACTCATTTATCTGCAAAAAATCCAACACATGAAAAAGCTTAATGTTGAAATGGAACAATTCATTTCAGCTCGCCAGACAGCCTCTGCTGATCCTACAAAAGAGCAACAGTTAACAGGCGTTACTATTACAGGGCAAAGACCACCCTTTACTGTTCACTTGGTTACAAAAGGGGAAACTCTTTATTCAATTTCAGCTAAGTATTACGGCAGTGGAGATAAAGTTAAGGATATTATGTTATGGAATCAAGGATGGATTCGCAGTCCTAATAACTTAATGGCAGGTTTGGCTTTAGTTTTGTTTTTTGATGATTTGAGTGTTCATTCTAGTCAAAATATATTAAACACGTATATTCAGACAATACAAGAGCAAGATGGAGCTTCTCAATAGTATTCACGGGAAGTAGCAAGTGTGGGCCTTTACGATAAAAACTGTAGCTTAATATCAGATGCTATAGCTAAAGATAATTGGCTTATTGATTATTTAAAATTGATCAGTCTATAAAAAAAACTAAAATCTATATAAACAGTGGATTAAGCAAGATCTTATGGCTTCTAATCAACCCTTAACGGAAGAGAAAATTTCTCAAGAAGAGTTTGAAAAGCAACTAAAAGGTGTAGTGCTCAACGTTGACCAATCTGACGTAAAGCGTCGATGGACTATAGGGGGAGCGCTTGCTTTGACAGCTATTGGCCTAGCAAGTTGGTCTTATTTTTATTTGTTGCGTTCAGACGAACAAAAGCTAAGGGAAAAATTAGCAGACTATCAAGCATTAACAACAATGTATCAAGAGGCTGCTTTAGCTATACGAAGTCCTAACGTTTCAACTGAAATTTTGAAAGACTCGATTGATCAAATTTTAAATATATCGACTACTACTTTGCGTGAAACGGGACAATTTGTATCTCCATATGTGCCAGAAAGGTATCTGTCCCTAGTGGAAGCTTTAGAAGGGTTATGCCGTCTTGTAGTAGAAAAAAGGATAGATTTGAGCATTGCGGCCGATTTGGAGTACTATAGATTACAACTTACACGCTTGGGACTACATCAGGTTGAGTATTATGAAGATGGTATAGTGCAACAAATACCGTTGTTACAGTCCGCAGCATTACAAAAAGAATTGTATGAACTGCAACAGTCTCCTGTTGTTGTGGGTACTTTAATAGAGGACTTGAAGCAAAAATTAGAGCAAATAGCTTTAAAAGAGTCATTCTCTGTAGTAGCACCTGCTCTTTTGCTAGGAAAATGGTATCGTTATTACAATGATCTCGATAATGCTCGTCGTTGTTTTGAAATAGGTCGAAAATATATTGACGGATACCGCTTACTAGATGTTGATTATGCAGGAGAAAAAATTACGGAATTAGGAGCGTTATGGGATGAATATGTTGCCTGTCTTGATGCTCTAGCTGAGATCTCTTTCCAAAATAAAAATTTTAGAGAAGCTAGGTCCTATTTTTTTAGAATGTTTAATACTCCAACTTCCCCTTTAAGCTTTGGAGAAACTAATGATGCTTCTGTAAGTCAAATACAGCAGATAGATAAACAAGTTGTTAATTTACAAGATGACATTAGCGTATATGAACAAGCGATCAGTAGTCCTTTGGAAATTCAAAGCTTCCCTTTATTTCAGGATGATAATCATACAGTTATTTGGGATGTACTGCTAAATTCATTAAAGAAGGCAAGTAGTGCAACGACAAATACCCCTATACATCTACTGTGGAATCGCTTAAATCTTAACTTGCAAAGGTATATCCTAACAGCGCAATCTTTTGACGGATTTTCCCAAGCTTTTAAGCAAGCTTTGATTGATGATTTGAATATCCTTGTTTCTGATCCCCAATTTTTCCAGCAGGCAAGCTATACGGTAGAAAAGTTGTCAAGTAAAAGCCAATTTTTCCTATCAATTGCTCAGTCTCGAGCGCTGAATTATGATGAGTATTCCTTTATTAATAGAGATATCCTCGATATTACGTGCGCAGATGCTTTACAATCTAATTTTGTTTTAAGCGATGGAATGCGTATAAACAATCGCCTTGATAAGTCGCAAGAGGAGCTATTAGTCCAGTTATATCGAGAGGAGAGTAAACAGTACAATACGCCACCAGAACGAATTGAACAGATCAAGCGGATCATGTTCCGCATACAGGAAGGGGCACATGTGCCTGATTTACAAGAACTCCATAGCATGCTAACGAGTAAACAAAGCTACTATTTGGAAATAGACTCTCAATCAGAGCAAGCATATGATCGTCTAAGAAGCCAACTAGAGCAAACCTTGAAAACAATAAAAGAATTATCTGAAAAGGATTCTATAGATACAGAAGCTTTAGACAAGTTAGCACAGCAGCAAGAGTTAATGCAATATAAGCAACAGCAAGCTCTTTTCCAGAAAAAGAATGCTCAAAAAGAATTAAAGCAGATTAACGAACATATCCATAACTTAGCAAAAAATTTAAAAATTGCGCAGCAGGAATTAGAAGATCGCTTAGAAACTATACGGCAGTATCAACAGACTATTACTCAAAAACAGATTGCTCAGTCAGGAACTCTCATACAGCAAGTCGGTAAGCATATAGAATTACGTAAAAAATACCTCAGCTTATTGGAGACTTTACACAGTCAACAACAAGGCGCAACATTACAACTTTTAGATGAAAAAAGAGCGGTTCTTAGTAAACAGATAGAAGAACTGAAAATACAAGCCTCAGAAGCAGTAGGAAACAGAAAAGAATTCTTGCAGCGACAACTTGCAAAGCTAGAAAATGAGCAAGTTCAGTTAGTGCAAAACTTTGATAGTTTATTTGAACCATTAAGACTGATAGTAGAGCAGATTGCTCATGAAGAAGAGAAAGTATGGAAAACGGAAGATGACTTACGCAGTATAGAGCGTCAATTAGTAGAGATTATAGGAACGGATAAAAAAGTTGGGATATTAAAGACTCTATTGAAACAGCGGGAAGCTCTACTTTTAGATTCTGTGGGCAACATTATAAAGGACCCAGAGTATAACCAAAAAATAGCTTCCATTAATGAGCAAATTACGCAAGTTGAAGCAAGGTTTGCTCAGCTACTTCAAAAACAGATTTTAGCTAGGTCTGTACTCGATGCATTCCATCCTATTGGATCAGGTGATTACCGTCCCTTAACTAAGGAATCACTACAACAATTACAAAACCAATTAAATAGTCAACGAGGGCTAATTAAAGAATATAGGACTTTACTAAAGTACCATGCGTTACAAGGTGAAAGTTATCGGTATCACCGTTCTATTTTAAATAATCTTAATTCTATTTCTGACAATCTAACCAATTACAAAGAGTTATCCAATCGTCAGACAGATGAATTAACTCGGTACATGCACGCAATTATAGAGGCTCGAGATGGCTTAAGTGAAGTCAATAATAAGTTGTATTTATTGAGTACATTACAGCAAGAAACTGGGATAGATAATAACTCCTTAATAGGGGGCGGCTTTCAACTTGATATGGTTGAAATGTTTCAAATGGAAAGTGCTATGGGGTTGCATATTACAGAATACCGTCGTACATTTGAAGAAAGAGCCAACTTATTACAAGAACTAAACCAAGCCTTAGAAACAAAGAATCGACTTGAGAAAGAGCGTTTTGAAGCATTGCAAAAACATGATCAGATGTTGTTAGACTATTTATTACCAGAGATCGATGTTGCTAGTAATGTTGTGAATTCCTTAAGTCAAAAGATGATACGGATTAATACATATTTACACACTTTGGCCGCAGAATATAATAAAAAGTTTGAGCATATTAATTCTTACAGACTTGACCTACAACCGAAACTTAGAGAGCTTCAAGATAAGATCAAACAGATGTACCAATCTATGCAACTGGATGAAGTTCATATAGAAAACTTGGTAAAAGATATATTTTCAACAAGCTCTATCCCTCAAAATACACTTTCAAAGCTTACTATAAATGATTTAAAAGATGTTGAAACTCTCATAAAGCAGCAAAGAGAGGAAGTTGCCCGTCTCAATAGGACCTATAAACTAGGATTAAAAGAAAACTTTTACAAAGCAAAAGCTGTATGGTCAATTGCAGAGACTTTTAGAGAAGAAAGTAAATTGCTTAGCTATGAGCAGTTGATTGAAGCTAATAAACTAGATAGAGTTATCTTAGAGGATGAACTAAGGTTGGTGCGTCCACTATTTGAAGAGTTCAATATTGATTGGGCCTATTCAGATAAGTTTTTAGGCGAAGCTGGTAAGGAATTAGATAACAGTGCAGCTAACTATTTATTATGGGTAGAATTTTTAGAAAAATCAGCTTTGCAACTTTTCCAAAATGAATTACCTAAATACAGCTTAAGTGAAGTGGAATCCTTCGCTAACGATTACTTAAGCAGTGCTCAAGTACAAGATAATCTTTTATTCGTAGCTAAATCAAAATTAGCTGCTGCAAAAATTTATATGCAAAGATCCCTACGCTATACTAAAGCAGCACAAAAAAGTCCTCTTAAAAATAAGAGAGTTCAAGAGGAATTGGACTTCGCAGCAGCTCTATTTTTCCAATTTATTGAATTTACGACCCGTGCAGAATCTAGGCAGCAGGGGCAAGCGATTTCTCAAGAGCTAAAAGGATCTCAAGAATTTCCTATCAAGACCCGTTATCCATTGGAAAGTATAGATGAGGCTAGAATCTTTTTAGGTATCATAGCTGCATTAAAAGGTAACTATACAGAAGCTATTAACCAATATCGCTTGCTTTTACAAAAAAATATTGAAAAAGAAAAAATTGAAGGTGCTGAACTTAAGGATTTCCCTATAGGGCAAAATGAAGCTGCTTCAGCAGGAAATTATCAATATAATGATCACTTGCTAGTTGAGTATGTTTCTCTTTTGGCATCCAAGCCTTCTTTGATCGAAGCAGTTTATAGATTAGGTAAAGCTTATCAAGCACTTGCAGAAGAGGAATACAATCAATCGCTGAAATACCAAGCTAACTCTGTAAATGACAGAGGTCAAGATAATCCACACCTTATCAAACTGAAGGATTACGGTTTTAAAGCAATAGCTTATTACACACAACTTATTAATTCCCAAACGTATTCAGACTTTTGTAGAGCAGCTTTATTTCAGAGAGCTATCTCTTATAAATTAATAGGGGATTACGGCAATGCAAGAAAAGACTTTATCGTTGCCTTAGGAAATGCTCCTGCTATCGAGCCCTCTTTATCATGGGCTAGTAGTAATATTAAGGGAGATACGCCGGGAGAAATTAACCCAGGGTATATTAGAATTATATTCGAGTTAGGAAAATTGTATCTAGATAATGGTGACTATTATGCAGCAGCAGAAGCTTTTCTAGAAGCAACCAAGAATAACTTTGATCCAACAAATGTAAGTTTAGTAGAGGCTAAGATTGCTTATACACAAGCTATTATGGGAACAAAAGACTGGTTAAAGGCCAATTTTTTCTTAACAGATCTTGTTCGTGAAATGCAGAATGCAAATAGAAAGCTGAAGCACTTATACCCCTTAGATATTATATTAGACCTGGGGCTAGCAAAGAAAGAGTTGATGAACTTGGAAAGCGCTTTGAAAACTTTTAAACAAGTCTTTCAATATGCTCCTAAACCTTTAATCAAAAATGATGGGTTATTAGATTTAAAAAATGAGGTAGGACTACAGGCGCTAGAAACAGAATTTAGAGATGATATTCGCCCATTAGCATTAGCATGTCTATATTCGGCTGAAATACTGTTGACTCAACGCAAATATGATGCTGCTAAAGAATTCTTCCACCAAGCAGAGATTTTATTCCGAATTTTGCCCTGGCAAGAGGATCGGTTTATGCGTCAAGTTAGTTTAACAGAATATCAAGCCTATCGTCAGAAGTACTTATTGATGTCTAGATGGGGGCAATTAAAAGCAGACGTATCAGAATTCCTATATAGCTTATCTGGTGAATACCAAAGAGATTTACAGCTTGATACAGCAAACACTATGACAGAACGCCTAAACTACCTATTATCAAGCGTGGAAAAAACTTTAAATAATGTTGATGATCAGAAAAAACAAGCACAACAGTTCTTAATCTCTTTAAACATGCTGTACTCAAAGGAAAGCACCCGTTTACCAGAATTGCAACAACAGCAAACTATTATAGAAAAGAGAAAAGAATTAAGGGCTCAATCAGATCCACTCTTAAAACAATATGATTCACTAAGTCGTTTACGTATTTGGTTAATTAATGCAAAGAATCAAGATATTGAGATGCTGATCACCGAAATGAATCAAAAGTTTCCATTAGGGTCAATTGAAGGGCAGATACTTAATAAATTTACACTTTCCTTTATAGATTTTCTAAGTTTAACTGATGATGATAGACAGTTCTTTAACATAGAAAAAAATAATTTAGAAAATCTGTTATTAGTACCTCGCAGAATAGAGCGTTTAGCTGCGTTTGATGAGAAATTACTCACTTGGATTGATAATGAAATTAGAGAAACAGGGCTTGATGATCGTTTTATACCTGTAAGCCCTCAATCCGCTATATTGGAGGAAGTGAATCTATATAGAGCCGTCATTTTATCTGTCATAAATAATCGTGAGAACTATCAAGAGCTAAGAAAAATTGTAGATAGCAATATAGAGATCAATTACCTCTATCCAAGTAGATTACTAAGGACAGACCTCTTTTTTGAAATGCTTGAAATTGGAGCTATGACTAGTGAATATAGTGAAGATTGGGTTTATGTAGAGAAGTATAATCGAGAACTATTAAAAAATGCTTATAGACCATTTTTTGTGCAAAAAGATCAGAGCGATTTATACCGTGCAAAATTAGCTTTGTCAAAAGCCTTGATAAATCTTAGTAAAGAGCAGATGGTAACCGCAGCTCAACAAACAGTAAAGGAAGAACGCTTAAAGCAAGAAAAAGTGGCAGCAGCACAAAAAAATGAAGCAAAAGCTATCTTAACAGAACTAATGCAAGTAAAAGGGGATGATGCTGTTTCAGTATTAACCCGTATTCAAGTTCGGGATTTATTAAGTCAGGTAAATACCTAAAAATAAAACCTGGTGCGCTTAATGTGTTTTAGCTGCACCAGGTTGTTGTTAATGTTACTCTTTTGCAAGGTATTTCCTTTAATTAAAATCTTCAAATATTTATAAAATCTGCTTCGTCGAGAAGATTCGATTCGTTTTGATTAATTTTTAAATCGTTTATACAAGAAATTTTTCCTAGGTCTCCTTTAGAGGATGGGTTTACACTTAATGTATAAAAAGTATTGTCAAGTATTTCCCCTTTGGTTGTTATTTCAATGTTTGTTTTCCACTCATAAACTATCTGCTCAACTTTGGACCATACTATTTTCCCTCTTGATGACATTTGTTTAGGTTCTATCTGGGTGCCATCATATAACCCTTCGATAAGGATATCTAGATTTTCATTGTTGCTCTGAAAATCCTTAATTAAAGCTTTTAATTCAATCAAGCTTTTATAACGCTGAGATAAAAGTGAAGGACACGCATTATCCTTAATATACAGAGCATGACCAAATTGAAAACCTACGTACTCCTCATTTAACGTTCTTTGAGCAGCCTTTAATATATGAAGAGATAGGATGCGAGAAATCAATGAATCTTTGTCCTGAGCCGATTTTTCAATTTGTTTTACCAAATGATTGGCTTTTATAAATTTGGGCGTATTTAAAAGTCCTGTCAAAGACCGCTCCATACACTTCTTGTAGCTTTGTATAATCCGATTTTGAAATTCCTCGGGCCAACAGCTGAGAGCCTCCGCAGTTTCAGGAAAGTAAGAATGGCTTTGATAACACATATAGTGCTTATCAAAAAATTGAGTATCAGGTCTTCTTTCATGAAGAGGGGCTTTTTTATCTTGATACTGGGCCTTAAAAAAAGTCCAATAACGATCAAAGTCTTTTAGAGCCTCCATAAATTCCACCGAGCATTCATTGTTGTCTAGAATCCTGGTTGCAAGGATATCTAATTGAACAAGGACTGCTTTTAAAAAATTACTCAAAGGTGTTTTTGGATTGTTTTTACAAACACTACTAGCATCTTCTATTAACCATATCAAATAGCCATTATGATCAGACACATATTCTTTCAGTATTTCAGGCGGCATATTATTAAGGATTAATCTCAACTTATAAAGTAGATTATGCAAACTACTATTAATGTATTTAGCATCCTCTCTTTCACAAATATTGTACAAGGAGGCAAATGATTGAATAGTTCCACCATACGGAATAACGGCTAATAAATCTTTTAGCTGTTGCCAGATCTTATTTATTTGATCAGTTTGTTGATTATGGTTTGAAAGACTTTTAAAATTATAGGGTAGTTTAGAAGCTCTTTGGCCCCGTGGGCTAAGGGCAACGGAGCGGCAAATACTTGGACTTAGATTGCCACCGTCATAATCGTCCACCAATACAGCAGGTTTAAGCGATTGTTGGATAGAAAACATAGTTGTACTCCCAACTTGTCAAATATGAATAAAATTTATATGCAACCAAAGGGTTCTTAGAGGTAAATTACGTGGAAAAGTAGTTTACCAAAATTATGTTCACTAAGGCTGCTATTATAGGAAACAGATTTAGGATAACCTATCTCTTATAATAATCCTTGTTTGGACAGTAATAATTATATTAGTTTTACATTATTTTTGGGAAGAAGGGCATAGAAATGGTTTTCGTTAAATCTTATATCTATTGGTTCCAGGAACTTCAACTTTGTAAAATTTGATTTATGACAAATCAATTTAAATTTTTGCATCTAAAACGCCCAGGTCTTTAGCCAATCTCATACAGCAAATGATTTAGCTCAAGTTCAGACAAATCTAGAAAAGATTGTAAATCATCTCTTATTTTAAACTGGTTACGATTTTTTTAAAGCAATTCTTTTCATATAAATAGGCCATCTATTATAACGCCGATTAAAGAGCACGAAATATGGCTGCTTAATCTCAATGGTCTGTGCCGTTTATTCACAGAGATAGAGGTCAAATTTAACATCTATTAACTATTTGAGATCGCTCAGATATTATTATGAGGCAAAATAGTGGTTATGGTAAACCAATCTTGTAAAAATCAGTCTTTAGATAGAGACAAACATTTACTCGAGCTATTGGAAAAAGAAGTAGCCTATTATCAATCGATCTTAGAATTAAGTCAATTAGAGCAACGTAAGCTTCAACTAGACAATAGTTTGGACGAGGTATTATCAGTTATAAGAAAAAAGAAAATTCTTTTGGAGTGTATAGAACAACTCCAAATAGAGTTATCTCCACTCAAAGTTTATTGGAAGGAGAAACCACCGAGTTTAGGTGGACAAGATGACTTAGTTAGACAGCGTCTTTCCCACCTAGAAAATATTCTTAAGCAAATTCTTTCTCTTTCTCAAAGCAACCAAAATCAATTCGAAATCCTACTCAATAAATTAAAAAACCGGCAAATTCCATTACAGAAAAACAACAAAGTGATTAGTTATGCTTAGTTTAACTTTTTTACATTTGGAAGGAGATTATGCATTTAGCGGCGTTAACCGAGCTACAAAATGCTACAGATGCTGTCACAAATAGTATAAACTTAGCTGAAAGTTTTGCTAATCTAACTAAAGCCTTCAATCTATGTTCGCAGCATACAAAAAGGCTAGAGAGGCAGTATAAAGAGCTGCAAACACAATTTGAAATTGTAAACAAGCAGCTTGAGGAATCAAACCGTAAATTAAGTCAAAAAGTAATCAAGCTAGATACTGTTACAAGATATCTAGACTGTCTACTAAACCATATGGAACAAGGTATATTATTTATCCGAATTGATGGGACAGTAACTACCTATAATCATGCTTCGGAACAATTACTAAATATACCTCCAAAAGACATTCTTTCTAAATCATTTTGGGGTATTTTTGCAGATGACTTTTTAGGATTTTCATTAAAAGATGCTTTAAAAAGTAAGAAGAACACCTCGCCGAATGTTGTAAAGATTTATACTCAGAAGGCTGAGCTTAGGGAATGGGAAATCACTACAACTTTTATCATGGAAAGTGGCTATTATGACCAAGGCTTGCTCGTATTAATACGTGATGTTACAGAATATCATCGCTTACTAGCTCTTGCTAATCGTCACGACCGTATGAAAGAATTAGGGGAGATGGCTGCCGCTTTAGCACATGAAATTAGAAATCCATTAGGGGGTATTGAAGGCTTTGCCTCTCTTCTCTATCGAGATTTAACAGATCGCCCAGAGCTTCAGCAGATGGGTAAATATATTATCGATGGTACAAGAACTTTAAATCATCTAGTTTCACAAGTTTTACATTACGCTCGCCCCATTCAGCTCAATCGTTTACATGTAAATCTTGTCGTTCTCATAAGTGACTTGATTGCCCTGTTAAAAGCTGATGTAACAGTTCCAACTGGAATTAATTTTTCTATTTGTGCTATGCAAAGACAGGTATATGCTTTAGTTGATGTGGAGCTGCTGAAGTCCGCAATCTTAAATCTTTTGTTTAATGCAGTACAAGCGATTGATACTGGGGTAGGTTCTGTAACGGTAGAGATTAAACAGGACCAGCAGCATACTTACATACTTACTAAAGACACTGGCTTAGGGATTCCTCAGGAAAATTTAGAAAAAATTTTTTCCCCTTTTTTTACGACTAAAGTACAAGGAAATGGGTTTGGTTTGGCAGAAGTGCATAAAATTATCCAGATGCATGAAGGGACAATAGAGGTAAGCTCAAGATTAAATGAAGGAACTACTTTTACAATCACATTGCCGCAAGGTTATGCTAATGAGTCTATATTATCGCTAAAGGAAAGTTAAAACATGGGTATAGAAAAGATTTTAATTGTTGATGATGAACTATTGATCCGTAATTTTTTAGCTGAAACATTGCGACGTAAACAATTTGATGTAGAAGTAGCTGAAAATGGTCAGGTTGCTTTTAATAAATTAAAAGCTCAAACCTTTGACTTGGTTATAACAGATATGAAAATGCCCGATATAACGGGAATAGATGTATTGCGCAGAGTTAAGGAAATTTCGCCTTCCACTCTAGTTATTATTGTTACTGCTTTTGGAAGTATAGAAAATGCTGTTGAAGCTATGCGTATTGGGGCATTTAATTACTTAATTAAACCGTTTTCGCCAGATACTATCGAAGCAATTATAGAAAAAGCACAAGAGCATAGTAGTTTAGTTGCTGAAAACAGCTACCTGCGGCAAGAAATCTCTTCAGGGGGGCCTCGTAGCTTACAACGAGTTATTGGGGAAAGCCCTGTCATGAAGCAAATCATCAGCGATGTAGTGCGAGTTGCTAAAAGCAATGCTTCTGTATTTATTAATGGAGAATCAGGAACTGGAAAAGAGGTTATTTCACACCTTATCCATCAACATTCTTACCGTGTAAACAAACCCTATATTCGAGTTAATTGTGCTGCTTTGCCAGAGTCTTTAATAGAATCAGAGCTTTTTGGCCATGAAAAAGGAGCCTTTACAGGAGCCAATAACAAGCGCCTAGGGCGTTTTGAATTAGCACATACAGGGACATTATTATTAGATGAAGTTACAGAAATCCCTATCGTTATACAGGCAAAATTATTACGAGTTATCCAAGAGCAGGAATTTGACCGCGTAGGAGGGATGCGTCCTATTAAGGTAGATGTCAGACTAGTAGCGACCTCTAATCGCAATATGCAACAAGCTATCGAAGAGAAAGTCTTCAGAGAGGACTTGTATTATAGATTGAATGTGGTTCCTATTAATTTGCCACCTTTACGTGACCGTAGGGATGATATTATCCCTCTTGCTGAGTATTTCTTAGAGCAAATGTGCATTGAAAATCATAAAGATAGAAAAAAACTTTCACTACAGGCTAAGCAAAAGTTGTTAGATTATCCATGGCCAGGAAATATTCGTGAATTGGCAAACATTATTGAAAGAGCAGTTGTTATGGATTTCTCAAATAATATAGCAGCCGAACACCTTTACATAGAACAAAAAGTGCTTAAACAAGATTCAAGTAAAAGTAATCATGTACAAAAGTTATCGATAGAGGATACAAATAAACTCAATCTACCTGCAGGAATAACTCTTCAAGAATTAGAAAAACAGATGATTATCGAAACGCTAGAGCTGCAAGATTACCACAAAACAAAGACAGCTGAAGCCTTAGGAGTTAGCCTCCGCACCTTGCGTAATAAGATGCAAGAGCATGGATTAGCTAATAAATCGGAAGATAATTAAAATTACATAGTAGAAGTTTATGGAAAAGAAAAGAAATCCTGTCATATTAGCGATCGGTGGTGGCAAGGGGGGAGTTGGCAAGTCAATGGTTAGCTCAAATCTAGCTCTGCACTATGCAGCAGCTGGCTTTCATGTAGCATTACTTGACCTTGACTTTGGTGCAGCAAATTTACATACGATATTTGGATTACGCCAACCAGCTAAGGGATTAGGTGACTATTTTCTAAGCAATAAAGACCTTTTGTCTGAATATATTATTGAAACAAAAATACCCAGATTAAAGCTCGTTCCAGGTAGTGGTTTTATTCCAGAGTTGGCTAATATCAAATATGCCCAAAAATTGAAGTTAATCCAGGAAATCAAGCATCTAGATGCTGATCTAGTTTTGTTAGATTTGGGTGCTGGTAGCTCTAGTAATGTCATTGATTTCTTCACTATGACTCATGCAGGCGTAATTGTGACGACACCCGAGCCTACAGCCATTATCAATGCTTATGAATTTCTCAAGAATGCTATTTATCGTGTTCTGTCACGAATGTTTCGCGATCATCAAGTGATCAATCAGTTACTACAGCAGTCAATTGATCCTAAGAATCCACTCAATATAGCTACTATTGCTGACCTAACAAAAGCTATTGCTCAAATTGATCCTTGGGCCGCAGAAAATATTCGAGAAGTTTGTGAAGACTTATGCTTGCATGTAGTATTTAACCAAAGCCGCCAGTTGTCAGATGTACAATTGGGATTAAAGTTATATGAGATTGTACAAAAACATTTAGGAATTGAGCTCAATTATGCAGGGGTCATATTTCATAATCAGGAAGTCTCAGATGCTGTTTTCAAGATGTGCCCTATCAGTGTGCATAATCCCGACTCCATCACGGCACATACATTGAAAAGAATCTCTGTATCAATTGTACAATCGCTTTGCAGAAAAATGAAACAACCAGAATTAAAGGCTGTGCCATTTGCAGAACAATTGCGCAAAGTCACCCGTGCTGCAGAAGGTGATTATGAGAAAAATCTGCTGACGCAGCGGCGTCTCATGCAGGAACAAATTAAAAGCGCTGGCTTTATAGAACGTGCCGAAAGCTTTTGTTAAAATATTGTATATACTGAGCGCGGGCTATTTGACCGTTTTTTTCTACTGGTGGAAAAAAGGTAAACCTAGCCGCGCATTGTATATATTTTAGATCTTCTGAGCCTTTTTAATACTTAGTGCTACTGTTTGTTCTGTTCACCAGATGCTTCATTTTGCTTAGAAGAATCTATAGATTTTTTACTCATCTTCTCTGGCCTAAAATTATCTAGATGAGTGTTGTTATTAAATAAATAACGACGTAATTTTTCTTCAATCTCTTCTAGATTAGTGATAATATTTTGCTTTAATTCAGTTTTTTCTTCTAAAGGTTTTGATAGGGCTGAATATGGCTGCTTGCTTATATAGCTTTGAATAATTCCTTGTAATTCCTCAATATTATCTTTACTTACAAGTTCCTTAAAATCTGGTAGAAGTACCTTATTTTTCTCTAGAGTTTTCATATGTATATATAAGGCATAAGCCATCTGATCTATCATATATTTTTTCCTTTTACGCTCTTCCTCTATAGCATCCTCAGTATTTACTTTAGCAGGCGCAGTAGAGCTAATAAAGTTTGAAGTTTTTTTGCTATTTTTCTTGCTCTTAGCTTTAACTTGTTCAACCTGTAGTTTTCCATCAGGAGCAGGACGAATATTTATATTTTTATCTACGATGGAAGCCAATATTGTAGGTTCTTCAAGCTTATCGCTAGGATTAACCGTAGTAGCAGAAATTTCTTTTATGTCGTCTGGGTTAAGATCTAAGATTTCTTGGTCTTCTTGAACGTTAGAAAATTGTGGAGTTCCGATTTCCGATGCTTTTGTGAAGTTTTTAGGTGAAGTTACTTTGCCTTCGACGTCTTCTGTAGACTGCACTGGCTTAGCGTTTTCCAGTAGCTTTTTCTCTGTTCTATCTTCTTTTAGATCTATAGTAGCCTTGTTCTCTGCAGCTTCACCTGGAAATAATTTTGGATTGGATAGAGTCTCATTATTTTCTACAGAGGATGCTTTAAATGTAGTTTTATTTTTTTGTTCTCTTGAAGCTTTAGGTTTATCGGCACCCTCATAGTCAGGAGATCGAGAAGCATGCGCAATTGAAATAAAATCATCAGGGAATTTTTCTTCAAGCTGTATGGTCAAGAAAGTCATTTCGTTTAGCTTTTCTCCTAATTCATCCTTGATCTCTATTAACTGCTCATTATTGGCTTTAAGGGTTGATAAACGGAGAAGATTCGTAGTTGATTCTAAATCTTTTTTTAATTTATTTATTTCATCAATATCTGCATTTATGCTATTTCTCGTAGCTATTTCTTTTTCTAATAGTTTGTTTTTATATGTGCCCTTTAGAGAATTTACAGCCTCATCGAGGTAAATTAATCTCTTGTCTAACTTTTCGAAATTTTCTTTGTATTCCTTCAATTTCTTTTCATTTGCTTTAATCTCTTTTCCCGGCGTAAATGTCTTGAAAGAATCTTTTAGAGTTTTTAGCTCTTCTTTTTCTCTTGTGATAGAAGTCTCAAGCGTCTGCAATGTAGTCCTTTCATCTTCTATTAATTTCTCGATCTCAATAGTTTTTTTATCTAGAGAGGTATGTTGCTTATTTAAATCGGTATTTAGAGAATCTATTTCAGTTTCTAATTCTTTAAGAAACTCATTAAAATTGTGAGACACATAATTCGATAGAGGTTGAATATGCCTTTTAGAATCTGTAGTACTTGTTGCAGAATTATTTAACAAATTATTTTCATCTATTGTCTGTACTAGATTAATGTGACCTACACTGTCGCTTATAGCTTTAACCTGAAGAGCGATATTTTGTTCGAAATTTTTCCAGCTTAAATCTTGCGTATCGATAGTCGATAATGTTTTTCTGATCTCTTTTACTGCATTAGAAATATCTATACATTCATTTTCAATAGACTGTGGGGCTTTCCGATAAACTACTGTAGCTGGACTGGAACTAACAGGTTGTAGGGGCTGTTCAGTTTGTTTTTCTAGCTTGGTCAATTTATCTTGAATACTTCTGAGGGCTTTTTTAAAGGAATTGGCATTAAATATATAAGAGGAAAATTCCTTTGCTCCTTCTTTTACTGTTCCATGTTCATTAGCGAATTTATTTGTAGTTACAGGATGTGTAGGAGCTAATCTAGCCTTCCAACCACGAGGGTGCTCCCTTTTAGATAACTTAATAGTTTCTAGGTTAACTTTTTTCTCTTCTGGTCGTTGTTGGGCCTCTTCCATCAGAAGATCTGGTTGAACTGTAAACTCTTTTAAATCAGGTATAGAAGGCGGTTTATAAGCCTCTAAATTATCTACAGATGATTTTTCAGGCTGTATACTATCTAATGCTCTGGGTCCATACCGTTGGATAATATTAGATTTCAGAGATATAAGCTTGGCTTGAACATTATGAACTTCTAAGTCCAGAGTCTTGATCTCTTGCCGAAGTTGAGTATTCCGCTGCTTGGTTTGTAGGGAAGCTTCGATTTCGTTATCTACGTCAATTTTAGCAGCCTTTCCAAAATACTGTTCGTAATTTCTCTTTAGTTCATTTAGTTCAGCATTTAGCTTGTCCTTTTTCTCAGAAGAGAGATCTTTTATTCTAGCTCTATCAGGATCAGGATTGACCTCTTTTTGCTTTTGTAAGTCTTCTATACTTTTCTTTAGCTGACTTAATGCTTTTTGTAACTCTTCCTGGTTTTGTTCTAACCTATCCTTATCCGACCTCATCTGCTCAATACAAGCTTCATAATCTTTTAGCTCTTCTTGGATTGCGTTTGCTTCACGTTCTCTTGCTTGCTTGCTCGTTAGCATATCTTTATATTCTGCAACTTTTTGTCTTAAATTATCTTCTGTCCTTAAATTACGGTTGTATTCTTCTAGAATCGACTTTTGCTCTGTTTCAAGCTTTTTATATTGAGTATACTTTTTTTCAAAATTTTCAAGCGTTTGTTCCGCTAACTTTAATTTATCGTAAATTTCTTTAGGAATTTCCCTTTGCCCTATTCCCTGAACTTTTATTCCTTGAATATTCTCTGTATTGATGAGGGGATCTTGTAATACGTGTTTTTGTTCAATTAAATCCTCAGTAGCTAATTGCAGACTATCAAGGATTGTGTGTACATCTTTTATGGGATCTCTTCCCTTTTTTATACCAATATCTAACTCTTCCAGTTCATTTTCTAAGCTATCTTCGATAGAAAATAGATTGCTGATTTCACTCTCACGTGAGTTTGCTCTGGGTAGTTGATTAAGATGATCTTCAAGTTCTTTCCCTAAAGCTGTTAAGAAAGAAATTTGTAGTTCTTTTTTAGAAGGATTTTCTAACTCAGTGGCTTGCTCGTTAGAAACTTTATCGAGAGCTGCTCTTGTAGCATTGTTTATATCAGTGTTTTCAAAATTATTAGCTTCACCAGAAGCTAGAAAGTTCTGTGGTGTCCTATCGGTAGTGAACTCTCTTTGTTCAGAAGAAATGGTTTCTCCTGTATCTTTAACCTCTTCTATAGTCTTTTCTAAGATAGGTTGTCCGTTATCTTCAGATTTCTGCTTTCTAGGACTATGAGAAGATTTATCTGTCGTTGTTGTTTGGAATTCTTTTACTACGGCTTCAGGGGGATCTTGTAATATTTCTGGTTCAATTTTTACCGATGTAGAAGAGCCTGTTGAAGGGGCTACAGTAACTTGCTCATCAGGAGTGGGTTCTTCTTTAACTATATTTTCTGAAAGCTCTTTATTTAGATCAGTACTATCGTCTCTGTTTTCTACTGTTTGTTCAACAAAATCATTTAAACCAGATGGAGTATTTTCTTCATTTTTTAGATCTTCGGTTAATTTTGTTAGAGCCTTTTTGCTATCCTCATTTCGATCTTCTACAAAGCTTTGATCTTCCAATTTCCTATCATCATTTGAAGGGACGACAGCATCATCATCATCGCTGTTTTTTAAATTATCTTCGCCCTCATCTATTTTAGAAGTTGCTTTTTTGTCTTCAAAGATGCCATTTCCTATATATTTAAGAAAATCTTCATCAGCAGAAGCTAATGTATTAAGGTTTGGTGTCCCTTTAGGCTCATCAGAAGTAGGAGGAGTATCATTTACTACGGTCTGTTCAGTTGCTTTGTTAGAAAGTTCATCTGGGATTGTAGTTGCTGCTTGTGGGTCTTCTATAGTAGTCTCAGTTTTGTTAGCTTGCTGAGTAGAACTAGGTTCTTCTTTAAATAGGTCTTTTGGAGATTCCTCATTTAGATCAGTTCTATCGTCTCTGTCTTTCATTGTCTGTTCAACAGGATCGTTTAAAGTAGGTAAAGTATCTTCCTCTTTTGTATTTTCATCTAATAGGTCTTTTTGGCTATTAGTAGCTTCAGGTGCGGTTGTAATGCTTTCTAATGTTGGAATTTGTTTATCATCATTATTATTGGTTGTATCCTCTCTAGATTGCTCATTTTGCTCAGAAAGTGGGGCTTTTCCTTCATTCTCAGTTTCTTGATCTGAAGTAGTAGAATTTTCTATATCGTTTTCATCAAATCTATTTTTTTCAGCAGGGGGACTGTCTGGTAATCTTTCCTCAGAATTGAAGTTTGTTGGCACGTCAGATGGTACGGTTGGAGCCTTTGCTATGCCTGAATTTTCAATATAAGAAGGGGGACCAAAAGGAAAAGGTTTTTGGTTACTAGGCGGTTCTACCCTAGTTACTCGTGTATTATCTTTAATTGAATTATCTGTTCTCTCTTCTTTTATCTGAACTCCTTTAAGTAAGATATGGGGTACTTGCTCCAAATTGTTATTGTAACTAGTTTTTTGTCTTTTATTTAATTCGATTTTATCTAAATTTCTTTTTTTAAGTATCTTAGCATAAAAAATCAATTCGGGATTATTTATACCATCTTCAACTTTTAAATCGATACCGTTCGGTTCAGCATTAGCATCTTTTTGCTTTTTAAGGGCTAAATAAGCATCTATCAATTCTCCTTGCGTTCCAATACTAACTTCTATAGCCTTTCGCTTTTTTCCATCTTTTGATCGAGAAAGGTAGATAATTTCCGGAGCGTCTATTTTTTTAGAGACTTGCTGGGAATTTTCAGGCACAGTTAGAACATCTGAAATCTTACTTTCTACAATTTTGCTGGTATCATGAGAAATAAGATCAGTATCACCAACTCTCAATTCATCCAAGGGCTTAACTTTAGGGTTACTTTTCTGCGAGGTTAGAATTTCTTTGACTGTTGTATTTAAATTATAGAAATTAGGTTCTTGTTGTTGTAAGGAGTCAAGAAACTTTATTGAGGAGGCTACTTCAGAATTCTCTTTAGGAGTATCTATCTGCACAGAAATTGTCTGTAAGGAAGGAGAAGCTAATTCAGATATATTCCCAGGTACGGGATAGAAATTGGTTGAAGGGGTAATTCTTTTAGCAACTTCTAGCAAGTCATCAATAGCAGTGAAAACTCTATTTGATGCTGTATTCAACTTTTCGAATTTAGTAAATTCTATCTCTTTTGAGGAATCTTTCTGAATACCAAACGCTTGCTGTAGCGTAGTCGCAATAGGTAAACCATTTGTTTTATTCCGATAGCTTTGAAGGGGAAGTTTTTCATCTTCATCCGAAGCCATATTCTTGGGATTAGTAGTTTCAACAGTATGTTTTTTAGTTGGTACTTCCTTAACTTCAACTTTAGTAAGTTTTTTATTTGGATCACTAGAATTTTCGGTTAGAGAGGAAACTCTATCAGCTGTGCCCACCTCTTTAGAATTTCCTAAAGAGGTCTTAATATTTATTTCCTTACCTTTTCCCGGATAGTCTTTTAAAGACAATTTCTTACTGGGATCCGTTACAGAAGGGCTATGAGCTGTTATAATAGGATCTTTTGTAACTGAATGTTCTATAATGTTCGTGCTAGTGTTATGCGACTGTGCTTGATGTTCTTTTACAGAGAGGGACTCTTCAAAAACACTTTTATCTCTGCTCTTAGGGTCGATAGGAATTTCAATACCCTCATGTTTTGGACTTCTTTCTAAAAATTCTTGCTCCAAAGTTTCTGCGCTTGTAGCAGCCTGTTTAGGTTGAGAGGATTTGATAGTCGTAGATGCAGCTTCCTGTATTTCTTCTTCTTCGCTTATCTCCGTAGGGGTTTTCTCATCTACTTTTTCTTTAAATCTTTGTAGAAATGCTTTTAGGCGCTCTTCTGCTTTTACAATTCCCTGATCTTTAAGCTCAGAATCTTCTTTATAGCGGTTTGCAAAGCAAAAATAGAGGTGAGAGGCATTAAACTTTCCCTCATGTTTAATGTACTCATAGATATTTTTGGCACCTGTTTTTTCTTTAGCTTCTGTAGTTGTAGATAAGGCCTCTTTCCCTGTGCTCACTAGAAGGATTTTAGGCAAGGCAAGTCCATGGATAGTGATAAAGGTTTCCAGCCGTTTTCCAAAGTTTTCAATCGCTTTTTCAGAGAGTTTATCGCTCAATGCAAAGCTGCCAAATGAACGATTCTTAATCTCTTGATTGCAGGGGGTTATGTACTTTGGGAGATTGGTGGATTCATCCATCTCAACATGGTAAGTGTCGCCAATTTGGAGCATTTTATCGAGTGTTTGGCGCCTTTTCTCAATGGTTGTATCATTTTTAGCATCAAAATTGTCTTTCTCGAAGACCTTTCTAGCAACTAACTGAGTTTTAACCTCAGCCTTAGCTTTGAACTCTTTTTTTATCCCTTTTGCCCAAGCAAGTGCAGCAGCTTCGTTAGGAGCTGAGATAGACACCCAAAAATAAGTATCCTCAGTTAAAGGGCGCTCAAGTTCCGTCATATCTTTTCGCTCATCAGCAGATAAGAGAGAGATTTTGATAGTGTATTCATCTGGGTTATCAGGATTGCGTTTGATCAATATCCCTTCAAAAGCTTTAGAACTTTTGCTATCTTTAGTATCCTTAGTATTGGACATCCGAGCTGAAGAATAGTCGTTATCGGAGAAAAAACCTTTTTGAAATTTATTTTCTTCGCCGCTAGATACAGACATAAAAAATCCTACCAAATTTTAAATCTTTCTAGTTTCATCGGAAGAATTACTAATTAGTTAACTAATTAATAGTTATAAGTGATTGAAAATCTTAAATTTGGTAGGTTTTTCTTAATTCAAGTAGCTTGTGGTTTTAGCAAGCTTCGGTATTCTTACTTAGCTTGATCTATAAATCTATCTCTTGCACTAGTTCCCTAGTCTTTTATGTTATTAACCATACCCCACACTAGGGTGCGGGGCTAGTGTTTTTGTATCTCTTCAGGAATAAAGGATTTAGTTTAAAAAACGGTCTCTTTTCCGACCCAGTTTTACAGAGATCTGCCAAGTCACTCTAGTAGAGATTCGGAAGAGGTGTAATCTAAGAATATGGATTTATTTTATGCTTAACCATTTAGGAAGATAAACGGTTACTGTAGTTTCATGCCTTTATTTTTCAACCCATCGATCGCCATTTTTAATATATTTCTTTTCCACAGCAGACCATGCTACTTTATGGCAAACTGACTCATGCGAAGAATCATCTTTTCGTTTGTCTGGATCTTTATACTCCTCCCATGCATGATTAAATGCTTCCATATAAATAGATTGAGCGTGAGCAGGTAAATTGTTACGGACTGAATCGGGTAAATCTTTAGTTTTTTGGTAAGGCATGTGAAACTCCTTATTATTTAGAATTAATAGCTTGAAGTTCTTTTTTGATCTTTTCAAGATCAGTAAGAGGGGCCAGGCATGTGTAATTACGACAAATATACAAAGTTGCCTGTCCATTGACTGGTTTTTTCCCTTTTAGTAAGGAAAGAAGTTGCTCCTCTTCGGGAATTGTATTGTCGTAATGTGCCACCAAGGCATGGGGAAGGTAATGTTCAGCTAATATTTGCTGTAACGTTAAGTATTCTTTCGAAGAGGGGATTCCACTTAGAACTAACAAAGTTGGAGGTTCCGCCAAAAAGTTAATAAGACTAAGACTACGTCCAAAAGCAGTAGGGTATTCTCTGATTCTTTCAGCATACGAATTGATCGCTTGTTGTGCGTATACTTTCCATTCAGATTGATCAAAATACAAGCTCATTTTCGCCAATACTTCTGCCGCTATTGCATTAGGATTGGGAAGTGCATCATCATTTCCCTCTCGAGGACGCAGATAAAGCGATTCATGCTCATGAGCCGTATTATAAAAACTTTTACTGCTTTGATCATGAAAGTCTTGAATCATAATTGTACATAGATGAGCAGCTTCTTTTATGTATTGAGGCTTAGCGCTTGCTTCATAAAGTGCAATCAAAGACTTAATAAGATAGGCGTAATCTTCTAGATAAGCTTCCAGGTGAGCTTTATGTGAGCGGTAAGTGCGCAATAAACGTCCATCTGGTTTGCGAAGTTTTTGCAAAATAAAATTAGCAGCACCTTCTGCAGCGTGTAAGTAGCGAGATTGGTGTAACAAATGGCCACATTTTGCTAGAGCCTCAATCATAAGCCCATTCCAGCTAGTCAAAATTTTATCATCTGTAGCAGGGGGAGTTCGTTGCTTTCTAATCCTGTGAAGCCTTATACGGCAACGTTCTAGTAGATCAATTAATTCTTGGGGAGTTAACTCAAATTTTTGAGCTAGTTTTTCCACATTATGTGTAACATGTAGGATGTTTTTGCCTTCCCAGTTCCCCTGTTTTGTCACACCATAGTATTCACAAAATATTTTTGCTTCTCCAGAATAGAGAGCGTTGGTAATTTCATCATAGTTCCATACATAAAATTTACCCTCTTCCCCTTCCGAATCAGCATCGATAGCACTATAAAAGCCCCCTTCGGAAGAAGTCATCTCTCTGATGATGAATTCTGCTGTCTCTCTTAGGATGCACTTATAATATAAGTTCTTTGTAACTTGGTAAAGTTCACAGTAGTTTTGCATTAAAAGCGCATTATCGTACAGCATCTTTTCAAAATGGGGAACCAACCATTTCTCATCAACCGAATAGCGGGCAAATCCCCCTCCCAGTTGATCATAAATTCCCCCTTTTGCCATATGATCCAACGTCGAACGTACAATGTTAAGGGCCTCAAAATCATCAGTTCGCTGCGACCAATATAATAAAAGATTTAATGCGTGTGTAGGGGGGAATTTAGGAGCATCGCCAAATCCGCCAAATTGCTTATCGAACTCTATTTTCCAGTCATTTACTGCATCTGCCACATCAGAAAGACCTAATTCTAATCCTACACCCTGTTGACCCGAATTTGAAACGTATAGTTCTTGTAGATGATCAGTAATTCGCCCTGCTTGTGCTATAAGGCGTTGGCGATCTTCTTGCCAAAGCTGTGCAATGTGTTGTAAAATTTTATTAAAGCCGGGTATCCCATTACGATCTTCAGGTGGAAAGTAGGTCCCCGCAAAAAAAGGTTTTTGTTGAGGAGTTAAAAAAACTGTCATAGGCCATCCCCCGTGGCCTTGATTAAAAGCGACAGTAGCGGCCATATAAATCTCATCTAAATCGGGGCGCTCCTCTCGATCAACCTTGATGCATACGAAATGACGGTTCATTAGCGCTGCGATAGATTCATTTTCGAATGATTCCTTTTCCATCACATGGCACCAGTGACAAGCTGAGTATCCAATACTTAGTAAAATAGGGGAATTTTCCTGTTTGGCTTTATGTAAAGCTTCCGCTCCCCAAGGATACCAATTAACAGGATTATGGGCATGTTGCAGCAGATAAGGACTTGTTTCATGAACCAAATGATTTGTATAGCGTGGCTTTGACTCTAAACTCATAACAGCTCCTTTAATTTTGCTAGCACCTACGGCTTAACTTCTAAAAATTATAGAACTGTAATAAAACAATTTGCAACAGGATATTTTAGATATGGATGATTATACAAAAGAAAAGGCTTCCCTATTAGTAGAAACTATAGCTCCTGCGCAAGTTAAGCAGGCATTAGACCAAGGTATAAGTATCTTAATTATTGATGTACGCGAAGAAGAGGAGTATACACAAGAACATATTAAGGAGGGTTATCTCTTACCGTTATCCTTATTTTATCCTCAAAAAGTCCCCATAGAAAGCCCCAACCAGTTGGTTGTTTTTCAGTGCCGTAGCGGTGCCCGCTCTTATATGGCAGCCCAACAATTTAAAAAGGCTTATCCTCATATTAGAGCCGCAAACTTAGAAGGGGGAATTATTGCTTGGAAAAAGGCTGGTTTAGTCACTCAAACCTAATAATAAATAAATTTGGTGTAAGAACTGCATATCTATGTTATGGTGCGAAATATTTTTTATAGGAGTTAAAAATATGGACCCAACAGTACTACCAACATTTTCTTACACAATAACAAAAAAACAGCTTGATACAGGATTAAGGGGAGTTCCCGTCGGATATTGTGCAACTTCATCTGTAGATCCTGTGAAAGGACTATTCTATGCCGGTGTTCCTATCGAGCAATTGGCCATTTGGAAACCACAAGAAGTGATCTACCTTTTAAAGACAGGAAAAAGGGGAACGGTTAAGGAGATTGAACAATTATGGATGCAGATAAAGGAGAAAGGCAATTGTAGATCGGAATTGTTACATAGTATACAGAAACAATCGACTCATTTAGCTCCAATGCTTGCGTTGAGTTATGCTCTGCTTGAATGCAATATATGGGAGTCATCTGAAGGTTACGCAGAAGATGGATTAAACATCATAGCTAAAATTCCACAAATTGTCGCTACTATCATCAATTCTCATGCAGGGTGGGGAGAAACCCCAGCTTCGAATCCTAGTTTAGGGTATATAGAAAATTTTGTTAGTATGTTAAATGTACCCAATGTTGATAAGCAAAAGCTTGCCCAGGTTATGGAACTCTTTAATATCTTACACTATGATCATGGAGGGGGTAACCTTTCTACCTTTGTTGCTAAAGCCGTTGCTTCAGGCTTACAAAATATGTACAATTCCTTGCTCACCGCAATGCTGGCTTTAGATGGCCCTCTACACGGAAATGCAAACCAGGGAGCTTTGAGCTTTATTCAAAAAGTTATTTCGCAATGTAAGAATGAGTTGACTGCTGAAAAAGTACAATCTGTAGTCCGGGAACATTTAATGCACGATAAAGTTCCAGGTTTTGGGCACGCTGTTTTGCGTATTGAGGATCCAAGAGCACAAGTTTTTTATAAAGCAGCACAAGAACTTTATCCAGAAAATAACTTAATAAAAGCTGCTTTATTGCTGAGGGAAGAAGCTCCAAAAGTTTTACAGGAAATTACTAAAACGAATAATCCTTATCCTAATGTAGATGCTATTTCGGGAGCTCTTTTGAGTGCTGCAGGATTTTCTTATCCTGAATATTTTACACTGTTATTTGGTATGTCGCGTATCGTAGGAATTGCTTTACAAATTACTTACGAGCGATGTGAGGCAAGAGAAGGCAAAGGAACACCAATCGTAAGACCTAAGTATATCTACAAACCTAGATCTTAATCAATTTTAGATAGAGCTTAAGTAACCCTTAGGCTCTATCTAAGCTTTTAATTTTAAGTGGCAAAACTCTGTTGAGAGCTTAAAATAATAGAAGTTTCCAATATCTTTTCTTCTATTTTTTCTAATAAGAAAGAGAATACAATTTTCGCAAGTTGTAGTTTATCAGCTTCTAGACCTAATCGTTCTTCGAGTTCAAGAGGTGTCAGTGTCTGGAGGCAATGATGTATATTTTTAGTTCTCTCATACAAATTAACTTTTTCGTTTGATAGAGGTATAACTAGCTTCGATCCAGCTTTTATAAGGAGATTAATCATACTTTTAAAGTCTTCTTCATCCCCTGTATCGTAGTTTATTGATTCGATCAAATCTTTAATGAAAAGACTAAGGGGTGTTTCACCCTCTTTGTTTTGATAAGAAATATCAGCTTTATGCTTAAGTAAAGTTAGGATGATCTCTTTTTTGGCCTTTATGTTATCTAATTTAGGTTTAGCGCACCAGAGATGGAGGGGGGTATTTCCATCTAAATTTGGTATATTGGGATCAGCCCCTATTTCCAGTAACTTATCTACAAGGATTTTTACCTCAACTTCTGCAAAGGAAACTGTAAGATGCATTAAAGTTCTTCCTTTAACGTCTTTTTGGTTAACATCCATTTCTAGAATGCTGAGCATCTTTAGTTTTTCCCACAACTCTTGAATTGGTACATTATGAATAGGGTTGGCTGCAAATGATAGGAGTAAGTGTAGGAAATTATCTTCAGATCTAAATGTACAATGCAGTTTTTTCGTTGAGCATGCCATACGATCTAAGGCTTTGAAAGGAAGGTAAAGCCACAAGAGTTGATCCCAATTAAGGGAGCATTGCTCATAACCAGGATCTTGATTACTATAAAAAGGGCTTTTTGCTTGAACTTCTGCAAAATCAGGGCAAAATGAAAGTAAATTTAGGATAAAAGCAACCCTCTTTATCGATAAATTTTTATCCCTAATCCATAAGCTGATTTGTTGTATAAAATCGATTATAAATCTGGCAGTCTCAGTTTGCGAATAATACTTGCTAAAATCAATTCCAGCAGCAATCATGACCTGTGCCATATTAAACTTTTGCATTTTAATTGCATTTAAAATGCCTTCGCAATGTTCTTTAGGGTGTTTATTGTGGTATTTAGATAAAAGCCCTTGAAATAGTAACTCCCAATTTTCTTTTTGGATAGCTAGTTGTATGTTAGCTAAATAAACTTCAGCATCCCAACTACGTGATCTAAGCGAAAAGTTTGATTCTGGAGCCAAAACAGTACTGGAGGTACTAATTTTTAATTTATCAAAATCTTTTTCAATCCCATAACCTGGATAAGGTGTTATATTTTTTATTTTTTCAACTATTTCTTCTATAAAATAGGAGAAGGAGTGATCTAAAGTATTTGTTTGATCAATTTCTATTAAATTTTTAACAAGATCCTTTAACTTATCTGCTGTACTATGAACTTTGCTTTCATAAGGCATTAAATTGGAGATCAAACATAATAAAGGGAGCAATTCATCCTTTGAATCTACAGAAAGGGCTATTTCTTTATAGCAATAGACTGTAAATCTTCTTAGGCTGTTTCGTTCATTCAAAGTAAGTGTACTTGGTAAATTAGAATAAATCGATTCTTTAAATAACAATTGTAATTGTTTAAACTCTTTAGTTGAATCTGACCTCATATGAAGTACTTGGGGATAAAGTATTGCAAGCATGCCTAAAACAGCTTTAAACTGCTTATTTGACTTTTGTGCAACAGAGGACTGTATTGTCTCGAAAAATAACTTACAACTACATTGCAGTGAGTGAACGCTTTTATCATCAAGATAAGATTGAATAGTATGTAACATGTCGTAGGGCAAATCCAAGAGACTCTTCGTTACAATTTCAGAGATGGAGTCATCATTATTGAATAAACGACGCTTCATGGAAGGGGGATTAGCTGAATTTGGTGTTTGTACTGAATATTGGATTGGGCTAATAGGGGAGTTCGGCATAAAATAAGTAAAAATGGTCGAATTTTGAGTTAGTAAATATAAAGTTTATAATCATTTTTAGAACCTCTGTATCATATCTAGATACCATCGTTAAGATCCATACTTATTTAAAAATAAAGAAATCGTCAAATTGGCAAAATGAGCCCCCTTTTTAATCTTGTGTGAACATAGAAAGTTAAAAAGGAGAGAACTGATATATAGAAAGGACTTACTATAAGCTGTAAGGAGGTAAAATTGATAAAGCTAGTGTAAAGGATTGAATTTATTCTTCAAATAACTTTAAAGAATCTAAAATAACATTTGTAACTCCTAGCCTTAATTTTGCATTAGTTTCCGAATCATCCGAATTTAAGGCTAAACCATTATTAAAGGCAGTAAAGGCTGTCTCAAAGTCTTTTATCTCAAAAAGTATATTCCCTAAGTATAAGTAAATTTGAGCGTATAGCTGTGGGCTATCAACCCAAAAAAGAACATCCCCTTGAGGCTCTTCGATAATACCTTTTTTCATTGCAGGATTAAGGTCCAGTAGCAAAATAGTTCTGATTGTATCGATGGCTAGTTCAACTTTTCCCCATTTGATGTAAATCTTTATAAGGCTAAAGTCTAATTGTTCTCTTATTAAGTAATTTTTGGAATTAAGCATAATTCCTTCTTTAATATAATCTGTAGCTTCAGAGTAATGCTTAGAATGAGCATAAGCCTGCCCTAAATAAAGTAGTAATGCGGCACGTAGAAAATCATCAGTATCATTATTTTTTAGAAATGGTTCAATAAGTTCAACGACTTCTCTATATTGCTTCAAGTTCATATAAGCACTACTCAGGTGGACCATAAGCTTAGTTTGTAAAATAAGATTAGGCATTACATCAACTAGAGGTAATAAAAGCTTTATAACTTTTTTATAGCGCTTTAAACCAATGTAGGCATAGCTTAAGTTCAAAGTTACTTTTAAATCAGTAATCCCATTTTCTTGATTGCTTCTGAATGCATCATCGAATAATTTAACAGCTTGCTTGTACTGTTTTGCTAGTATGTAGGCTAGTCCAAGTTCATTTTTGATTTCAGCTTTCAACGATATATCATCGTGTGGTATTTCAATTGAAGAAGATAGAATTTCACAAGCCAAATCATATTTTTTTAATTTACGATAGAGAGAACCTTGCCTATGATTAAGGATTGCTTTGGCTAGAGGCTCTTCATCCATCTCTTCTCGAGTAGAATTTATAATATCAACAGCTTTTTCCATCTTTTGAGCTTGCTCATAAGCACATGCAAGCTCAGAAAGAAGCATTGCTTTCAGAGACTTATATTTATGATTAATTTTAAGAATAGTTTTTAAAAAGACTATAGCTGTCTCTAATTCATTGATAGTAGTATGAAGTTTACCAAAAATAAGGAATAAAAAAATAAACTCTATACTGAGATCGTAAACCTTTACCGAGATAGCAGATTGCAATAGTTTGATTGCATCATCAGGCTTATGGAGCTTGTATAAAATGGCGCTAATAATAAAATTTCGATAGTGGCTAAAGGGTTTGCTATCTTCATCACTAATGGAATGTCTAGAATTTTTTATAGTTAGCAGTAGCTTCTCTAAATCCTTTATATTGTATGAACCATTGAGAAAGCCCCAAAAGGCTTTAATTTTATGTTCTTCAGGTAAACAAAATAGTAAAAAAGGATCGTCTGCTGATAGTTCTACCGTAAAGTCTGTAAATTTTATTACAAATTCATATGTTAAACTTTGATTAGCCATTAAAGAATTAAAATCTTCATAGTCTAGCATAGAACTATAGGTAGTATGGATTTGTGTATCAGAGATACAGTCCGTCTTAATTCTATAATTCTTTATTTTTGAATCTAACTTTACTTTATCTTTAAGGGAGGATTCTGTTTTTCGATAAGGGTCAAAATTGTGTTTCAACTGCCTTGTTGCTTCGACGGCAGCATCTGTAGCCTTTAGATTGTTGGTGGTGACAAGTTCAGATAAGTTTTTTAAGGCAATAATCTCCTTTTTTAATTTTAAAAGTTGCTCTTTAGTGTTATCTATCTCTAAAAAAAGTCTGGTTGGATCTATAAGAATTTCTGAAACGTTCATGGAATTGCAGGAGTTTATATTATGCTTAATTTATATAAGTTCATAATATTAATTCATTTTAATTTATTGAAAAATATATTTTTCCTTCTATTAAATCTTTAGGGCATCTCCTTTTTCTGGACAGTAGACCATAAGAATCGATTTATATCATATTTTTAATGTAATTTTTACTTCCTAGAGTATCAAATGTATAAGGCAATATAAATTCCTAGAAACCATTTTAGAATTTTTTGAAAAGAGTATGAAAGTTAAAATAGGACCCGTCAGTCTAAAGTGACTAAGCTAGATTTAAGTTTATGACTAGAATGTTTAGCATAAATGCTCAAACTAAATATTATTCTCTGTTTGTTAGGAGGGGCCGCCACAATGAATATTTCTCCCATTTCAGCGATAGGTACTCAAAATTTCCAAACGCTAGATACACAAATTCCAGAAAAAATTGCCAAATTATTAGAAAGTGCTAATTATGCAGAAGCACAATTGGAAGCTAGAAAGCACAGTCAACAGCTTATGTGTAAAGTGCTTATTGTTCTTCTAGAAGAACGCATAAGGCTAGAAGCACTTCATTCAGGTATTTTGATTGAGGATCTGTTTAAAGACCTTAAAGGATATGCTAGAAATGAAATTGAAAATGCATTAATCCACTTAGAAGGACTGCAAATGATAGATATTATTAGTGAGCGGATCTTTCTATTAGGGCCAAGCCATGTAGAAGCAAATAAAACTTTTTTGGAGTTTAACAAAAATTTCGAACTTGGTGCTTTGTCCACAGAGCAAGTTAATGAAGTGACTCGTGATTTAAGCTCACTGGCCCATCAAAACCCTGTTGAAGCTTTAAGGCTTTTGCATCAAGTAGATCAACAGGTGATTGTAGGTCTTAATAAATTTATAACTTACTGTAATTCTCATCCCATTGATGCAGATATTTTTAATCGATTGTCAAGTGGAGGTTGTATTTTTTTTATAGGATCTGGCTCTAGCGGTCGAATAGCAATTGACCTCGCTGCTAAATGGAGTGCTTATTGCCAAGGTTTTGAAAAATTGCAGCATCTAGTTAAGAATGTTAGAGGAGTTATTGCTGGTGGTGATCGGGCTTTCATTAGAGCTAAGGAGGGGTTTGAAGATTCTATAGCTGATGGAGAAAAGGCTATCAAAAATTTAAAGCTTACTGAAAATGATGCTATATTTTTGCTTTCAGCTAGTGGCTCCGCTTCATTTAATGTGGGGTGTGCACAAGAAGCTTTTAAAACAGGGTGTAAAATTTATTATTTTTACAATAGTGAAGCTGTTCCTAATAGAACAACAGATTTGTTTAAGCATTATGGCGTAGAACCTATCCAAATTGTAATAGCACCCCCTTCTATTGCGGGTTCTACCAGGTTACAAGCTGCTAGCATAGCTGAGATGGTGTTAGGATCTTTACTTTCATTTGTAGCTCTGCAACTTAAAGATCAGTCTTCTACCCTTACAATTGCAGAATATATTTATCATCTGATTAGCTCAGTTCATCAAGGAAATAGCCAAATTGAAAAAAGATTTGAAGATATAGTAAGGCTTGCCAAACTTGAATATGAAATTTTTTCTGATAAAAAAGCTAATTTTAGAGAAATAAAGGATAAAAGTACGCAAGGCTATGTAACTTTTTTAAGTGGAGGCAACAGTTTTCGTGAAATCATGGTCGATACAACAGAAACTCCACCGACCTTTTCAACGAATCCCCTTAGAAGTGAAAATCAAAACGATGAAAAGCGAAAAAGGGAAGAATTTCGCTCCTATCTTGTAAGTTGTAGTAATAATTTAGTAGCATGGGAAACTCTTTTAGGAAGACAAGTTAATTTTGCAGATATGAATGACGCTCAACAATTCATAGTTGCTCAAGATGCTAAGGGAAAAGGAGGCTACTTTCGACGCCCTACAGATTCAGGAAACTTGATCATAGGTGTACTAAAGGATGAAGATAAATTTTCTAAAGAGTGGAATGCTCTGAAAGCTAATCTAAATGTTGGATGCCAAAATAGAGCAAAAACAGCGGTGATTATGGTTTCTGACACCCAAGAAAATGATTTAGAAGATTGGATCAAAGAGATGAGAACTTACAACCAAGTGGTTTCCCTATCTAATATCCCTACCGACCCATTTGGCCTTGTAAAAACTCTTGTTCTTAAACAGGTACTTAACCACCTTTCAAATCTATCGATGGTTCTTATGAACAAGGTTTACGGTAATTTAATGATTGACGTTACCCCTTCTAATAACAAGTTGATTGATCGTGCTATCCGTATCATACAGGAAATAGACAATGAACAAGGGAATAGAGGAAAGCTCCATTACAAAGCTCTTTATCGTTATGTTAAGCATGCTATAGATATGAAGAAATATTCTGCGGAGCAACATGAAGAATATACACCTTCAGTCGTAAAAATCGTACTTATAATGGTAAAAAAAGGGTGCAGTTTTGAGCAAGCAAACCAAATATTATATGAAGCGGAAGAGAATTTGAATAATATCTTAGCCTAAAAGGTTGGTGCGCTTTTATCTCTATGAACCTACCCCAATAAACACAGTAAAATGACTTTTTTTTAGAATATCCCTCTTTACGTTTTAGATTAAAAAGAGGAGGCCCTTATGAAAAAGTGGAAGATTTGAAGATTTAACAGATCAATAATAGGAAAAGATAAGAGCCCTGCTACCCGCTGGAAAATCTAAAAGAGGGAAAAGTATACCAGATGTACCATTTAGGAATGCTTGAAATACAATCATTTATATATTAAAGAGTGGATCGCGTTGGTGCGATGTTCCTAAAGGTACTCAATGGGCCTTAAAATCCTCTGCACATCGTTAGTTGAAGAAGTGGCAAGAAATAGGAGTATGAGAAACTGCTTTGCAAGCTCTGATACAGGATGCTGTAATAGATGCAAAAAAGTTGATTTAAGTCGTTTCAGTCTAGATGGTAGTTTCAGTCCCGGTAAAGACGGAGGAGTTGATGTAGACCATGGCTATAAAGGAAAAGGTTCATTGCAACATGTGTTAGTTGAAGGCCATGAATTGCCTATAGCATATACTATTACCTCTGCGAGCGGCGATGAAAGACAACAAGTAGGCTTACTTTTGGATCAAATTAAAGAGTGGTTGAAACCTTTAGGAAAGAATAAAGTAATTCCTCTTTTAGAAGCTGACAAGGGATATGATAGTGAGCCATTACAGACCAGTATAACTTAATTATAATGTATTGCCTTGTGTTGCTTATCGTAAGAATCGCAAAATCGCAGAATATGTACGATTTAAATAGGAACTGCTGTATTTAGAGGACTTTGGAAGGTGTGTAGATGGCAAATAGCTAAAGCTAAAGCATCGGAAGCATCTTCTGGTTCAGGTATTTTGCTTAAGCGCAAAAGCATCTGCAACATTTTCTGTACCTGCAACTTGGTCGCTTGACCGTTACCTACAACAGCTTGCTTAGCGCGAGTTGGGCTGTATTCATATACAGGTATATCTTTAAGAGTTGCGGCTAAGACGGCCATTCCGCGAGCTAAACAGAGTTTCATTGTGCTTTGAGTATTCTTTCCCACAAATTGCGTTTCAACTGCTAAATGAGAGATAGGGTGTTTTTCCAATAAAAAAGTAAGGCTAGTAAAAATAATTTTGTAGCGTTGAGACAGAGGAAGATCTGTCGGAGCATTGATACAACCGTAATCGATAATTTTTAAAGCCCCATCATCAGCCACTTCAATAATTCCATATCCAGTGGCTCTAGTTCCTGGATCAACACCCATAATAATCATGCAAACTCTAAAACCTATTTTAAACCGACTTTGAACCTAATATTTATAAAGGTTCAAATTGCTTTTTCATTAGCTCTGCCAAGCGAGGAGGAAGATCACGTAAAAATTCTTCATTAACCATATTTTTACGTTTACCACCTTGCATCAACTTATCCTTTTGCATATAGTCGATAGCTGCTTTTAATAAAGGATTTTGGAACTGAGCTTGTATTGCTGTCAACATTAAAACAACTTTTTGGTATACATCTTTTGCATGCAATAATTGGTCAGTAGCATCACTTCGCAATTCATTACGTTGAAGTGTAATATTTTGTTGTTGCTGAGTCGTACCTTTCAAGCGGTTAGCCAAATTTGTACAAAGTTTCAAGCCGAGCTTAGGTTGTTTAACGATCATTTCCGGAAGCATATCTCCCGGAAATTTAAGCACTTTTACTTGCGTCTCTGCAATAATTGAAGCCGTTCTCATCTCTTGCAAAAGATAACCCATTTCACCGAAGTAAGTTCCTTTTTCTGCGAAACCACCAACTTTGACCATTTTATCTCTTTGCTCGGGAGCTCCTTTCCAAATTGCAACGCTACCCTCTAGCAGGCAAAAGAACTCTTTATCATCAGTACCTTCAGTGATAATAAAACTATCAGGTAAATAAACCTTGAGGTACTTAATAAATTCATGCGCCATATCTTATCTCGGGCTAAGGAAAATCAGTTATTCTTCTTTATATTTACTCTTATTACAGAAAACCGTTACTTTATTCAAACAAATCTTGTTTGATTGATGATTTCTCTAAATTTTCCTTAGAACTAAATAGATCCTGAGTTGAAACTCGGTCAACCTGTGCAGAACTATAAGTTTTTGGTGATTCCTGCATATAAGCATTGCTATTTGTACTCATCCCTTGTGGCATAGCATTAAACAGCGGAGTGGACTCTTTAACAGGTTTCATATTAGGTATAGCATCATATCCTTGGGTTGGAGGTGCCATAGATAAACCCGCATTTCCACCAATAAATTGATTTAAATTAGAGAACGCAACCCGCATTCTTTCGTAATCCTCTTTTACCTTTTCTAAATTACTTAAACGAGCCTCAAGCTCTTCGCTATGAAGGCGCGCTTGTTGAAATTTTTGTTGCCATTCTTTAGCCTGGGATTCAGCAATATGTACACGGTTTTGTGCAAATTCCTTGATTTCATCAGAATGCTGCTTTTGAATATCAAGGCTTTGCTTCAATGAATCAGCTTGCATATTTTGGCTATTCAATTGATGTTGCAGTTCTCTGACTTGAATTTTATGTTTTTCTAAGGAATCGTATAAAAGAGCCGCCTCTTTCAATTTCTTAGCAAACTGCTGTTTTTGCAAGTAATTTTCTTGTTCAATTTGTGTTAATTTCTTCTCTAATTGCCCTTTAGAGTCAATTGCTTGCTCTAGACGGTCAGTTGCAGCAACTAATTCTTGCTTAAGATGATGATTCGTCTTTAAAAGGTCTTGATGCTCATTCACCACTTGTGATGAACTATTTAAATTATGCTCTAAACTAGCAATTTTAACTTGTAAATCTGCAACTACTGCCAAATGCTCTTGTGCTTTCTGTTCCTTTTCAGCTTCATAAGCACGACGCATTTTAACTAACTCAGATGCCATTTCCTGCTTTGTTTGTTTGTGCATTTCTTGATCATTTTCAAGCTGTTTATAGCCCTCTTGTAGCTGAGTTAATTGGCTTTCCTTCTGAGCAAGCTGTGCTTGAGCTTGAGCAAACTCCTGCTTTTTACTATTTAAATCTAGTAAAGCTTCCTCATGACTTTGCCTTGCAGCTTGTAGATCTTTCTTTAAACTAATTCTTTCTTGTGTTGCAAGTTCAAAGCTTTGCTCAGCTTGTGTCAATTTAGCCTGGATTTCAGCCTGTTCATTTTGCGATTTTTTCAATAGCGTATCAAGCTCTTCAATTCGCTTAAATGATTGATATTGTGTATTTTCTTTGCTTTCAGCTTGAAATTGAAGAGTTTGAATTTCCTTTTGGTATCTTATTAAGAGCTCATTAGATTGTTGTAATTGAGCTTGAATTTGAGCTTTTTCCTTAACACTAACCAAATATTGTTTTTCGATCTCTTTGGCTTCTTTAACACCTTGTGTTAATAGCTGCTTGATTGATTGGATCTCCTGACTGAGATTTTCTAGTTCTTTTGTTCTTTCAACCAGTTGAGCTTCTAGCTGTTGCTTAGCTTGCTGTAGCGTTTCAATTTCTACACTGTGCGCAAGGGCTACATCTTGATTACTATTTTGAAGATCTTCGATTTCCTTACGTAAAGCGTACTTAGCTGCTGTCAAATCATCTATTAATTTGAGTAGAGATTCTCGCTCTTGTTGGTTTTGAGCAATCTTTTCCTCTTTAGTTAATAGTAAGTTTTGTAAAGCCTGCAGCCTTTCTTGTAGCGCATGATGGTTATGATTTAACAGCTCATGTTCTCTGTGCAGAGTTGCATATTGATGCTGTGAATTTAAAAATTCATTTTTAGTCGATTCTAAAAGGCTGCTTAATATCTCAAGCTCTTTATCACTGCGCTCAATTTGCAGTTGGACATTAGCATACTCATCTTGCAATGAAGCGTGGTTTGTATGAGCAATTTGAAGTTCGCTTTGGAGCTCACCTAGTCTAAGCTTCATAGCATGGCATTCTTCAAAGGTTCCTAATGTGTCCCATAGCTCTCTTTCTTTTTTCCACTCATCTTGAGCTGATTTTGCTTGTAGTAAAGCTTGTTGTGTTTGAGACAGGAGATCCAATGCTTGCTGCTTTAATTGCTGTGTTTGCTCAAGTTCGACTCGTAAGTTGTCACAATTTTGCGAAACAGAAGTATATTCAACTTGTAGCTCATCATACTGTTGTTTTATATGCTGAGCACGCTCTTCAGTTTGCTTTGTAACTGAGCGGTTGAATTCTAAATCTTGTTGCAAACGGTTACGGTAAGTATTTACTTCTGTAATCTGAGCTTGCGCTTCTTGAGCTTGCTTATCTGCTTGAACAAGTTGTTGCTCTAAAGTTTCAATTTGATTGAGGTAACGACCCATATTTTGCTGTATTTCAATGTACTCTTGCTGCAGTACATTAAAATCTGCTGTCAGGCGCTCTATCTCATTGTTCTTTTCAATAATTTGCTGCTGAGCTGTCTCATAAGCAATATGCCATTGCCCTTGCTCTTTAAGAACTTCATCGTGTGTATTCTTTAGCGTATCAGCTTCTTCACGTAAAACTTGTGCTTGTGCATAAGCAACTTCTAACTTAGCCTGTAACTCAACAAGTCTAGCCTGCTTAGATTGTAAAGTGTCTTGCGTATTATTTAAAATTTCTTGGAGCTTCTGGTCTTGTAGCTTGAGCGTCGTATTTTCCTCTCTCAAGCGATTATATGAAGCGCGCAATAGGTTAAGCTCATCTTGACTTTGGTTGAAATAGACTTTCGCTTGATTGAGCTCTTTATGTGTTTGCTCTAATTCTACAGCAATATGACCTTTCTCAGACAAGTACTTCTGTTGTAAAGCATTGTAATCACCCTGAACTTTATCAAGAGCTTCTTGCAATTCCTGCTGTTGTTCTGTAGCTTTTTTTACTCTCTCATGCAGATCATCAATAATGGTACAATCTTGTGCAATTGCCTCATCAGCTTGCACTTTTTGTGAAGTAAGAGCATGGTACTCATCTTTAAGTTGAGTTAACTCTGTGTCAGCTATTTTTAATTTGTTCTGTAAATCTGCCCATTCGAAACGAAGAGTGTCTACCTCTTGTTTAAGCTGATTATTAGTAGAAACAGCAATCTCTTTTTCAGATTCAACCAAAGCATATTGATGCTCTAAATCACCTAATTGGCGTGCTAATTTTTCAATCTGAAGCTTGTCATCTGCAAGAATTTGACGTAACTCCTGATTTTCAACTTCTAACTTATGGCAAACTGTTTGAAGCTCCGCAATACGATTGAAGTCGTTCTGGGCATTAGCTTCTATTTCAGTTAAACGTTGTTGTAACTGCTCTTTTTCGCGTGATGTAATTAATAGCTCATTGTGGATTTCTTGATACTTAAATTGAGTAGCATCGAGAAGTTCTTTGTTAGCATGTAATTCCTGCTGCAGTGAAGCTATCTTTCCTTGTAAGTCGAAAGCCTGCTTTGCTAATAACATTTTTTGAGATTTCAATTCTTGAATCTCATGCTGAGCTCTCTCATGGGCACTTTCTAGGTGGCTAATTGTTTGATGAAGGACAAGAGTATCACCTTTGAGTTCTAATTCTCTCTGTGCACCCTCAAGTTGCCCTTGTACCATCTCTAATTTTTGCTTGAGATCTTTTTCTATTACGGTAAGCTCTTCTTTTTGTTTTTCTAACATATTGTAAGAGAATTGCAGCGCATTTAATGTATCTTTATTCTCTTTAAACTCTCGGATTGTTTCAGAAAGATCTTGTTGCAGCTGACTGATCTTTTGCTCAGCTTCGACTGTATAGCGCTTCCAATGATTATTCTTTTCTTCCATCCCGTAATAGGCACTTTTTGCACTTTCTAATTGCTCGTATGCAGAAGTTAGCTCACTTTGTGTCGTCTGTAATTTGTCTTGTAAAGAGAGCATCCCATCACGTAGTAGGTTGTACTCTCTGCGTAAAGTTTCATTTTCCTGGATTAGAGGCTGCTGCATTTCACTTTGACTAGCTTTTAACTTTTTCAATTCAACATAAAACTTTTTAGTCGCAGCCTTTAGGGTATTTTCTTTCTCTTTTAAAGTAATATTTTCTTCTTCTAACCCTTTTAACTTTTCTGACAATTGATCACATGTAGCCATCTTGGCTATAAGAGCTGAGCGTAGTTCTATAGCTAATTGACGTACATCTTTAGTTTGATTAGTTTGATCCTTTGAAAAATCTTCGTTAATAGCAGCAGATCCCATATCTAACAACTCTTGTTTAATACCTTTTAATTTATGATCTTTTTGCTCTACCTCTTTTTGTAGAGTAATAACCTTCTCTTTTTCCTGAGCAAATTCAGTTACGATCGCAGCGTGGCTTAATTTTTCTTGTTCAAGCAGAGTGGAAATTGTCTTAAGTGCTTGATTGGCACAATTTAGCTTGGATAAAGTCTCCTGTGCTAAAGAGCGCTGCTGATTAGCTATCTTATTGTCGCGTTGTTGAGAGGTTAGGGCTGAAAGATACTTTTCTTTTAATTTAGTAGCAATGTTTAATAATTTACTAAATTTATGCTGGATCTGCAATTGTTCTTTTACAAGAAGCTCCTGCTCATTCTTAAACGTGACTTGATTTTCTGCAAGCTGTGCTTTTATATTTGCAACCCTTTGACGGTTAGCATTAAATATCTTTTTAAATAGATCTTTGGATTCCTGGTATCTTGTCTTAAGGACATGATTTTCTCCTTGCACTACGCTTAAAAGATGAACGGTCTCTTTTAATTCTTTATTAGCTCTATTAAGTTGGTTAGTAACTTCAAAAAACTGTTTTTGCTGTTTTACTAAAGTATCCTTCTGCTGTTGCTGAACTATAAGAGACTTTTGGTATTTGTGCTTAAGACTAAATGCAATGGTCTTTAAAGCTGTGTTTTCGTTATGTGATAAGGTTAGCTGAGATTCAGCCCATTCCTTAACCTGACGATAGGCTTCAGCACCTATTTCAAGATGTTTACTAAGAATAGTTTTGTCTTGATTTGACTGTTCGAAAACAGTTAATAATTTTTGATAATCTGAAGTATAAGTTTGTATGATGCTTTGTGCACTGCTTAACTCATTTTGAAAGTCTTCAATTTGTTGACTTAAATGCTTTACAATAGCCTCTTTTTCTTTCAATTCATGCTCTTTTTCCTGCAGCTTGTACTGCAACTGTTCAAAAGAGTCATTTTTTCCGTCTAAAGAGATCTCTTGTCGAGCTAACTCTTGCTCTTTTAGAAAGTTAAGAGCTTTTTGTTCATCTAAATTCTTACATACATGCTCAAAATCTTCTTTGAGAAGAGATAATTTGCAACAAGTGTCTTCTAGTTGTTCTCGTAATTCTATCCCTTGTCTTTGTTCAAATTCCCAAGCTTTATGAGCATCAATATACGCTGCTTTTTCCTCTTCCAGTGTAGCTTCTAAATTGACAACCTTAAGCCCTAGCTCTTTTTTAATCCTTTGCAAATTATAGACAGCAGTTTCTATTTGCTGTTTTAATGCAGCTTTTTTTACATCTTCAATATCTAGGGAATCTAATACTTCATCTATTTGTGCTATCTTCTCTTCAAGTTCTTTACTCCCTTCACTAGTAGTGATAAAATTTCTTCGAAGGGAATCAGGGGATTGCAAATGCTTAATCTTAGCTAAAGGTAAAGTGGAGTAACCATTTTCTAATGAGCTTTGTGCTAATAAATGAAATTGATAGCTAGCAACTTGTGGAATAGGGAATGATTTAACTGTAATGTCTGCATTAAGATCTAGATCAGCAGCTTCCCCCGTAACATCTTGATATTTTCGATCAAGGATAGCCGCCATTCGTTTGTACTTGTCAAGATCTTGCTCTAATACTCTTTTTTGCTGCACAATTGCCGCTAATTGAGTCGCATAATCTTCTTTTTCCTTTAAAACAATTCCCTCTAAATAGGTGATTGTTGTCTGGCAATTTTCTACTTGCTCACCAAGAAATGTAACAACTTTTTGGCTTTCTTGTAGTTGTTCTTCTAACTGCTCACAAATCGTTTGTTTTGCTTCAATCTGATCATTTAATAGAGCTAGATTATCTTTTAAGTTATCAAGCTCACTACTATCTAATTCACTATGAGTAGGAGCATCTTGTAATCGTTCTTGCAATTGTGTTAATTGATCATCTAGTTGGTGGTCGCTAAGGCCAAATGCGTCAACTATTTCTCCTGCGCCTACGAGTGCAGGCTGCGCGACAGCGGCGGTTTGCAGTTGTAATGATTTTTCAACAAGCGTTTGCTTTTCATTATTTAATAACTCGATCTGCTCTCTAAGATCGACCCTTTCCTGCCCAATCTCTTGGATCTTTTTTTGTAGTTCTTTGACTTTTTTCTTTTCGACAAAAAGAGCTTGTAAGAGTTGTTGAAATTCTTGCTCAGTATGCTGATTGTGACTCAAGTTAGGCCCCCACTAATACTTACAAAATTTATCTTAGGCAAGTGTTCTACTTTCTAAACTTTTTGGCATGGGGCTTGCTTAATCTATCTTACTCCCCATGCAACGTGCTGCCTGCTACGTTTCAAATTAAAAGTTTTACATAGTGAAGTTAAGCGATTATTGCAATCAATAATCGTCTTTAGCCTATTCTTTTTTTATAACAGCTGTAAGTTGCAGACTGTTAGCTACCATATTCAAGCCGTACGCCTATGAAATAAGACCTATTAATGAAGCCAAGGTAACTAACAAGTCGATAGCATTGCGCCGTTTATGAAGTGAATGACAAAATTGCGATTAAACCTATTTAAGATCTATTCATAATGCTTGAAACCGTAACGAGTTATGTTCTTATATAACTAAAAACGTGCTTGCATTAACAAAAACTCTTTACTTTCTTTCTTTTATTCAGTGTATAATTGCAATCACCATTTTCAGATGAAATCACTCTTATATGAAAATGGAATATTTTTTCACTCTAAACATAGGAGGCATTATGAGCTCTTTATTATCGACAACATCGGCAGGACTTTTCAATACAGTCTGCAATGCATTAACTAATAACTTTTTTAGAGATACAGGAGAGGCAGTTGGTTATAGTAAGTTAGCACCTACTGTTGTGAGTACACTATCTAAATATGTAGATAAATCAACAGGCCCTTTTGCTCCTTTAGTTAAAGCGGCTTTAGGTGGGAAAGTTGTAAAAAAAATCTACCAGGAAAGTGGTCAGTTAGGAGCTGCTATAGGAGGACTTTTTCCCTCTTTTTTTATTCAAACTTCTATAAACGTAGCCTTATTTGGTTCAAAAATTTATAAGGATTATCAATACAAGCAGCGGCTATCCCAAGAGGTGACTTTGAAGGGGGTTGAATGGAAAAAAGAGACTTCTGATGGCTCAAAATGGGAAGCTGAAACTAGTAAGATCTCTAAGGTCAAAAAATTATTTATTGATTTAGATGATAGAGACGATTTAGCATTTTGGCCCCGTAAAATAAATTTAGTGGACGCAAAAGCATAACCTATAGGGGTGCAATATGTCTTTTAATATTAATCAAATAAAACAATCTTTGTGGGACATTGTTTACCCGAGTGAACATAAAAAAAAACCTTCTAAAGATCTTATTGCTGGAGGGGCAGACCTCAAAGTCTTAATGGTAGCCAAAGCTGCTACCTATGCTGGCTGTAAAAAAACCCTTCTCTATCTCAGCAAAGGAGTGGTTCGCTTTATCACCCTAGAGGATATTGCAGCTACCTCAGGTGCTGGGATGGTATTAACAGGGGCCATGTTGTTAGGACAAGCTCTATTGATTGATAAAGCAGTTAATACTGTTTTTGAGAAGATCGGAGAAAAAAATGTAGATGACGGCTTATGTCGTTGCTGTGAAAAAATCTTTAGATTAGATAAAGGGGTTGAAAAGCTGCCCAACTTTACTCCTGGAAATAAAGATCTCATTCCTTTTGATATTGACCTTCTTGAGCCTTCAGATGAAGAGGATGGTGTAGAAAAAATGGTCATTATTTTTGAAAACAAAGATCTTAAAGGAAAGATTGTACCCCCTCCAAAAATAATATCCTCTTCAGAATAATATAATAATCATAGGCCAAGGCAGGGGCCTTCCCTTGGTCCTTGCATCCTCATCTAGTAAGTTTTTCACTACGCTTTTCATTCAGATAGCATCCAGCTTTGAGATGTTTTAGAAATAAAGTAATATATTGCTATAGAGACTTAAGCGCTTCTACGTGTGGTATACATTACAATTACTTATGGAATAGTTGTAAAAGGAAAATCAATACTAATCTTCAGATGGTTGTAACAGCCTGGGTAGGATTATTTTTAGAGAGATTTTAAACAGGCTTTTAGATAGATGATTATGGAGCTAGGCCTGCCATGGAAGATATGCTGAAGTGCTAAATCTTGCTTCATGTAAGGAAAATTTCCCTATTCTAACATCCAATTCATAAGCTTAGAACAGGGAAAACTTTGTTATTAGGTCTCTTGCATAACTCTCTATCAGTTGCTTTGATAGACTTCTGCAAAAAAGGTTGAGCAAAAGGTCTATTTTGACTACCTAACACACGAGGTTATGGAAGATATCCTACTAACGGGCTTCTTCTTCACGGCGTATCATTTCGATAGCTGCAGTTTTCAGAGTTTTAAGTCCCTCTGTAAATCCTGCTCGGCGGAGAAGGTTATCCACATATTTGATCTCAGTGATTAATTGATCATTAATCGATTCTAGATAAGCAATCTTATCTAACAGAGCTTTTTCATTTTTTTCGCTCACTTGGTGCCCCCCAATACCGATGTAATTAGTTATACTTGCTTTAAAAATGCAAATATAGACTCCATAGTATAAGCTATTATCGTGCCAAAGTCTGGGATAAGGGGAAGCTTAGCAGGTATTCTTCTCTATTTATGATAAGGGGAGCCTTTTTCAATTTGAACTGCGCGATAAATTTGTTCAATCAATAGAAGGCGGGCCATATCATGCGTAAAGGTTAGAGGGGAAAGGCTTATTAAATTATAGTTAGCCTTAATTTCTTGTGGTAACCCACTTTCGCCACCAATTACAAAACTTAGTCGAGCTCCCCCTTGTTCCAGTTTTTTGTAAAGGTTTTGTGTAAATTGCTCACTAGACATCAATGTTCCTGCAGGGTCTAGAGCTAAAATAGCTCTTTCCTTATGACAAGCTTGTATGAGTTGTTCCTCATTTTTTAAGTAGGCCCACTCAATTGTAATTTCTGCTTTAAGTCGCGTGGTATAAAGTTCTATTCCTCGTTGAATCCACTCTTCTTTAGTTTTACCAATTGATAAAATTTTGATGTGTAGCATAAATAACTTCTTTTGAATAAATGAAGATTATTTTATTTTAGATAAAGTTTTTATTAAAGAATAAAGGTGGTTTTTAGATATGTCTTCAAAAGGATCGATGCTAGGCGCGATTTTATTGATAGCGGGAACCTGTATAGGGGCAGGGATGCTAGCGTTACCTGTTTCAACTTTTCCAAGTGGTTTTTTCCCTTCTCTGATCCTATTTTTAATTGCTTGGGCTGTAATGGCTGCTGCAGGTTTAGGACTATTACAACTTTTTTTGCGTTTCCCTAAAGCTAACAATTTGCTAACTCTAACAGAACAAATTTTAGGAAAACCTGCACGTTTTATCGTATGGATTGTATATATCTTACTCTTTTACTCCCTTCTAGTTGCTTATAGCGCCGCAATTGGTGAACATATCAGTACTTTAACAGACTATAAGCTATCAATTACTATAAGTAGTTTATGTTTTATGCCTTTGCTAGGGCTAGCGATCTATCTGGGAACACATGTGGTTGATCGTGTCAATATTCTGTTCATGCTCGGTCTTGTTATCTCTTATTCCGCTTTTGTAATTTTAGGTATACCTCACATAGACGGAGACAAATTATTTTTTACCAATTGGAATAAGTTTGGAGTAGGTTTTTCAATCGTATTGACCTCTTTTGGGTTTCAGGCAATTATTCCTCTTCTCATCAATCATCTTGAACGTGATGTTAAGCAGCTAAGATGGGCAATTATTATAGGGAGCTTGCTTCCTTTTTTCGTGTACGCTGCTTGGCAAGCTCTTATTTTAGGGGTTGTTCCGATAGAGGGAGAATATAGCTTAACCCAAGCTCGCAACCTACAACAGTCAGCGTTAATTCCGCTACAATATCAAACAGGGAATGTTTCAGTTAAATTGGTAGGCCTTTATTTCGCTTGTTTCGCAATCGCCACCTCTTTTTTAGGGATTGGATTAGCGTTTGTCGATTTTGTTGCGGATGGATTATCGATCCAACCTAGAGGAAGCAATAGGCTTCTGCTCGTCCTCGGAATATTGCTCCCTTCCCTGGGTTTTGCTCTTTGGAATCCCCATATTTTTTACATAGCACTAGAAAAAGGGGCTGCGACCTGTTGCATTTTTTTATCGATTATTTTGCCGGTTTGGATGTTTGCTAAGTTACAGCTAACAGAAAAGTGATCTGTAAAATCAGAGTTGTAGTTGACGAGGTATGAGACCTAGGTCTCATACTAATAAGTACTATTTCAGGCTAACTGAAGTGTATAAAGGAGGCGATTAGGGTCAGTCGGCGAATCTTGGCGAGTCCCTCGATTTTGCTCAGTAAAGATCTTGTCAAATATCCTTTCAGCTCTTTTATTCTCTTTATGGGTTGTTACTCTTAGAACAGTAAATTTTCCCCCAACCCATTTGTATTTACCGTTATTATCCTTTTCATAAATTGTAACTTTTCCCTCTTCGGCTAATTGAATAACTTCATCCTGGTATTTATCCTCAACATCAAGTGGTACAGGCTCTCCTCTTTTAGCTAAATCTTTAGCATAATTAACTAGGGCCTCTGTGACCTCAGTTCCAACCTTTTTATTTTGAGCCTCGCTTTTTAGAGCGATTGCGTATTCAGACCAACCGTTATTAATATCACCCTCATAATCACCATGACCTATAACAGCGTGTCCTAAAAATTCTCCAGTTTTACGAGCAGTAATAGCAAATGCTGAAAAATTATGACGTTGCCACCGATTCACCCAATTATCAACTCGTGTTGCAGTTACATTAGCATCTTTAGCTCCTCCAGCATAAAGACGCATCACCTCTTTATCTCCAAAAAGATTAATATAGTTTTCCTTATCTTCAGGTGTTATTGGACGTATCAAGCACTGCTCTGTAATAATTTGAAAATTATTTTTATTCTTGTGCTCAATAGTAGGGATTTGTAATTGAGAACTCATAGAATTGGTAGTAATTGACATAGCTGCTCCTTATACAGATAAGTTTTTAACATTTAAAAGGTTATTTAATCACCGCAACTGTTCCTTCATCGAAGTTTGTACAATTTAAATCGCTTATTTTACAGCATTTTATCGATCTATTTACAAATTACGAGGAGGGACCAAATAGCGTGAGTTATATTGTAAGATAAAGTAGCTTTAAACTCTAGGAAGTATTTATTTTTGATGAATAACAATTAAAAGTTTATAAATGGCTTATCAGAGTTTATAATGGAAGCTAGTCAGTTATATTTTTAATATAAAATCTTATTTTAAAGGTTTTTTCATAATTTAGATCGATATTCTAATAAAGTTATCTAAAGAAAAAAACAAAAATGCCGATCCCTAAATGGATATGAATTAATTTCTATTTAGGGTGAATTTCATGCTCAAAATTAAAAACATCATAGCCTGTAGCATGATGCTTATACTCATGGCTCTGACTACTCTGTTCATGGCTATGCAAAGGCAAGATGGGATTGAAAAAGAGTTATCATTCTCAGATATTCGCCCTATGATGTTAAAGCTTTTTCAGTATCATATCGATAAGAAAGGGATCTCTCCTTTACTACTTAGTCGCTCCTTAAAAATCTACATCGATTCTTTTGATCCTAGCAAAACCTATCTTTTAAAAAATGAAGCAGATCGTTATCTCAATCCCTCGCCAGAAGTTTTGCAAGAAATGATGCTTCAATATAGCCGCGAGCAGTATTCCCACTATATTGCTCTTAACCAGTTAGTTCAAAAAAGTATTTTTAGAGCACGGGCTATTAGAAAAGAGTTAGAACTTGAGCTAGATATCTTTGGAAAGGAGTTTAAGACCCACTCTTATAAATCGCAACATACGTTAATAGAAGAGGATCACTCAGCTTTTGCAGAAACAGAAAAAGATTTAAGGGAGCGGATTAAACTACAGATGCTTTTAGCTCTTTATGCTAAAAAGATGAACCTGGATGGCAATTCATGGGATCAAGAGAAAGTAAGCAAAGCAATTAAAATTTATGAGCGCAATATAGAAGATTTTGAAAGAAAGTATTTACTGCAAGATGAAGAGGGGAAAGCTCTATCATACTACGAACAACAATCACTACTTACCATGCATATTTTAAAAGCTTTAGCAAAAAGTCTAGATGCGCATACTGCTTTTTTTAGTTCCAGTGAAGCTTACCAAATGCGTGTACAACTAGAAAAAGAGCTCTATGGGATTGGAGTTATTCTAGAAGAAACCATAGATGGAATCAGCGTTGCTAAAGTAGTAGCAGGGGGGGCTGCTGAAAAGAGTGGTAGCATTAAATTGGATGATAAGATTATTGCTGTAAATGGAATTTCTATTGAAAATGTCCCTTTTCAAAAAGTTGTTGAAATGTTACGTGGGGCGGATGGTTCCTCTTTAACTTTGGAAATACAGAGGAAAGTCACTACCTTAGGACAGGAGCATGACGTTACCCTAACAGTGCCTCTTCAAAGAAGTAAGATTGTTCTCAATGACCAAAGAGTCACTACTAGTTATGAGAGGTTTGAAGATGGTATTATTGGTAAGATCACTCTAAACTCATTCTATGAAGGAAAGGATGGAATTAGTAGCGATCGCGATATGATTAAAGCTATCTTGCAGCTACGTCAAAAAGGTCCTTTAAAAGGTTTAATTTTAGACTTAAGACACAATACTGGTGGATTCTTAATGCAAGCAGTTAAAGTAACGGGCTTGTTTATTACAAATGGGGTTGTTGCTATTTCAAAATACTCTAATGGGGAAAAAAAATATTTGCGCGATTTAGATGGGTATTCTTATTATGATCAACCTTTAATTGTACTCACCTCTAGAATTTCAGCCTCGGCAGCTGAAATTGTAGCCCAAGCCTTGCAAGATTATGGTAATGCTATTGTAGTAGGTGACGATCGCTCGTATGGTAAAGGTTCTATTCAGCATCAAACCATTACAGATGAAAAATCTGCAGCCTTTTTTAAAGTTACAGTGGGGCGGTACTATACTGCTTCAGGGCGTTCCACACAAATTGAAGGGGTTGTTTCAGATATCTTGGTCCCTGGAATTTTTTACAAGGAAAGAATAGGGGAGGAATTTCAAGATTATCCTCTGGCAAGTGACACTATTTCGCCTGCTTTTGAGGATAAATTAGAGGATGTGGATATGAGGAACAAACCTTGGTTTATCCAATATTATCTTCCTCGTTTGCAGCAGAAAAAAACAGTATGGCATGAGATGTTGCCACTTTTACGTAAGAGCAGTCAAGCTAGGTTGAAGCAGAACACCAAATTTACAGAATACTTCAAACTATATGATGCAAACGCAGTTGATTACAGTAGCGAGAAATTTGCTAAAGCAGCTGATGAACTTGAAACGGAACAAGTTAAAGAGGCAGTCAATATCATAAAAGATATGATCCATTTTTCTACAAATATAGAGATTGAACAAGCCAGTGCACAAGTAGATATCGATGATCAAGACTCCAGCCAAGATGCGGCAGAGCTAGAACCTGACGAAATTTTTGCTCACTAAAGCTTGTAATATTTATTCATCAAAAGCACCTAGCTTAAATAACCAAATTAACGGTAGTAAAGAATAGGTGTTTTTTTGAATGGTTACGTCTAAGCACATGGGAAAATGCATGAAGAAATGCTTATTGTATTCAGGCTTTATCTCTGAAGATCGGTGCATTTCATTAACTGTTTCTTTGAAAAAAGAGCCTTTTTCTCAACTATATTCGAATAGTTTTCAGTTTTTATGCAATTTTTCAGTGTCTAAGCATGGTCTATTTTTTATGAATGGATCAAAAATATGAAATAAGTTTTTAAAAGCATTAAGGAACGGATTTTTGCTTTTTTGAATCAAGTTAATTTTTACTTTTATCAGAATTTATTTTTTTGTGATATTATTCTAGGCTCTGCCTATGATTGATGCCTAGCTATAGTGATTCTTACTAGACACAACCTTTTTCTCTATTAGCACAGCCCCTTTAAAGAATTTTTACAATTAAATCTTTAACATATTCTGTATCGATTGCTGTGATAGACGTATACGGAAATGGTTTTTCAATAGGTTTATTATCTTATAAAGTCATTGCGTTTAGCTATAAATGATACATGTAACGCGAGTAGTTTGTTTCCTCTTCGATACTTAAAATTTTTAGAATAAATGGTGATTTAGCTACCGAATTCTTGAATTTTTAATCTCGCCCTTTCAAAACTTTAAATTAGAAATGAGTAGCAATACGAACTAAACGCTTTAATCATAACTTAAGAAAATTTTACAGGCTGTCTATATCATCTAGGTCACCTATAATCAATAAATTGTATATCCAATTTTATCTTAGCGTCACCTCTTTCACAAAAAATGGTTTGCTAAAATGGTTTATTTTACCTATAGGAATAAATTGTTTTACTGATTTTTTATTCGGTCAACGCTAGCAGAATGTCGAATTGAATTTTAAGCATACTGCGGTAAGACCATTTTTTGATTGCTGTTTTCAATACAAAGGAAAATTATGGAGAAACGATTCAAGATAAGTTGCCTATCAATTTTTGCAACTTCAATATTCGCATGCTCATCTCTCTTCGCGCTAACTACGGATATCTCTGTTTCTGCGGGCTATCGCCATGACAACATTAAGCACGATCTAAAATTTGACGTCACAAGCCCAACCTGGGGTGAAACTGCAAAAGGAACAGTAATTAACCAAGATACACTAAATATCTGTGATGTTTCTGGTTCCATAAAGTTACTAACAGAAAAAAATTATGTTTTACAAGGAGCCATGGACTTTGGGTGGGTTGTAGGAGGTGTTAAAGAACAACTTAATTCCAAAGGATTAACAGCGGGTCCTGTAACAACCTATGCTTTAAGACACAACTTGAAAAAATCGAGTTCTAAGCATGGGCACATGTTTGATGTAGCTGCAGCTATTGGTAAACAAGTTGAGATTATGCCTAACTTGATGGTTATTCCTAGTATAGGATATGCACGGCACTGCACTTCTTTCAATAAATTCCAAAGTTTTCCTGAATTAGTTAATTCAGCAGAGGCTACACATAAAGTACGTTGGATCGGCCCTTTTGTTAAGTTAGAACTGCCATATACCATTCAAGATGGCATATCAATTAGACCATATGCGGAGTATCATTATGCAAGATATGAAAGCAGTTTATCAGGTCGCAGTATGATGGGACGTTACACTTTTACAGGAACTAAATGGGGCAATATCTATAAAGCTGGTATTTCAGGATCATATGCTATTTCTAATAATATAGGCATAGATCTGGCTTATGGCTTTGAATATCGATCAGCTCGTCCTAGCAATTTATCAGCAAGTATTGTAGTACCAGATTTTAAAGGTTCTTGTTCTGGTAAAGTGAAACAAAAAGATCATAAAATCAATTTAGGGATCTCATACGTATTCTAAAGAATAGTAGCCGAATAGACTTATCAATGAGGTATGAATGTCATTTGTAACTTTCCAAGATTTAATGAAATATACGAATAGTCCGGGTACACCAAACTATGTACGGGTATTCGACCTTGCTACAGCAAATTCCCCAGAAGAGGTAGCAAACATAAGTAATACAGCAGCAAATCCTATTGGAATGGCTGTACGCCAAAGCTTAAAAAATCTAGTAACAGGCCAAAAAATTTCTGATAAACCAGCAGATGTTGTAGCTAGAGGTTATTCAAAATTTTTGACTCGTTTTAGCCATTTTGCATTTGAGAAATCATTTGTTAGTAATTGGTATGCTTTAAGTGAAATAGAAACTCTTTGCGATCAAATAATGAATTTAGCTGTTAATGCATCTAATGCTCATTTAAATGCAGGAAAGCTTTCTCATCTAAATTTAATAGGATTTGAAGCTTCTATTGATCAAGCAAATAAAAAAGCATCCGAAAATCCAGCCACAAATGTAGCTATGGCTTCTACAGCACATGCTGCAGCCTTGTCTAGCTATAATCAGACAAGTAGTGATTTAAGTACAGCAATTGCAGATAAAAATTCTGCGGGATTAGCTTTGGTCAATTCTCAGAGTTCCGCTACTACAGATTACGGTTTTGCAGATGTTGAAGTGGATACACTCGACATTGCAAAGTATACTCAGATAGATATAAGTAATTCTTTATTTAGTTTGCGTAGCACAGCGACAGCAGACTTTGAATTTAGTGATGTGGAAGTAAGCGATTACAACGCTGCAACAGATGCTCAGAATGCAGTTAGTACTGCTTTAGCGACGGCAATAGCTACAGTTGTGGCTGATGGTATATTCAATAATATTGAAATAGATACATTTACAGCAGCAACAGATACACAAGCGACTGTTAGTAGTTCATTGACATCTTTACGCAGTATAGCAATAAATAACTATGGTCTTACAGATGTTACTGATTATGCTTCTATAACAGATGCCCAGATAACAGCTAGTGCTAATTTGAGTTCTGCAAAAAATACAGCAACAGCAGGCTTTGATTTTGATGCTACAGATGTAGATACTTTAGTAGCGGCAGTAGATGCTCAAACAACAGCTAGTAATTCTTTAAGTACAGCAAAGTCTGCAGCAACCGCAGGTAGTATATTTGTTGATACTGAAATAGGTGCTTTTACAGCAGTAACAAATACAGAAGCGGCTGTTAGTAGCTCATTGTCTGCCTTGCGTAGTGCTGCTACAAATAGCTATGGATTTACAGATGTCAGCAATTATACTTCTGTAACTGATGCTCAGACAACAGCTAGCGCTGATTTGGCTGTCTTAATAAATACAGCAGTAACGGATAATTTATTTCTAATCAGTGCTATAGATACATTTACAGCAGCTACAGATACACAAGCAACTGTTAGTAGTTCATTGTCTGCCCTGCGTAGTGCAGCTACAACTGACTATGGCTTTGCGGTTACAGAAGTTAGTGATTATACTTCTGCAACAGACGCTCAAACAACAGCTAGTACTACTTTAACCACCTTAATTACTACCGCTGTAACTGATGGTTTATTTAGCAATGGTGATATAAATACATTTATAGCAGCAACAGGTACACAAGTAACTGTTAGTAGTTCATTGTCTGCCTTGCGTAGTGCGGCAATAGCTGACTATAGCTTTGCAGTTACAGATATCAGCGATTATACTTCTGCAACCAATGCTCAGACAACAGCTAGTGCTAATTTGAGTTCTGCAAAAAATACAGCAACAGTCGGCTTTGATTTTGATGCTACAGATGTAGATACTTTAGTAGGGGCTGTAGATGCTCAAACAACAGCTAGTAATTCTTTAAGTACAGCAAAGTCTACAGCAATATCTGGTAGTATATTTACAGTAGATGCAATAGCTACATTAGCAGCAGCAACAAACACAGAGGCGACTGTTAGTGTTTCTTTATCCGCCTTGCGTAGTGCAGCTACAAATGACTATAGCTTTGCAGCTACAGAAGTCAGTGATTATGCTTCTGCAACAGATGCTCAAACAACAGCTAGCTCTGATTTGGCCGCATTAATAAATACAGCAGTAACGGATAGTGTATTTCTAAGCAGTGCTATAGATACATTTACAGTAGCTACAGATACACAAGTAACTGTAAGTAGTTCATTGTCTGCCTTGCGTAGTGCAGCAACGGCAGTTTATAGCCTTGATGTAACAGACGTCGGTGATTATGCTTCTGCAACAGATGCTCAAACAACAGCTAGCGCTAATTTGGCCGCGTTAATAAATACAGCAGTAACGGATAGTGTATTTCTAAGTAGTGCTATAGATACACTTACAGCCGCTACAGATACTCAAGTTGCAGTTAGTAGCTCATTGTCTACCTTACGTAATGCAGCAACAGTAGATTATGGTTTTGACCTAACAGATGTTGACGATCTAACCTCAGCTCAGGCAAAGCAAACAGCTGTTGGTACAGTGTTAACTAATGATAAGAATACAGCAGTAGCGCCTCCTTATAACTTTGACTCAACAGATGTAAGCAGTCTGACTAATGCGGAGAACAAGCAGTCAACGCTTGAGATTGAACGTGATGCAGCTTTAATAGATTTGCAAAGCACAGATTCAAATGATCCTGCTTGGATGAATAAGTTGACTCTCTATACGGGATTAAATGAAGATATTACCCTTATAGAATCTGTCATTAAAGGTTATAAAGCTAAAGAATGCATAGATGGTATTGTACAGTATTTACCAAAAGTCACTAGTATAGATCCTCTTGTCACCGCTCATAAAAAGAAGGATACACTCGATAAGATTGTTACTTATATTCCACAGGAAGCCTCAATCAATCCTATCGTTGATGCCCATAGTAAATATAAATGTATTTCTGATGTTGCTGTTTACTTGAAAAAAGAAGAAAGTATTGCTCAAATCATTCCTCTTTTAAGTAAGGTAGAAAAGATTGATCCTGTAGTTAGCTCTCATGAAAAGGTCGATAATATAGATAATGTAGTTTCCTATATTGCGAAAGAAACTAGCATTAATATGATTGTACCTCAACACAAAGCTGTAGAGAATATAAATGGGGTTGTTGACTACAGCTTAAAAGCGGAAACTATTGATGATCTGGTTCTTAAATATAATGCAGTTGATAATATCGATGCAATCGCTATTTATATCCCTAAGGAAACAAATATAGATGCAATTGTCGCTCTGTGGAACAAGGTACACAATATAGATGTTGTAGTCAGTGCGCATGAGAAGGTAGAGGATATAGGCCAACTAGCTCTATTTTCTAGAAAGGAAGAACCAATTAATGAGATCGTAGATAGTGGTTATAATGCTATAACTCATATTGCCAAGGTTGCTGAGTACATTAATAAGCAAACTTCTATAGATGATGTTGTAGATAGTTTTGAAGATTATGAAGCTGCATTAGAAGCAGAAGATAATTTAACAACTCTTCTTGCTGAAAAATTAGAAACTGTTGAGGATCTTGCAGAATATCTTTCTGAATTAGAAGGCTCAGCAGCAGCAGCAGCGGCTCCATTCAAAGCTTTGGCTACAACTATCTCTAATGCAAAGCAGGCTTACGCTACATGCGTTACCAAAATGCAAACTAACGACCAAGCTATAGCAGATATTAAAGCTAACCGTATTGCTCGCAATCGGGGAACAACCAATCCAAGTTTTAGTGAACAAAATTATGGAGCTCAACTGGAAACTGTTATAGCTAAGGATTATTCCACTATCACTGAAGTTATTACAATTTTAGAGAATCTATTGGAAGATATTGAAGCATACAGTCCTTTATTCGAGCAAGGTCAGCAATTGGCCGATAATACATCCGATACATCGTATTGGAAAGGCTTTAATGCTACAAATGTAAATAATCCTTATAGTGATATTAAATTCACTGTACCAAGTCCTGCTGCAGATGGAAGTAATGGCTTTGTTGAGCAAATCAAGAAAGATATTATCAAGTTGAAGCAATATGTTGGTCAGATTACAGTGGACACTAATGGACAAGTATATAATCAAAATTATGACATTGTTCATGCTAAATTAGACGCCGTTTATGGCGGTGAAAGTGATGCAGTATGCAGCTACAATGCCGCAAAGAAAGCAGGTTCACTATCTTTAGGTGGTGCTCTATTCGGTCCAAATGGAGATACAATTAAGTCACCATCGCGTCACATGGATGTTTTCGAAAGATTCTATCGTATCCACAAAGATTTGCAGATAGATAGTAAGATGGCTTCTGTTTATGCTAAGATGAAGGAATCATTAGAAGCTAAAACTTCATCTGAGCAGCTTTCTTCTCTAAGAAGTTTCATGAATGCTACGGGAGTTAATGGGGGAGGAGCTCTCTACCAAAAATCCATCCAGCCAGCATCTGCTGCAACTATGGAACATGGCGCATCTCTTGGGTCACTAACAGATGTCTTAAATTCAGGTCTACCTTCTGAATTTATAGATTTTGAGAAAGCCCTTTTAGCTCATGGTACTATAGCTGATGCTGATAGCCTAGATGTGAAAAACAATTTCTTCACAGGAGCTGAGGGAGTTGTTGATGCAAATGGTGTAGCAGCCCCTTCAGGACTTAATGAAGTATTAAGTAATTTCCAAGCTATCAACAGCTTCTAATTTTTAATCTTCCATTTCGTTCCATTCCACCTCAATTTTATTGAGGTGGAACCTTTTCTCACATAAATTATGTTTCATAAAAATTTAAAGAATACACGTTAATGTACAAAATATGGCTTTTTTGGCATTACCTTAAATAAATCTCTAGGCAAGCCTTTTTATATAGATTACCAGAGTATCTTATAAAAAATTTGGCAAGAAGTTTGCGTAACAAATTAAATTTGATAATCAATAGAGTAGGATAGAGAGTCGTTTAATCTTGCGCAAATACTAACTTGAGCGCATATAGTATCTCTTCAAAAACACTGTCCCAGTTGCCAATACTACTTTGTCTAAATAATCTTGCAGACCCATACCAAGGTGAATCATTCTGACCCAAGAACCATCGCCAATCAGGGAAATATGGTAGAAGTATCCATGTTGGTTTTCCAAGAGCTGCAGCTAAATGCGCTGTAGCAGTATCTACGCATATAACAAGATCCAGTTGTTGTATGAGTTGAGCTGTATCGGTAAAGTCGCAGATTTTAGAAGTCAGATCCATAACATTTGGATAGCTTTCTTTTGCTAGCTCATTCTCAATTAATCCTACTTGGAGGCTATAAAACAGACCATTAAAACTTTTAAAAATTTTTAGAAATGAATTTAGAGGGCAAGATCGATTTTTATTATTCGTATGTTGAGAGTTGCCAGTCCAAGCAAAGCCAATACGGGGTTTGTACTCACAGTTACTATTGACAAGCAGTGTTTGTTTTATAGGTGGAATTTGAAGATAGGGTTGCCAATTAGGGATATTCTCCAATCGCGTGTCAAATAAGAAAGGTAAACTTAGCAAAGCTACGTGATAGTCAATTTCAGCTAATGAGTCTGAAGGCTCAATAAACGTTGCTAGATGTGTAAAGTTATATTGAAGTAATTCTTTTAAGGGAGGTTGAACTTCCACTATTATATTAGCATTAATGCCTTCAAATAGTTTTATATAACGTATAAACTGTATCGTATCTCCATAGCCTTGCTCAGCACGTATTAATAATGTTTTACCATTAAGATCCTCTCCACGCCAAATAGGCTTTTTTATTTCTCTATCACTAATGTATAAATTGTTAGCTATGAGGCGCCATTCATACTCCTTCCATCCCTCCGAAAAATTTTTGCAAAGGATTTGAAGCATTCCTAGATTATTATGAGCTACTGCGAGATCAGGATTAAGCTCAATAGCTTTTTGGTAACATAAAATAGCTTGCTTATACTCACCTAAATTTTGTAGCACTATCCCTAAATTGCTGTAGGCTGAAGCATATTGAGGAGAAAGAGCAAGAGCCTTTTCAATAAATAATTTAGCTTCTAAAAAATTATTTTTACGAGCAAATACCTCACCTAAACAGTTGTAAACATGATACATATCAGGTTTCAGCTCTAAAGCTTGTTTATAATAAATTTCTGCTTGCTCTAAGAGTCCATCCTTTTTAGCTAAGTGACCTAATTGTTTGTAGGCCTCTGAAAAAGAGTCGCTTGAATGATCATGACTTTGATAAATATCAATAACCTTTTGATAATACTGTTTAGCTTCTAGGCTTTGCCCAGAAATTAGATGATTCTTTCCTAAGTTTAAAATTGCTTTTGTGTTATTAGGATCTACCTTTAGAGATTTTGAAAGATAACTGTTAGAGAGGGGAATGTCTTTCTTAAGACGGGCGATCAAGCCTAGATTGTTATATGCTTGTATACAGGAGGAGTCCTTAGCAATACACTGAAGAAATCCTAACTCAGCGTCATCAAGTTTATGATTATTTAACTTTTCAATAGCATCTTGGAAAAGAGGAGTAACGAGATCTACCATAAGATTCAAAGTTTAAAATTTATGTTCTAAATTGTCTTTTATTTGTTTTATAATGCTCCACCAGTCGTTCTGTCTGGTCTGTCGAAAAATCTTCATAGATCTATACCAGGGCGAATCTTGCCGATCTGTTAACCATCGCCAGTCTGCAGAGTAAGGCAAAAGCACCCATGTTGGTTTTCCTAAAGCTGCAGCTAAATGGGCAACAGCTGTATCTATAGTGATGACTAGGTCTAATTGTAGGATAAAACTTGCAGTATCGGAAAAAGTTCTGATATAGGGAGAAAGGTCATAAACATTAATATCCTGCGGTAAAGAACTATCAGAGTTCCCTTGCGACTGTTCATTGGATACCCCAATTCTTTGCAAAAAAGTTTCTGTAAACGGTTTATTGTTATCACAGAACGTTTTGGTTAAGGAATCATTTTTTAGAGAAGAGGGGGAGGTATTTATTATTTTTTCAATATCTTTAGAAGATCTACCTACTTGCAAGCTGTAAAATGATGCTTTATTTACAGTAAACAAATGGCTAAAAAATTCTAAAGGGCAAGATTTTTGTTTAGAGGTGGCATGTCCTGAATCGCTAGCCCATACTATTCCCACACGAAGACAAGATAGAAGAGGATTACGACCAGTTATTTGTTGTAGCGAAGGATTTGGACTAGCATAGAATTGCTTATAAATATCTTCAGAAGGGATAGAATTTATGTCTGTTTTAAAAGCATAGGGCAGTGATAGTAAAGGAATATGGTAATCAAAAGCAGGTAAGGCTTGGTCGGCTAAATCAGAGGTTATAATTGTTCCTACACATTTTAATCTTAAAAGCAACTCTCGTAGTGCAGGTTGCGTCTCAAATATAATATTAGCACCTTTTGACGCCAGTAATGGAAGATAGCGTATGAATTGAATAGTATCTCCAAATCCTTGTTCAGCCCTAACTAGAATTCTTTTACCTTGTAAATCCTCTCCTTGCCATTTAGGTTGATCGATTTTTCTGCAAGTTAGCAAAACCTCCCTTGGATCTAGAAAACGCTGTTCAAATAGTGCCCATCCTAGGTCAAACTCACCTAATAAAAGATGAAGCATACCTAAATTTTTAAGTAAGCCTGCAGAATGGGGACTTCTATTGATAGCTTCTTTATAACATTTTTTTGCTTTATCAAAGTCGTGCTCTGCTGTATAAATGTTACCTAAATTATTATAGGACTTAAAACAACCATTATTTATTCTGACAGCTTCTAAATAGTATTTTTTCGAATTCGCATAATCATGCTGTAGTAAGTAAGCACAACCTAAATTATAGTAAGTTTCACTAGAATTTTGGTTGAGTTGAGCTGCTTTATGAAAATATTCTTTTGCTTCAGATAGAAGTCCAGATAATGCTAATCTTTTTCCCTCTTTATTGCATTCTCCAACCAATAGATCTTGTAATTTTTGGATCCCTACTTCATTTCCTTCAGGAGGTGCAAAAACTTGTAATTTTTTAATGATTTCTTGTATGGGATGATTCCATTGACATGTCGTATCTTGGCGGAATAGAAGCATTGATGCATACCAAGGGGAGTATAGCCCGTTACTCTGCCATCTCCAATCTGGGACGTAAGATAATAAGACCCAAGTAGGTTTACCTAAAGCCCCTGCTAAATGAGCTACGGACGTATCTACTGTAATTACTAAGTCTAATTGCATAATTGCTTCAGCTGTATCTGAGAAATCTTTCAGTAAGGGGGACAAATCGTGGACATTTGGCAGATTGATCTTCTGAAACTCAGCTGAACGTATTCCAACTTGTAAACTATAAAAATTAACATGAGGGAAAGCTTTAAATATTTCACTGTAATGATTGATATTACAAGATCGATTTATGTCATTTCCTTGAGCTGGATTGCCAGCCCAAACAAATCCAATCTTCTTTTTAAAGCCTTGAGAAGGTATGTGCAGATTATAGGATTTTTTTGGCTGAATATATTTATAAAGCTCTTCATTTGGAATAGAGGCTGATGTTGTTTTTAGAATATGAGCTAGACTCATAAGAGGAATGTAATAATCGAAATCAGGGAAAGGGGTATTTTGGTCAATAAGGGTATCTATAGAGGGTATATTGGAGAGTAATTTTTTTAAAGCTGGTTGAGTTTCAAAAATAATTTTAGCTCCTAGTTTTGCTACTATAGAAAAATATCGAGCGAATTGTATTGTATCACCAAAACCTTGTTCAGCTCTTATAAGTAACCGTTTCCCTTTTAAATCCTCTCCATTCCATAATGGTTTATCGGTATCTCTTTTGCTCATTAAGCTGGAGCCCTCTTTGAAGCGGTACTCAAAATATTCCCAGCCTTTTTCAAGATCACCTAAAAATAGTAAAGACCAACCTAAGTTTTTGTAAGCCTGCGGTGTTGGTGATAGGCGTATACTTTTTTCGTAATGGTACAAAGCTTTAAAATGTTTGCCCTGTTTTTGTAAAGCTATCCCTATATTATTGTGAGCTAAAGCATGATGTGGATTTATTTTAAGAACTTTTTCATAAAAGTTGATAGATTCAATTGTATTATTGCGTCTAAGAGAGAGGACTCCTAAGTTGTTATAGGGATCACAGTATAGAGGATTGACTTTTGTAGCCTCTAAAAAAGCCTGCTCTGCGGGAGCTTCTAGACCCTCTTCTTCTAGGATGCAGCCCATGTAATTATAAGCTTCACCACAGTGCATCTTTAATTCTAAATATTTTTTATGTATATTAACCGTCTGCTGATAGTAGTAAGTCGCTTGGCATTTATTCCCTAGTGATAGAGCATTTTCAGCAAGTAGATTATATAATGTGCAATCTGTGGGAGAGAAGTCGACTAACCTTTTCAGTATTTTAGAGGACTCCTGAAAATGGTTATTTTTTTTAAAAAGAATAGCTAAATTATAATAGAATTTAATTTTCTCAGAGTCTTGCTCAATCGATACGTTATATAGCTCTTCTAGCAATTTAGTATAGTTTTGTTTGTTCTTAGCTTCTTCTAATGAATCAGAATGCTTAGTCTTAGTTCTCATACACCCTCGGCTATAATAGCTACTATCATGAAAGCGGTAAGATATAAACCAGGCTAATTAAAATCAAGCTTATCGAAATCTTTATACATGTAGCCAAATACAGCATAAGACTTGTTTAAAGCCTCCGCTAATGTAAGACAGCATTTTATTAAAATTTTATTTATAGATTAGTGACCAGGTGTTTAAAAAGCCTTCTTATAGACATTAAATAGGCCTTTATTTAAGATCCCGCTATTTAAGCCTTTTTAAGGTAAGTGGTTCTCAAAGGAAAGTTTAACCTAGGTTTGAGGCATAGATGCATACTTATTCTATAGATCAATTGTTGCAATCAGCCCAGCAACATTTAGCAAATGAAGAATTTGACAAAGCTGAGGATCTATATCACACAGCGATTAAGCAGACGCCACAGATGCCTGATAGCTACTATTATTTAGGGTTATTGTGGCAAATCAAAGGTGATCTTACTGAAGCTATAAAATTTTTGGAAAAAACTATAGATCTTTCGCCGAGTCATGTATGCGCCTTCGAAAAGTTGATTACCCTTCTAGCAGATACTGCTAATATAGCACGTTTAAAATCTACATTGGCTAAGATGGAAGAGTTAGAGATCTGCTGCGTAGAAGGGTATATAAAATTAGTAGATATAACGTCTTCACAAGATGATTGGATTTTAGCAGAAACATACTTAAAAAAAGCTGATGCCAGAGGTGTAGATAATCCACGCGTATGTTATAGCTTAGCTACTATTGCCAGACGTAGAGGGAAATTACAAGAAGCTGAAATTCACCTAAGGAAAAGCTTGATAATTAATCCTTCTTTTATTGAGGCCCGCTACGACTTAGCGGTTACTTTAGAAGAGCAAGGCTTGTATATATATGCTAAGCAACAATTAGAGAGAGTTTTAGAAGCTAGACCGCGGTGGTCACTAGCCATAAGAAGCTTAGCTGCATTGCAATTTCAAATGGGTGATTTAGCTGCTGTTATTCGCTATTATGACAGCTTTGAATCAGATAGTTATCAGTTCAGTCGACAGCTGTCAACTTCTACAAAAGTTTGGGAGGGGGAAGATTTAGGAACTAGTAATTTACTAGTTATAGCGGATTTGGATTATACTGACATAATTCAGCTTGTGCGCTATCTATCTCTGATTACCAAAGGGTCCGGTAAGATCTTTTTAAAAGTCCCTAAGTCTTTAGTTGAACTTTGTAGGTCAATTGCAGTAGTTGATAAGGTTTTTTCAATTACTGATCCCATCGATCAAATTGTATTTGATTACTACGCACCGTTATCTAAATTACCTTGTGTATTCCAACAAGATCTATTTGGTATAAAACAGGCAGCATACCTTAAAGCTCCTCTAAAATACTCTAAAAAAATAAACTTATCAAAAGATAAGAAAAAAAAGGTAGGCTTTTTCTTTGGTCAATCCAATGATATATATAGACAAACTTCGTATGTTCTAGAAGCATTTAATGCTGTTTTAGAAAAATTTCCTAACTTATCTTTCTATTATTTATATACAGGAGAGAGTCCAGCAAGTCTGAGAATTGAAATAGACTCTCATAAAAATGTAAGAGATGTAAGCCCTTTTATTGAAAGTTATTCAGATGCAGCTGCTTTAATATCACAATTAGACCTGGTTATCAGCACAGATAATGAGATTGCTCATTTAGCTGGAGCATTAGGGATGCCTGTGTGGATACTATTGGATGAAATTGCAGATTGGAGATGGTTGCTATTACGGTATGATTCTATTTGGTATCCTTCCGCTAGGTTGTTTAGGTCATCTAAAAATAGAGATTGGGAAGTAATAACTACTGAGCTTATATCAGCTTTACAACAAAACTTTGACACTAATCCACTGAGTCTTTTACCCCCTGTACCAAATTTAGAAATTCCTTTGATTAGTCTTAATTCCGATAAAACTGTGGAAGCTCTGTTTCAGAATGCTGTGGATTATATGCGAAACAGGCAGCTTGATAAAGCGGAGGATTTATTATATGAGATACTGTACAAGCAACCAAAACTTGCCGCAGCATATTATAATCTAGGTCTTATATACCATTCCAAGAGTATTCTAGAGCAGGCAGTTTCAGCTTTTTATGAAGCTCTGCAAATAGATCCGATCCATTATAAAGCCTTAAACTATCTAGGCAAAGCATTTGTAGGTTTAGATAAAATGGCTGATGCTAAAATTTGTTTTGAATATTTGGATAAAGTCGAAAATGCAGACGCCTTTGCATATCAAACGCTAGGTCAAATTTTTCAAAAGGATGGATCATTAGACAAAGCTGCATATTATCTTAAACGGGCATTAGAATTAGACCCTAGCATTGCTGTTATATATAATGAGTTTGCGATTATATATATAAAGAACCAAAATTTAGAAGTTGCAGAAAAAAAATTAAAAAAATCCCTAGAGCTAAATCCTGCTCTATCAGAATCTCATAATAATATGGGAATTTTGCTTCAGAAAAAAGGAAATTATGCAGAAGCTAAAGCTCATTTTGAAAAAGCATTAGAATTATCACCAGAGTGGAGTATTGCAACTAAAAATCTATCTTTTTTATTGTTATTGACGGGGGAATTTGAAAAAGGATGGGTATGTTATGAAGCTCGTTTGCTACCTCCTAACCCCTCTTCTATAAGATGTAGAAAGATGATTAAACCTCGGTGGCAGGGTGAACCTATTCGTGAAAAAACCTTGCTAGTTAGAGCAGAACAGGGGTTGGGAGATACTATACAATTTGCGCGTTACATTCCACTTTTAGCTAAATTCGTAGGAAAAATAGTATTCGATGTCCAGATCCCTTTGAAAAATCTATTTTCTAATTTTCCCGGTATAGACAAATTAGTGACCTATGCAGACAGCCTACCTGAATATGACTACTACGTGCCCTTATTAAGCTTACCCTATATTTTTGGAACTACACTTCAAAATATCCCTTCTATATCTTCCTATAAAGGATGGAATCACTATTTTAGTTCTTTAAATTTACCCATTTTGGACTGTCAATTTAAGAAGAAAATTGGATTTGTATGGAGTGGGTCAAGTCTTTATCAAAATGATGCTATTAGATCGTGTCGCATAGAAGAACTTTTACCTATTTTGAGTTCATTTCCTCATACTTTATTTTATAGCTTACAGGTAGGAGATAGAGCAAAAGAGATCCAAAATTTAATCAAACATGCGTGCTTAAAAAACGTAATAGATCTCAGTCCTTCTCTAACAGATTTTACGATCACCGCCTCTGTTATCCAGCAGCTAGACTTGGTTATTACGGTAGATACCTCAGTAGCGCATTTAGCTGGAGCTTTAGGTAAACCCGTCTGGATAATACTTCCTTCAGCTCCTGACTGGAGATGGCTTACCAATAGAATAGATTCACCCTGGTATCCGTATGCTAAATTGTTTCGTCAGTCTAATCCAGGGGACTGGTATGCAGTTATAGAAAATATAGTGGAGTCTTTAAAGGATTTTCTAGGCGAAGAAAAGGGCTTAAGTCAGTTGGAAAGTGATCCATGTATGGACGATTTTCAAATAGAAATATTGATAGACCAAGCTAAAAATCTTTATACGCAAGGAATTTATACTGAAGCTAAAGAGATATGGCAGAAAATTTTAGTTTATAGAATCAATCATCAGAATGCTTATGAACAGCTGATACAAATAGCGGAAAAACTAGGAAACACAGATGAAGCTTTTAGGTTATTGGAAAGTTTTATAGAGCTAAATCCAAATAATTTGAAAGGATATAAGAAAATTGCAAACTTGTTGCTCAAGATAGGGGATAAGTCTCGAGTAAAAGCTTATTTGTTTAAAACTATTAAGCTCAAGATTGCGGACGCTAGTATATATCGAGTTTTAGGAGGAGTATTTTTCTCTGAAGAACAACTAAAAGAAGCTGAAACCTTCTTTAGACACTCAATAGCATTAGATCCTTATAATTCCAATACATATAATAACTTAGGTGCTTTATTGCTTAAAAAAGGGGCTTTTGATGAATGTGAGCTTTGTTTTCAAAAAGCCTTAGTATTAAATCCCGATTCTTTAGAGGCTAAAAATAACTTAGGTCTCTTACTAGAGAAAAAGGGAAAGATTGAGGAATCGCATGAAATTTTCGAAAAATTATTGGCTGCCAATCCTGATGATGAACTACAGCAATACAATCAGAGTTTCTCCTATTTATTGAGGGGGGAATTTTCTAAAGGATGGACATTTTATGAAAAAAGGCTAAAGAATCTAGATCTGCATCTTATTAATGGAACTATCATTGATAAGTCCATGTGGGATGGTTTGCCGCTAGGTCATCGTACTCTGCTTGTTCGTTGTGAACAGGGATTTGGGGATATTATCCAATTTTGCCGCTATATTCCACTTATAAATAAGCAAGAAGGAAAAATAATTTTTGAAGTATATCCTCTTTTACATGAGTTATGTTTGAATTTATCTGGCGTAGATTTTGTTGTATCCAAAGGGGGTAAGTTACCTGAATTCGACTGTTACATTCCCTTATTAAGTTTGCCTAGAATTTTTAAAACTGAGCTAAATACTATTCCTGCGGCAATTCCTTATCTTTCTATTGATCGAGGCTTAACATCAAATCTATTAAAAAAGCACAATAGTTATAAAGCAAAAGTTGGATTTGTATGGGCAGGTAATCCTAAAAACCCTATCGACCCTATTCGTTCCTGCCCTATTGATCATTTTATTCCCTTATTTAAGCTATTCCCAGACATATGCTTTTACAGCCTTCAAGTAGGTGAAAAGGCTGTAGAGATAGATAAGATATGTGAAAAAGGGATTCTCAATGTAATTGATTTGAGTAGCTCTCTAAAAAAATTCTCCGATACGGCTAGATTCATGCAAGAATTAGATCTTATAATTACTGTTGAAACAGCAGTAGCTCATTTAGCAGGGGCAATGGGATTGCCCGTATGGATACTGTTGCCCCATATACCCGATTGGCGCTGGCTATTAGATCGCTCAGACTCTCCGTGGTATCCTACAGCTAGATTATTTAGACAACCCAAAATAGATGATTGGGGGAATGTAATGGGATTAGTTATCAATTCTATTCGGAAAGAGTGGTATTAACATCTTCTTGATACATTGGTTCTTAAGATCAGTGGCAGAACTCAGCGTCTGCCACACATTATTTGTAGCTAAATCAACTAAGTATAGATTCAATATCAAGTTTGAGATGTTTGATGTTTTGGTCAACCTTTTGCTTATAATTAATAACAGCATTTCGATCAACTGCCCACATTTCCTTTTCTGAATGGCAATGTCCAAATATATCAAGAAGCATTGAGCGAAATTTCCCTGAGCATACATTTGGATCCCCATTTTCCCTTTGCTCACTATAACCTACGTAATCGGCACTGGTCAACGCACATAATAGTGGATGGAGTCTAGTTGAAAAAACTTTCTTATAACTCTGTATCTGCTAAATAGTTCGATCTAAGGGTAATTCTTTCCAAATTTTGTCCCCAATATGTAAAACTTCTTCTTTGTACCCATTACCTATAGGGAAAGCATTTATCAACCAATCCCCTAGATGTCTTACATTATTTCGATTACGTCCGTAGAGTTGAATATCTTCTTGATAGCGAGCATACCAAAAAGTAAGTCGATCCAAGGCTGTTTGTAACCGCTCTAATGGCATCATTTCCCGGTATTGAGTACCAAAAATGCCAATACTTGCGGGTGTTTTTTCCAGTAGCTTTAATAATTGATCTGTATACATATTGCCAAAAATACTATTGCCTATCCCTAAAATAACCAAATCAAAATCTTCTTGAGGAATATTCCAAGGTTTAAAATTTGCGAAAGTCGTAATAGCATGTGCTGGTAAAATTTGATTGACTAAATGATAGCCCAGACGGTCACCAAAATTACCTACATTATTATAAGATAATACAAGTACTTTCTTTGTTTTGACAATAGGCTTAGCTACAGGGATAAACTTATAAAGAAATTGCATTGCGTCTAAGGGGCGTTCCGAATGAAGCGTAAAGCCAGCTTTTTGAGCAATTAAGAGAAATTCTGTGCGAGAAAGACTATTTACCCATCCTAAAGCACTACGATTAGTTCTTTGTGACATTTCTGCAGGATGGTAACTGATGACAATAGGACAATTATAGCGATGAAGTGAAGTAAAGAATGCTAAAGGGTCGTATATATATTCTAAAACACCTAAAATAGTGATAATATCTGTTTTAACCTTAGGGAACTCCCCTTCATTAAAATTACAAACATGGGTACGGTGGTCCCGAGCAACCACATCGCATGGGATATAAGTGCATCCATACGGTAGTGCCTTTTCTAGAGCCATTGCACCACAGCCTAAATCTAAGACAATTGAACCAGAAAGGATATAACTTGATGCAGGTCCAGTACGAACATTCCATGCAGCTTCTAATTGCTTGGGATTAGCCCAACGCTCAATATCTGTTTTTGTCTCTTGAATAGTGCGAAGTCTGCGTAGAATCTCAGGTTGTAAGTCAGGAGTATTACTAAGTGTATTTTGTGGCATATTGTCTACCATTGTATTACGAATAAACTTTTGTTGTTCTTTTGTCATATGGCATCGCTCAATTATAGTAAAAGCTAAAAATTCCTACAGTCTTAACTTTAATAATTCAAAATTGAAGTTAACTTAAGTTAAATAGTTAGTTTCATCGCTTGGCTGGGTGTTTATTAGGATCTAAGATTTCAGTTAGCCCAACAATAGCAGCTTGATGCTCTTGAGGGATGCAGAACATATTATACGAAGCTACATAACCAAAAATATTTTCAGGATCGCTTGTATAATTATTTTTTTGGTAGAGATAAGGAATATGCCAAAACAATCGATAACCTAGACTCATAATGAAGGATATAAGGGCTTCAGACTTTTCAATCCTGTCATTTTCAATATAAAGTAAAGGCCTGAAATTACTAATGACTTCTGTGCCTCCTTTTAAAACATCCAATTCCATCCCTTCTGCATCAATTTTTATAAGCTTTAAGCGGGGAATATCTTTCAAGATGGTGTCGAGCTTTAATTGAGAGACAGGAATTCCATTTGGTCCAGCATTTACACTTACTCCCCCAAAATTTGATAGGGACTCATATGAAAGTTCAGGAATGGTAGCAATACCTTCATTTGCCCCTATAGCTATCTGAAAAGCTTCGACATTGGCTAGACTATTAATAGCAATATTAGCGCATAATGTTTGATAAACAATTCTTTGTGGTTCAAATGCATAGACTCTACCATCTTTGCCAACCATCTGGGCTAAAGGGACTGTATGGGATCCAATGTTTGAGCCAACCTCAACAACAATATCACGAGATGTGACTAGTTGTTTAAAAAATATAACTTCAGCTTCGCTGTATTCCCCATATTTCTCGATCGACTTGCCAATGTAGCTATCGTGTATATTATAGAGTAAGTACCCGTGTTTAGCTTTGATCAGCTGATTAAAACCTAAACTATTTAGTAAGCGTTCTCTTTTAGGATTTGTAACTTCCATAATTGTCCTTATATCTTATTCTGAAGCGTATAGAATTTATTTCGGACAATAAGGGAAGGCTTGCTTTATTGCAATAGTTAAGATCTTTGTGAGAGGGTTATTTTTCTCGAATTGATCGCAAAGCTGCCAATGCAGTATCTCGAGCTTCCGCGTGATCAACAATAGGATAAGGATAATTCATACCCAATTCAACCTTAGCTTTTTGGAGAATTTCAGTAGGGGCTAGCCAAGGAGTATGAATCCATTTGTCTGGTAGAAAGGCTAACTCTGGTATCCAGCGACGAATATACTTTCCTTCAGGATCAAATTTTTCTCCTTGTGTAGTGGGATTGAATATACGGAAATAAGGACTAGCATCAGCTCCACAACCTGCGATCCATTGCCAGCCCATAGTATTGTTAGCTAAATTAGCATCGACTAAAGTATCCCAAAACCATTCAGCTCCTTCATACCAACTAATTAATAAATCTTTCACTAAAAATGATCCTACGATCATTCTGACTCGATTGTGCATCCAGCCAGTACGCCACAGCTGTCGCATGCCAGCATCGACAATAGGGTAACCTGTTAGACCTTTTTGCCAAGCTTTTAAATGTTCTTTATTAGAAACAAATGGGAATTTTTGAAACTTGGGGCGCAGTGGCTGTTGCATGGTATGAGGGTAATGGTATAGCAAATAATGGGCAAAATTACGCCATCCTAACTGCCTTAAAAAAGGCTCAGCATATTGGTCATGGGGTGATTCTTGTAATGCATACCAGATTTGATGGGGGGAAATTTCTCCAAATTGGAGATGGGGAGAAAGGCGCGAGACTCCCTCTGTAGAGGGGATATCTCTACCGCTAGTATAATTTTTTGCAGCTAATTTAAGGAAAGAGTGTAACCTATGCAAAGCTCCTTTCTCACCAGGAGTCCATTCTTTAGCAATTTCCTCCGTCCAATTTATCCCAGGAAGTAAATTTAGGTTATCTAAGCTGATGCTAGCTAGTTTTTTAGGGTAAGATACAAGCGTAGAGGGAAGCGTAATAAGTGCTCGTATCTGGTTTTGTTTAAGAAATGCTTTCCAATAAGCTCCAAAAACTTGAAAAGGCTTTTTCTGTTTATTGAGTATTTCCCATGGTTCTGACAAAAGGGAACCGTTAAAGGTCTGTACTTGAATTCCCTCCTTTTCAAGCTGCCCCTTCAATTGTTGATCGCGAGCTATGGTCATCGGCTCATAACGATGGTTCCAATAAACTTCTTTAGCTCCAGTTTCTTGTATAATCCTTTGAATCAATCCTAAAGAACTTTCCCCTCTCTGAATTGTAAGTTGTAAATTTTTATCGCTTAAATTGACTTTTAGATTTTGTAATGAGTAGTGTAACCACCAGCAGGAAGCTGCACCAAAAGGCCAAGGGGATTCTTCGGAAGGGACCCATAGATAAATCGGAATAATAGGTTTATTAGTTTGTGCAGCTGCATGCAGAGCAGGATTATCAGTTAGGCGTAAGTCGTTACGAAACCAGACAATAATAGGAGACATAATTCTTTATTTTTAAAGTTATAGGTAAACTTTGAGGTTATACTAAATTTTATAAGTTGTCCATCTTACCTTAAGGGATAAGGACTGGATTTAATAAAAACCTAGGTAGAATCTATTTTACGAATTTGTTTTAACTCTTCTTTATAGAAAAGGTATAGACTAGTAATTGTAACTGAGCAAGCTGCAAAAAAGTACCATCCAACACGAGTTCCTAAAAAGAGCCATTCAAAAATAGCAGTAAATAAAGGCGATAATAGACCAGAAAAAGACATAAAGGAGGCTGTAAATTTCTTTAGGAGGTAACCGTATAAATTATAGCAAATCATGTTAGAGATGATGCTCGTTGTAATTGCTCCCATAAAAAATTTATTATAATCATGAACTGGGATAGGTCGCCACTCTTCTGTCATTAAAGAATGCGCTATCCCTATAACGCCTCCAAGAAGCATGCTGTAAGCATTAGCTGTTACAAAAGAGCAATTATATTTTTGCATAGCTTCTTTCATAAAAACCCATCCAAATACAGTGGCACAAGCAGCTCCTAGAGCTGCTAGTTCAGGCCAAGATAAAATAGAAAAAGCTGTGAACGTAGCATCAGAACTTTCTTTTCCTAAGAAAATAATGCTAATACCTCCAAACCCAGTCAGCATACTGACCCATTTACGCATATTTAACCTTTCATTTAAATAAAAATAGGCAAATAGCGCTGATAGAAAAGGGGACAAACTGTAGATAAAACAGGTTCTTGCCGCACTCATATATTGTAAGGCCCAATATTCCAGAGCATTTGTAAGATAGATGTTAAACATTCCGATAAGTGCGATCAATTTTAATGCTCCTTTATTAACCTTCAAAGCAGAGCGATCGGTAAATAATAAATATCCGATTAAACAAGCAGCACTAAAAGACATCCGAAAAGCTACAAAGAAAAAAGGGCTTCCTCCTTCTAAGGCAGTTTTAGACGCAACAAAGACGATACCAAAAAGCGCGTATAATAAGATCACTAGGAGCATTGGATGTAACTTTCCTTTGTAAAGTAGTAAAGTAAAATGTAAATGAACGTTCATATTTTTGAAAGAAGGGAAGATAGTATCTTTATTTGGTTGTAAATGAGCTATTAATGTGTGGTTGAATGTAATCGAAAAGTTTGAGATATTAGAGGATTCTTAATCTAGCTTTTAAGTTTAGGCAAATCTTTATGTTAAGTTCATCTCGATACATTATAGGTATTGACCTTGGTACAACTAATACGACCCTTTCATACATCGATACTCATAAAAAGAATTTTAATTCAGTTTATCCAGTCCAATTATGGCCAGCTCCACAATTAGTAGATCTGGGGGTTATTAAATCTGAACCTATGCTGCCCTCTTGTTGTTATATTGCAAGAAATAATGAATTGCCTTTTGGGGGTACTAGCCTTCCTTGGATAAAGGAGCAGTCTTACATTGTAGGAGAATTAGCGCGAATTCTTGGGGAGAAAAACCCTTATCAATGTGTTGAATCTGCTAAAAGTTGGCTTTGTTATGGCCAAGCTTACCGTAATGAAAAGATTTTGCCAATAAAAGGGCCCGATACCGAAAGAATCAGCCCTCTTGAAGCGTCTGTTCGCTATATCACTCACTTATGCAAAGCTTGGAACCATACCATGAGTAAGGGGAATATAACTGAAGAGATGGAGCAGCAACAAGTGGTATTGACTGTTCCAGCTTCATTTGATGAAGTAGCAAGACACCTGACTGTAGAAGCTGCAAAGCAAGCAGGATTGCAATATATTACTCTACTTGAAGAGCCCCAAGCTGCTTTTTACAATTGGCTCCATCGTTCTAGTACTCCTTGGCAGGAACTTTTTAAAGAAAGCGATCAAGTTTTAATAGTAGACGTAGGGGGGGGGACAACTGACTTTAGTCTAATACAGGCAGTAAAATTAGATCAGGAGATCTCTTTACAACGTATGGCTGTAGGAAGGCACTTACTGCTTGGTGGAGATAACATAGATTTGGCTATTACCCATTATCTTGAGGACAAGCTAAAAAAGGAGGGCATTGAAGAGTTATCAGACTTACAATGGGCGCAACTCAAGCATAAAGCTAGGAAAGCAAAAGAAGACTTACTTGGCAACAATGATTCAAAGCTTCAATCTTATTCTGTTATAATCCAAGGGACGGGAAGTCGAGTTGTTTTAGGAAGCATACAGATCAATATAACTAAGCATGAGTTACAGGAGTTAATTTTAAAAGGATTTTGGGATCTATTACCTTGGACTGAAGCTATTCAAGTAAGGAAGTCTACAGGTTTGCAAACGGTAGGACTGCCTTATGAGGCGGAACCCTCTATTATTAAGCACTTGGCTAACTTTCTGCAAAAAAACATAGGAGAAGAACCATTAAGTAAGCCTAAATATATCTTATTCAATGGGGGGACTATGAAGCCAATCCTCTTTCAAAGAGCTGTTATTGAAGCTTTAGACCTATGGTATCCAGGTCCCACACCTATAACTCTTAATAAGCAAGATGACTTGGATTTTGCCGTAGCTAAGGGCGCAAGCTCTTTTGGTTTATCTAAAAGAGGTATAGGGACTTCTGTTGGGGGAGGAACCCCACGTAGTTACTATTTAAAGATGGAAATTGCTGGAAAAAAGCAACCTATGGCAATGGCAGTAATTCCTAGAGGAAGCTCCTTTGGTTTTCAATATCTTGTATCGCATGAATTTTATGTTAAGCCTAATACTCCAGTTGCATTTCAAATTCTTTACTCTCATTCCCGTATAGAAGATGCTCTTGAAAGTTTAGTAGAGATCGATGAGGAAAATTTTGCCCCCTTGCCCCCTATTCAGACAGTTCTTCGCTATGGTAAACGCAATTTATTTGAGGATACAAAAGAATTAATACCTGTGAAGCTCCAAATTTCACTTACTGAAATAGGGATTATAGAGGTATGGCTGCAGTCTTGCTTAACAGATCATCGCTGGCAGCTTGAGTTCCATCCATCAGCAGAAAGTTCGCGAGCTTTAGCAACTGCGACAGAGGAGACTTTTACGCCAGAGGAATTAGACGATTTTCGCAAGCTGATTGTAAATCGATTTCAAGAGGGAAAAGAGGGATTAAACTCCTTAATGAAGGATTTAGAGAGCTTAATAGGTAAGGGAAGGAATGAGTGGGGTGTTCATTTATTACGGGGATTATGGCCTGCAGTGTTAGCAGTATCGGATAAGAGGAAGGTTGCGGCTCATTATGCTGTTCGCTGGTGGAATTTGACTGGCTTTATATTACGCCCGGGGTTTGGTTATCCTCTAGATGAACATCGTATTAAGGACTTGTGGCGACTTATACTGCAAGAAGAGCATTTCAAAACTACTTCTCAAGAAGTCTATCTGCAGCAATTGATCTGTTATCGACGCATAGCAGGGGGCCTTAATCGGGGGCAACAGCAGCAAGTAGCTAATAGTATCATTCCTCAAATATGGAATAAGTCGAGTAAAAGCCTTATAGTTCCACAGAGAAATGATTACAATCTTTATTCTGAACTACTCCGCACAGTAGTTTCAATGGAATGGTTAGATGTGTCCTTTAAAATAACTCTAGGAAAAGCTTTATTAGAACGAATCGTAAAGAAAATCGCTCAGCCCGCTGAGTATTGGGCAGTAGGCCGGCTAGGCACACGTGTACTGATGCATGCCTCTATTAGCTATATCATCCCTAAAGAAGATTGCACAGCATGGGTTGACCAACTCTTAGAAATATACTTGAACGATCCTGAGAAGGAGATTGAATATCTTATCGCTACTCTAGCGCGTAAAACCCCTTATCGTGAAGTTAATCTATCAGAAAAATTTATTGAACAGCTTCTTGATAAGTTGCCATATGATTTTAGAAAGCAAATAGAGGAGTCTTTAATAGATATTAAAGAAGTATCCCAGGTCGAGAGGGAACAAGCTCTGGGAGATACATTACCTCTAGGTTTACAACTAAAGCTTAATCAATAATCACAAGACCTTAATATGCGTTATCAATCAATAGATGAATTGAAAAAACACCTTAAAAGACCTTTGCATAAAGACGTAGCCCCTTGTTATCTCTTGGTATTATCAGACCCAGTGGAAACACAAAAATGTATTGGCGAAATTTGTCATACCTATTTACAAGGAAGGGGAGATGACCCTTTTGCTCTACGTTCTTTTGATGGAGCTGAAGTGAATGCTCAAGAGTTGGATCAAGAATTAAACAGTCCATCCCTTTTTGGAGATACATCAGTACTTCTTGTAAAAAGAATAGAGAAGATTTCCCCCGCAGTTCAAAAGATAATACTTCAATATTTAGAGCACCCCTCCTCTCATATATGCTTAGTACTTGCGGCAGAGGAGGAGTTTACCAATTCTAAGTTTGAACAAAGTATAGAGAAAAAAGGTTATATTGTCGCTTCCCCTCCTGAAAAACCATGGGAAAAAGAAGCTAATTTAATCCAATGGGTAGTTATATATGCTCGCAATCAAGGAAAACAGATCTCAGCAGAGCTTGCGCAACTCCTCATAAAAAGGGTGGGGGCTGAAAAAGCATTTTTAGCTACAGAATTGGATAAATTAATTCTCTATGCGGTAGAGGATCCTGCTATTACGGGTCAGGCGATCATGCAGCTTACTAGCCCCTCTTCCCAAGAAACTATTTGGCAATTGCGCGACTTTATTTTAGAGTTCAGAGGTGGGGAAGCCTTGGATGTGCTTCGATCTTTGTTAGAGGAAGGGGATAATGCAATCGGAATTTTGCAAATGATCCGTATGAATATGCAAACAGGGCTTCGATTATGTGAAATGATTGCTACACGAACAACAAGTCAAGAGTTAGCTAAAGCTTTCCCACAGCTTAAAGGGAAAATGTTAGAAAAGATGGTCAAAACTGCTCAGAACTATGGTATCAGTCGATTTCGCAAGGCGCTAATCATACTTTATTCCCTAGATTTAGACTTGCGTAATAGTGGTAGTGATCCAGCAATCCTTATGGAAAAGGCTCTTTTGAAGCTGTTATAGTATGGAAACAAAATATTCAGCGCATTGGAGTTCATGGACGAGACAGCTTCCTCTTATATTAAAGATCGTGCAATCTTTAAATCTCACAGTACCTAATAAAGGAATTAAACACTATTTAGTAGAAGTAAAACAGACTTAAAAGTAAATTAGAAGCTTTAAAAAATGGATGAACATATATTGAGTTTCTTTAGAATCTTTACTATCGGTAACTCAATAAATCTTTGCCAAATAGGCTTTGGAAGAGGCCTATTCTTTAAAATAATTTTAAAACCTTGTGGAATTATATATGACAGTATTAAGCACTCTACCTTATGATGTGCAGTTGATTGTTTGTAACTTGTTAGGTACAAACGATTTAAAAAATACGAAATGTGTTTCTAAACTCTTTGTAAATGAGAAAGTTTGTATTCAATTAATTGTGAACCGGGCTGTTAATGATTTGGTTCAAGGCTTTAGCCTACCTCCAGATAAATACAAGGAATATAAAAAATCTGATTGTATAGCGCCTATCAAAAGATCTCCTTTATACAGGCAGATTATGAGTAATTTCCTAGAAAAATTGGCAGGCAACACACCACATATGAAAAATAGATTTTATTCTTACATGTCTGAAAAAGGGCACAATGAAATCATTGAAAAAGTGTCCTCTACTCCAAGTTTAAGTGAAGAAATAGATAACATTAAAGCTATTCAGTGGGCCGCAGCAAAGGGGCAGGAAAAAACCGTCCAATTGTTATTACATAAAGCAGGAGTTGATCCTAGTATTGAAGACAATTATGTTTTGAGATGGATGGTGGCTCAAAATAAATTGGATACAGTAATATCTTTGCTTAAAGATAAAAGGGTTGATCCATCTGCTGGTGATAATTATGCTATTCGCCAAGCTGCTAAAAAAAATTACATAACTATTCTAGAATTATTATTAAATCACCCTAGAGTAGATCCTACAGCAAAAAATAATGAAAGTGTCTTTACAGCAGCGCAAGAAGGCTATATAGAAATTTTTAATCTTTTAATGGCTGACTCTCGAGTGTGCAGTAGTTTGACTTTATTAGAAAAAATTAGTTTAAAAAAACAAATTCTTCTTCATAAATGTAAGAAGTATTTTTTCAATAGATAGTATCAATTTAAGCCAGTATTTGACATTAGATAACGCAGAGCCTTAGATATGGGGTATTTTTCAGACTAGGGTTCTTTAATGAATTTTTATTTATAAATTTAGTACTCCTAAAAAGGTTTTTTTAAGGCATTTTATATAAAATGAATATTAGTAGTCGTTTTGACCAACTTGCAGCAACCTTTGAATCTTCTTTAAACTATTTAGAAAAGCAAAGTGACCAAGAGCAGAAAAAAATTTGGTTAGAAAAATTTTCTATAGGAATTTACACCCCTTCAAAAACTCAAATGTTTTCACAGGCCTGTTACAGTAGATATATTAATGATTTGAATACGATAGAGAATCATACAGGAAAAGTAGACCGAGAAATAATGCAAAAAGCTATCGATAAAAGTCTCAATTGTATAGCTCGTGAAGTATTGATGATTAAAAAATTTCCTATTGCCAATAGTTTGCCAGAAGTTATTTCGCTAAGAAATGAGGTTAAACAAAAAATTTTAGCTCTTCAGTATCGCTTAGGAATATTTGATGATAATCAGACAGAAGAGATCAATAAATGCAAAGAAAGGGTAGTAGATCGATTTAAGGGATGGAGATTACTAAAATTCGAGCTCTCTGTAGCGGTCAATCTGACTGATAGACAAGATGAGATATTTGAAAAGCTTCACCAGTATCCCGGACTTATGAGATTACTAGCGGAGGATGCTAATATAGCTGATAACTTTTTTGAGTGGGCTATAAAATATAATAATTCTGTAGATCTATTTGCACAATTTCCCTCTATTTGCAATAGAATGAAAAATGAAAATGGAGGAAGAATTATGAAGTGGATGGGTTCCATTCAAGTTTCTGTCTTTACCATAGAAAGAATAAGTAATATTAGCTGTTTATGTTTGACATTCCGTGATCATGGTAAAATGGAATATAGACTTAATAGAAATAGACATATCAAGATTTTATCTGGCCAAAGCTCCGTTAAAGTTGATGATATTTTAGATGATCTTGCATACTGGAGTGATAGAAGCTCCTTTGAAATATCAAGCAGCGGAATTTTTTGTCGCGAAAATGGTGTACCCCATTTTTTAAGCAAATTATTCATGGAAATTTAGTTAATTCTATAAGAAGAAAGCAATTTCGATTTTTCGATTTAATTTTTAATTATCTCTCTAGTTTTTTTGAATTATCTATTTTTGTAAATAGGCTTAATGGTGAATTTTTTTAACAATTATCAGATTTAGTTATAAAGAAATTATGCGCATGTAGTAAAACTTTTTGTAAATAGCTATAGAAGGAAAAAAATAGCAAAAAATACGTAACCGTTCAGGGGTATTAGATTCGATAGAGTGAAAGGTTTATATATTAAATATATTATACAGGAGATGATGTAAGGTTTTATTTCTCAATAATTTG
>JARBTQ010000006.1 GCA_029240075.1 Chlamydiales bacterium
CTTCAGAAGATATTAAAGGTTGCCTAGACAAGCGTATCACGGACAATTTTAAAATTGTTAGCAATGCTTTTGCCAATTCTTGAGTTTGTTTGTGTATAACTGAGATTTGTAGAAACTTTAATGATTGTATTGATAGCAATTACTGAGAGTTTATTAAAGTTTACGCGGTTTGCAATAGTAAATCACAAACCTGTGTGTTTAACTCTCAAGGCATAACGTTTAGTATTGGGGCTTTCAAGCTTAAATACTGCAAAGTTAATAAATTTTACTCCTTTTTCATTATTTTTTACAGCATTTATCCCTATAAATTCTTTTCGTTGCTCATCTAACCAATGCCCAAACAAAGCTATTTGGCTTTTAGATTTTTGAGTTAAAGGATCTGTTTTTCTCCAAATGACAATATCACCCTCTTCAAGATGGTCATTGAGTATAGGAGCATAATTCTCCAAAATAAAAGAGCAACAAGAATTATCTATAATATGTCTTAGGTCTGTTTCATCTGCATCAGGGATCTCTTCAAAAGGTTGATGAGCTAGTATGCACCAAGCTATTGCCGCTTTTTTAGTAGATGGATCTTTAGGTTCATGATCTTGAGGAGGGTGACTAGCATAGTAAGTCGCCCAAAAAGCTAGAGCAGAACAATCGATTCCTCTCATCTTCCAACGTTTTTTAGCATTAAAATGGATATGTCCCCCTTCCATAAATCCAGCATTAGGAATATATAAAACAGGATTGGCGTCTTCATCTAAACCCCAAAGAGCTGTTTGCCTTAATAAAGATTCCATAGAAGTATGCTCAGGCGTTTTTACTGGATAAAGCAATTGTAATTGATAGGGGAGAGTACTATATTCGAATAAATTTTGCAGCTTAGTCAAATGTAGGTTGATGTAAATAAACATTGTTTTGACTACTACAATTTCTGTCTCGTTTAAAATCCTTTTCTCAAGAGTTAAATTTTGTATATCAAAAAGCCTATTCTGTAAAAACTGAATACATTTATCAAGGATTCCCAATGTATCCTCGCCTGTGATTGTATTGTATCCAATAAGTTCCCCTAAGCTTTTTCGTAGAACATACGATCCTTTATCTAAACCAACTTGTTTGTCTAAAAAAAGTTTATACTCAGTGAGAATCCATTTATCTTCTTTTATACGATTACAAACTTTGTTAATAAAATCTATATAAGTATTTTCAGTTTGATCTAATAATTTATTAATTTTTGGTAGAGCTAATTGATGTAATATTCTTAAATCTCTAGAATTTGCAGTTGAAACTTGGTTGACAAGACGTACGGCTCTTTGTAAAGGTAAATTTCTAGTCTTTAAGATATGGTGAATTGCACTTGGTAGTTGTTGACTAGCCTCTATTGGACCAGAATAGGCTATAGACCAGCAACTTAATTTAAGAAAGACCATTAAGAAAAAATAATAAACTCTCATAGTTTTCCCCAACAATTTATAGTTATTTGTGCACAAATACGTGCTAATGCTTTACGCTTAATGGAACTATAAATAACCTTTTCCACGCTCTAAATGGAGCTGTGTTGAAAGATATATTTAGGTTTTCCTAAAAAATCATATCAAATAGAAAAGTCAGATAAAACTTTTCAAATATGAGTCTGTTATGCATAGACACTTTATGTTAACTGGATGGGGTAGTTTCCCTTTTTTTATCAACAGTGAATTGATTGACTGAGTTTTATGAACCATAGGTTCTATCTTAAAAAAAGAATAACTAACACATACAGTAGCTGATAGCCTTATATTTTACACAGATAGCTAATTTATAGGCAAAGAGGAAGAAATTTTAAGTTTAATTAGTACTATCATGTTCTATATTATTTGACATTTCAGGCAGGGCTCCACCTGTTTGCATTTCCCAAAGCTTTGCAAAATGTCCTTTTTGTTTAAGTAAATCTGTGTAATGCCCGTCTTCAACAATTTTTCCCCTAAGGAAGACGATAATACGGTCCATGTGTATGAGTGTAGAAAGTCTATGGGCGATTACAATGCAGGTTTTTTCTTCCATAACATGTTTTAAACCTGATTGTATAGCTTGTTCTGTAGCTGAATCTAGAGCAGAAGTTGCTTCATCTAAGATCAGAATAGGACTGTTTTTAAGGATCGCTCTGGCTATTGCAATCCGTTGCCTTTGGCCCCCAGATAGACGCGTACCCCGCTCTCCAACTAAAGTATAGTAACCTTTAGGAAGTTGTTCTATGAACTCATGACAGTGAGCTTTTTTTGCGGCTTCGATAACTTCCTCATCGGAAGCATTCAGTCTACCATATCTAATGTTTTCTATAAGGGTGCGATGGAACAGAGTAACGTCTTGTGGAATCATTGAGATCTGCTCTCTTAGGGATTGTTGTGTAACTTGTGTTATATCTTGTCCATCAATAAAAATATGCCCTTCACTCAATTCAAAGTAACGAAGCAGAAGATGGGCAAAAGTTGACTTTCCCGACCCTGAAAAACCAACAAGCCCTATTTTTTCCCTTCCTTTAATTTTAAGATTTAGACATGTAAAAATAGGTTGTGTAGATGATGAGTAAGTAAAGGAAATATTATCTAATTCGATTTCACCATTTTGAATATCTAAAGGTTTAGCTTGATCACTATTTTTGATTTCAATAGGTTCAGAAATAATTTTCAAAGAATCAGAGGCAGAACCGATCTCTTCAAAAAGCTTTGTTGCTTGATTTGCAATATGCCATGCCATACTAAGTATTGAAATAGTTGCAGCCACAATAAAGCTGAAATCACCGATCGTAATCTTTCCTAGGGACCACCCATACAAGGCCAAAACTAAAATCATAATAATGAGAGCGCTGGAAAATAAACGTTGAAATGCTCGGACCTTTTCTAAGTACCAGAGAAAATCTTGATGTCTTTCAGCTTCATTATGTAAATAACTCTCTAGGTATTGTTGCTCATAATCTGCCCTAGCAAAAAGTCTGCTATTGACAATGTTGCTTAATGAATCTGAAATCCTTCCTTTAACAAGAGTTGCTGCTTCAGCATGTTTTTTAGCAAACAAAACACTCTTTTTGTTAATTAAAGACACTACGAGTGTTAAGTAAGTCAGCATCCATACTAGTAAGACTGTAGCGAATATAGGATGAATCGTCCACATTAAGTAAGCTGAAATAAGAAAAGAGCACAATAAAGGCATAAAGTCTTGTAATAACATGCTGCTTAGCCTCACCCCACTTCGAGCTAATTCTACAATACGACTTGAAGTTCCCCCGGTGAATTGATTAAGAAAGTAGCTATAGGAGTGTTGCTGCACATAAGCAAACAATTCAGATGCAATTTTTTGTCTAAAATTAGAGTAAGTATAGATACCGATAATTCCTTGGAGTATATTACAACCTTCCATAAATAGCCTTAATCCTATAAAACTTCCTAGAGGCCATTTAATTACCTCAAATACATCTTGGGGTTTCCCTTCAAATGTAGTTACTTTATCAATGATTAGTTTTATCAGATAAGGGCCTGCTGAGTCGTAAAGAGCCCAAATAATAGAGGTAAGTGCTATCCCTAAAAACTTTAACCAAAAGGGCTTTGCAAAATATAGGTAAAAAGCTGTAAGAGAACGTGTTTCGGGCATACGGTTAATCCTTTATTTGCAGAAGTTTGCTTAAAATTAAGACCTGATATAATCGATAGCTTTTTTTATGTCTTCAGGCGGTTCAGCACATGTTAAAATTATTTGATTCTTTATGGGATGAATCCATTCCAGGCTTAAGGCGTGTAAAAGTAGCCTTCCTGTCTTATAAGGGCATCTAAAATGTTTGCTGTATTGACGATCCCCCAATATAGGGAAGCCAAGTTGACTCATATGGATACGGATTTGATGAGTTCTTCCTGTTTGTGGCCAACAATGCATTAGGCTTGCCCCTCCTCCGCTTTCAACTTTTTGCCATATCGTCTCAGCTAAAACGCCTTTATTTTTAGGAACTTCTCCCCAAATGCAACAACCTTGAAAGCCCTGAATTTTGCCTAAATAATTAGTAATGGTTCCTTTTAACGTTTTTGGTGATCCATCTACAATAGCGCAGTATTTCTTTTTAATAGTTCGTTCTCTAAATTGCTTTATAAGCAATGGCTCCAATTCTGGTTGCTTTGCAAATAAAATAGCACCACTAGTTTCTTTGTCCAGTCGGTGGATAGGGATTATACTTTTACAGTATACCTTGATTTGATGGAAAAGCCCTTCTTCATCACAGGAAATTCCAGGGGGTTTATCATATATAAGGATAGCTTCATCTTCATACAAAATTCTATTAGAGTCATATTTTGTAGTACTATGGATTTGAGAGGGGATGGCTGATACATTTAACTCTATGAAATCGCCAAGTTTTGTCTTAGTAGATACAAAACGTTCGAGTTGTTTGTTAATTCTACATAAATTATGCTCAATCGCCCATTTGACTTGTGATAAGCTAAGCTCTGAACCAAGCACTAGTTTCAAATAGCGGTCTAAACGTAATCCAGATGTTTCCGAAGTTACAAAAAACTGCTTATAAATAGAAGGTATGCTTTTCTTTTGTTGATGCGTCATTTAAATGATACTAAATTTTAAAAGATGGATTTATTCTTGAACGTGAATAGAGCAATAGCTATGATAATTCTTTTGTTACTGGTTTTACAAGAGATAAATTATAGGTTTTAAATGGGAGCGGTTCATGCTAGCAATTGATTTAAAGGGTAAAGTTGCCTTTGTTGCGGGTGTAGGTGATAATAATGGCTATGGTTGGGCTGTAGCAAAGATGTTAGCGGAAGCAGGGGCTACAGTTCTTGTAGGGACATGGCCACCTGTACTTAAAATTTTCACTACAAGCTTAGCTCAGGGTAAATTTGATGAGTCTCGTAAACTATCAGATGGAACCTTACTAGACTTTAAAAAAGTCTATCCATTAGATGCAGCCTACGATACGGTTTCTGATGTTCCAGTCGAAATTAGAGAGAATAAGCGCTATCAAGAACTAGAGCATTTTACCATTAAAGATGTTGCTGCTGCAATTGCTCAAGATTTCGGACAAATTGATATTTTTGTACATGCTTTGGCAAATGGCCCTGAGGTCAAAAAGCCGTTGTTAGAGACGTCAAGGAATGGATACTTAGCTGCTATAAGTGCATCTAGTTACTCCTGGGTTAGTTGTCTGCAATATTTTGGTCCTATCATTAAAAAAGGGGGCGCTGCTCTTACTTTATCTTACATTGCATCTGAAAAAGTAATTCCAGGATATGGTGGAGGAATGAGTTCTGCAAAAGCAGCTTTAGAAAGTGATACGCGTGTATTAGCATGGGAAGCAGGAAGAAAATGGGGTGTTCGCATCAATGCTATTTCTGCTGGAGCTTTGGGATCACGCGCTGCGAAAGCTATTGGATTTATTGAAAAAATGATTGATTATGGGATCACAAATGCTCCTTTAAACAAAGATCTACAAAGTTGTGAAGTGGCTTCTGCTGCTGCATTTTTACTTTCCCCTTTAGCTTCTGCAATTGCTGGTGTCGTTTTACATGTTGACAATGGATTACATGCTATGGGCGTAGCAGTTGATAGTAAATCACTTGCAAGTGAAGAAAGCACTTCAATTTAGAAAGATTATTATAGGTTTTCTTAAAAAAACTTTTTTATGAAGATCTATTAAAATAGTCGATCAAGAGTTATATAAGAGATCTAATAAGCATAGAACTCAACTAGGAAATGGGCTATAGGCTATATAATTTAGCCTATAGCTTACTTATTTCTTATACGAAGAGTTTTTAACCCACAGTGCTTTATATTTAATTAAGGATAAAATCATGCATTTAGTATTTTTGATGTATGCTCTATTTGCAAGTATCTTTACTGTTGCCAAAGCTACATTGCAGTATGCTCAACCCTTTTTCCTACTTGGAACTCGTATGGTTCTAGCAGGCATCATTCTTCTAGGGTATCAATTCATCTTCAAAAGAGAGCTTTTACGCTGGAATGCTCGTTATCTTAAACCTCTTTTGATGGTAATCTTTTTTACTTTCTTTTTAACAAATGTTTTTGAATTTTGGGGTTTGCAGTTTCTTTCATCTTCAAAAACTTGTTTTATATACAGTTTATCGCCGTTCATCTCAGCTCTCTTGTCTTATTTTATTTTTACAGAAAAGTTAACATATAAAAAATGGATTGGACTACTAATAGGTTTTTGCGGAATGTTCCCTGTTTTTATAGAAGATTCTCAGGCTGAAACAGGCTTAACTCACTTACTATTCTTTTCTGCTGCAGAGTTAGCTTTGATTGCAGCTGTTTTTTGTAGTTGCTATGGTTGGATTTCAATGCAAAAATTGTGCAAAGATGATTATTCACCATTAACGGCCAATGGATTTGGAATGTTCTTCGGAGGTATTTTAGCCTTAATTACCTCGTTTATTTTTGAAAAATGGGAACCTGTACCTGTTACCCAATGGACACCTGTCATAGAAGGAACCATTTATATGCTTATTATCTCCAATCTACTTGCATATAATATGTATTCATTTTTACTACGTCGTTTTACTGCAACCTTTATGTCATTTGCAGGATTTGTAACGCCTATTTTTGTGTCTATTTATGGACGTATTTTTTTAGGTGAGCTATTTAGTCCTACGTTTTTTATCTCTGCATCAATAGTTTTCATAGGTCTTTACCTATTTCACCAGGAAGAACTAAAGTTGCAGGGGTTAGAGATTAGATAATCTATGTCATAGGATGTGAATTACAGAGATGCAAGACGATATTATTTATTCTCGCGAAAAGCCATTTTATGGGGCCTTAAAACAACGGCATCGTCTAAATAAGCCAGGTTCAAATAAGGAAACTATCCATTACGTGATAGATCTACAAGGCTCTGGAATGCGGTATAATGTAGGGGACTCGATTGCTATTTTACCTGAAAATAACACTTATGTTGTGGATAGTTTATTGCACTCATTGAGAGCTAATGGCTCTCAAAAGATATATTATCAATTAGGGGAGTCAAATATATCTTTTAAGAAGTATTTAACTAACTATGCCAATATTTGTTTGTCCTTACCACATAAGAAATTCATAAAAGAGCTTTTAGAGAGGCAATGTAATCCTCTTAAAAAAAAGGATTTAGAATTACTAATCTCAGAAAAAGATATTTTTGACGCATATTGTGCTTCATCTAGTCTTATAGATCTGTTGAATACTCACTCAGAAGTGGTATGGCATCCGCAAGAAATTGTAGATGTTTTTCCAGCTTTACTACCTCGATTCTATTCTATTGCTTCAGCGCAAGCGGTGGTTGGAGAAGAAGTTCACCTAACAGTAGTTTCAGTAAAATATAGTATTGGATTGCAAGAGCGAATAGGTGTGTGTACAGATTACTTGAAGAAAGTTCCTCTAAATTCAAAAGAGATTGCTCTTTACCTACAACCGACTAAACATTTTCATTTACCTAAGGATCCTACAGCTCCTATTATTATGATTGGACCAGGTACAGGGGTAGCTCCTTTTCGTGCTTTTATGCAAGAGAGAGTGGTGTTAGGTGCTCCTGGGAAAAATTGGCTTTTCTTTGGTGAATGGAGTAGAGCTTATGATTTCCTCTATGAAAGTGAGTGGGAAGCTCTTGTTGCTCAGAATAAACTTAAATTGAGTTTAGCATTCTCGCGTGATCAATTACATAAAGTTTATGTTCAGCACAAAATGGAGGAGTCAGCTCACGAAATATGGAATTGGCTTAACGAAGGAGCCTACATATATATATGCGGCGATGCGAAATATATGGCAAAAGATGTTGAATCAGTTCTCTTTAATCTTGTGAAGAACTTTGGTCATATGGATGATACAACAGCCCACACTTATCTTCGGCAATTACGTAAGGAAGGTCGTCTTCAAAAAGATGTCTACTAACATTAAGTATTGGCTAGTTTAAAATTTATTAAATAATTCAATTTTCATATCCCTAGCCTTTTTAAATATTAAATCTGATTCTTTTAAGGAAAATACTGGTAGCTTTTTGAAAGTACTATATCCCCCAGCCTCAAACTAAATAGATAGAAGATGGGGGATAGTAGCAATAGCTAAGAAATATAGAGAGATGTTTGTACTGTTAATCTATTTCTTATGGATCAAAGGTTCTACTTGCAGGCCAAGAGATTTTACACTTGTCATCCATACAAATATGAATAAACAAATAAGAGCCGCTACATAAGGTGTAGTTCCTGCGATTCCAGAAAACATAACAATTAATACTTGGTACATAATAGAACCGCCAGACTTGCCTAGTCGTGAACCGATACCATCAATTACAGATTTAGCATTAATTTTTTCATCTGAATGAAGTGGCGTAAATGATAATTCTTTAGTTGCATCAAAAAGGGTATACTTTGAAACTCGTCCTAATACGTTTTGTGCAGAACCGAAAAGAACTGCTATATAAAGAGGCGTTGTATGTAAGAGTGCTAAAATAATATCTTCAAACTGATGTCCAAACATAAGAAATAAGAAGAAACCAAACGTCGTAATAAGCATAATGGCTGGAGGAATCATTGCAGTAAAAGTCCATCCAAAACGTCGGATAAGGTACCCTGACACAAATGCCATAAAAGCAGCCATTAAACCGGTGATACTCGTGACTTCGCTAAAATATGCTGTATATTGATTAGGATCTGCGTGCTGCTGGCGTAGTTGATCTTTCCAAGCTACTTCCGTCAAATTAATGACAATATTATAAGATAGAACAATAAGAGCTATATACATCACATATCGTGAACGAGCTAAAAATTTAAAGCTTTCTAGCAATGAAATATTCTTTTGTTTCTCTATAGACTCTTTTTTTGCTTCTGCTGAGTAGCTTTCAGGATCTGTAAGTACATAACTCTGCATCCAGGCAAATAGGATAACCGTACATGCTCCGGATATAAGCAACATAAGGGTATACAATATCAACGACTGTTCCCACTGATTGCTTCCAGGAAGAAACTCATTATAAGGCATACGAGCGCAATAAGCTGAAAGCTTTCCAATGATAAAACCAGCCATATTTGTTCCAAAAGCTAGCAAACCATAAAAGCGTTTAGCTTCTGATATTTTTGTAATTTCGTTGACGAAAGCCCAGAATAACACACTTAATATAATAGCACTCCACATTTCACTCATTACGTAGAATGCAGAAATGATCCAGTTGCGGAAAATATCGATTAGGCCTCTTAAACCTTTCAATGCTTCGGGCAAGCTACTTTGGAAATGATCCGCTAGCTGATAAGGCTGTATTTGATCTCTTAAAGGAAATAATACGAATGTAAAGAGAGCAAAAAATCCCAAAAAAATTCCCATCATGACATAAAAAACGGTTTGTCTAGAGAAATGACGAGATAAAGTTGTAAACAGATAAGTCATAAAGACTGCTGTTGGCAGCATAGCCCATACTTTAAGGAAAGGGATCACTTCTGCTCCCGAAGCATTTGTAGTTACTACTAATGAATCTTTTAAAATCTTCAATAGATGGTAATTTATCGAGATAAAGAATGTCATTAATAGCATGGGAACGAATTTTTTCACTTCATTCCGATAGATCGGCCATAAAATCGACCGAACTTTAGAAAACTCTGCTGGGGTCGCTTGACTCATAAAATATTTAACAACTTAAACGGGTTATTTTGCATTAAACAATCATCTAATTAACTGCATCGTCCAATTAACCTTAAGCCTTTTCTGACAAAGGGCAAAAGGAATAGCTCTTAAAAAGTCCCAATTTAAGGAAGCTGTATTTAAGTTGCAATTAAAAAACTCCGAGAACGCTAGATTATCCAAAACACCTTTCAGAAAGCTTAGGGGTAGTGAATTAAAAAAAATAATGTATCTGATTGCTTATAATTTAGCGAGATATATTTTTTAACTTATTCCATCCTAGGCCCAGTAAGGTACTCCCTAATAAAAGATACAAAAACCAGTAGCTTGTATCCCATTCAATCCTTAGAGTTCCATGCCGCGAAAATAAGAGTAGAAGAAGAGCAAAAAAAGTCAATGTAGATCCTGGTAGGAAAAACAGGAGAGGTATCAGAGTAAATTGGGATTCTTCAGACATTTCATCTACAGGAAAGTTCGAGGCTTCTTCATTTTTTTGTTCTTCTAGCAGTGAGCTATGATCAACATCTCCAATAGAATCTATTTTGGAAGAATTAAGATGAAGAGAATCTTCCAATTGCTTCGCATAATCATATTGTTGAGTTTGATATGGGGAGGTTAACTTAAAATTAGCCCCACAATAAGGGCATAATTCTGATTTTAAAGGGATACTGCCTTCACAGTTCCAACATAACTTTTTTTTCTGCTTATTATCAGAATGGGTCATTAGGTGCTCTGTTTAGTAAACTTTAGACTGTTTATGCATAACCTTTTCGCCCGATAATCAGCGGATTCTTACAAATCTAAATTTGGCAAAGCTCCATTGAATATCTTGGACCAATTACATATTACCCTGTCAGCTTAACTTATTTCATTTTTAAGATGCAATAGACCTCTTGCAATGCCTTCTTTGCCGCATCTATAGGATCGATTGATAAAAGGTCATGTAAGAGATCTAATCAATCTTTCATCCTTAAATCTTTAGCAGCTGACTTTAGCTTTAGCAGGTAATTCACTTTTTTAATCGTATTGGCATACGCCTTGCATATAGACCTAGTAATACAAGCATTAGGAGCGAATCGTATGTTACTAGGTTTTCATGCAGGAGCATCAGGTATTAACTACAATGAAGAAAGACAAAAGGTCATTACTCATAATTTATCTAATCAATCGACTGACAGCTTCAAAAAATCCTTGTTAATGTTACAAACCCGTCAGCAGAACCCTGATACAAGAGGGGTGGACTCGGCTGTTCGAGCAGGGCTGTCTCCCTTCTATGGCGTGCAACGCAATGGTGTATATAAAAATTTAGCCTCTGTAGGTAGCGTACAAACTACAAATAACCCTATGGATGTTGCAATTAATGAAAATACGCCAAATGCCTTCTTTGCTGTTAAGCATTCAGATGGTTCAGATCCTAGAACCTACTATACACGTAATGGAAAGCTTTCAATAGGTTTACAAAATCGTTTAGACCCCAACAGTCCCAATGTTCTTTACGTAGCAGGGCATATGGCATTAGACCCTCAAAATCAGCCTATTCCTATAGATCCAGCTGCAGGCTCCATTGAAATTGGACGAGATGGGCAAGTATTCCAAGCAGGAGCACCTATAGCTGAGCTAGCTGTTTTTCGTATGAATAAGAGTGCCGATCCCTTGAAGCAAGAAAATGCTAATTTACAGCTTTTAGAAAGCAAAGAAGGGCTCCTATATTCTATTCCAGATTTTGTTAAGGAAGTTGTTCCATTCAGAATTAATCCTGATGATAACCCAAATATCCTCAGACAAGGCGCTATAGAAGGTTCAAACGTGAATGCACTGCAAGAAATGGTTGAGATGATGAACACTACGAGAAGTGCTTCCGCTAACCAGTTGGCTATGTCTACACATGCTGGATTATTAGAGAAGCTATTTCAATACGCTAGAGCTTAATTCCAATTCATACACTAAAAAAATAAAATAGATAAGAGGTAAATATGTCGGAAAGAGCAATGTGGACCGCAGCAAATGGTATGAAAGCAAATATGATCAAAATGGATGTTATTGCTAACAACCTCGCTAACGCTGGAGTCAATGGATTTAAGAAGAGTAACCCTGAGTTTCAAGATCTATTATACCAAACTTTAGTGGCTCCTGGGCAATCTACAGGTGCTGATACAAGAAATCCTGTAGGACAACAGGTCGGTGTAGGAACTAGACTTTCAGCTATTTCTAAGCAATTTACCCAAGGTGACATGATCGGTACAGGTAATGACTTGAATGTTGCAATTATGGGACAAGGATTATTTGAACTAGAAGGAGCTCAAGGTGAAAAAATCTATACACGTGATGGAAATTTCCACCTTTCAGATCAAGGTGAAATCGTAAATGCGGATGGGTATAAATTAGCTAATATTCAAGCAGTCCCTACAAATTATCGCAAGATCAATTTCAATAAAGAAGGGTATGTTTCATACATTGATGCTGATTCTGGCCAAGAAACAGATCTAGGGCGCCTACAGCTAGTTACTTTTGCTAATTATTCCGGGTTAGATGCTCAGGGTGGAAATATTTACAAAGAAAGTCAAGCTTCTGGAGCAGCAACTCCTGTAAATCCAGGAGAACAGGGAGCTGGTACAATTTCGCATCAATTTTTAGAAGGTTCAAACGTTGTTATCGTGGAAGAAATGGTTAAATTGATGTCTGCAGAACGTTCTTACCAAACAAACTCAAAGGCTATAAGAGCTGGAGACGAAATGCTGGAAATTGCTAATCAAATTGCTCGCTAATAGCGTTAGATAAACGGGGGATTCTATCATGCTAAAACATTATGTCTGCTCACTATGGTATATGGGTTTTTATTTACTTTTCCTGTGTGGCGCTGTTCAAGGTTTTTGCAGTATTGAGGTAGAGCTTATTGAATCAGTTGCAGTGCGCAGCACTACAATTACTCTAGGAGACATTGCTCATATCTCGGCGGATGATTCAAGCTCCCGTCAACGCGTAGCGCAAATTATTATCGATCAATTTCCAAATGTCGATACTAGTCGAGTGATCTCTTCATTCAAAATTAAAAAGACTTTAGAGCAAGCTGGGTTTCAGGAAGTAAAGCTCACTGGCTTGAATAGTAAAGTTTATGTGGATACACAAATTGTCCCTGTGATGTCTATTGAAAAAGCTATTGAGGATTGGCTACACAGCTTACTAACTTCTGATGTGGAAGCCGTAATTCAATACGAGAAAATTCCCCACCAGTGGAAAGTTCCTGCGGGAGAGCAATTTTCCATAGAAGTTACTTCAGCAAAAAATAGAATTGGTGGTGTTGTAAGCTTAACTTTGAAAGCTGTAGATGGCAAAAAGATGATTAGTTCAAGCCAAGCTCGAATTAACGTTGCTCTTTATAGACCAGTAGTGACTCTCGCTAGACACATGAAAAAAGGCGATCATTTGGATGAGAGTAGCTTGATGGTTCAAAGAATGGATGTTACGCAATCAAATGGTATGGAAATTGCTGATTTAAAAGAAGTTTTAGGCAAAGTGCTGAAAAAAGATTTAGGGGCAGATAGCCTACTTTATAGACAAGATTTAGATCTACCGATTTTGATTGAGAAAGGGTCCTTAAACAGAATAATTGTAGTCAATGGCGATCTAAAGATGAATATGACAGGAGCTAAAGCTTTGCAGAATGGAAAGAAGGCAGAAACTATAAATTTTACGAATCCAATTAACGAAAAAACAGTTATACAAGCAAAAGTAATTAGAGCTGGCTTAGCAGTAATGCATATAAATTAAAGTATAGACCCCTTGCAAAACTCTTTTTACTGGAATTTAATAGACTAATTGGCAAAGGGTTCTGCAAGCAATCTAATGCTAAGGATAAATGAGGAGTATAAGACAATGTTTCATAATAAATGGTTATTAGCAGTTATAAGTTCTATGACTTTGATAGGAGCCCCATTATCTGCGGCCCGCCCTTCTCTTTATAGTATAAAGAATTCTCCATTTGCTGCTGATAATGCTGCTAATGTAGGCGATTTATTGACAATCATTGTGGATGAGTTTGCTGATGCTAAAGATGAGGGTGAAAATGATAGTGAGCTCTCTAGCGATGTTCTTAGCAGTACTTTAAACAATTTTTTGCTTTCTTACATACATCTGGATGGAAGACTGGGGAAAGCTATAGGGAATAATAGAGCGGGCTCAGCTGATACTAATAAGATTAAAGGGAAAGCTAAAAATATCAATAAACATGACTTTAAAACGGAACTACAGGCACGAGTAATTGAAGTTGTGGCTCCTGACCAGCTTTTAATCAGAGGAAGTAGATCTTTAAATTTTAATGGAAAGCTCAAAGATGTTTTTATTACAGGGATTATCCGCAAGCAAGACATCTCTGTTGCTAACTCTATTGAATCTAAGAAATTAGCAGATGCCACAATAGAAATTGATGGAGAAGTTGTTTCCAAAGATTTACAACCAGGCTTCTTTAGAAAGTTGTTAAGAAAAGTTTTTTAAGCTAACAAACCCTACGGGAAAAATTATGAAAACGAAAGCGATGATGTTAGCTTGTTTAAGCTACGCACTTCTAATGTTTAATTCCCTTCAAGCTCAAATCAGCCCTGATTGGAAGATTATTAAAGAAAAAGAAAATTTAGATAAAGCATTAGAGCCCTATCGTGCAGGGCCAGCTCCGGGGCGTTCAATCAAAATTGGTGATTTAACCAATGTGGTCGGAGATGAAAAAGTGGTATTAACTGGTTTCGGGATAGTTTCTGGTCTCAATGGGACAGGGGATAGTGCTGGTCCAGCTAGAGATATGCTTGTGAAGGTAGCGCAGAGACAAGGAATTCAATTCAACGCAGCCTCTTTGCAGGGAAAGAATCTTGCTTTAGTGTCTATCTCAGCAGAAGTATCCCCATATCAGAGAACTTTTGACATAGCTGTTAAATCAATTGGAGATGCAAAATCATTGCAAAATGGTTTTTTAGAGGCTTCAACGCTTAGTCCTGTAGGTTCTGATGTGGTCTATGCCTTTGCTTCAGGAGCTCTTTCTTTGGGCGCTCGTTATTTTGCTGCTACACCTGGAAATGGAGCAGGAGCTACAGCAGGAGGAGCAACATCTGTTACAATTGGACACCCTACGGCTGCATTCGTAATTGATGGAGGAGAAGTTGTTAAGGAGATTCCTACTGCTCGTCTAGAAGATAATAAGCTAACCTTATTTATTAAACATCCTAACGAAAGAACATCAATTAATATATCTGATTCAATCAATCGTTACATGGGCAAGATGGGTATCGAGGCGGAAGCTACAAGTGCTTCTACAGTCACTATTTATGTGCCAAAGTATTACCAAAATAACCAAGGTAGATTAACTCAGTTAATTGCAGACATCAATGATATGCCCGCGACAGTTTCCCGTAGAGCTATTATAACTATCGACCAAGGTTCTGGTGTCATTGCTATGACCGAAGGGGTAAAGATGGAGCCAGGTTCTATCACAATTGCAGGTATTACAGTTTCTGTATCTTCTGATGTTCAAGCTGTTAATAAAGGTGGAATCTTAGGAGGAAACGACTTTGTAGAGCAGCCTTCTCTTGAAGTTGATGAAAAGAAAGCTAATTTTCTTTCAATACCTGCTGGTACTGATCTCAGAATGGTTCAGGAAACATTGAATGCCATGAAACTAACGCCTACAAGTATGATTTCAGTCTTTAACGCTATGCATAAAGCAGGAATGATTCATGCTGATTTAATTATCTTGCCGAAATAAGCATATGGGATAGAGGAATAATCATGAGTGTTATAAATAGTTCTATACCGAATACAAAAGCAAATTACAATATTGGGAACACCAACTTTCGCAATAACCATGTTAGCAAAGATCCAAAGCAAGTGGGAGCCGATTTTGAATCATTTGTATTCTACAGACCTATGTTTAAAATGATGAGAGAGGATCAATTCGCGACAAAAGAAGATCCTTTCTTTAATAGTGATGAGATGAAAAACATACAAGAAATGCGCGATGAGGTTATTGCCGATTACTTAGGAGCTCAAGGTAAACTAGGAATGATCAAGCTTTTAGAAGAGTCAGCATATATTTCAGAGCAGAAAAATACAGCTGAAGCTGTATGAATTATATAGTTAAGTAAAATGAAATATTTGTATAGAAGAGGCTCTTATGGAAATAGATAAAGATCGCTACATAGATCCAGAAAAGGAGCAGAGTGACATTGTAAAGAGCGCTCAAAAACGATTACAAGAATTGATGCAGCGTGAGATAGCAGTTATGAGAGAAATGCTATCTAGTATGCAAAGAGAACAAGATAGCTTATTGCTAAATAATGTCAATGTATTGCAGATGATAATGAAGGATAGAGAAGCTATTTTTGAAACTTTAATGAGCATTAGAAATGAAAGAATAGAAGAAGTGAAGCTTGTCGCAACTTTACTCTACAAAGCAAAAGGATACCCGCCCAATAATGATGGTCAGGAGAAAAAATTAGAAGACTTATTAGATCCTACGAGCTCTGAGACCTGTGAAATCTTTTTACTAAGAGACCAACTACTGGCTTTATTAGAGAAAATCAATGAGCAAAATAGCCGCAATAACCGTCTTATTCAGAATCGGATCAGGAATACGAAAGAATTAATGCGACGCTTGTATCCGAATGAATTAGGCCCAGTCTATCAAGGAGACGGGAAATATGCGCAAAAAACAAAAATTACCACAATGACTTTGATCAATCATGAGGGATAGCTTATGTGCAGTATGAATGTTAGTAAAGATGCGATGTTAGTTTATCGTAAAGGGTTAGATGTTTTTGCGCGTAATATTTCACAGGCTGGAAATAAAAATTATTCCCGTCAAGAAGTAACTCTGGCTACAGCGGGTAGTATACAGATTGGGGGATTTCATTATGGTCAGGGAGTGGAAATTGCTAGCATACAACGCATTCGTAATGAAATGCTTGATAAGCAAGTTCGTTCTGTTAACGCAGATCACAGTGGGAATACTTTAAAAGCTCAATGGTTAGATCGTCTGTTAAATATACATAACAATTCTGAAGGTGTTGGATTAAATCATCATCTTGCTATGTTTTGGAATAGCTGGACAACATTGTCTTCTTCAACAGCTTCCAATGAAACGGCATGTAGGCAAGAAGTTATTAATTCAGCTAAAGCTCTAGTTCATTCTGTCAGAACATTGGATGCGGAGCTTGACGCGCATGGAGATGTAGCTAATAGCGATTTATCAACAAAAGTTGAGAGGTTCAATCATGTTACTAAGGAAATTTCCCATTTAAATGAGCTTATTCTTTCTGCTGAAGTAGGAGCTGAATCCAAAGCAAATGATCTCAGAGATCGAAGAGATGGCTTATTAGATGAATTATCGAACTTAATGGAAATTTCTACAAAAGAAGATAGTTCGGGGAATTTTACAGTATTTGTTGGAAATCATGCAGTCGTTATGGGGCCTAATTCTGAAAAACTTGTAGAAAGAGATCCAAGCTCTAGTAGTCCCTATAGTCATTTCAAATTAGCATGGGAGTTTGGAGATTCTTTTACGCCCCCATTTACAGGGGAAATTCCTGCATTACTTGATGTTCGAGATACAATGATTGCTGAACAGCATGAAAACCTTAATACTTTTACAAAAGACTTTATTGACGCTGTCAATACTATCTACTCTAATGGTATTGGAGCCGAGGGTGAAACCGTCATGCGTAGTCGTTTAGGAGTCTCTGCCTTAGGTGTTTCAGATTCTATGACTCCTTTAAATTTAGTGCCTAATGGCGAAACAGGGCATATTGAATTTGGATTTTACGACAGTCAACAAAACTTAGTTCGCACGGCTGGTATAGTAGTTCATTCTACAGACACCTTAGCGCAAATTATGGCTAAATTAAACAATATTAAAGGTTTAAACGCTTCTGTTATTTCAGATCCAGATGATAATTACAAACTGGAATTTTCAATAAATAGTGCTGAATGTAGTTTAGGCGAAGTTCAATTTGGCATCGTAAATAATGCTAGTGGAAGCTTTGATGAAAATGGCATTTTCAAAGCAGATGGTAAATTTGACAATACTACTGGTCGGTCAGATCAAAAAGGGATTTTACAGCTTTTTGGATTTCCTGGTTACAATGATAGTATAAGCTTTCATAAGTCTACGAATATAAGTTCAGTCCTCCCTATCTTAGCTAGTCAAGACATTACTAATCTATATAATGATTTAGACGTAGTAAGCGTAGCAGCTGCTAGAACTAAAAAGCTGGGTTTAAGTGGTTATTTTACAGTGGATACATTTGAAACCGCTACTAGTACAGTTTCTAATGCGGGGCATCATGCTCAGCAATTTCGTATAGATGTTGTTCCTACTGATTGTATGGATGACATCATGAATAAAATTAATAACTTAACGACAGACTATGGCGTAAGCATGTCGTTCAACTCCTTAACAAATCAATACGAGTTGACTAGTTTAACAGTAACAGATGCTTATGGTGAAATTCTAGACGTTACGGGATCTACAACTCCTGACGGATCAACGGCTTACGCTGTGCAGCTTTCTTTTGGTAATTTTTACCATGAAAGTATAACAGCAACTGATCGACCTCCTTTAGGCTATAATGGTCTAGGCGATAATACAAGGTTGTTTGCTCTAATGCAAATGAATACTCTCTTTAGTGGAAGAGATGCCAATGATATCGATATGGATGATACTATCACTTCCGTTTGGCAAATTCATAAAGGATACAGTACTCATCCTGGTGATAACGGTATGGCTTTAGATATGTTCCGGCTTAAAGATCAAAAAATTGCTGCAAACAATTCTACCACTTTAGATCAAAGCTATAGAGATCTTATTGCTAAACTTGCCCAAGAAGCTAAAGAAGCTGAAACGTATGTTGTAGATTCCGATGTTAAACTAAAAGGTATCATAGATAAAAGACAAGGAATCTCAGGTGTTAGCTTGGATGAAGAATTAGCAGCAATGATGCAATACCAGCAATACTACGCTTTTAATGCGAGAATTTTTGAAATGATGAATGAAATTGATAAAATGACTTTACAACTAGGCTAAAATAGTTATTAAGAAAGGAATCATAGTATGTCTGAATCAGAAAAAGTTTCCAATGTTCAAACGTTTGATCGTATGGTTTCCAGTATTAGGGAGCAAACAGCAAAGACTAGCCGTCTTGTAGAGCAGACGACTAGTGAACAGCGCCTTTTAAGTCCTGCAGATGATCCTGTTAGTTACAGTCAATCAATGCACTACCAAGCTAAAATTGCGCATAACAAAGAATTTGAAAAAACATATAAAGCAGCTAATACATGGATTACAGCTACTTCTAATTATTTGGATCAAGTAATAGGGGGAGTTTATCTGCGTGCAGGTGAAATCGCAACAGATGCAAATGATGGTTCTAAAAATAGTCATGACAGACAAAACATGGCTGATGAAGTGGATGCATTATTAAATTCACTATTACAGCTGACAAATGGACAACTAGCTGGTAATTATCTTTTTTCAGGCTCTAAGACAGAAACTCCCCCTTTTAGGGCGGAACGCAACGCAGATCAGCAGATTATAGCTGTTTACTATGAAGGGGATTCTTTTGTTCAAAAATATCGGATGAGTAACGATGGAATGAGCCAAATAAACTTGATAGGTGGTAATTCTGGTAACGATAAAGCATTTGGATGCTTTATTGATACGAACTCTGGTGTAAATGTATTTAGTACTCTTATCAAACTTCGAGATCGCATTAATGACAATATTATGGATAACTCAGCAGGTGATATGATTACCGAAATTCAATCTGTTACAGATCATTTAATTACTGCTCAGACTCGCTTGGGGGGATTTCAAAAGATTGCTCAATTAGATTTTGAAAGGGTTGAAGAGCAAGGTAGCTATATGGAAAAGGCCTTAAAAGACTTGGTTGATATGGACCCTATACAATCTTTAATAGAAATGAATAATTTGCAAGTATTGTACCAGGCTTCTTTAGCAATGGCTACCCGTATAAGTCAGACGACTTTGCTAAACTATATGTAGCATTAGAAGCTTATCTAAGATTTAAAATTTTTTAGGTCAGCTAATTGATAAATAATAGCTTGTTCCTAGCATAGATGGTTTCTAGCAATTAAAGGGGTAGATCAATTATTTACATGACTCTAGATTTAGCTTTCACTAATAAATTGAGCTACGCTAGTAAAAAAATAGATAAGTTTAAAAAATGAATTTAAAGTAGGCTGAAAAAGTTTATCCTAACATTTTTTGATATTTTTGTTTCATAGCCGAAAAGAGGTACAGGCATGCAACCATTAGAGAATGATTTTTTTGATACAAATGAAGGATGTAAGAATATCCAGCAAATCCTTTTTCCAGAGGGGCTACCAGGTTTAGAAAACGTAAAAGAATTTTTACTTATTGCGGAAGAGGAGGAAACTCCTTTTGTCTGGTTGCAAGCTGCCCACAATCCTGAAACTTCATTTTTAACAGTAGATCCTTTTATCATTCATCCAAGTTATTTACCTGATATCTCTGAAGAGGATTTGCAGGCTGTAAATATCGGAGACTTAAGTGATGTCTTTCTCACTTGTATTGTGAATATGAGGAATAACCATGAGCAGGGAGTTACGGTTAATTTAGTAAGTCCCATTTTAATTAATTGGAAGAGTAAAGTGGGGAAACAAGTTATTTTACAAAACTACCAAGATTATTCTGTAAGATATCGTATAGATCAAGCTCCAAAAAGTGCATAAGATTTTATTTTATAATTAATATTTTATATTTATGTAGTGGTACTCGATAAATTTTGCTTAGTTTGGCTTTATATATGTTCTAATACTCTTTAAGATTAAGCCTTACAAAATAAACACTGCTATTCCTTTTTTCAAAAATCTATAGGTCAAGCATTGCGTGTCCTTAAAGGGTACTTTAATTTAAAGGCAACGGGTTTAGACTAGTTGCCTTTTCAAGTTTAAAAAGCTTCTTATAATCTTTAGCTAATAATATACTTGTAAGTCTCATAGATCTATCATAAAACCTGCAGTATGCTTTGTTGACCCCAATTATTAGATCTGTGTCATAGTTTTTTAAACAATCATAAAGTTTCTAGAAGGATAATCCGATAGTATATGTGGCTAGAGAAGCAGTTGATGTTAAGTTATCGGCGCAAAGTACAAGGAGGCTAAATCTCTTTCTAGATGTCTTTTCAACGAATTATTAATCTGAGGAGAGGGGAGCATAACTTATCTAAACTGGTTCTCTTTCTCTAGCCTCTTGCTTATTTACCCCTAGGTCTTTTTTTTATTTTTACTGAAAGTGCCTAATTCTTTTCCTATGTAAAATAATATTTTAGGAGATAGAATTAATCTATATTTACTCATCGATTAACTCCATACAGAATTTTAAAGGGATCAAAAGATATGCCCCCTGTGATGACTACTTTTGATTTGGATATTACCAGTCAACAAAATTTAAAAATAAAAAGAGCTATTAGCTTTAGAAATAGAAAAGAACGGGATGAAGAAGGACTTTTTATAATAGAAGGTTACCGAGAGTTACTTAGAGCATCTGATGCAGGTTGGAATATTTTAGAGCTGTTTGTATGTCCAAAACTCTTTCTAGGTTGCAATGAACCAGAATTAATAACTGGGCTAAAGTCGAGAGGAACTAAGGTCTACAACTGTGAACAGGGTGTCTTCGAGAAGCTTTCTTATAGAGACCGGCCAGATGGATTGGTTGCCATCGCTCGTCAAGAAAAAAGAGGGCTTGTATTTTTAGAGCAAATATTAGCAACAAACCACTCTAGTAATCCTTTGTTTATTGTCGCAGAAGCCATTGAAAAACCTGGTAATTTAGGGACTATTTTGAGATCTGCTGATGCAGCTGGAGTTACTGCTGTTATAGTTTGTGATAAATGCACAGATATATATAATCCAAATGTCGTAAGAGCTAGTGTTGGGACTCTTTTTACAGTTCCAGTTATTGAGACTACAAGTGATGATGCCTTAAGCTGGCTTCATAAAAACAATATCGCTATTGTCGCAGCCACCCCAGCGGCTCAATCTGAGTTTACAGAAGTTAACCTAAAAGCAGCTGTTGCAATAGCTGTTGGAACAGAGCAATTGGGCTTATCTGATAAATGGTTGAATTTAGCTTCTATTAAAGTAAAAATTCCTATGCTTGGTACAGCAGACTCTTTAAATGTCGCTACGGCAACAACATTACTTGCTTATGAAGCTGTTAGACAAAGGCGTATTAAAAATTAATATGGAAATTTTATTTGAAGATAACCATGTACTAGTAGTTAACAAACCAGCTGGGCTTTTAACTCAGCCAAACAATATTGCTAAAGATAGTTTAGAGTTGCAAGCTAAGGCCTGGATCAAGACGAAATACAGTAAGCCAGGGGAAGTGTTTCTGCATGCTGTACATAGAATAGATAAAGCTGTTAGTGGAATTGTAGTGTTTGCAAGGACGTCTAAAGCTTTAAGCCGTCTACAGAGTAGTATGAGAAATCGGGAGATTCAAAAAAACTACTTAGCTTTATTAGAAGGTCACTTGAAGAATCACTCTGGAACATTAGAACATTACTTAGTGCATGATGATTTCTGTGCAAGGGTTGTAGACAAGAATGTAGTTGATGGTAAAAAATCAAGACTTTCCTATCTAGTGAAAGGGTATATTGATAACTACACTTATGTCGAGATAGAACTTGAAACAGGGCGCTATCATCAGATTAGAGTGCAATTTGCAGCAATAGGTTATCCTATTGTTGGAGATATCAAATACAAAGCATCTGTTTGTAATCTTTTGCCATCAGAAGAGATTGCTTTGCACCACTATGAAATTAGCTTTCCCCATCCTACTCTAAAAAATACCGTTTCTGTACAAGCCCCTCTTCCTGACAATAATGCTTGGAGATTATTAAATTCAGGAGAAATATCTAAAGTATGAAAACATTAGTAATGAAATTTGGAGGCGCTGCTGTAGCTCATACCCACTGTTTTGGGCAAATAGCTGATATTATAATAGATCGTTCTAAGTCTTATGATAACATAATAGTCGTTATAAGTGCTATGGGGGACTCCACTAACCAGCTAATAGCATTAGCTAAGCAGGTTAACCCTAATCCACCCTCAAGAGAGTACGACATGCTTATTAGTGTAGGAGAGCGTGTAAGTATGTCGTTATTAGCTATGGCCTTGCATTTGAAAAATCAGGATGCGGCAAGTTTTACAGGCAGTCAGGCAGGAATCATTACTTCAAATAGTCATACAGAAGCTCACATTATAGAAGTAAGGCCCTATAGACTGTTGAATAGGTTGGAAAAAAACCATATAGTAATCGTTGCAGGTTTCCAAGGGGTTAGTAAACATGGCGATATTACTACTTTAGGTAGGGGAGGGAGTGATACAACAGCGGTTGCTTTAGCTGCGGCTCTTAGTGCGGAAAAGGTCGAATTTTTAAAGGATGTTGAAGGGATTTATGATAAGGATCCTCATCTCTATTCAAATGCTTTTCTCTACCCCGAAATAAACTATCAAAAAGCCTTAGATCTTACTCTAAATGGAGCTAAGGTTTTGCAATCGCGTGCAGTAGTTTTAGCTCAGAAAAATAGAATCCCTTTACATGTTCTTTCTTTTAATAAATTCTTTGATTCTAGTCATAAAGGTACTTGGGTAAGAGATAATAGTCTGTCTAGGCTTGAACAGCCTATATATGAAGAAGATATATGAAATATACTGCTCTGAAAATTTAAATATTAATAAGATTTTAAAGTTCTTTATAGGATGATGAATGTTTAATAAATTAGAAGTTAACCTCCCTTTTGTCAATGCTATCGACTCTACAAAGTTTTATAAATTTTATCAAACTGCTATCGTAAAGATTTTAAAAAAAGTTATTAATTCAACAAATTTAGCAAAAACTAAGGTTCTAAAAGAACAAGCTTTAACAGATTATCTACAATCTAAATTGCCTATAGTTTCCTATTTCTCACATCAGGATGGGGACGATATGGTTTTATCTTTTTATCTCTTATGTACATACAAATATAATCCTTATGCAAACAAGTTCTTCTACGATATGATACAACGTTGGTTGTCGCCAGGGGAAAAACTAACGGTTCTAGCATATTTTACGACACACTTCGCATTGCCTCAAATAAATAATGAACTGTATTCTATAGCCGAGCTTGTTGTCCTACTCAAAAATACTAACGAAGAAAATTTGCCAAAAGACAATCTAGCTGTTTTGCAAGCTGAAATTAAATTGGGTGCTGTATCGCACTATCAGGCAAACAGAATTTTAGAAATTAAGGGGCTTTCTGTTGATGAAAAAACGGCTCTTATTCAAGAGCATATTTCAAAGTTAATCTGTCGATATCCAGAAATAGGGCACGATATATTTACTGAGATGCAACATTTCTTAGTCATGTGTAATGAGTCTTTCAAAAAAAGACGTGAATATCGGCATATGAGCCGTATTATATTTGTGCATTATCTGTTTAGAAAAGAAATTGTAAATCTTTCAAAGCAGGATGAGGAGCAGCATCACTTAAGAATTAAAATTGTCAAAACAAGCTTGAATTCTGAAAGTGTAGAGGAAAGAAAATTCATTTTAGGTATTATTGTAGCTCTTAATCTCTCTAAAGATAATGAATTATTTGAGCAACATCATCTCTTAAAAGCTATTCAACATCTGATTCCTAATGCTTGTCTTGTAGAGGAGTCATTCTACATTAATTATAATCGTTTAGATCGAATTTGTTCCCTTTATCTAGAAGTTGAAAAAGAAGGGCAATGTGATTTTTCTTTAAATGAAATAGCATCCTTAAAAAAAGGGTTACCAGCTCAGATAAGGCTAAGGATTGAGAAAAGGCTGCAGCCATTATTTATGCCTCGTAATGAAGAGGAAATTATGCGACATATTGTAGCATTAAGCAATCAGCTAAAGTTTACACGCGATATGCCACAAGTAGTCATTGTATTTAATAGGCAAGCTGATGGAGAACTAATATTCACTGTTATTTTGTTAAGAATACTAAAATCTGAATCAATTCGTGTGGAAGAACTCCTACAGCCTCAGTCCCCCGTGCAAAAATGTGCGTTAGAGCAGTCTCGGACTGTTGGATTTGTGCGTCGGTCTTATCCTAAAGAGGCTAATGTCTTTCATCTCTATCTGGATTCTTCTCTATTCCTTCGTGAAGACTTATCCGTTGATTTACATAAAGCTCGCCAATCAATAGTTCAATATTTAAAAAATGTTTTTGGTGATTTTAGAGATTATAATGGGGGGATGATTGCAAAAGAACATGAACAATTTTGTAGAGTACAAGCATTAGTTGAAGAATCTGTTAAATTCATCAGTTATGATGAGTTCTTATTAGAAAATTATTTTTATGCTTTAACACCTGTTGTTACACGTAGTGTTATTTCCCCTTATTCTTTGTATAAAGGCTTTACTGCCTTATTAAATACGATCAAGGAGTTGGAGGCTATTAATTCTTTTACAGGGCCATACTATTGTTATTTACAAAATGAAGCAGATTTTGTTGTTGCAATCATAGCCACGGCTGATAGTTCTATAAAAGATTCATTGATCCAAAAGTTACTACCTTATATTTCACAAACAAATCTACAGTTAGTTACGAGCTGTGTTAAAGTGAATAATACATTTTATTTAATCTACTTATATCGCTCAAGCAATACTGAAGAAAGTCAAGTTTTCATAAATAACGTTCTGGATGATTTGAATAAAGCTAATTAGAATGTATAATGGAAAAAAAAGGATAGATTGAAACTTGAAGAAAAAGAACTCCGGGTGCAAGATTCGAACTTGCGACCAATGGATTAACAGTCCACTGCTCTACCGCTGAGCTAACCCGGAATATCGTTTTGTTGTACCTTATTCTATTCATATCGATATTTTAGTGCAAATTTTTTATGAAGAGAAAGAGATGGATTATTTGACCCTTCTACAGTAGGTTATAGGTGTTTTTTTTGTCGATATAGAAAATGTTATGCAAAAATACTAAGCTTGACTTTTTCTATTAATTAATTAAAAACTAGAAGCTTACGTTTTATTTTATTGATTCCGTCTTAAAAATACGTTCTCATTAAATTCCTGAAAATCTTAAAAGGTTTAAAGTTTATTTGGGAACGGAAGGCTAAAGGTATAGTGAATTTTTTGCAGAGAACTATGGGAGCTAGTAATAAGAAACTATGTAAGATATCTTATAGGAAATAAGTACCTATTGTTAGGTAAAATGGCCCTTAAAAAGTGAAAATAACCCTCCCCTTAATTTTATCCTTAAGGGGCGGATTAAATCAAAAGGGGGAAATTTTAACTAGAGAGTTATTGAATGACGACGCTATTATTGGAGAGAAAATAACTGCATTTGTTTGCCGTTTAATGAATTCCAGTAAGTCGTGATTAGAGATCCATCTCGGGTGTTTTTTACAACAATCTTGTGGACGGGTAAAAATACTTCTTTTTCGGAACGTATAGCAAAGTCTAAACCAAATGCTGAATTTGCAATCTCTTTGATCTGTACGGAGCTATAAGCTTTAGGAATCCTAGCTCCAGATTCTGGCTGGAATTGTGTAACCAAAGGTTCGTTTATGAATGTTTCTGGCAAAACATTCAGTCTAGGATTGTCAAAGTGTAGTCTATAATCATTGCCAGTTTGCACAATTAACTTTTTTTTCCTGCAGCTAGCTAATAAATTATCTAGAATATCTTCATCCATGTTTAGAGCTTGAATCAATTTAGCTCGATCACATTTAGAACCACTTTTTGCTATTGTGTTAATTATTTTAAACTCTTCTCTTGTTGTATGAGCATGTAGGCAATCTTTAAAACCGTGGGTTTTCTCCCAAGTATTCGTATTGGTTACCATCTCCCCATCCGCTAATCCCCAAAGAATAATACCCTCTCCTGTTTGGCTTTCCTTGCTATATTTTACTTCTAGCATGAGGTAAGGGTAAAATTGGATTGTAGGGGCTAAAATTTCATATTGCGTATTTTTTACAATCTGTTTGTTATAATTTTCTAGAATATTTTCTGCTGTATAACGCATTTCAAATGTATAGATAGGTGCTTGTGGCATGTGACGTTCGACAAAATTTTCGACGCTGGGGTTATGTGTCCATAACCACCATCCTCCATATCCTAGGGCAGCAAGAAAAAATACTGAATAAATGAATCCACGAAACATTCTGTTATCCTATTTGTTAGCAATAAAGATAAGTTATTGAACTTCTTTCGAATCTTTATTTTCGTTAGCTTGATAAACCTTTACAAAGCTAATTTTGAAAAACGTCTATTCCTTCATTGATAATAGAAATTCAATATTGCTATTTGTCTTCTTTAATCGGCTTAAAAGCGAGTTCATTGCATCCCAGGAAGTAAGTCCTGCCATATGACCCCGGAGATTATACATCTTCTCTAATTCATCGCGATGACAGAGCAAATCTTCTTTACGGGTTCCGCTCTTGACAGGGTCAATAGCTGGATACATGCGTCGATCTGCTAGATAACGATCTAATACAAGTTCCATATTGCCTGTACCTTTAAATTCCTCAAAGATAACCTCATCCATACGGGATCCAGTATCAATTAAGGCTGTAGCAATGATTGTAAGTGATCCACCTTGTTCCACATTACGCGCAGCACCAAAAAAACGCTTGGGCTTATGTAACGCATTTGCATCAACACCGCCTGTCAAAATCTTACCAGAATGCGGTTGTACAGTGTTATATGCTCTTGCTAAACGCGTTAAGGAATCTAGTAGGATTACGACATCATAGCCGTATTCTACTAGACGACGAGCCTTTTCTATAGCCATTTCAGCTACTTGAACGTGCCTTTCAGGAGCCTCATCAAAAGTTGAAGCAACTACTTCCCCTTTAACAACGCGAATCATGTCAGTAACTTCTTCTGGACGTTCATCGATTAATAGAACGATCAAGACGCATTCTGGATTGTTTTTGGCGATAGAATTGGCTATGCTTTGTAAAACCATGGTTTTACCAGAGCGGGGAGGAGCTACAACCAAAGCTCTTTGGCCTTTACCAATAGGGGCTACTAAGTCAATAACTCGTCCGGTTAGGTTTTCCTTTGTAGTTTCCATAACCAAGCGTTGATTAGGGTAAAGTGGTGTTAGATTTTCAAATAAAACACGATCAACAGCTTTATCTGGAGACTTCCCATTGATCCTATCAACTTTTAGTAAGGCAAAGTATTTTTCTTTCTCTTTAGGAGATCTAATTGTTCCCGAGATTGTATCCCCTTTTTTGAGGTCAAAGCGTCGAATTTGGGCAGGAGATACATAAATATCTTCAGCTGAAGGTAAATAGTTATACATCGGAGATCTAAGAAATCCAAATCCGTCGGGTAAGACTTCTAATACTCCCTCCCCATAAAGAACTTCATCAGGTTTTTCAGACTTAATTTTTACAATTTCAAATACCGTCTGAGACTTTGACATTGAGCCAATATTTTTCAATCCCATGGATCGGGCGTATTGGTTGAGTATCTCAATATCCATGCGCTGCAGCTCTGAAATTTTAGTGATAGCCGCTAGAGGGGAGTGCTGGCTTTCAGACTCTTCATGCCGAAGATGTAAATTTTCACTAGTTTCAGGGGTATCTAATATCTCTGTTCCTTGTGGTGATCCTTGAGAATTTTTTGGACGGGCCATTCAATAAAGCTCCTAAATTTTTTAAGAAGGTATTCTTGTTATAATGGTTTTAGCAATGAGAAAAATGATTTTAAAAAGGAAAGGGAGGTTTTGAATTTGTAGATTGGTGAATAACTGAAGTCGATAATATGAAAATCGGGCTTTTTATTCCTATTACAAAGGATCAGATCTGTTTTTTTATAACTCATTGCCTTACTTTAGTTAGGTACGTTTTTATTTCCTTATTCACTTGAGAAAAGATTGTATTGTCTATTGCTAAGTTAATCCAGAGCTTCAAGGAAATCTAAGTAGAGAGTTGCTATATTTATTTTTAAAGAACTTATAACTCTTCGAAAATAAAGCTATACTTACTCATATTGATTGATCTGGATAAACCCAACGTTTCTCATACACAAAATAGGGAACTAACAGGAGGTTTTCTGCACAGTTTCTTTGTTTCTTAAAAAGAACAATTTAAAATTGATAAGCCCTTAATAACATCTATGAAATAAATGGATGTGAATAAAATGGCATTTTTTATGGCTATATCAAATCTAGCAAAGAAATGGTTAAGCATAGATTGTTACAGAACTAAATCAGTAAATGTAACATAATTTAGTCCCAATTTAGCATTCCTCCCAATTTTTGCCAACGGCTATATCAATAATTAATGGAACTTTTAGCTGCCATACCCCTTGCATCTCGTTCTTAACTAGTTTTTGTAAGCTTTCAAGCTCTGTTTGATGAACCTCAAAAAGCAATTCATCATGGATTTGTAATAGCATTTTAGCTTTTAGCTCTTGTTTATCGATCTCTTGTGAAACACGTTGCATTGCAATTTTGATTAAATCAGCAGCACTTCCCTGAATAGGGGTATTGATAGCTAAACGTTCAGATGCTTGCCTTATCATTCCATTTCTATGTAAGATATCTGGAATAGGACGCTGACGATTCATCATAGTTTTGGCTTGAAAGGTTTTGCGAGCTACCTCTTTCTGTTCTTCTAAATATTGTCTGATTCGAGGGAATTTATGAAAATATTGCTCAATAAATTCAGCAGCTTCTTTAACAGAGATGTTTAGCTGTTGTGATAGGCCATAGGCTTGTTGGCCATATACAATTCCAAAGTTAATAGCTTTAGCCTGGTACCTCTGTTCATGAGTCACTTCTTCAATAGGTATATGAAAGATCTGAGCTGCAGTTGATTTATGAATATCCAGGCCTTCATTAAAGGCATTTATTAGTAATGGATCTTCGCTTAAATGAGCTAAGATGCGCAGTTCAATCTGCGAATAGTCTGCAGCCAAAAAGTAATATTCAGAAAACTGTGGGTGAAAGGCATGTCGTATCATTCGTCCTATTTCTGTCCTGACAGGAATGTTTTGTAGATTAGGATTTTGACAAGCCAAGCGTCCTGTTGCTGCTGTAACCTGGTTAAAGTTACAATGAATTCTATGAGTAAGGGAATTAACCGATTCTATTAGAGAATTAATATATGTAGACCGTAGTTTTTCTAGTGAGCGGTATTCTAAAATTGTAGAAACAATTGGATGCTGCCATTTAATAGACTCTAAAATATCTGCCCCAGTTGAAAAGCTAGTCCCCCCTTTTTTAGGTAAAGATAATTGAAGCTTTTCATATAAAATTTGACTCAGCTGTTTGGGCGAATTGAGATTAAATTGCTCTCCAGCAAGTTCATAGACATTATTCTCAAGTCTAGAAAGTTGAGTTTCAACTTCCTGGCCTAATTTCTTGAGAAATTCAGTATCAACATAAATGCCCGCTCGCTCCATTCTAAATAAAATTTTAATAAGGGGTAACTCAACTTCTTTTAATAAAGCAAAAAGGTCTCTTTGTTTTAACTCTTCCTCCAATTTGTATTTAAGGCGACAAGTCATATCCACATCTTCACAACAATAGTTAGAAATGAGGAGCAAAGGGACTTCTAACATACTAATTTGCTTTTTCCCTTTACCTATAAGAGATTCGATCGGAACTTTAATATATTGGAAATGCTCGATAGATAGATCATCTAAATTGTGGCGATAGGTATCGGGGTGTAAAAGATAAGATGCGATCATAGTATCGAAGCTAATATTAGCAACAGCTATTCCATGATTTGCGAGGATATGTAGATCATACTTAACATTATGTCCATAGAAATTGAGATTTCTATTTTCAAATAAGGGTTTTAAAAACTTTAGTACAATAGAAGAATCTAATGTACTATTGAAGGGAATATACCAACTTTGACCAGGTTTTACTCCTAATCCAACACCAACAATAGATGCTTGTAACTGCTCAAGGCCTGTCGTTTCTGTGTCAAAACAGATCTCTTCCGTCTGTGAATTTAAGTATTCACATAGCTCTTTAAGCTGTTCGATAGAGTTGATCGTTTGATAGTCCTTTATAAAATCTTGCTTTTGAACAGGGGAAAGGTATGTAGGAATTAAGAGATCGTTAGAGTTGTCTTGTCGAGAGATGCGTTGCTCTTGAGTTACTAATTCTTTAATTAACGATTGGAAGCCCATCTGTTGATAAAATGTCTTTAACGGGGCTAGATCTCTAGTAGGATTTAAATAGAAGAAAGATTCATCTTGGGGGAACTCTACATCTGTATGTAAGGTAGCTAGATCTTTACTTAAGCGAGCTATATCGGCCTCTTGTCGCAGTGTATCCTGTTTCTTTTGACCGGAAACTTTTTCAATACTAGCAAGGATATTTTCTAAGGAGCCAAATTGTTTCAGTAAAGTTACAGCAGTTTTAGGGCCAAAACCTGTTATACCGGGTATATTATCGGATGCATCCCCTGTAATCGCTAAATAGTCTACAATTTGATGAGGAGGAATACCATAGATTTCTTCAACCCCTTTTTCATCAATAATGAGGTTATCTTTATGCATGTGGATAACCTTGATTTTGCTGGAAACAAGCTGACAAAGATCTTTATCTGATGAGCAGATATAAACTTCGGCTCCTTGACCTGCAGCCCATAATGCTATACTCCCTATAGTATCGTCAGCCTCTACATTAGGGACGGCCAAATGGGGAATTCCTGCTTGCTTGCAATAATCTTGGGCTAGATGGATTTGTGAAATAAGATCTGGAGGAGTTTCTTTACGATGACTTTTGTAGTCAGCATATATCTCCGTACGCTTCTGCTTATTATTAATCCCATCGAAGATAGCAACAATATGCTGAGGCAAAAAGTCTTTTTGTAAGCGTATAAGAGCACGAGCAAAACCAAAAAGAGCTTGTGTAGGAACTCCCTGTGGATTATTCATAGGGGGAAGTGCAAAGTAAGAACGGTAAATAACACCAGATGCATCTATTAAATAAATCTTATCCATTATGGCCAAAGTGATGGAGGGTTTTAAATCTTCGCTTTATCTTAAGATTATCTAATTTAACGAGCTTCTATACAGAATGCAATTAAATAGTAGACTTCCTTAGCACCTCTTTTTCTTAAGAGCTTGCTATTTTCAGAACAGATAATTTTAAAAGAGCTTTACAGAGTATACACGAGAAATATGTTAAAGAGATACATAGAGAGAAATTTTGGTGAATAAGGGGTCACTCAATAGTTCTTAAATATAGATAGAGCTATTGTAATACCGTATTTACCAAAATTTATTAGATGCGACCGCTAAAGAATTATCTAAGAACCATGCAGTCCCCTCATTGGCTCGATGAGGGGACATAGTTATCTTTATTACAGCAGGTCGATGTTATTTTATGCTTTCTCTTATCTTCCTCTAACTCTTTTCATGTGTTTTTCGATGAGCTTCCATTTCTTGTCGAAGGCTATTTACTTCCTGTATAGCTTCTTTTAAGTTCTTTTCAGCCTGTGTTGATGCCTCTGCCAATACACTGCCAGCCTGGGCCAATGATCCTTGTAATTCTCCTATATATGAATTTGTTGTACTCTTAATCATTTCAAGAATTGCTTCAATTGCCTTTTTTCTTGCTTTATTCATGTGGGCAGTATCTGAAGAAGCAGTTAGTTTTGATTGGGGTAGACTTGAGCGACTTTTCTGCTCCGTTGTATTAAGATAATCCATTAAATCGTTAGCAACCTTATTAATTAAATTATCTAAAGCTGCTTTTTCTGAATCTTTTCCTTTGGAATTAGTAATAACGTTTACCGGTGACTGTGTGTTGTTTATGCTATTATTTGAACCAAAGCCTTTGACGGGTTCCATATAATCCTCCTTATTTAATAAGCTTGTAATGTTTTGTTTAATAATACGGGTATACTATTTTTTATTTTAAGTAAAACTTTCATTCCATTTTTAAAAATATGTTTATTTATTATCTTTTTAAGATTGCGCTTAAGATGTGTTAATTCTATTTCTTTAAATTATTTTAATTTAAATCGTAGCAAGGAGTAAAGCAACTCTCTTAAGTGTTATTTATGTGGAACCAGAGCCTTCATGTACCTGATTTGATTCTCAAAAGCTGTACAAAAAAGTCTATAAATTCCCGTAAATCAACCCTTTTGTTGAAAATGTTTACTTCATTCTGCCCAAAATGCGCGAAAGCATGGACAAAAAAACCGGCATCGTTCAAATAGAGGAAATCAGGATGAATTAAACAAAGAACCTAAGTGGGGCTTGTTCTGCCATCTAAAGAACGCGTAGGGTGACCAGACCTTTTGTAGTGATAGTTTTTGAAAATGGGCCGCTTGTATAACAGTATTTGTTCACTCTAATAGCACCCTCGCATCTATTCAAGGACGGAACCAGGTAATTCATCGTATTGCCTCATTTAAAAAAGTTAATGTAAGGGACACAACAATGAGCTTGGAGTTTTTAAGAGAATTTGGTCAGCAGCTTCTGAGTATCTGGAAGGAGATTAAAACTTATCAAAAGTTTACTGTCATTATGGTCGCTTCCTTGCTAGTAGCTATGCTAGTTCTTCTTGTAGCTAATGCTGCTGCTACGCGTTATACCCCTCTTTTTCCCGTTGATAGATTGACAATTACGGATGCGGCTGAGATTAAAGGTTATCTTGATGGACTGCGTGTTCCTTATAAAATTCAAAGTGATACATCGATCATAGTGCCCGAAAATCAAGTGCACCGCTTAAGGATGGACTTGGCAGCAGTGGGGCTACCTAAATTGCATTCAGGTAAAGGGTTCGAACTTTTTGATACAAATACTTGGATCAAAGGGGAAAAAGAGCTACAAGTTTTAGAAATGAGAGCTCTTAAAGGTCAATTAGAAAGGGATATTGCCGAATATGAAAATATTAAAACGGCCAATGTCATTTTGGACATCGCTCCTCCTCGTCCTTTTGGTGGCTCAATGTATAAAACTAAGGCTTCTGTCATTTTAAATTTAATGCCAGGTGCAAGGCTCAGTTCTTCCCAGCTAAGAGCTATTACTTATCATGTAGCCGGAGCTGTAAGAGGATTAGTTCCTAATATGGTTGCTATTTCTGACACTACCGGTAAGCTTTATCAAGCTATTGATCCAGAAGGAGATACAGACATGTTGCGTAGCGCTGAAGCTGGATTGGAGGAAAGGATCAAGTCTAAGGTTGATGGTATGCTAGCGATGGTCGTAGGAGCAGATAACTTCTACTCAACTGTGCAAGTAACCATGAGTCGTAAGAAAGTTAGTGAAGAACGTAAAATTTACTCTGGTGTAGTAAATGGGGTAAATTTGGGAGATGCTGTTCCCATGTCTCTTACAGAATCTGGAATGCAAATGACTGAAAAAGAAAGGTCTGAGCAAGGAGCTCCTGGTTCTAATAATGAAGCTGTTGCTGGAGCTGTTATTGGAGGATCAACTGATCTGCTCAATCGCTCGGAAAACAGAAACCAACAGTATCGACAAATGGCCGTTCCTGTAGATCATGTTAAAATGCAATCTCAGCCTGGTGTTATCGAAGCTATATCGATTGGTGTACTGATAGATAAAACAATTACAGTTGGAAATGATTCCGATTTGCCAGTTACAGATGTTATTGATGGAAAACGTCAAACAGAAAGAATTAAGCAAGAAATCTTAAATCAACTTTCAAAAATTATCGAAGGGCACGGTGTAAAAGCTATTCCAGCTGTAGACTTTGTCGAGTTTGACAAGACGTCTTCCAATAAGAGAGCTTCGGAAGAGAGCTGGGGAAGTATCATAGATCGAGCTACTCAAGTAGGTACAGGCGCATTTATTGTAATAACAGTTATGGCCATGTTATGGACATTCAACAGTTTTTGGCGCAAGCATATGATGCAACCTCCTGTTTTAGATAAAGAGGAAGAAGAGATCTCAGCTACGTATACAGAAGAGCCTTCAATTATAGAAGTGGAAGCAATGATCGAACTAATCAAGACAAGATTGCAAAGTGATCCTACTTTAGTTATCGATTCCTTAAAGGAATGGCTTGTTGAAAGTAATGAATTTAGCATCGGTAATACTAAGTAAGGTGGATAAGAACATGATAAGTAGTCAACTGAAAGGGAAAGCATAATGGCAACCAAAACTGATATCGATACTATTTATAAAGGGCTAAATAACTCTCAAAAAGCAGCTTTATTGCTAATTGCGCTAGGACAAAAATGGGCAACAGAAGTTATGCGTCTTCTATCTGAGGATGAGGTCCGAAAGATTTCCTTTTGGATAAACCAAATGGGCTATGTACCACAAGAAATTACAGAGCAAGTAATTAAAGAATTTTACGATAAATTGTCTCGTAAATCTTCTCTAGCTACTATGGGTGGGAAGGACTACCTATTAGATGTTCTTGGCGGGATTATGAGTGAGCAACAGGCAAACCAAATGTTAGAAGAACTTCTATCTCAAGAAAAACATGAAGTATTCCGTATTCTGAAACAAGTAGATCCTCTTCAATTGGCAGCTCATCTAAAAAATGAGCAACCTCAAACCGTAGCTCTTATGATGTCTCATCTGCCTGCGCAAAGAGCTGCAGCAATAGTAGGTGCCCTTCCAGAAGAGATGCAGCTAGAAATAGTTGTATGTCTAGCCAAGTTGCAGCAGTCTGACCCAGAAATTGTGTCTGCTGTTGAGCAAACGCTCAATGCAAGCTTAACTGAAGCTGCTAAAGTCGCAAAACAGCACCAAGATGCAGTTAAGCAGCTAGGGGGAGTTAAAGCTGTTGCTGAAATGCTTACTAATATTGGCAAGACGGCAGAGAAGAATATCATGACAAAATTAGCAGAAAAGGATTTTGATCTAGCTGCTGCCATTAAGGAAATGATGTTTGTATTTGACGATATTATTTTATTAGATGATAAATCACTACAAAAAGTGCTTAAAGATGTAGAACAAAATGATCTTATTATCTCCTTGAAAGGCGCCAACGAAACTGTTAGGAACAAGGTTTTCAAAAATATTTCTAAGCGTCAAGCAGAGTCTATTAATGACGAACTAGCATTTATGGGGCCTATGAAAGGCTCTGTCGTTAAAGCTTCTCAGCAAAAAATCGTTAACTTAATACGTAAGCTAGACGAAGAAGGGCAGATTGTCATCCAAAGCAAAGGTGGTGGTGGAGGTGACGATGACGTTGTTGTCTAAAGGTATTAAAAAAATCATAAGAGGCGCTGATGTCGAGGGAATAACATTCTGCACTCCTACCGGAGAGCTTGAACAGGAACAACAGAAACAGCGCCAAGAGCAAGAGCACTTAAAGACTTTAGAAGAATTTTGGCTGGATAAGGGGTTTCAACAAGGAATCGAAAGAGGTTTTGAGGAGGGTTGGTCCAAAGGGGAAGAAGAGGGTTACCTCAGAGGGCTGACTGAAGGAAAAAAAATAGGGGAAGAGGAAAGTAAGGAAAAATATATTGAAGAAGGTCGTGTTCAAGGATACGATAAAACTATACAAGAATTGGAAGAGCTTTTTTCCCTATTTAAAAATTTAAACCACAAGCTAGAGAGGGAAAGGTTTGAACTTACAGATAAACTTCGCCCAGATCTTATAAACCTAGCAACCTCTATTTGCGAAAAAGTTCTGAAAAGAGATTTAGCACAGGAGTCTAGTATGGTACAGTTAATAGACTCTTTATTATTGCAGCATCAAAGACTTATCAAAGAAGCACCTTTAACAATTGTACTGCCATCAGAGGAAGCTACAACTATTCGAAATTGGCTGGAAAAACAGCATTATGATTCAAATTCTCAATTAATGGATAAAGTTCAATTTCAGCCTGATGAACGTATGATTAAGGGAAATTGTCGTATAGAATTTCCTATGGGTATTATTCACTTTGATATAGAACGGCAACTTGCAGAAATAAAAGAAAAGACTCTAGCAGCAGAGGATTTAGAATAAAAGGGGGCAGCCGTGACATTGAGTTTAGCACGTGAGATATCGCAAGTAAAAAGATGGGAAGGAATTAGAATTAGTGGAAGAATCACTCATATTGTAGGATTGTTGATAGAATCGATAGGTCCCAAAGCTTGCTTAGGTGAAATTTGCTATGCTTATGGAAAAAATGGACAAGCTATACCTTGTGAAGTCGTTGGTTTTAAGGACAAAAATGTTCTTTTAATGTGTTTAGGAGAAATGACTGCTTTAACCACTGGATCTGAAGTTTATCCAACAGGGCACGTGCACAGAGTTGCTGTTTCTAATGCTATGTGTGGTAGAGTCTTAGATGCATTAGGTCGTCCTATAGATGATAAAGGCCCCCTTATCCCCGAAAAATATTATCCGGTTATTGCAGCTCCACCAGAGCCACTACGCCGCCGTAGGATTCATGATATTTTAAGTACAGGAGTAAAATCGATAGATGCAACTTGTACTGCTGGACAAGGGCAAAGATTTGGCATTTTTTCTGGTTCAGGTGTTGGTAAATCAACCCTTATGTCAATGATGGCTCGTATGTCCTCTGCAGATATTAACGTTATTGCTCTTGTTGGGGAACGGGGAAGAGAGGTTCGGGAGTTTATAGAAAGAGATCTAGGTCCTGAGGGATTAGCAAGATCAGTAGTAGTGGTAGCTACTTCTGACCAAGCGGCATTACTGCGCTCAAAGGGAGCTTGCGTAGCTACTGCTATCGCTGAATATTTTAGAGACATGGGGAAAAATGTTCTTCTTATTATGGATTCTGTTACGCGTTATGCTATGGCTTTACGTGAAATAGGTTTAGCTATTGGAGAACCTCCTGCTACCAAAGGGTACACTCCCTCTGTTTTTGCTGCTCTACCAAAATTATTGGAAAGAGCCGGTAACTCTGATAAGGGATCAATTACGGGCATTTACACTATTTTAGCAGAAGGGGATGATCTTAATGATCCCATCGTTGATACGGTTCGTTCTATATTGGATGGGCACATTGTATTATCTCGTAAACTTGCATCTGCTAATCACTTTCCTCCTGTTGATGTTTTAGAAAGTTTATCAAGGGTGATGTCCGATATCACAACATCGACTCATTATGAAAAAGCAGGTAAGTTAAGAGATCTATTACAGGTGTACAAAGAAGCAGAGGACTTGATCAATATTGGGGCTTATGTATCAGGATCTAACCCTAAAATAGATCAAGCAATTAGTTTAATAGGATCTATTAGAAGCTTTTTAAAACAAAAATCTCATGAGCAGTTTACGTTTGTTCAGACAGAAAAACTTTTAAGCACCCTTATCAAATAAGTTAAACTATGAAAGGGCAATTCAAATTTAGAATGGAAGCTGTGTTGACCCTTCGTACGCAGCAAGAGCAGATTGTACAAAAAGAATTATCTGCTTTACAAAAAGAACTGGATGAGGCATTTAATGTTTTAAAAAGTTTAGATAAGGAAAGATTAAGCGTAGAGCAAGAATTAACGGATACTCAAAGAAAAAGTCATGTAGCTACTCGTTTAGTAGAACATTTGCAATATCTAGATTTACTTAAAAAGAAAATAGCATATTCGCAGGACGATGTCATTAAACTGCAGAATAAAATAGCCAGTAAAAGGCAAAAATTATTCGAAGCAAAGAAAAATAAAGAAGTTCTCGAAAAGTTAAAAGAAAAGCACTATTCTGATTGGAAAAATCATATCGATAAGATTGAATCTCAATTTTTAGATGAACTCGCAACTATTCGCTTTCACAGACAGGACTCAGGTTTGAAATATGATTAAACAAATTAGCATTCTTATTTCTATTTTTATAATAATTTTAGCCGCTATAATTGGCGCTGGAATGTATTTTAAGCAACAGCAGGCTATAGAGTCCGTATCAGCAAGCTCTAATCCGGCAACAACAGATAGCAGTGGTAAGGGAAAGAAAAATAGCGGAATATCTGATAGCGAAGTAGAGCTATCTCAAGGCGATCAGTCAAAGATGGATGAGCTGACAAGACAGGCAATAGCAGAGATAAGAGCTGAACAGCGGCTTAATTTAACTATGACTGCTCAATTAAGAACTTATCGTACAATGTTGAACCAGTTGCAAAGTTATGCCAAAAAAGTTGAAAATGATATAGACATGGCTAGAGAAATCTCTAAAAATGACTTTCAAGAAAATGTAGAGCTTCAGGCTGGGTTATTTACTGGTAAAAAACCAGAATTAGTAGCAAGGCATTTAGAAGAGTTTGAACCGATACGTATAGGTGCTATCTTAGCTAAAATGAAAGAAAAAGAAGCTGCACAAGTTCTTGATGTTTGGGCTATAGCAACTCCTATACAAAAAGGTGAGAGTTTTTATAGAGATGTTATGGGTGCTTATCTGGCAAACCGTAGGCACGATATACATCCTGAGTTATTTTCAACCATTAATACAGAAAGTATCAATCAACCGACTCAGAATCCGGTTGAACCAGAGCAACCAGTTAGACCTTAACGGTAATATAAATGCAAGTTGATAGGTTAAGATCTTTATTACAAAATATTAGACAGGACTTTTTGCTAGATCGTTGGGATTTTTTAGACGAACTAGCAAAAGAGCAGCTAGCTCTGGAAATAGATTCTTTAAACCTATCGCAAATAGTTCAACAGCAACAAATTCTTAGAAAGAAGGTAGCTCCTTTAGATTCTGTATTAGAGTCTTTTCAAAACTACAGATATATTACTAGTGAAGCAATTCGCAAAGAACGCATTAAGATTTCATTTGATCCCCTTAGATATAAAATCGGTTGCTTAATAGTTGCAGGAGGACAAGGTACGCGCCTTAAATGGAATGGTCCTAAAGGAACCTTTCCTGTCTCTTTAATTAAACAAAAAAGTCTGTTCCAGCTCTTATCAGAAAAGATTGTAGCAGCTAGCCATTTGCATGGTTATAAGATCCCTTTAGCTGTTATGACTTCTCCTGAAAATCATCGAATTACTATAGAATTTTTTAAGAAACATTGTTTTTTTGGTTTGGATCCAGCCTATGTGGATTTTTTTCAGCAAGAAGAATTACCGCTATTGGATCTCTCAGGTAACCTTTTTTTAGAATCTACTAGTCATATAGCAAAAGGGCCTAATGGCAACGGAGAAGCTTTAAAAAGCTTTTACAGCGCAGGGCTTTGGAAAAAGTGGAAAAGCTTAGATATTGAGTCTGTATATTTTTCTCCTATTGATAATCCACTGGCTTTGCCTTATGATGCTGTTCTGATTAAATCACATATGGAATCTCAGGCAGATGTTACTATCAAATGTGTGCCTAGAATAGATTTAAATGAAAATGTAGGCCTAGTTGTAAAAAAGGATCACAAGATTTCCGTTGTTGAATATTCAGAATTGCCGACGTTTGAGCAAACTGCTATTGATGAACAAGGAAATCCTAAGCACATATGTGCTAATATTAGTATTTTCTGCTTTAGTATGGATTTTGTGCAAAGGGCAGCTCTTGACTACACTGATCAAATGCCCTGGCATTTAGCTAAAAAGGCTGCTAGATATCTGAATGCACAAGGGATTACAGATATGTCGCAGCAACCTATTGCATGGAAATTTGAAAAATTCATCTTTGATCTCTTACCATTTACAAGTAAGGTAAACATCCTCTTATATCCTAGAGAAAGTTGTTTTGCTCCTTTAAAGAATGCTAGAGGCAGTGACAGTTTAGAAACAGTGCAAGCCGCTCTTTTAAAGGCTGACTGCGATGCATACCATATGCTATCAGGAATATATCCTTCTAGTGCACGTCGATTTGAGTTAGATGCTCAATTCTATTATCCGAACCTTTCAATGCAGGAAAATTGGTTAAGCCGTGCTTTGCCCCCGTTTCCCTATATTGAGCCATTCTGCAAGAGTTGTTAGGTTTTTTAGTCTTGTCCTATGATTATTGTCTACATATGACACTAGTGTAATTTTATAAGTTTTTTACCTAGAAGCGCTTATCATTTTTTTGTGAATGTAAAATTGTTACGACCAATTCCTTGTGCCTTGCCAGTGGAAAAAAGTAAATTCTGATAAGCATCATATAACTAAATAAAGCTTAGTAGATCCAAGAAATAGCTTCTTGTCTCATCTGAGACTTTTCTAATATATAAATAGCTAGTCCGAAGCAGATAGTAATAAATATGACAATCAGAGTAAGGGGGATGCTTGATGTATACCATACAAAATCAAAATTTTGGGGAAGCTGATAAACTGTATTTAATAAATGTTCAATCCACCATTCGTTGATAGAAAGTATTATTTGACCCAACAATGGCACTGTGGACAAGCTTAGGCTTATTAGAGTCCCAATCATTGTTAATCCGACTAAAGTGGGGAAAAAGAGGTTATAAAACAAGCTTAGAAAAGGCAATTTTTGGAAATAGTACAATGTCAAAGGAATGGTTACAAAATGTACGGCAAGCATTAAAGAACATGAGTTGCGGAAAAGTGAAAGAAGCACATACCCATGTTGTTGTAATCGATTCATTTCAATCATTCTACTTAAGTCATAGCAGGGCCAGGCCCTCTGTAAATATAGGTCTATTTGGTTATAATAGCATAGTATAGCTGCGGTTGCTATAAAGCTAAACTGAAAGCCAATTTGAAAGCAGCTCAGAGGGTTGATTACAGTAATGCAACCAAGAGCCAATCCTAGAGAGTTGAGAGCTATACTCTGTCTTTCTAGAACATGCCCTAAAATTGATAGCTGCGCAGAGATCCAAGCTCGTATGACAGATGGAGCAGCTCCTATAAACGCAAAGTAGAATGTCATCAATAGCGATAAAATAATATTGCTTCTTTTAAAAGGAAAAATAATTCTTAAAATCAAGCCTGCAAAATTAGCAATAATTCCAAAATGAAGTCCTGAAATAGCCATAACATGCTGCAACCCCATACGACTGAATTCACAATTCATCTGGGAACTATCAGAAACTCCTAAAAATATACCAGAAATAAAGTTATAGCTTTCAGATTCCTTAAAAAGAAAGCTTAAATGGTTCTGCCAATATTGCTTTTGTGCAAACCTCCACTCACTTAAACTAAAGTTATTTCTTTCAAGCTTTCTCCAAATATCGTGTTTATTAACTTTAAGTCTATATTGAAAAGATGAATCTGTTGCTTTTAAGACAGCAGGGATTGCATACAAGTACCGTCCATCAGGACGTTCCCCTGTATCAGGCAAGTACAGTCTATAAGGGATATTGCGCGCCACTTCTAAGGAATTGGGCCCCTGTGATGAGCTATGAAAAGAAAGGATTGTCCCTTGATAGATCCAACAGCTCTTAAAACTTTGGCTAGAATATCGGATAGATTCAATTTGAATAATTGCTTTTCCTTGTATCCCACTATCAGGAATCATAGGAGGGATTTTATAGTGCAAATTAAAGAAATACAGCAGTGTCGTAGTTAGGCTTAATCCAACGCAAATATTTTTGAAAAACCATGTTCTTAACTCTTGTTGACCTGCTAAGAGCGTAGGCCACCAAAGTGCTATTAATGGAATAAATAAGCTCCAATGAAAAGCAAAGAGAGCATAAGTTCCGAGTAAAAACTGTAATGCGTGGAAGAGGGCTAAATGCCTCTTCCAAAAATTTAAAAAATAACTAGCTAACTTCTGTAATTTTAATAGCATCAACGATGATAGACTTGCCGATTTAGATTCTGTGGACTAGAATTATTTACACTTTTCTGCTGTTTAAATTGAACAAGAATATGGCTTTTAGAAATAAAATAGGTGTCAATTTGTGTTTTTAACCTTTGATAGGCAAACCTTGGAGGTGTTGTGAGGTTAAAATCATTTTTATTAAAATAACCTATATGACTTGTATTCTGAAATGTTCCTTCTATCTTCTTTGTAGAATGAGTTGCCTGCTTTTGAGCATCTGTATATTCTACTATTTCTGAACTTAGATTTCCATCGTCTGAACGTATAATGGCAATGTAGACGTCTCCTTTTTTAACATCTAAAAAAGTTTTAAAAAACGACTCTATAATTTTATCTAAGCCTTGTACTAGCTCCTGTTTAAGATTTTCTGTAGAGTATTTATTTTTTTCTTTTGGGATATTATCTTTTTTAGAATGTGTTATCGAGTACTTGTTGGCTAAAGAAATTGATTGATAAGAGTTAAATGTCTCCTGTTTTTGCTCTTTTAGAAGTCTTTCTGCTGCGATAGATGCTTTAGCGTTAGCTGCAGTCATGGGTAAGGAAAATGATGGATTATTGTTTTGGCCTATTAAAATACCAGGTAAAGTACTTTTGATTGATAAAGCTTGAAATTTAGCTGAACTAGGATTCACGGCTACATCCAGGTTAAAAGATTAAAGGATAAGACAGTTAATAGCTCTCATTCGACATCTCCTTTACACAGAATTACAGGCTTTCCTCTCTAGTAAATGCTGTGGTTTTTATACATAGCTTTCGATAAGTTTTTCTAATAAAAGGACTTCATTGTTCAAGAAATAGTGAAGCCATAAGTATAGGATTTGTTAGAACTATGTAAATTTAGATGTAGCTTTTTAAATTGATAGAGTCAAGAGAGATCTAAGCTTTAAGTAGGCGAAAAATTTGTTCAGCTTTATTGACAGAAGACCTATATAAGTGCTGCTATATATGGATCTATCAACGAGTAGTTAGTTTATAAGGTATAAAATCAAAGGTGAAAAACAAACCAACGGGAATGAGCAGAAAAAACAGTATTTGCCAAACTATGTGTAGGTTGTGGAATGGGATAAACACTATATTCATCAGTTTTCTTATAACTGTGTTCGCTAGAGGAATGAGTAGCAGAATCTACGGCAAAGGTCGCTTTTAGGCGATCAGTCTTTAATGCAAAGGATAAGCACTTTACACCCATATAACGATCTTCAGAAGTGTTATTCTGTTCAGAAGGGTACTGACCTGGTACTAAAATTAGCAAGCAATCGTAATCAACAGTCTCACCCTCATACAAGATAACCCGCTTGTTATGATAGTTAATTTCAGCTAAAGGGCCTAATGGAATAAAAAGATGATTATGGTAGGAGGATTGAGCTTGAATAGTACGAATGATATCCTCTATATCTTTCAAATGAGTTTGGTTTAAATCAAACTGATATACACAAGGCGGGGTTGTATTATGATCAACAAGCAAAATTTTAGTTGATGCTGAAGTTCTTCCTCTATGTTCCATTTTATCTATATAGTGAGGTGATACATAGACGGGTCCCGTTCTATCAGAATTTGATACCATAGTTTTATCCTGAGCAAGCTGCTCTTATTCAAAAAAATTAACAAGTTCAGAGGTTCATTCATATCTTGTTTCAATGTTTTGCAATTTTAGCTAAGCCTTGTTTTTCGAGCAATTTTTTTATATTATCTCATACTCAGATCTAAATTTCGACTCTTGTAGGTGAATAGATTATAGGTGGATTGCTTGACACATAGTCCCTGATAAATCAGAGTAGAATACTAATTTTAAATCTTTTGCAAGATCTCTATTCTATCTCGACGTTTTGCAATCTTATTGTAGGCGTATATTCTTTTTCCCCGGGAAATACTCGATAAAGAGGGGGAAGTATGATTGAAGGAACAACTTTTTCGAGGTAGGATTTGTTCTTTTGACTGGAATAAGTCTCTATAATAGTTAATTTGTTGATGCGACCATTAGGTAAAATAGTTATTTTGATAATTGCCTCTAATTCTTTTTCTGGGAGCTCAAGGAAGTCTTTTAAGATTTGTTGCACTTCCGCATCGTACTGTTCTTTTGCTGACTGAGCTAAAGAGGCGTCATCTTTACCTTTAACTAACCCACTTGCATAGGGATTGCCATCTAAGATTCCCGGCTTTTCAGAATTTAATTTTCCAATAGAGGGCAAATTTAACGATCCTTTTTGAGAAGGTGCTAAATTTTTATTACCACTTTGTACCTGGTTAGACTGTAATTTGTCTTTACTTTGTTGTAGTAACGCTAAGGCTTCTTTTTTGCGTGCTAAAGCTGCTTCTTGCTCTTTTTGTTTGTCAGATTGCTTTGTTTTAGCCTTTAAATCCTTTTCCTTTGCCTTTGCCTTTGCCTTTGGAGGTTTTTGTTCTTGGTTTTTAACAGGGCTTTTTTCTTTTTTGATCTCTTTCTTAGGCTCTTTAGATTCTTTCGAGCTCTTTTTTTGTTCCTTTGCAGCTGTTACTATTTTAACGCTTTTTTCTCCCGATAGATTCGAGCTAAGATCTACTGATTTTATAGGCTTACTAGGAGGGACTAATTCTTTAGCTTCTTCTGAGTTTTTGACTAGAGGCTGAGGAATTACTTTATCTTTTCCAGTTTCTGGTTGCAATGCAGTTGCTAGGTTTTTCAAACTACTATTTTTAATGGTATTTTCATTATTAGCCACAGATGAATTCTTTTCTTTAGATCCCAAAGGGGAGGCAGGCACAAGTTTGACTGTTCGAACAACTATTTTTTCGTTAGATTTTTTAGAAAAAAAAGAATTCGAGTTCAGATGTAGTGATAGGATCGCAAGACTGTGTACAACCACCACGAAAAGTAAAATATGGCTAAACCTTATTTTTTCTTGAGGGAGTTTAAGGTTGAAGGACGACATTGAGTTCTTTGAATCCTGCATTTTCTACAAGGTCTTTGATGCTTTGATAAGTTCCAAACGTTGCGTTTTTATCGTGAAAAAGTAAAGGTTTGGCATTAGGGTAAGTGCGTTTTGCTTGGATAAGCCAGGTCTTTAGTTCAGACAAAGTAACAATCTTCTGGTTAATCCAAATAGTATTATCTTTACGAACATGAATATAAATGGGTTGTGTTTGAGGATTTACTTGAACTCCTTGCAATGAATCCCTATTGCCATTAGCCAATTGTACCTCATCCATCTCTAGCATAGGAGCTACGACGATGAACATAATTAATACAACAAAGACCACATCGAGTAATGGAGTTAAATTAATCGTAGCTTCTTGACCATCTAAATTATTGCAGCGACATCTTTTTCTTCTACTCATTATTTGATTGAATCAACCTTTCTGTATTGCATCTCGATTGCAGAGATCATCTGTGTGACAAAATTGTCCATCTTAACTTCTAAACTTTGGATGGCTCCTCTAAAATAGCTATACCCTATTAATGCAGGAATAGCAACCACAAGGCCAACAACTGTAGTTCCTAACGCCATAGAAATACCTGCTAAGACCGCTTCATTGCCTCCTCCGGATTTAGTCTGCAACTCTGAAAAAGTCATTAATATACCCCATACAGTTCCTAGTAAGCCTAGAAAAGGGGCCAGAGTTATAGTAATGGAAAGTGCAATAAGGTCCTTTTCTAGGTCATGCGTTTGATTTCCTATTTCAGTAGCTAGACAGGCTTCAATATAATCTATATCAGTAGGGGAAAGATAAACATGTTGAGAAGATTCTTGTAATCCAGTTTCAATCTGTAGGAAATGGTGATTTTTCTTTAACCTTTTTAAAGATTGTTCTTTAAAAATCATGTAGAGGTACTTGAAAGGATTATACTCTTTATCCTTTTCCAAAGTTTCTGAAACCTCTAGATTAAGAGGATGCTCTTGTAACCCTTCAAATTCTTTCTGTAGTTTATTGGCACTCTTACTGATTGAGCGAATGTAAAGCATTTTATAGATCATTAAGGTCCAGCTGATACTTGACAACAAACCTAATCCTATAAAAACTAATTTTCCTACAGTATCCGATTGAATATAAGATTCAAGCACAGGGTGTTGACTTAATAGAAGATATGGCACAAATAACTCTCCAGAAGGGATGAGAAAAGATTAAAATTAAAGTTAGAATCAATGAATCTTATTTTATGAAATATACTTGCTACAAGCAATCTTTAAATTTAAATCTTTAAGATTGGAGGTATAGGGTAAGAAAATCAGATTTGTTTCTAGTAAATTTTGATTTAGAAATACTTTATGGGGGTAATGATGGGATTAAACGAAGAAAGTAAGCATGGGTTAACATGGGAAGATTTAAATCCGATACTCTCCCCAGAGGACATTCAAAAAAAGATAGCTAATTTCTCATTAGACTTTGGATATGGCCAAAAACAATTTCTTGTAAAGCACCAATACTATAACGGCAGAAGTAGTTTTGGAATAGGCTATGTAGGGCAAATTCCCAAAGCTTTATTAAATCCAGTCAATATGACTATTCATAGAGAAACCTTAACGATGGGTTCATTCCCCATATCAGGATATTATTACTGTTCTGAGGCCTATAAGGGTAATATTCTATCCCAAATCGTAAAAAGGCTATACGCAAGTGATAAGAGAGGCCCCGAGATTTTATTAAATTCAGCACATTCTTATAAAGAAATGTCGGTAGAGATGTGCGCTTCCTTTATCAAATGCTTTCGGGAGCAAATTGTATTTTTTACAGGAGCTGGGATCTCTGCTGCAGTAGTTCCTGACTGGCAATCGTTACAAGATATATTAGGTTATAGCAATGATAGAGATGAGATCACTAATTTTATAGAGATAGTTAAAAAAGTAGATAGAGATCCACAAACATATCTTGAAAATGTTGATAAAGTTCATCAAGCATTTATCTTAGGCCAACCTACTGCAGCTCATTGGGCCCTCAAACAACTCACACAATTTACAAGGACTGTTTTAGTTTCTGACAATATTGATCTGTTGCAACAACATACAGGCTTAGATGTCTTAAGAGTTCATAATCTAGAGCCATTCTACGATGATTCAGACGAAAAGAAAATTACTGTTCAACCCCAGAGCATTAAAGCTGTAGTCTGTATTGGTATGGGTGGAGATCGTCGTGGATTTTTACATTGGTACAAGCAGCAGACGCAAGGTTTTGGTACTATTATTGCGATCAATCTAGAGCCTCCCTCTTTTCTAAGTGCGGAAGACTATTTTGTCCAAGGAGATGCTCAAACAAACTTGCCGGAATTAGCTAAATTAATTTATTCCTAAAAAACTTATAAAAATTCCTTATTTTGAAATAGATGACTTGAGCTAGAATATAATTTATTTTAATAAGAGATTTATATTCCATGGAATCTTGTAAACAATCACACTTTATTGACTCACACGCTCATTTAACCGGAGAAGATGTATTCCCTTTTGCAGAACAAATGATTGAGAGGGCCTTATTATCTGGAATATCTAAAGTTTTAAATATCTGTACAGATTTAGCGGCTTTAGAACGGGGCGTTGTCTTAAAAGAGAAATTTCCCGATACACTATATAATGTAGCAGCGATTACTCCACATAATGTGGATGAAAAAGGGGAGCTGGAATTTGATAAGATTGCAACCTATGCAAGGAAAGGGCAATTGGTCGCATTAGGGGAAACAGGGCTTGACTATTATAATTCAACGAGTGATTGGAATAATCAAGCTAATTATTTTAGAAAGTATTTGCAGCTGGCTTTAGAATGCAGATTACCTATAGTTATCCATTGTCGAAACGCATTTGAAGATTTTTTCAAAATTATCGATGAAGGTTATTTAGTAGATGGAAAGCATGGACCAGGAGTCGTGCACTGTTTTACAGGAACTCTAGATGAAGCTAAAGCTGTGATAGAAAGGGGGTGGTACATATCTTTAAGCGGAATTGTCACCTTTAAAAAGAGTGAGAAGTTGCGTGAGATCGCAAAATGGCTTCCTTTAGAGCGTTTGTTGATAGAAACAGATACCCCTTATCTCGCTCCTTTATCAAAGAGAGGAAAGGTGAATGAACCAGCGTTTGTCATTGAAACGGCGCAAATTATCGCTGATGTCAAGGGGATTGCTCTCGAGGAATTAGCAGTTACTACAGCTGATAACACCTTAAAACTTTTTTCTAAAATATAGTTACTCATATTAGTTATTACTCCCCCTTTTTCAGATAATTAAAGCCCTTGCAAAGTTTGCTTGGCAAGGGTAGAAACTCACTCAAAAATCAACGCTTATAAAATAGACTCTGTAAGTGATCGGGAAAACGGTTTGGTTCAGCAGGTTTTTGTAACGCTAAATTGTTAGGTAAGCTAGTAGAATCAGGATTTAATGTTGCAGGCTGATTTACCGTTAAAGTGATATTCTGAATTGTTGTCATGTTGTAGCCGTTATCATACATGACCTTTAATAATCGATTCGCATTAACTGGTTTAGGTTGAGTACTGTAGTAAATAATGTTTTGAGCAATGGCTGTAACAATAGCGTCTGTGGCTTGATTGTTAAATACTATAACCAAAGCTTTTGATATTGCTGTTGATTTCGCGTAATTTCCTACTAAAGTACTACCATAATAAACCAGGTTATTCTGAATATTAATTTCGGTAGGATCTGTGCCTTGATAGCGAATGTCTAGGCAATCACCAATTTGATACCCATTTGCAAATTGAAAAACTAATTTAGAGCTAGCTGCAGGGATATTGCCGCTTGATATGGTCATAGTTGGGCTCACCGCAATTAAGCCAGAGCTCAAAGCATAGTTTGTTATTGGATTAGGAATGTTTACGCTAGGTGGAGCGGGCACAGCAGTCGAGATTACAGTTGTTGTGTTTTCGGTGCTTCCATCATCACATGCAACCGTAAAAGTGGTCATTTCTGCATTTCCAATGGAAACTCGCTGAGGAGCTGGTTTGAAAACAAGCTTTCGTATTGCTGTTTGTGCATTTGCAGCTGTGCCTGTATATGTATAAAAACCGCTACCTATATCTGAAAATCCAGAACTTATGAGTGAAGTCCCAGTGAAATTTCCTTTAGCTGCAGTATCTATAGTTACAGTGTAAGTATGTATTTGGACTATATTAGGGTCTGTGATTGTAAATGAGGTAAAAGGGGAGCATGTAGCGTTATCATTGACGGACTGATTGGCTAGGCCTCCTCCGAATAATGTGGGTTGGTCTAGGGGGCTAGAAATTACCGTCGTTGTTGAGTCTGGTGTAGCTCCATCATCAGCACTAACAGTAAATATAGTTGTTTCTGTTGTTCCGAGAACTACTCTATTGGGAGTAGGTTGAAATATTAGCTGTCTGATTGCTGTTTCTGCATCGGAAGGCGATCCTGTAAATTCGTATATCCCTCCACCAATACTAGTAAATCCAGAAGAGTTCAGAGAAGGTGTAGTGAAAGATCCTTTACCAACAAGGTCTAGACTAACAGTATAGGTACTTATTTGCCCCAAAGCGCTTGCTGTGATTGAAACTGTACTGAACGGTGAGCAGGTAGTATTATCATTTATAGTTATTCCAGTAGATGTGTTTGTAAAAGTGCTAGGGGCTCGGGCTGCTGTGGAGGTAACACTGGTTGTGGCATCGAGAGTAGCTCCATCATCTGAAGAGATAGTAAAGGTTGTAATTTCAGTCATTCCAACTGGAACACGATATTGTGTTGGTTGGAAAACAAGTTGCTGGATAGCACTCTGCGCTTGAGATGCTGTCCCAAGATAAGTATAAGTTCCAGAGCTTGGATTCATGAATCCTGACGTACTCAAAGAGGTTGAGGTGAAAGAGCCTTTAGCTGAATCATCAAGAGTGATGGTGTAAGTATTTGTCTGTGTTGAATCAGGATCTATAATTATAAATGAAGAAAAGGGGATACATGTTTCATTATCATTTATAGGATTACTTATCCCCCCACTAAAAGTCGATGGATCATTTACTGAAGTTGAGATGACAGTCGTGGTCGCCTCACTAAGAGCCCCATCATCACTTGAAACTGTGAACTGGGTTGTTTCTGTGGATCCAACAGCAACTCTATTGGGAGTAGGGTTAAAAACTAATTGCCTAATTGCTGCCTGAGCAGCAGAGGCTGATCCTGTATAACCATAAGATCCGCCACCCATATCAACAAATCCAGACGTTGTTAAGGAAGCAGCAGTAAATGATCCTTTAGCAGCATCATCTAGAGTAATTGTATAAGTGCTGTTTTGTCCTAAACCAGTTGTAGTTATTGTAAATGAGCTAAATGGGGAGCAAGAACTTGTATCTGTTGTTGTCTGTCCTGCTTGAGCGTTATTAAACAAGCTGGGAGACGGCATTGCTGTTGTGTTAATAGTAGTTGTAGAGTTCGCAGTTGATCCATCATCACATGCTACTGTAATTACAGTTGACTCTGTTGTTCCAACGTTTACCCGATGAGGTGTTGGTTGGAACACTAGCTGTCTAATTGCTAATTCTGCATTAGCTGCCGATCCAGTATAAGTATATATTCCAGACCCGGCATCTGTAAATCCGGAGGCAGTTAGAGAAGCTGCAGTAAACCCACCCTTTAAGGGGGAGTCTAAGGAAACTGTATAAAGGTGAGATTGCCCTATATCAGGATCTGTTATACTAAAGGATGAAAAAGGGCTACAAGTTGCATTATCATCAATATTTGAAGTAATCCCATTTGCAAATACATTTAAATCTTCAATCGATGTTGCTACAATAGTAGTATTGCTATCAGAAATAGAACCATCATTACAACTTAGTTTTAAGGTGGTTGTTACTGTTGACCCTACAGCAACTTGATTTGCGGTAGGTTTGAATTCTAGAGCTCTAATAGCAGCTTGAGCTTCGGAACTAGTTCCTGTAAATGAGTAAGAGCCTCCTCCATTATTAACAAAACCTGTGGCTGTTATAGAGGATGCTGTAAATATGCCTTTTGTACTATCGTCTAAGTTGACTGTGTAGGTATAACTTTGACTTAAGTCTGTATTAGATATAGTGACAGTGCTGAAAGGGTAACAAGTGGTATTATCATTGATAGATTGAGCATTAAGTGTATAGTTAAATCTTGTATATGGTTGTAGGTTAACCCAAACTTTGGAGGTTTTACTGCTGCTAAATGAGTCATTGAAGCTATAACTAAAAGAGGTAGACGAGTAGTCAGATCTTCCATCCATATTCGGATAATAAACAACACGACCGAACTCATCAGTTACAGCCGTATTTATGGAATTAATTGCTGCCCCACAAAAATTAGTCGCAAGACTATTGTATTGGTAGAGAATTCCTTGTGTTGGCAAATCTTTAATCATGGCATAAGTAGAAGTGCTAGCAAGACTGTAACCTTGAAGAGAGATAATGACGTATTGGTTAGAAGTTAGGTAGTATCCATCGTTTAGTTTTGCTCCTGATAAAGTAATAATAGGATCCTCTATACTAGTAGAATTACTATTACCTAAGATCCCATGTAAAGAATTTCCCGAATAGTCATACACATACTGGCTCAAATCATTATTCATTCGGTAAGAAGCGACTAAGTTAGAGCTTCTATCTATAGAACTACTGTTCATCATAGACTGAATCTGCGATACAGTTTTAGCCTCATTCCAAACATTTAATTCATCGATGGCTCCATTAAAATAACCTATTCCTGCTTCATAAACCCCTATCAAAAGGTTTGCTGTTGAAGTTGTTGCCGCTGCAGTTCCTGTCCAACTGCAATTAGACTTCTGTTGTCCATCGACATAAATAGTCCCTCCCGAGCTGTCTACTACAAAAACAACATGATGCCAGTAGCCATCTTTAATCGATCCGCCATTGACTCCTTCTCCAGAAATATCACGGATGTAGTTGCTGCTGTCTTTAAAATAACGGGCGTAGATATTTCCATTTTTAAGATAGATCTGGTAACCATTATTACTACCTGTTGTATATTTACTTAGGATTCCCCGGCTAATCCCGTCATTAGTGGAGGTCTTTACCCATACGGCTATACTTAGGGGATAACTGTCTAGTACAGAATTATGACTTATAGTTACAACATCATCTATACCGTCAAAATAAAGGGTATGATTGGGAACATAGGTTAACAATGGGGCTAATTTCCAAGTAGGATCGCTAGATTCTGGGATCGCATTGCCTCCCAAGACACCAATATTGCCGACTAAAGAGGAGTCATAGACATAATCGCCAATTCCAGTACTTAAAGGGTAATAAGCTATCAAATTTGTTTCAGAACCACTTAAGGGTTGTAACATATTAGATAAAATCTGACCTTGACTCCTTGCTGTCGACCATAGTCTTAAATCGGCAACATGTCCTTTAAAGTAGTTCGCCCTGGAAATTGTGCCTAGATACTTTTGGGGGATGGCATAGGGAGTAAGCGATCCTACAGTGTTGCTTGCTGCTAATTGTCCGTTTACATATAATTTATAAACGCTATTGTTATAGGTAGCTGCGATGTGATTCCACTTGCCAAAATTTAAGATATCAGGTGTAACAATACTAACTGCTGTTGAGCCCGTGCCAAAGGAGGCTTTAACCTTAAGGCCTTGGACCCATAAGCTAGGAGCTAATTGATTAGGGGTCCCAGAGTTCATATTCCCTATCAACTCATAAAAGGTATTGTCATTTGATGTATACTCTGCTGTAATCCACATCTCCTGTGTAAACTGGTTTCCTAAAGTTGGGGCTAAACTTCCAACATTAAAGTCTAAGTAGTCGTCCGAGCCATCAAAATACAAGCAGTAATTCTTAGAAAATCCATCTGCTACAATTCTTTTTGGATCATCACTAGATGATGTTAAAGAAGAGCCTAAATAACCGTTATTTTTATTTTGTGAGATATCATAAACTCTTTGTCCAATTCTCTCGTCAAAACGGTAGTAACCTGTAACAAAAGATCCATTAAAAATAGTGAGTTGAGTAACAAGACCTTGGAAGTAGCCTGACCCGTATCTTCCAATATACAACGGTTGTACAGTTGTACAAGTTCCACTTGCACCTGTCCAACTTTCCATGGCTAATAAATTACCATCCACAAATAGCATTCCTCCCGAAGGATCCACGCTAAGGGCTATTTGGTGCCATTTTCCGTCATTAATCACCCCTCCATCCATTCCGAATGCCCCAGTGCTAATATAGCTTGTGCCGTTGACATGGTAGCTTGCATAGACATGGCCATTCTTTAAATATACAAGATAGCCATTTAAGGAGCTTGAATCGTACTTAGTGACTATTCCTCTTGCAGTACTGTCGTTTGTAGTCGTTTTTACCCATACGACTAAAGTTAAAGGATAACCATTGAGATTATTATTATGAGGAATAGTTACATGGTCATTAATTCCATCAAATTGGAGGCTATATGATGTTGCACTAGGTAGATCTGGCATGTAAAGTTTAATCAAATGAAGTGACTTACCGTTATGATCGGCCACATAAAGGACATTATTACTGATTTCGACTCCATAGGGATCACTAAATGTAATATTTTCTAATCCATTTTTAAGTTCTTTGACAATATACGCTTCGGCAGGAGATTGGATATTTATTATCGAAACAGCGCTCTCAGTACTGCTACTGACATACGCGTAGAAACCTTGAATTGTTATGGATGTTAGGCCTGATAGGTAGTTGCCGTTAGAAGAGTCACTCAAAGTTTTGACTAAAATAGGATTGCTGGGATTAGAAACATCGTAGATCTGTAATGAATTTCCTGAGTAACCAGCTACATATAGGTAATTATTTTTCACTGTTAAAGCACTGGGGCTAGCAGTAACACTTGTAATTTCGGTTACGTAGCTTAAAGCTGCGGGATTAGAGATATTGATTATAGAAACTTTACTACCAGTATTAATAGTATAAAGATAGTTTCCTTCAATACTTAAGCTATTAGGACCTTGTATTGTAGTAGGAGTCCCTAAATGTGTATTATCTGTAAATTCACATCTTAAAATAGGCGATGTAGGATTTGTAATATCTATGACTGTAATTGTGTGATCAGCCCCAGCATGTGCGTATAGATAATTTTCTACAATCTTAAGGGCGTTAATTCCTCCTAATTTAGTGTAAGAGTAGGTATTAACTGTAGATCCTCCATCCGTGATGGTTGCTATAACTGTAGGCGATGTAGGCGTAGATGCATTAATGATTTTAATCCAATTTCCTGTGCTACTTGCAATATAGATATAGTTATCTTTTGCTGCTATAGCACTGAGGCTGCTACCAAATCCTATTTCTGAAACGGGCGATGGATCCATGGGATTGGATATATCGAAAATTGTAAGCCCTTTTTCTGTATCAGAAATCACGTAAGCATAGTTTCCGAGTACTTTTACATCGCGCAACCCATCTAGCAAAGTTGCACTTGTTCCATCGGTTATTTTTGCAAGAAATTGGATATCTGGAGTAAAACTTTGGTTATGCTCCAGTGCAATTTGATCAGATTTAACTTTATACAATAAAGTTTCACCAGCATTAGTGCCATAAGTATCACTGCCTGAAACCCCAATAGCAGCATAAGTGTGATTGATAGCTACTGAAGCTCCTAAATAGTCATTGCTTGCTCCAGAAGATTGAGTTAAGATTTTGACTTGAGACCAACCCGCAGTCTTTTTCTCAAATAAGTAAGCTGCTCCTGAGTTAGTGGTAATAAAACTATTGTTTTTAGCTCCTACGAGTAAGGAATTTCCTTTAAGAGCCACTGAACAACCAAAATTATCAGATGCGACTGTCTCTAGAGCTTGTATTTTGGCACTTTGCTGCCAACTATCATTACCAAGCCCTTTTTCAAAGATATAAACAGCTCCTTTTCCAGAGGCATTTAGACTGCCTACTGCTATGCGACTGCCACTTAATGCAAGAGAAGCCCCAAAATTGTCATTTGCAGCAAGGTCGGCAGCTACAATTCTTTGAGATTCAACCCAATTACTTCCGTTATAATCGAAGATATAGACAGCCCCTCCTGTCCCATTATTTGGAGCGCCGATAATAGCTCTATTCCCGTGTATTGCTACGGAGGAACCAAAGTAATTGTTGGCACCTGGGCTTCCAAATGTAGGGATAAGCTTGCTAGACCAGGAACCTGTAGCCGTATTATAAATATAGGCAGCACCACGGTTGGAAGAATCCCCTTTAACTCCTACAATTAGAAAATTTGAATCTAAGGCAAGAGCAGAACCAAAATAGCTACCAGACGAACGAGTTGGTAGTGCATTGCCAAATGATACAGCTGACCAGGTTCCCGATGATTTTTGGTATAAAGTGACATCTCCCGCATTTGAACTAGCTCCTTCATCTGAAGCTGCTGCCCAATTTCCAGATATGGCCACTTTAGTTCCAAAGGTACTGCTGGCAGAAGTGATAGTAGTAACCTTAGCCCAAGCACTACCAGCAAAATCATGAAATTCGATAATTCCATTACCACCCGAAATAAGTTGAGTGTCATCCATTGCGTTTGCTTGACCAAAGTTAAGTTTGGTTGTGTCAGAACTGTAAATATGTTGTGGAGGATCAACGATCGGCAATAAACTTTGATCCATAAGAGCCGTACTTCCACTCGAGTCTTTAGCACCTAAATCTAATGGAGAGTAAAATGTACCCTCCCATTCATATAGTAATTTTGTATTAAAGTAGATTTCTGAAGTGTCGATCTCTTTCTGGGAAAATTTGCCTAAATGGAAAACTTTGTCTAAAGTCCAATTTTTGATTAGAGGTGTATTACCTATTTTTCCAGTTGCAAGAGCTATAGTACGACCTGTGATCCACTCTAACCGATTGAGGAATTCAAGCTTACTCGAAGCTTTTCCTAAATCGCATGCAAGAAGATCAATACGACCTTCTCTTTTTATGGACTGACCTATATAGCGCCAAAATTGTTTTAAATCTTTTTGATATAATAAAGATGAAAGTGAAACAGTATCTTTTACTGTCAGTTGAAAAGAACCTACCTCTGTTCCGTGATTTGCAAAAGCTATACTAGAAGCTTCTTTGCCATCTAATGCTAGCATAACTTTATCTTTAAGCTCGTTTAAAGTTGTAGTATCCGGGTCGTAATTTACAATAAGAGAATAACCTCGTGCCGCTGTAATTAATTTTTCATAGTCTGTAATGTTATTCGCTATGACAAGAACACGAGGATGTAGAGAGTCAGTAACTTTGGTATTAGGCTCGGTTATTGTACGAAAACCATCCAATGTATCGTCTAAATTAGAATCAAACTTTGTCTTATCTATGTACTCTTTTGAATTATCCTGAAATAAGAGTTCAGATAAGCCTGCTCCATCAAGTACAATCCGCTCTTCTAGCTTTAATAAACTAAATCTACTCATAGCTAACCTGACTACTCCTTCCCCTGCCAATCATGATGTTTTTGAGGTTCATCCCCCTATACAGGAATGTAGTCGATTAGACTTTGTGGGTCAATAGACCTCTTGCAAAACCTTTTTGCAATGGTCTATTAAAATGGCCAATAAACAGTCCATAGGAAAGATCTAATCCATTCATCATCAGGTTATAAATTTGTAATAGATCAAAAAATAAAATTATTCCCTTTTATTTTTCTAATATGCTAGAGAGTTGTACAAGAGCTGGTATCAAAGAAATTCTCTCATTTTGCAAGATATAAAATAAAGTTGTGTATCATCGCAAATATAAAAATGTAGCTGCTTTATTAGAAGATAAGCAATATCTACCAATAAAATATAAGAGTTTTCTTTGATAAATTTTCTTAAAAAAATTTCAATAGGCTATACCACTTATTGGAATTACAGCGAAAAGATTATCAAATAGTAAACATATGGAACTAGGCCTATGAATATCCCTCCTGTAGCTTTGTCCCTTACCTCCCATTATCAGAAAAGCAAAAATAAATTGGCAGCTTCCATGCGAGTACTTTCTTCGGGAAATCGCCTAATAAACGTGGGAACCGATCCTGCAGGTTTGCGAATGTCTGAAAAATTACGTAGCGATATCCGGTCAAATATGGCTAATAAGTTAAATTTAGAAGCAAATTTAGCTTATTTGAGCGTTGCTGATTCCCATATTCAAAAAGTTTATGAAGTCTTAGATAGGATGACTGAACTTACTGCTCAAGTAATGGATACAACTAAAACACCGGGTGATATAGCTGCGTTTGAAGCTGAATTTCAGGCCTATAAAGATGAGTTGTCGCGTGCGTCTAGAGAAGGTTCGTTCTACGGGCGTCAAGTAGCAAGCCGAGAAGCTTTAGTCTCTTACGATGCAAATAGTGAAACAATGAGATATTGGGGAACAAACGACATTGGAGGAGCCTTAGAGATAGAGCGTAAGTTTGGAGCTTCTGGAACAGATGCCTTTGGAACTGCTATCAATTTTGATCCTAATGAAAATTTTGGTATGAGTCGCGACGGACGCAGCCTATTCTATCTGGATTCCAATCAGCATCTATGTAGTTACGATATGCTTAATAACAAAGTAACTAGAGGTACTGATACCTACAACTCTGGAGATACAATGGTAGTAGACGAGACAGGGGCTCTATATGTAAATGGAAATGGAACTCTTTACACCATAGATACAGGCTCGTTAACAAGAACTTCTACAACATTGACAACATTGGCTGCAGGGAAGGAATTCACCGTCTATAATAACAGTGCTATTTATTGGGATGCTGCAACGACTAATATGGTCACAACAGATTTAAGTATTTTAAGTACAACGACTCTTGTGGATAGCTCTATCGGCTCCAATTTGGCAAATTTAAATAGCGTATTTGGCTCTTCAACACACGCGATTTCTGGCTCAGGCCGTTATATAGTAGGTAAGCTAAGCGCAACTAGTATAGGTCTGGTAGACTGTAAAACTGGGGCTTATTCAACTGCTAGCTTAGGAGCAAGCTGCAATTTATCAGAGCTACAAATTAGTGAGGATGGCGATCTTGTCTACTATGTAGATACGCAAAATTCTTCAGTTAATACCATTGCTATCCAAAGTGGTACTATGGCAACAGGGCAAACCGTGATGCAAGGGGTAAATGCTAATTCATTTTTAGGATTGGATGTTGGGGGCGCTGGATTTCAATCTTTACAACAATTTTATTTAGGGGGCGATAGTAAATCTACAATTTATTATGAGTCACCAATTCTTAATTTGTATAGTTTAGGGTTAGCCAACACATCAATAGATAACCCTACAAATGCGGGGTTAACTTTACAAGATCTACAGCGCGCGACAAACCGAGTAGCATCACAACATACGGAACTGGGAGCTATCATGTCACGCTTAGAGCGCATTTTAAATGCTACAGAGACAGTGACAGCTAATATGCAAGATAAGGAAGGGTTGATACGCAATGCTGATGTTGCAAAAGAAGCTACTGAATACAGCCAACAAGAAATTTTAAATCAATACACAACATCTTTATTAGCTCAATATAATGCTAGCGCATCAAGTGTCTTGAAGTTGTTATCATACTAAATAATTAGAGGTATTAGAAACTATGTTGAACTATGCATTTTCTCACGATTCTTATAAAAGTTATAAAGAAACTCAAGAGCACTTACAAGTTAATTTAAAGAAATTAGAGGCTGTTAGCCTTCCTTCAGAATTTGGCTTAAGCGAAATTTTTCATAAACATTTCAATGCTCATGATACCATGGCTTTAGCATGTGAAAAGGCTATGGAACAGTTAGCTGAGGTTTATGTGCAGAAATTAGTTGAATTAGAGCATGCTGTTAGTGCAACAGAGGCTTTATCTTTACTCAATGATGCTGAAAGTATTTGGGAAGAATCGGCCAGTGTTATACGTAAATATGATTCTGAAGGAACAGAGAAAGCCTTTCTGCTTGAGATGAGACAACAAGCTCTAGTCTTCTTAGAAGATCAATTGGCCCAGGCTGGCAAACGTTGTGAAAGAATTCCTTCTAAGGAAAATGTTACCCTTTGCTTAGGATTGTTAGCAGTTATAGATTACATACTTGAAGAGTGTGGAGAACCTAGCAATAGTCCTAAGAGAAAACGTTACAGAGAAACAGCATTGAAATTTCGCTAAATTATTTGGCTCATGAGATTTTTAAAGCTTTTTCCAAAGAGTGGAGCTCGCATAATTTGCCATACTCCGCTCTCAAGTCTATTCAATTACCTGTAACCGAATTTTTTAATTTTTAGGCCTTATTTTGCTAAAAAGGTTTGGATAATCTCGAGATAAAGGCCACCATATCCGATAGACTCCTATTAGCCAATTCGGATTGGTCGAAAATGGGGTAAAAAAGAGCCTTGGATTCTTCCTCCAAAACATCTTTCCGTTTCTTCTCTAATTCTTTAGAAATCTTAATAAATACCTTCTTTTGTTCAATAATCATTAATTTTAATAATTTGTCGAGGCCTCCTTCAGTATTGCATAATTTATCACTATCGATCACTCCATATGTATCAAGCAAATAAAGAAAACTTTGACAATCCTTACGGTTAAAAGCTGTATCAAATAGTGAAGGGTTTTGCCTAAAGGCCTCCTTTAAAGTAGCAGCTCCTCCTAGATCCAAAAGAAAACGCAATTCTTTCAAACTGTCAGCTTGATCCCTTCCATAAGTAGTTGTAAAGTATTGTTCTAATAATTCTAGGAGGGGTTCAGTATGCTCATTAAAAAAGCTTTGTATAGCTAAGAATTTTGCTTTTAAAGAATTTTTTTCCAGAACTTCATTTCTTAACTTGTTAATAGGGATTGATTTGAATTTGAGTGGTGCCGGGAATAAAGTTACTTGTCCGTCTATGAATGTAAAAGGAGAATTGCCTAGAAGATTATAAATATATCTTTTAAAGAATAAAGAAAGATTTTCTTTTTCTAGTATATCAAGAGCCTTTGTATTGATAAGATGCTGCCAAACGCGGTCAGAACTAGTCCTATGATTCCAGTCCTTACAAACTTGGGACGTGCGGCCTAAGCTTGTTTGATCTAGGTAGCTAAAAACCTCTTCCTTTATCTCTGCTGGTAAAGTTTGAAAGCTAGCAAAGCTTACTGTATTCACTTTCTTAACCCTATTGCTTATTCTTGGAGGAACTCATTATCTATCATCAATATCATTTTCATGATATCCAATCTTTATAATTTAATGTCATAGAGCAAAATCCTTACATTTTAGCATTAAAGGCTAGACAGATTTTTTGTTGTCATATATGGACAGGTATTAAGTCCGGTTATTTGGAATGCTCTCGCGAATGCAAAGATAGTCAACAAAACCATGGTTAATCGTAGCATCTTCAAAAAAAGTAAAAGGCTATTACAAAGGTTTTGAAAAGCATAAAAGTGATAGAAACGCTAGATGCTAAAAAAGGACTAATTTCTGCTTATAGTAACTATCAAATCAAGGAAATGAGGTTTCATGTCTTATTCAATTGGGTTACAGCTAAATCAAACACAGAGTCTTAAGCAGACTCAGAGGCTGATTATGTCGCCCCAAATGCAACAAGCTATCAATTTACTTCAGTTGCCTGTTCAAGAGCTTGCTGTACTAATAGAACAAGAGATTGCACGCAACCCACTTTTGGAGATAGATGTTGAAGAGACCTATCCAGAGTATGAGGAGCCTGGGGGGGTGGCTTTAGAGGAGCAAATTAGAGAGCACGATTACGAAAGAGAATCCATAGACTCTCGGGATGTTTCATTTGATAGAGACGACTTTAGCATCCTACAAAGGTTAGACGAGGAATATCACGATTACTTTTCAGAACAAGAATCAAGCCATAATTCCCATTCTAATCGAGATGAAGACCAATTAAAACAATTCCAGGATAGTTTAATTACAGCTCATCCTTCCTTATACGAACATTTATTATCTCAGTTCCGTTTAAGCTATAACAATGCTCCACAACAGGAATTAGAAGTCTCAGAAATGATCATCGGTAATCTAGATGAACGCGGATTTTTAACAACAAGTCTCGAAGAATTAGCTATCTTATACGATGTGGAAATCTTTTTACTCCAAAGTGTTTTGAAAAAAGTGCAAACTTTAGAGCCTTATGGAGTGGGAGCTTCAGATGTAAGAGAATCATTTTTAATTCAGTTAAGATGCTTGAAAAAGCAAAATACCTTAGCTTATCGTATATTAGACAGACACTACGAAGATCTGCTAAATAATAGAATTCCTATTATACAAAAAAGTTTAGGTTGTTCTGCTTCTGAAATTACAAAAGCAATGGAAAAGGATATTGCTAAATTAAGCTTGAGGCCTGCTACAGCTTATGTTCAGCATATTGTTCCTTATATTATACCTGATGCACATATCTTTTTAGATAGAGGAGAGCTTATTGTAGAGCTAAATGATCAAGAGTTACCTTCTTTAAAGCTCAATCATCAGTATTTTAAAATGCTTGAGGATACCACTGTACCCTCTGATACTCGGGATTATATACGTGATAAACTTTCTTCAGGCAAATGGTTAGTTCGCAATATCTATCAAAGAAATGAAACTTTAAGACGTATACTTATTTTATTGATTATTAAACAAGCTCAGTTTTTTAAAGATCCTCAAGGTCAATTAATTCCTCTGACTATGAAAATTCTAGCGGAAGAACTTGAGCTTCATGAATCTACAATTGCACGCGCAGTTGCTAATAAGTATATCGATACTCCGCGTGGGCTATTATCTTTGCGTTCATTTTTTACGAATGCTTATGTGACTGAAGAAGGAGATGATATCTCAGCTCAGACTGTAAAAGCAGCTTTGCAGGAGCTTGTTCATTCGGAAGATAAGAAAAAGCCCTATTCAGATGAAAACTTATCAAAATTGTTGAAAGATAAGGGAATCAATTGTGCTCGTCGCACTATAGCTAAGTATAGATTAGAACTTAATATAGGAAACACAACACAACGTAGGAAATATAGTTAAAGAGGTGAAATATAGTATTGCATTCGTAATGCAATACCTAGTCACATTATATTCATATAGTTTTAAAGCGTATTAGTATCATAATAAGCTGTTTATGATCTTTCAAGTTTCTTTTGAGCTTTTCAGTGGGTTTTTCTATTAATTTTTAAATTTTCATAAACAATAAGATTTAAATTAATCTTTTATTACATTTTGCCTTAAGATTTATTCGGATAGTTTTTTCTGTTATAACTTAGTTTGGCACTTGTAATACAAGCTGCTTGTCGCTCTTCTAAATCCAAGCTTCCTTAAAGTAGAGTCATATAACAGAAGCAGCTCAATCTGGACTCTTTTCATAGTATTTGTTCGTCTATCAAACATTGTTTTAACCTATTCCACTAATTGTTGAATCTAAAATAAAATGAAGTAACTATTAACAAGAGCCCTCCATATCAAAGGTAACTGCTCCTATTGGACAAAGTAGCATCAAAATTTTCTTTGTAGCCAGGCATGACACCTCTTTACCATCTATCTAATTGAACGTCAATCTTGCGATAAGCGTGCATCTTTTACGATTTTGCGATTCTTACGACAAGCAGTACAAAGTAATACATTATGATTAAGTATACTGGTCCGTAATGGCTCACTAGCATATCCCTTATTAGATTCTAAAAGAGGGAGCGCTTTATTCTCTCTTAAAGGTTTTAACCCGTCTTCAAAATAATTGTATTCCGAGTATTCTTAAATGATGCATGTAGTATACTTTTCTCTTTTTTAGATATTTCGGCAGGTAGAAAGGCTTTTATCTTTTCCCATTTTTGATCTGTTAAATCTTTAAATTTTCCATTTCTCCTAAAGGACTTTCCCTTTTTACTCCAAAGCGTAAAAAGAGATATTTTAACAAAAAAGTCATTTTATTGTGTTTAGTGGGGTAGATTCATGTCTTGTTTATAATGATGCTTGATAAAAAGGCCATAATGCAATTGTAAAAACAGAAGGCAAAATTTTTTTATTCCTCTCGCATTATCTATTATTTATCTAAATTAATTTTAAAAATCAGGCTGAATAGGGTATTTTATACCGTATTTTTTATAAATTCAGTTATTGTATTATTCTTATGTTAAAATAAGAACCTATCCTAATAAAATTTAAATAATGTATGGTTAATGACTTATGCAAAAAGCCTTCTTTTCAGAAAATAACCGATATACACGTGTTTAGGTTATTTAATGAACAATACTGGGATAGGTTCGTCCGAAATATATCGTTTTATTTTTAATGAATATTATGTTATAGTTTGTTTATACTCAAAATTTATTTATCTTTTTGGTGTTTAACTTTGAGTTATATAATTGCATTAAAAACGCTCTATTTAAAATAATTAAAATGAAAAAAGGATACTTATGATAGAACTTAATTCTTGTTCTAAGCCTCCTGTCAGTGTACAAGGTCTAGATAAGATGCAGGATGGGGTAACAAAGGTTGCTTCTCCCTTACAATTAGGCTTAAGTAAGATTACAGAGTTAGGTAAAAATGCTTCTAATCTTTATACTATAGCTCGTAATGCTCCAGGAATTGGAATGGGTATAGCGACAACTATGTCGGGAATTAGCGAGCTTTCTTCTGGTAATTATTTCTCGGGATTTGCTACGACAGCCACCGGTGTAGAAAAATTAGTGTATTCTTTAAAAAACTGGAAGAGTGGAAATAATAAGGTTTCTGAACTTATCCAAGATGCTAAATCTGAGATAAGCTTTATTATATCAGCAAGTAAAGCAAGTGAAAATTCACTGGAAATGTTATCTGCTAACCTCAAAAATATTGAGAAAATGGTAGATAAACTAAATATTAGAATTACAGAAACTAAAGAATTGGCTCAAAATGGCCGAAAAGAGCTTTCAAAACAAAATTTGGAAATTTTACAATCCTTAGAGAATGCAAGAAATTCTTGTATGAACGTACATGATAAATTTGCTAAAGTTCAGAAAGCTATGGATACAGCTTATACAAATTTTGAGTCATCTTTAAAGCACTTAGATAAAATAGCAAAGCTAACTAAAGATTCTGAATTAGGGGAAAAAGAAGCCTTGGCACAAATTAATCAGGCCTGTGAAACCTTAAGTCAAGAATATAACAAGAGTATGCAGCTCCTTAGCGATGCTATACAGTTAAATAAAGGCGCTTTGGTTGAGCATGGGGTATCTATTGAAGAGGCAGACAGAGCTTCTGAGCTTTATGCTCGGTTCAGTGCTACTGCTCAGCATTATTTATCTGAGATAGACAAGAAAGCTGAAATCGATCGTCATATTCAAGAAAAATTAGACCATGGTCAAAAAGAGATTAAAAAGATCCAAGGTCGCTTAGCTGATATCAAGGATCATGCTAATAGTGCATCTGACAAATTGGATGCAGCTTATCAAGCAGGGGAGGAAGCTTGGGGATGGACAAGCACAATTTCATGTGCTGCTACTGCCGTAGTCTCTGCTCCTAGCCTTGGGTTACCTGCTGCTTTAGCTGCTGGAGCTGCTGCGGGTGGCGTTGTCCATAAAAATCGTGACTTGCGGAATGAACTATATTCGAAGGCTGTGAATCAACTTGAAGATGCTGCTGGTATTGTATTCCCTAAAGCAGCGCAATTCAGTGTAAGTGATTTTATTTCTTTTAAATTTGATGATCGTTCTAGTGGGCTTTGGGGAAGATTTATAGAAAGAAGACCCTCTTTCACTTTAGGAACGCTAACGCTTAAATTGGGAGAAGGTGTAGCTTTAGATTTAAGAGTAGACCTAAATAATAAGCAACAACCTATCCGCACATGTGACATTGCAAAGCTAATAGATGTCATGAAGCAGCAAGTTGCAAAGGGTAAATTAAGAACAGCGGATGCTCTAGCTATTGCTCAGCATTTAGAGACCATGGTCATTGATCGTGGCGATAGACATCCTCCCAAAAAAGGCCTTATTTCTGCTAATTACTTGAAGGATATAAAAGAGCCTTGTCAAGATTTAATGGACTTAGGCTGCAGTTTGATACGATAAACTCCCTAAGCCGACACCTATATAAAATGTAGGTGTCGGTTGATGAAATTAACGCTATTCAAGGCTTTCTCTTGCCATGTAATTTCTCCAAATTATTTTCCAGCGTAAATTGTTTTCTTTATGTTGCTCAATATGACCTAGAATTTTTTTTAGAGACCATTTTGCAAATAAAGTAATTTCCTCTTTTGTAAGGCGGTAAATGATGTAGGATTCCTTCCCTGCAAATAATTGCTGAAGCTTATGTAAACATTTTTTAAAACGAGTTTGATAAATAACTGTAGCTATCAAAGCATAAGCAATCAATAACACTGCTAAAGTCTCCAGTAAAATCACAAGTGGGCTATAAACGAAAATTCCTTTCAAGTTTATGTAGGAGATTATAGCTTGTGAGCCAATCAACATTCCTGCTCCCAAAAACAATTCTTGAGAGTAATAGCTAATAGGTCCTATTAGTCTACGGTACATTTTTGAAGAAGTAGAATATGCAAGAATCTCCTCATAAGGGGAGTCTACAAAGTTCATCCTACCAATATGTACTAACTCATGCATAATTATTTCTTGTATATCATAGAAAGCAAAGTACGTTTTTTTGTCCAAAAGCCGAGAATGTAGTTGGATAATAGGAAGTGGTATTTCAAATTGTTCTGTCATAGAGTAAGAAAAAGTCCAAGTTGCTCCAGCATGCCAATAACTTAGTCCTTCTCTGCTGTAGATAATAGTGCTCCATTCGGGGTAAATGTCGAAAGTAGTATGAAGCTTTTCTAATGTAGACTTTAGATCTAAAGTTGAGGATATATTATAGGAGTAACCCTCTTCGCTTAAAATAGCTAAAGTTAGTTGCCGATCTTGTAAAATTCTAACCCTAGCTTTAAAAATTGCTTCTTGCTCTGTAATTCCTGGGATGAATCCTTTTTTATTAAGTTCGAAAATCATACTACTATCGATTTCAGTCGTGAGTTCCAACATTTCATTTACCGCGAAGATTGAAAATTGAAAAAGAAAAAGTTATTTTGTTGCTAGCGCAGGGAGTGACGCAATTTCAAAGGCTATAAAGATCTGCTTTTTTTGCGAACTGTACTGAAAGAAAGTGAATCTGACAAAATATTTTTTCTGTTTTTTTGTAAGGATCTTATACAGAGGGGTGGGAAATGCTTCAGTGTGTAGAGGGGCCTTTTAGTTGATAGCATTGGACTGCTATTCAACTAAATAATAACCCCTAATGATAGCTTTCAGCCTTATCTAAGCTAACGATTACTTTCTGGTATGAGTACTCTAGAATAACTTAGATTTATTATTGTAGTATTAAGAGCTGAGAAGTTGGTAGGATTCATATATATGCTTCTAAGATCATGACAAGACGCAATTACATCTTTAAAAAGCTCATTTGCTTCTTGATTTTCTTTAAATACTGCTTGAGATATTTTAAAAGCTTGCAGTAATACTGTAATATAGTCATTTATGCGTTTTGAGGCTTTTTCATCAATAGATTCTATTTCTTCCCATGGATCACTATCTATCTCTTTAAAAGCTTTAATGATGGCATTTTTCTTGTCGAAAGCATCAGTTTTGATGATCTGCACTTGCTCTTCAATAAGCAAGTAAAAGTTTGCCATTGCTGACCTGTTAAAATCTCCTACTAGCCCACTAAGCTCTTTAAGTACGCTTTTTTTATAAGCTTCTTCGACTTTTGGTCCTTTTACAATTTGGGCAAGTTTTTTTAAAGCTTCTTTAGCTGTAGAGAATGTTTGGTCAGAGCTTAGTAAATCCTTTTTTTGAGGTATTTGATTAACTTCTTTATTGTCATGATGTACAGTCTTCGGTAATACTGGCAGCATAAGGGATCTCCTAATTATTTTTAGATAGCATGGGTAAGCAAAAATTCAAAACGATGAATGCTCAAAAGTAGTCCATGCAAAATATAGCATAGAAAAGTTTATTACTCATTAGAATGGATTTTATTAATAAACTTCTGTTTGTTAAGTCTTTAATCTTCAGTCGGAACTAATCTTCAGATACCTTCTTGGAGACTTTCTGTACCAAAATATAGGAAAAGTATAAACATTTTTTCTTGAAGAGATTAATCGATCTTAGTATGATGCTGTCCATTCAATCAATGATAGGGGTGTTAGCTCAGTTGGTTAGAGCGCCACGTTGACATCGTGGAGGTCAGCTGTTCGAGTCAGCTACATCCCAATCCTTTAATTACTTATCTTCTCAAATATCCACCGTGACATATCAATCTTCTCCAAATGCTAATTTGTCTAGCAATAATGAGCTTTTTTCGTTGAGGAAAATTCTTTCGAACGTACTTGCGTGTGCAATGTTAGAGCTTTTTCCTAATGTTATCTACGTTGAAAATTTTGTAGATGATGTGGAATTCGCATGTGATTTCCTTTTTCAACTTCCTCAGAATGATCAACTTCTTACTCTTATAGAAGATCGTATGCGATCAGTTATAAAAAATTTAGATGAGATAGAATCTTTTGAGATGATGCGGCAAAATGCAGTTCTATTTATCCAAGAAAAAGGTTTGCCTATTATGTGGGAGCGCCTTAATGACAAGGTAGATCCTTTAGTGACTTTTATAAAACTTGGAGACCAGTACATCCTATCACAGGAGGGAGAAGAACTAGAGCTAAGCAAAACTCCAGCCTTTAAGCTATGTGATATTGCTTTTGTTAAGCGTTACATAAATGGACGACATGTGAAGGTTGTGCGCGTTAAAGGGGTTGCTTTCTATGAAAAGGGGCACTTGAAGCAATTTTTAAAACAGCGAGAAATGGCTGCTTTAAGAGATCATCAGCAGATTGTTATTTCAGAAAAATTACTTTTCCCTGAGCCTAATCGTAGTACTGCTATATGGCATTGGTTACCAAATGGTAGCAAGCTTCGTCATAAGCTAGTAGGCCTTATAACCAATATCTATCGTGAGCTAGAGATAGGCGAGTTTTGTCCTTCTCCTTTATTGGCATTGCAATCTGCTCTCAATGAGAAGTATTTACGTAAACAGGTAGATCCTCTGCCTGTACCTATTGAGATGGAGGGTATATCATATATTGCTCTAAGTTCGTCGGTGGAGTACTATATTTCTATTTTGCAATCTTTAGGTATAGAGCAATCATTGAAACAGAAATATATGCAGTGGGCTACCTGCCTTCATGAAGGTGAAATAGATGCTGAGTATGGTTTATTGAAATCTCGTGTCTATACTCAAGATCAGGGGCACTATTTTTGTCATAGTAAATCAATAAGGGAGGATTTAGTTAAAATTTTGCAGGCGATGCTAAAAATTTTAACGAAATTTAATATACCGTATCATATGGTTCTTCAAATTAAGAAAAGTAGTAGTATGACCTCTACCAAAGATTGGAAGCAGTTTGTAGAAGCTTTAAAATGGGCTTTGCGATCATTAAGTATTCCATTTGAAATAGAAGAACGGAAAAGTTGTTTCTACGGTCCCAGACTCGAGATTGTTCATTACGATTTGCTTGGTAGAAAATGGGATGCTGGATATGTAGAGGCGGATTTGTTTAATAAAGCTAAGCTCGCAGCAAAATTTAAAAATATAGAAAATTTAGAAGTATTTCGATTTTCACTTTGTGGATCTATTGAGCGATTATTCGCTTTGCTAGTTGAAAAGCATGGTAAAAATGTAACTGATTGGCTATTAAGTATAGAAGCTTAATAATAAGACGATGTATTTAATTTTCAAATCAGGTAGAGTAGATTTTGTAAAACTTTCATTAATGGGTTGTAGCTACTGTAAATTTATGGGTGAATAGTGCAAAACTATAGGGTAAGAAAGGTGGTTACTTCCAATTATTAACAAGAACAAAAGGGAGAATCTTTGGAAGAGACTTTAAGAATCAATAAGAAAATTACAACTCTTAAATTGCGTGTCATCGATCAAGATGGTGAGCAGTTAGGTATTTTATCTCGAGATGAAGCTTTAAATCTTGCTGTAGAGGCTGGTTTAGACTTAGTAGAAATTGTGCCTAAAGCCGTCCCTCCAGTTTGTAAAATTATAGATTACGGTAAGTACCGCTATGACCAGACAAAGCGAGAAAAGGAAAACTTAAAAGCACAACATCAGATTAAGGTTAAAGAAATTAAGCTTAAGCCTAATACAGATGAACATGATATTGAATTTAAACTCAAGCATGTGAGAGATTTTTTAGAAAAAGGTAATAAAGTAAAAATTACTTGTACATTTAGAGGAAGAGAAATGATGCACCCTCAAATTGGGGAAAAAATGGTGCAGAAAATGTGTGAGGCTGTAGAAGATCTAGCTATAGCAGAGTCTCCTATGAAGATGATGGGTAAAACTCTGACAACAGTCTTAGCTCCGCATGGCAAAAAGATAACAAAGCCAGCATCAAATTCTTAACTTCTAGTTATAGGTAATTAATAAAAGCCTTGTATTTAGAGATCATTTATGGTAAGGTGAAGCATAAATGATCATTGTTTTTTTTGTTCAACAACAAATATCTAAGGAGTATTCGCGTGCCTAAGATGAAAACGCGCAAAGCTATTAAAGCGCGATTTAAAGTGACAGCTACAGGAAAACTCTTGCGAAGACGTCCAGGTAGACGCCACATCTTGACAAAAAAATCCTCAAAGAGAAAGCGCAAACTCCGTTCGCCAGCTTTACTTGATAAGGGACACGTCAGAATGTACAAGCGCTTAATGGGTATATAAAGCAGCTTTATACTTAAAAATAAAGTATAGTTTTCCTTACACATTATATTTTAGTGTGTATAACAGACAGCAAAGGTTTATCGCCCTTTGTTGATTAAAAGCCTAAATGTAGGCTTTAGATAGAGTTCCATAACATCTGAATCAATGTTTAATATTTGGGTTCAGATATTTTTAATTTTTTAACTGGAGACACCCATGGTTAGAGTTACTAATGCCGTTGCTTCTCATCGATTTCGCAAGCGACTCCATAAAAAAGCCAAGGGATTTGTCGGAGACCGTAAAAACCATTTACGATTGACTATGGAAGCTGTCATGCGCGCCATGGCATTTAATTATCGTCATCGTAAGACTAAGAAACGAGATTTTCGTCGTCTATGGATCGTAAGAATTTCTGCTGCTGCTAAAATAAACGGCATTTCTTACAGCAAACTCATAGATGGCCTTAACAAAGCTAAGTGTGAAATCAATCGAAAAATGCTTGCCGATTTAGCTATTCGCGATCCGCAAACTTTTTCTAGCGTTGTTAATTTAGCTAAAACAGCGTTAGCTTAAAGAATATATAAGGTCTTCAACATTCCTATAAAGCTTAAGTAGTGAAGTTATTGAGAAATTTACTCTCAGACAGCACAAGCTGGAGATCACAGGAATAAATCATTCAAATATGTTAACCTGAATTTCTCTGTAAAGAGGGTTCAGGTTAACTCATTTTATGAGGGAATAATTTTGAATTCTCATATCCAAGAATTAGCAGATACTTTTAAAAATGAATTGACCCACGTAAATAGTAGTAAAGAACTAGAAGAAATTAGGGTCAAATACTTAGGTAAAAAAAGTCCTGTACAGGCGCTCATGAAGCATTTAAAGGATCTTTCTGAAGCTGAAAGACCTTTGTTTGGTAAGCAAATTAATGACTTAAAAAGCTTAATTACAACAAGTATAGATCAGTTAGCAGAAACTGTTTTTCAGAAAGAGCTAGCTAGTCAATTTGAGAAAGAAAGTTTGGATATAACCTTACCAGGAAAGGGTGCTTATTTAGGAGCTACTCATCCTGTTGCTTATATGCTAGAAGAGGTAATAGAAACCCTGGCAGGTATGGGTTTTGCCGTGCAAGATGGTCCTAATATAGAGAGCGACTATTATAACTTTGAAGCTCTAAATTTTGCAGCGGATCATCCTGCTCGTGATATGCAAGATACTTTCTACCTTTCAGAAAAAATGCTGCTTAGAACACATACATCTAATGTTCAAGTGCGTGCTATGCAACAACTAAAGCCGCCTATTAGAGTAATTTCGCATGGTAAATGTTTTCGTAATGAAGATATTTCTGCACGCTCTCATGTTGTTTTTCATCAAGTAGAAGCTCTTTACATTAATAAAGGAGTTTCTTTTACAGATCTAGTTTCTACTTTCGAGCAATTTGCAACTAGACTGTTTAAGCAGAAAGTAGAGGTTCGTATACGACCTAGTTATTTTCCCTTTGTAGAGCCTGGTCTTGAAATAGATATTCACTGCTTGTTGTGCTCAGGGAAAGGATGTTCTGTATGTAAACATTCTGGCTGGCTTGAAGTTGCTGGTGCTGGTATGGTCCACCCGAATGTTTTAAAAAGTGGGGGAATAGATCCTGAAATTTATTCAGGCTTTGCTTGGGGACTAGGAATTGAGCGCTTTGTAATGATTCTACAAGGAATTAAAGACATTCGTTTATTTATGGAAAATGATTACCGCTTTTTAAAACAATTCAGCGGAATTTAACAATAATAAAAAAAGATATAATAATGACGCAAAGTTCTAGTTTGTGGAGAGCAATATCAGCGACTCTTTTAGTAACAGGTACTTGTGTAGGAGCTGGGATGTTAGCTTTACCAGTTACTACCTTCCAAATGGGGTTTCTTCCTTCATTAGCAATTATGGCTGTCTGCTGGATTTTCATGACCTGCACCGCTTTACTTCTGGCGGAAGCTAGTTTGTGGATGGACGAAGGAGCTCATTATGCAACAATGTCGCGTCTGCTGTTAGGTCCATGGGCAACAGTGTTGAGCTGGATCCTCTATCTTTTCATAGCTTATGGAACTCTAATAGCTTATGTTTCGGAGGGGGGGGTATTACTTCAATCTTTTCTAGCAAGTTTTGGCAGCATCGCCATCTCAAAGAGTGTAGGGCAGGTCATGTTTGCTACCCTCTTTGGTGGAATCATTTTGACTGGGGGACATATTACAGGTGTTATAAATGCTATATTGGTGTTTGGAATGGCTATTGCTTATCTGTTCTTGACTGGAGTAGCTTCTGAGTCTGTACAAATAGAGTGGCTTGAAACATCTAATTGGTCATATGCGTTGGGAGCAATTCCTTTCATGTTGCCTATTTTTAGCTTTCAGTCAATGGTGCCAAGCTTGACAAGTTATTTGAATAGAGATGCTAAGGCTTTAAGATGGAGTATTGTAATAGGTACGGCTCTTTCCTTTGTGATCTATGCTATATGGCAGGCTGTCGTTTTAGGGTCTGTTCCCGCTTATGGCGAATTTAGTTTAGAACAAGCTTTCTTAGAAGGGAAGTCAACAGCTAGCATCATGCGTAAGGTCATTAACAATGATTGGTTAGTTTTATCAGCTGAAATTTTTTCATTATTTGCAATAATGACTTCTTTTCTAGGTATTGGTTTAGGATTATTTGATTTCCTTGCGGACGGATTAAAGATTAAGAAAACTTACTTAAATAAGATAGGCTTGATAGTCATGATCATTCTGCCTTCGCTGATATGGGCTTTATTTTATCCAAGAATTTTCTTAGTTGCTCTAGAATTAACAGGGGCTTTTGGAGATTCTATTTTAAATGGAATCTTACCTGTTTTAATGGTTTGGAGTGGGCGTTATTATCAAATGCGTCTTTCAAATGACCAAGTTTTGGGAGGAAAGCCCGCCTTAGTCATGTTGCTTATATTCTCATTCGTTGCGATATTAAGTGGATTCTAAAACAGCGTAACCATTATCAAGATTAAGATTATTTACCCAATTAGATAGTACTCATATGAAAAAAGATCCTAAAACATTCCATGTTCGCACCTATGGATGTCAGATGAATGAGCTTGATAGCGATATCATGGTAGGTATGCTTGAAAAACGTGGTTTGAAGCGTGTTAAAGAGGAAAATGAAGCAGATTTACTTATTCTGAATACCTGTTCTATTCGTCAATTAGCTGAACATAAAGCTATGGGTAAAGTTGGTTTTCTTAGCAAAGGTAAAAAGAAAGAAACTATTATTGGAATTACTGGTTGCATGGCAACAGCTAAGCAGGGAAGTCTTTTTCAGAAAATGCCCCATATAGATTTTGTATTAGGCCCGAACAATATTGGAGAGCTAAATACAGTTTTAGATAATGTTATAGATGGGCAAAATAGAGTTTTACGAACAGATCATTTGTTTGAAGACAATATCGATTATGCTGTGGCTAAAAGAGAGGATCCTCTAAATGCTTATGTTTCAATAATAAGAGGTTGTAACAAAAATTGTACCTATTGCGTTGTTCCTTATACTAGAGGACGTGAGGTTTCAAGAGACCCGCAAGATATTATATCAGAGTGTACGCAATTAGTTGCTCAAGGTTACAAGGAAATTTGCCTTTTAGGGCAAAACGTTAATAGTTACGGAAAAGATCAACCTCAATGGGGATATTTATTTCATGATCTGCTCTATAAATTAGATGGCATTCCAGGGCTTGAACGGATTAGATTTACAACAAGTCACCCGGTAGATATTACAAAAGAATTAATGGAAGCTATCCGTGATCTACGTTCCGTCTGTGAGCATGTCCATTTTCCTATACAAGCAGGTTCCGATCGTATCTTAAAAAAGATGCACCGTATGTATACTGTCGCTCAATATATGGAAAAGGTGCAAATGCTGAAGGAAATGATCCCTCATGTTTCTTTGGGAACAGATATCATAGTGGGATTTCCAACAGAAACGGAAGAAGATTTCATGCAAACCTTTCATATCATGCAGCAGATTGAGTACTCTGTAGGTTATATTTTTGCTTATAGCGCTCGTCCTGGAACTCCCGCAATGCGATGGAAAGATGATATCCCAGAGCCTATCAAATTGGATCGAGTTCAAAGGCTTTTGAATCTACAGGAACAGATCGCTATCAAGCAAAACCAAAGTTATTTAGGAGTTGAAAAAGAAATTTTGGTACAGAGTATTAGTCGAAAAGATGAAAATTACGTGCAAGGGCGTACTCGCTGTGCAAAAAGTGTTATTTTCCCAGGTCATAAAGATTTAATAGGAACTTTACAGTTAATCAAGATCGAGGGATTTACGCATCAAACCTTAATAGGTAAAAATATAACTCACTTAGAAAAAACAGCAGTTTCCGCATGATAGCAAAATAGATAAGTAAAAGATTAATAGGACTTAAATTATGAAAATAGACCAGTACTTAGGTCATAGCTATTACAAAGGGGCATTCCTCTTAGAAGAAATAGATATAATTGATGGGAAACATCTCAGCTGTGGCAATACTGCTAGCCGAGTCATGGTATGGCATGCAGATGCTAGATCTAACAAACCTCAACGAATTACCTGGACCGATCAGGATGGTAGAAATCATACAAAAGAGATAACTAAGTTAACTATCGACCGCTTAGTGTCCAAAGATAACCAAAAATCTGAGGATTTAGTTGTAATCTCTGCGGATAAAAAAAAATTACGCTTCAGTTTAAAAAAAGATCATAAATTAAAAAGTGAAAAGATATTAAATATAAAGATTGCTCCTATAGAATCAGCTCAAAGACAAAAAGATCTGGAAGAATCAAGTGATATAGAGAAAAAAGATTCAGATAATACTTTTAAGTTAGGGACTCAAGGACAAAGTGATACCGAAGAGCATGCGATGTTCGAGCTTTATAAAATTAAGTAGAAGCGAAGTTATTAGGGGGTTTACAAAAACTAATTGTAGCCACTTTTTGCCTTGAAAGAAAATTTTTTTCATGTCTATAAGATTATCAACTTTTTTGCATAACCTTTCAGCTGACTATTTTAATAGGTCCTGTCATATCTAGTCTTGCAAAAGATTTATCTCGATCAAGTCTAATAAGGCAGGATATAAGATTTTTTGAATTTGCGTTATCAATTCATTATTATAATTTCCCATTTTTTCCCAATGCAATTTTTAGTATAATAAAAGGATCGGGAAAATGGGGAAATTAAACAATTCCTTAGAAAGTAATTTTGGTTCGACACGAGAAAATATACGCTTGGCAGTATCAAATAAATATAGTAGCATAGCGCCATAGTGAACAAGCATATTTTTCGTAGAATAGATCTCTTTCGAAATCTGTTTAGCAGAGATTTACTAAGCTGCCGATGGTAAAGATTCGAACGAGGTTCAATCTGTTTACCTAGTAGATAAAAGAGTTAGCGGCTCTTTACATGAAAAAATAAATATAGAGAGTTAAGTCCTAATTTGAATTAGAACTAATTTCATAAACCTTGCAGTTTTGAAAATAAATTAAAAAAAATATGGATGCAGTGAAAGATACAACCCTGCCTGCGGAATGTCCTAAAAAGCAGGTCTCAAAAAAGCGCAAGAATTTACTTATCATGGCGACGACCTATTTTTTAGGAACGTTTAATGATAACTTCTTTAAACAAGCAACTTTGCTTGCTGCTGTTTCCTTTAACTTAAAAGGGATTCAGGGGCTAGCCACTATTATCTTTACTCTTCCCTATATGCTAGTTTCCGCACCAGGGGGATGGTTTGCTGATCATTTTCCTAAAAAGAAAGTTGTAGTAGCTGTAAAAGTCTTAGAATTGATTGCTGTTTGTATTGGTGGTTTAGGATTTTTGCTATTGAAAGAAGGAGACTCGTTATTTTCAGCTAGTTGGATGCTTATTCTGATTATGCTCGCTGTAATGGGGATGCATACTTCTATTTTTAGTCCTGCTTTAATTGGGACCATTCCAGAGCTTTATCCAGAATCTCACGTTCCCAAAGCAAATGGGATTGTTAGGTTAGTTTCCACATTAGGCATTTTATCTGGTATTGCTCTAGCGGGTTTTGTGCTGGAGACAACTTTTGATTTTCATTTCTTAGATAATATTAAGGGGAGATTAGAGGCTTCTAGGGAATACATTACAGTGGCTGGGGTTATTGTATTTATTGCTTTAGTCGGAGTATTTGCTAGCTTAGGACTTCCCCATTATCACTATGATAAAAAGGATAAATTGCGCTCACCTTTTCCTTGGTTAGGGCCTATACAGACTTGGAAGGATCTAATAGAAATTAAAAAAGATCCATTACTACACCTTGCAGTATGGGGTAATACCTATTTTTGGTTTCTTGGTTCTTTCATAGTTTTAGCAATTAATGAGATAGGTGCTAATCAGTTAGGCTTAAGTAAGTCAGTTACAAGCGGACTTATTGTAGGGCAAATGGTAGGAATTGGTGTAGGCGCTATGCTAATATCTAGAAAATCATTAATTAGTATTAAGCCATGGTATCGCTTTGTCATTCCTTCTCTGTCAGCTATTAATTTTTTTATGTTAGGAATCGCTTGTATTCCTTTACTCCCTATAGAAGTATTTGGAAGCCTATCACTACAAGCAATCATGCTAGCTTTATTATTATTATCTCTAGGTGTTTGTGGTGGAGTTTTTTTAATTCCTATTGAAACTTTTATACAGTTGCGACCTGCAGCTAATTCAAAAGGTAAGACAATAGCTGCTTCTAACTTTGCTTCGTTCATAGGGATTTTATTATCAGGTCCTTTATACTGTCTTTTTGCCTTATTTAATTACCCTCCTACAGTTTACTTCTTACCTCTATTCTTAATGACAGTAGTATTCATCGCATGGCTTAAAATTAAACTTAGACAATATGAACAAAACTCTATTATAGATGATGCAGAAATCTTATATGAAAACATCTGATTGGATCTATTGGATAAATCGATTTATCATCTTTATCACTTATAGTATCCTACGTTTACGTTATAAAATTGAACTTAAGGGATTTGATAAGATTGAAAAAAAAGAAGGGCATGGGATTCTCTTTCTGCCAAACCACCCTGCCCTGATCGACCCTGTTATAGTCATGTCCCTATTGTATGCTAAATTTTATCCGCACTCTTTAGCAGATGAATCGCAAGTTAATCGCCCTATTTTAGGCCCCGTTACTAGACATTTTGGAACGAGGACGATTCCCAGTCTAGAAAAAGTCGGAATCAAGGGTGCCCATACAACACAAGCTGCATTAAAAGAGATCATCGCAGACCTCAAAAATGGTGAAAATGTTTTACTCTACCCTTCGGGGCATCTTAAGAGCGCATATAAAGAGAGTTTAGGAGCCTCAAGTGCAGTCGAAAGCTTAGTAAAGTCTATTCCTGATTTACGAATAGTTCTTATTAAACAAAATGGACTTTGGGGAAGTCGCTTTAGCGCTGCTTTTAGTGGCAGAAAACCTTTATTTCTGCCTACTTTATTTAAATGCATAAAGTACCTTTTGTTGAATGCTCTCTTCTTCATGCCGCGTAGAAGAATTTCTTTAGAATTTATAGAACCTATGGACTTTCCTAGAAATGCGGATCGCTGGACTATGAACCGCTATATGGAAGAATATTATAATAAAGATGCGCAGCATAATACTTATGTAGCCTATGGCTTCTGGGAAAAGGAAAAAGAAAAACAATTGCCTGACCCAGAACAAGACCTTATAGAAGGTGATACTAGAGAAGTCCCGGAAGAAACTAAAAAAATCGTTTTAGAAAAATTATATGAAGTCACAGGCAAGTCAAGCATTAAAGATACTGATAGCCTTGCATATGATCTAAGTTTAGATAGCCTTGCTATCGCAGAAATACATGCATGGGTGGAGAAGGAATTTGGTTTTTCATTAGAAACACCAGAAGCTTTAAAAACTGTAGGTGACATTTTATTGGTAGCGTCAGGTAAGGGAGTATCTCACACTAATATCGAGCTTAAAGATGCCCCTGAAGATTGGACAAGACGTCATTATGATGAAACGCCATTACGTATGCCTGCTGGCGATACTATTGCAGACGTTTTTCTGAACCAGGCAAAAGCAAGGTTTTTACAGGTTATTATTGCAGATCATCAGGGTGGAGCAAAGAGTTACAAAGACATCATAACTGGGATTTTAGCTCTTAAGCCTGTAATAGAGAAATTACAGGGAGAGTACATAGGTATTATGTTACCAGCATCTGTAGGGGCAGATACACTTTATCTAGCAACTTTATTTGCAGGTAAAATCCCAGTTATGATCAATTGGACTATGGGAGAGCGTAATCTTTTATATGCGGTTAACCTATTAGGTGTTAAACAAATTATCACTTCTAAACTATTGCTTGATCGCCTTGCTGCCCAAGGAACAGATTTAGCTTGTATTAATGATAGGTTTGTCTTAACTGAAGGATTTAAGAATAAAATTGGGCCTTTGCAAAAATTATGGGCGGCATTACAGGCTCATGTATGCTGGCGTTCACTTTACAAAGCCTCCATCAAAGAAACTGCTGTAGTCCTTTTTACAAGTGGTTCTGAAAGCTTCCCTAAAGCTGTTCCTCTATCGCATCAAAATCTATTAAGCAATATCAGAGATTTAAATGAATGTATCCATATTAAAGCTCAAGACGCTTTACTAGGATTTTTACCTCCATTTCATTCATTTGGGATCACTATTACTACTTTATTACCACTGTGTTTAGGGCTTCGCACTGTGTATCACCCTAATCCTACAGCATCGCTCATATTGGCTAAGTTAATTAATACTTATAAACTAACCCTAGTGTTAGGAACGCCAACATTTATAGATGGAATTTTAAGAGTTGCTAAAAAAGGTAAGCTTGATTCCTTGCGTCTGATTGGTGTCGGAGCCGAAAAATGCCCAGAGAGAATTTACAAAAATGTTGAGCAAAATTATCCTCATATTCTCTTGGTAGAAGGATATGGCACGACTGAGTGTTCCCCTGTTATATCATTTAATCGAGTAGAAAATCCTGTTCCCTATTCGATAGGTCTCGTTTTACCTTCTATGGAGTACGCTATTCAAGATATTGATGCAGGAAGCAGAGTAAGGCAAGGAGAAAGAGGTATGTTGCTAGTAAGAGGACCAAATGTCTTTGCTGGCTACTTAAAACATCAAGGATCCTCTCCTTTTATACAGTTTGAAGGGAAAGATTGGTATCAAACAGGTGATCTCGTATCTGAAGATGAAAAAGGGGCTCTTCATTTTCAAGGGCGTTTAAAGCGTTTTGTCAAGCTTGGCGGAGAGATGATCTCTTTGCCGGCGATTGAAGAAATTTTACAACAGCACTTGCAAACTCCTGAGGATGCTGGTGCCGTTGTCGCTGTAGAGGCAAAAAATAGTGAAGAGCAGCCAGAGTTAATCTTGTTTACTACAAAGCAAGTGGGCAGAGAAGTCGTCAACCAATGGCTAAGGCAGGCTGGTATGAGTCCTTTAAATAATATACGCAAGATAGTAGTAATTCCAGAAATTCCTATTTTAGGTGCGGGTAAGATCGATTACCAATCTTTAAAAAGACTTACAGATCCCTCTCCAGCTTAAATCTATAAAGCTAGTCCTTAACAGTAGTAATCGATATAATAGGTCAAATTCGAGAGGGAATATTCTATATGAGGACCTTAATGCTAAGTCGAAGAATTACTATTATATGTCTCAGTCTGTTGTATGCTACTTCCCTTATTGCGGAAGTAGCTAGTCCACAAGAAGAAGAGGTTCTTCATTTTCGTCGTATCATTGAGTTTGTCAGAGACCAAGAGTACATTTTTGCTCATAATGAAATAAAAGAATTTTTGGCAAAGTACCCTCAAAGTAAGTTTGCCAGTAATCTTTATCTTGCTCTAGGTGATATTGCCATTAAAGGTAGGGATTACGAAAAAGCATTAGAATCTTATAATAAAGTTTCCTCCGAAGAATTAAAGGGAAAAGCTTTTTTAAAAAAGATCTACAGCCATTATGAGCAACAAGCTTACACTCAACTAGTCACAGAGTCCTCAGCCGATTTATCAGCTCTTACTTTCACCCAAGATGAAAAGGCTTTATTAAACTTATACCGTGCACACTCTTACTTTCAACTGGGGCAACAAGCTCAAATAGATGCGGAAAGGAAAAAGTACTACATAATAGCTGATGAGATTTATACGGAGCTTTATGGCAGTCCTTATGAAGAAAATGCTAAATCCCGTCAAATCCAAATAGCTAAAGTCTATAACGAATATAAAAAAGCTGCAGCTTTATACCTTGACCTGATAATTATGCATCCTGAGAAGAAAGAGGAATTATTAATAGGAGCTAGCTCTGTTCAAATCAAATACGATACAAAGCTAGCGCTAGGTAGTTTAGAAGAGGCACTTAATCTTAATGGGCGTCTGAAAGGGGAGGTTGCATTTCGAATTGCTGAGATCCTCTATCAAACAAAAGATTACCAGACTATTCTTGAAAGATATAGTGAGTTATCCGACTCTATACAAACTGTTAATCAGAAAGCAAATTTTAATTTTTTTGCAGGAGCTAGTGCTTTCGAATTAGCAAGATATGAAATAGCTACTATCTATCTCAGCCAGGCAGTTAGTACAGAAACTCTAAATCCATCTCAACAAAGATATACTTTGTCAAAGCTGACTTTAGCCTATTACTATGCAGAAAACTATTTAAGGGCTATAGAATCAGCGGTTCGATTCGTAGAGGCTTATCCTGATTCTTCTGAGTTACCTTTAATATTGCTTTTTAAAGGGCTGAGCTATAGAGATCAAGGTGATTTAGAAAACGCTATAAAAACCTTAGAAGTGATTATTAATACATATCCTCATTTTGAACAGATGGAGTTTTGTGAGTTTGAGCATCATCGTCTTGTCTTTCAGCTAAAGCTTTGGCAACAAAGTAGAAATCTATTTTTAGATTTTGCTCATACCTTTCCACAAAGCATTGCAACTCCAAAGGCTATCAAGTATGTAGTCCAGTCTTCAGAATTGTATGCTCAATCAGTCGCGCAGGAGGATCCTCACATTATTCAAGTCGCATTGCAACAATTAGCTGCTGATATTGAGTTTGCCCTTTCACAACCTGAAATATTTGATACTCAGGAAAGACAAAAATACCTTTTTAAGCTATCTAAGCTAAACTATGACACTGGGCATTATGCACAAGCGATTGAAATACTCATGCAATACTTGCGAAACTATCCATTAGATCCTTCTAAATACCAAGTTCATTTACTGCTAGCATTATCGTATCAGCATGATGCTCAAGAAAAAGAAGCCGCAGCTTTTCATTTTGAAAAGACTATAGAACTTGCACCCCATTTAGAAGAAATAAGCAAAGTGCATTTAGAGCTATTTCTTCTTTACTACCAATTATCCCAAGAGACGGAGGGATTAGGAAAAAAAGAACAACTCTTATCTCAAGCAGCACAAAACCTTTATAATGTAGTTATTCACCAAAAGGAATTAGTACAGGATCAGAATCTACTTTGGTTAGCATCCTATTACTATCAACAAGTTGCTAATTACGTTGAATTAGATTGGAAGCATGACTTGTCGAATCACCCGTTGAAGCAACAGGCAAATCGTTCTATAGATCTTTACAAAACTTACCTGGGTAGCAATAAACTAAAGGAATCTTTCTATAACTCTAAAGAGATAGAGGGCAAGCCAATTATAGAAACTGTATTCTTAAATTTTGCACGTTTATTGAGTTGGTTGCTACATGAGCAGGATGCAATACATACTTTAAAAGAACTAACAAATTTATATGGAACTCATCCAGATTGGCAATGGAAAGAGCAAGTTAAAACCTTTTCTATCTTAGCAGATCTTTATTATAAACAAGGTTTGAAAGCAGAAGCTTTAGATGCCTACAAACAAATCAGATCAAAAGCAGTTTACGGTCCAGTAAGCGAATCTTATGAATATGCACAGCTGCAAATAGCGCGTCTATCGTTTGAACTGTTACCAAAAGAGAAGCAACTTACCGAAGACGCTGAAAACTTTGAAATATTAAAAGAACTGAAGTCTCTGCAAGTTAGAAAAATGTTGCAGAATGAACCTATACATTTAGAAGCTGCTTTAGACTATGTCGAGATTAGGAGTGTTTTGTATCCGCAAGAACTACAAGAGGAGCAGCGTTTAAAGCTATTAAAATCGGTTAAGCAACACTTTACACAACAAGATGATATATGGTCTAAAGATTACCATACAAGTCGCAAACTATTAAAAGATAAAGATAAAATTTATCAAGCTTACATGTTGCTAATAGATGGACAAATAGCCCAAATAGAAGCTACAATAGCAATGCAGAAGGGTGATAAGGAGCGAGCTCGCTTAAATTATGAAGCAGCGAAAGCAGGGTTTAAAGAGATTCTTTTCGGAGAACTTGGAGTATCAGCTTATCTAACACACAAGACCAAAGCTTGCTATGAGAAGCTACTATTAAATACTATTCAATAAGTCTTTTTCGAACTTTTTTGCAGAGTTCTATTGGAGTAAACGATAGAGAGCGTATATGAGAGATCTAACTTATTAAAAACTGATCTATAGATAAGTGATAATATATGAATCAATACCCTGTTTTTGAACACCGTTTTTTATTTTATTTTACATTAGGCGTAGCTGTATTTCTGCACGGAAGCATGCTTTATCTTTTGCAGGATATGCCTATTACTTATACCTTTTCGTCTAAAGGCTATGCGCTTTCGGGCAATCTTTTAACAGAACAGGAAAGTAAGTTAAAGCAATTACAGGAACAAAAGCGACAAGAACAGGTTGCGCAGCTATTGACACAATTAAAAGATGGGGCTAAGCAAGCTACTCTACAAAATACATCTAACGAACGTGTACAGCCTATTTTAAGATCTGACAATGACCACAAACTAACAACCATATTGCCTTCAAACGAACTTACTATCCCTAATCTAGAAGAACTAGCATTAAATAATGAAGCCTTGAATTTTAATTTTGATAATGGGGCACTAGCTTCAACCTCCTTACTGCCAACAACCACTTTATTTGATGAACCTAAAATTGACTTTAGCATCCAGAGTGACTTAACGCAAACCTTAGCATCAAAGATCAATCCAGAACTAGATTTAGAAAAAGGATTACTCGAAGTCCCAACTTCTAGCATAAGTACAATAGCTGTACTTCCTCAAGCTAGTGCAGAGTTAAGAAAATTTCAATTAGCAGAAGTTGCTCCTTCAGCGCAAGCAAGTTCTATCGGGGAATTAGCAAATGAATTGAACATTTCAGGAGTCCCTTTCGCTAACAGCACTCGTAATGAAGGTGATTCTTATTGGCATGGGATAGGCTTACATGATGAAACACAGCTTTTTCCTTCTGAGCAAATTACCCAGCAGAAGGAGAGTTCTATTTTAGAATCTTTGCTAGAACAGCAAAATTTATCACAACTTCCTGATAACAATAAAGTTCATCTTCCTCTTGTGCCATCTGAATCAGAAACAATTGCTGGGAGCCATGATTTTAATGTAAAAGTGGAATATCTGGTTCGCTCAGATAAAAAGGGGTATCTATTCAAAATTATCTTAGAACCAAAAAAAGATGTCTCATTCAAGAAAATACGACAAAACTTATTCTTTTTATTGGATCGTTCCCATTCTATAAATAAAAACAGGTACGAATTGTCGAAAGAAGCTATCAAACAGGCTTTAACAATTGCTTTACCGCAAGATAGATTCAATATTTTAGTATTTGACGAATCAGTAACAGCGCTATCTACAGACCCGCTTGAATGTACTCCTGATAACTTAGAAAAAGCAAAAATTTTCTTAGAGGGTGAAGCACATGGGGGCGTTCTTGCTTCCACCGAGCTGTATGCATCGTTAGATAAGATAGTTCCTAAGGAGGTTGCTCCCGATGAAGTAAACACAGCTATTTTATTATCTGATGGAGATACCTACTTAAGTCGAGAAGAGCAACGCTTAACAATCAAAAGGTGGACAGACAAGAATCAAGGAAAAGTCTCTTTATACAGTATTGCATGTGGACAAAGAGACAACTTAGCTTTGCTTGATGTTCTCAGTAGCTTTAACAAGGGGCAACTTGTTTATGCCAATCAGGAGAGTTTAGTAAGCAAGGGCCTAAGTTCTCTTTTGCAGCAGATCAAGACGCCAGTAGCCAAGGATATCAAAGTAAGTGCTATAGCAAGCGACCACCAAACTCGTCTTAGCTTATATCCTAGTAACTATCAGATCCCAAATCTTTATTTTGAAAAGCCTTTGGTGATCTATGGTAGTATTAACGAACCAAAAGATTTCTATCTTTTTCTGCAAGGGAAATACTACGATAAATGGGTTGACATCAAACAGAAAATTACCTTTAAGGAGGCGGCGCAAGGGCAACCTTTTATAGAGAAAGAGTGGACTAAGCAAAGAGCTTACGAGTACTATGAGCATTACTTAGAGACAGGTAAAACAGAATACTCTCGTGCAGCTAAACACTTATTACAATCGATTAAATACCCTGTAGCTTTTGAATGAGGAATCACAGACACCATGCGTATCTCAACAGGTAAATTCCGTTTTCGCGACCTTTTTGTTCCTAAAAATGAGGATGTGACTCGTCCAACTTCCAATAGGTTGCGACAAGCTTTATTCAACATCTGTCAATATCATATTGAGGGAGCCCGTTTCTTAGATCTCTTTGCTGGAAGTGGAGCCATGGGATTTGAAGCGTTAAGTAGGGGCGCTGCTACAGCAACCTTTATCGATAATAGTAAAGAGGCTTTTCATTGTATTCAGCGCAATATTGATTTGCTTGGAGTCAAGCAAGAGACTACGGTGCTTTTAGGTGATGCTGCGGCAATGCTTAAACGATTAGGAAAGCAAAAACATTTATTTGATATCATTTATATCGATCCCCCTTATCGTCTAACTTTAGGGACAGAGCAAGAGCCCTCTTTCTGCACGCAGGTCTTAAGACTCATTGATAAGTTGGAAATTTTGCAACCTGAAGGGTTTCTTTTTATTGAACGTGCAAAAGATAATCTAGAACCTATCCCAGCAGATTTGCAGCATCTCCACCTGTATGAACAACGGGAGATGGGCAAAGCTGCTTTGGAGCAATACCGCTATAAAAATCTTATTAAATCGCTAGCATAGTTGCTTTATCAGCTGATCTATTTGAACCTTTGTAAAAAATATTTTGCACAAAATCTGTTTTATCTTTTTTAGACTGCGTTTGATGAAGAGTCAAAGCAATCTTAATACTTTTCCCATTTCCAATTATATGAGTAATAGGAGATGAGCAGAACCGTATTGAAGCAATACCTTTATAAGAATTTACATAGAATTTTTAAGAGCACTTAGATTTCTAATCATAGAACTTAAGTGAACTCTTGCGAAAATCACCTTCTTTAGAGCCTGATCTAGCGATTGAAAGCTTTCGCGAGCCTTATCTATTGTTGATAAATCAATACCTGACAGCCCTAAAGTTGTTAAGCTCATATCAAATGTAGGACGAATTGCAAAACCTTCTAATTTTTTATGTTGATTATTTTTAGAGTGAAAGGCTGTATAGGGGTGGATACTTTGAACCTGACAAGAATTTGGGTCTGAAGGGGATAATCGATCTTCTATATCCCAAGAGCCTAAATAAATAGGTCCTGTAAATAAAATTCTTCCTATCGTTTCATCATCTGTGGAAGTCACATGAGGATAAGCATATTCCATGTGGAACTTTTTATCATCCTCACCTTTTTTGTGAGTCCAAAATAAACGATTGTAGTGGTCAAATTGTAATGTTAAAGGGGGGGGCTGACTATCAATAGAGTAGTTATCTAGAGTGTCTGTAGAGGCAATGGTTATCCTATGGGTATGATACGGCGTAGATTCTATCCAACTTAAGAACTTCCCATTGGGTGAAATTGCCAGCAATTTTAAAGTAGAGCCCTTGATGGGAAGAGTGATTAATGTCGTATGGTCATTAGAGTTGTATATATTATTCGCAATTACTTCTATTTCGTTGTTATCACGCACACAAAGGTGGTAAAATAGATCTTTATGTACACTAAAAATAGGAAGAGTTTTTACAGAAGAAATGTCTATGCCTTCCCACTTTGAATGACGTCCCTTTCCATAATCAAAAGTTAAATTTTCTTGGTCTAAAAGTGCAATTTTAAACTTATCTCGATCCGAAGATAAAGCAGATAAAATCCAAATTCTATTTTCTTCGTCGAGTCTAAACGAAGCTGTATGGCATTCTTCAGAGGAAAAAGGGTTGTAAGTCAATAAGTTAGTTTTAAGTTCTAATCGCATAAGAGTTTGCTTTTGGTAAATATCTAACTCAGGATAGCTATCTTGAGCTAAGTAAAATAGATATCGTCCATTCGCACTAAAGCAGTAACTTTTATGATCTAGAGTAAAAGCATTTCTAGAAGTAAAAGCATAAGGAATTTTATTAGCAGAAATATGACCAGAGGAAAGGTTTAAATCCAATTTCTGAATGCTTTTACTGTCAAAGTTCATATATGCGAGCGTCTGTAACTCTGAGCTCCAATAGCTCAAACTAGAATAAGAGAGTGGATTTAAATTGTTAAAATATTGCCTTTGCAGCTCACGACATATTGATCCTTTAATGAGGTATTGCGCTTTTATATTCAAATGTTTCCTATCTTGTTCCGTTTGGGTCGCATCTAAAGCTATTATGGTATCTGTCTTGATCTCTTCAATATGCTTCATTACTGAAGTAAGTCTATTATCTATATTTGCTAGATAGCTTATACTGTTTTCTGGGTGGGGAAAATCTCTTAGCTTAAATGAAGAATTTTTTCCAGAAGAGTCTATTTCAGAACCATTCTTCAATAATTTTAGAACAGAAGCATGCGTTTTAATAATGGTTTCATCTAAATCATGGAGTCTATCAAGAGGTGTTTTTCCAAATGCATCTTTTTCAGCGCAACTGAAACCGTTTTTTGATGAGTAATTTAAGCGCTTCTTCTTCACCGCAAATCACAGCTATATGAACCAGAGATAGTTTGTAAGGTGTGAGCTTAACCTTAAGAGCTTCGGATGATCCCTCTTTATAAGTATGAATTAGCTTTTTGAATAAATTTCTATCAAACTTTTTAACAATATGGTAGGCAAGTAAATCGCTTTGAGCAGCTTCCTCGAAATAAGGGAGTAAGCTATCACGAGTAATTATGGGGTTCATAAATTTTACCTTTTTATAAAAAATAGATAATTAAGAGAGCAGTAATCTTACACGAAGCTTGCTCATTTGACCTTGTAAATATTCTATAGCTTCCTCTATCGTATCTTTAATTTCTTTCTGATTTGCTAAAATAAGGGAGAAGTCATGATATGACATTTTTAGATAGGTTAAGCTCATATCAATCCCTTTCATCTCTAAAGAAAGGGGTGAAAGAGGATCCAAACATGAAAGAATTTTTGGCTTTAAGTTGCCATTACGAAAATTAAGCCTAGCTCGGTTAAAATAAGGGGTAATTGAAAAGGCGGGAACAGAATCATGGCCCAGAACAAATTGCTCTAAAGGCCAAAAATTGCTCATCTCAAACTTTAACAATTGGAGCTGCGTGCTTTCTATATAAAACATGTCATTAGGGTCGAATTCTAAACCTCGAACTTGTCCGTGAATATGATAAGTTTGATTCAAACCAGCTAACGTGAGAACATCCACTGAAGAACTTTTCGTATTGGAATATGCTAAAAGTCGTCCATTTATAGAAATAGCATATTCTATGTGATCTATTTTAGGATTCCAGTTTAAAGCTTGATCATTGTGGAGTACCGTAATCTGATGCTGGTCAGTCAAATTTTGCTTCAAGTATCGCTTAGTATTATTTATCTGGTCATAGCCGATATAGTAGACGTCATTTCGAAAAATGGAAAATTTAGTATAAGGGTGTTGAAAAATAATAGAACCAGCTTGAGGTAATCTTAACTGAGGAGCTTGTGTTGGGCTTAAATCAAGACGTTTAAGCTCATATTTTCCTAATTCCCCTAGTGGATTTGTTACCCAAATCTGGTCTACATCATCAACACAAAGTTGGATCGAATCCAGAGAGGAATCGATGTCAGTTGCTTGATTCGATAATTGAGATATTTTAAGAGTATTATGAGGGATGTCAAGGGCCATCAGTGTCTTATTGGAAATAATACCCTTTTCAGGATAATCTTGTTGAGCTACATAGACCAAATAAGATCCGTCACTTTTCAAAGCGTAATTACTAGTACGGCCAGATTTAAGATTTTGAAAAGCATAAGGCGTGCCTAACAAATCACAATTTTTGGCATGTAAGTTTATTTTGAAAGGATTAACTAAAAAGTAGTGCTTAATTTTTTGTAGCCAAGTTCTGTTATCGCTTACAAAATACGACGGATTACAAAAGATGGTGGGCACTCTTTGAAAAAGATTAGACGAACAGTATGTTTGCTTCATCATGATAGAATAGGTTTTATCTATAAGAAGACCATACTCAATTGAATTCAAATTTCCCTGCTCTATAAGTGACTTTAACCTCTGAAATAAAGATTGCAAATTCTCTGCAGTTTGAAATTCTTTGCTCTTACCTTTGATATAAGTAATGGCTCCTAGATGTCTCAAAATGGCTTGATGAGCAACTTTACTGATACTATGTTGGCTATAAATATGTTCTTCATAAGCTTGTAATTCCGGGGATAATAGTAAATTTGGTCTGTAAGCTGCTTCTCCCAATTCCTTAATAAATTTATCTTCAGCTGCTAGGAAAGCTTGGCAAGCAGGAAAAGTTTTCATCAACTTAGCAATCAGAGCCGTACTTTTAAAATGAGGATGAGCCCACTGAAAAACTTCTAAGTTCATAGTCTCTTCTTGAAGATAGAGATTACATTTAAGACCACTGTAATGTAATTCCTCACCTAAGTTGTAGAGGTCTTTCCATTCTGTGGTTAAGATGTTACTTGTTCCAAGAATTCTTATAACTTCTTTGTATGCTGCCTCGGATAATAAAACAAAATCCTTTTGTATTATATCTAAACACACCCATTTTAATTCCTGTATATCCCATTCAACGGCCGTGCGTAATAGATAAGAAACGTTTTCTTTTTGTACTTGCTTTAAAGCTGTTTCTAAGCATTGATTTCTTAATTTTAAACACTCCACATAATCAGTTAAAAAGAGTATTTCACTAAAATTAATACCTAAAGGTGGTAATTCACCAATTTCAATAAGATTGATAAAGGACTCAATAACAGCAGGGTCAATATAAGATTTAATCTCATCTAAAAAGGAAAAGTCTAGACATTGTTTTATGTTTTCTTCTAAAGGATGAGTAAAAAGTGCTTTAAAATAGGAACTTTGTGCGGCTAAGATCGCTTTATGAACAGGTATAGCTTTAGATTTGTAATAAATCTTAAAATCTGCAGAAGTTTCAGCTAATAGGGGATTTTCCTTCATCAACTGCTGTAGTTGAGGCAAAGATATTATATTGTTTTCTATATCTTCAGATGTAATCTTTGCAATTAAAGAAAGTGCTAGATCAAAAGAACAATCCTGTGAAAATAAGGGGTTAAAGATCTCTTTTCTAGCTCCATACATATATTGATTATCTAAGCATAAAGAGCTCTCAATGAAAAAAGAAGAGTTACTTGTAATTGGATATGAAAGAGTACTAGGATTAATAGAAACCATACTTTAAGCCCTCGGTTAAGTCGCAATAGGATCTGGTTATTTAACCAAAGGCTCAATTTTCAACAAGAAAATAAAGGAGGTCGTATGAAGCCCTTTCCCAAATTTTTAGTAAAATTTAATAATAAAAGTTGTTCCTTCACCTAGATTAGATTTAACAGCAATTGCCCCATTATGTTTTTGTATAGCTAGTTGAACAATCGAAAGCCCTAAGCCAGCACCTCCTGCTTTACGAGAACGTGCTTTATCAACCCTATAAAAACGTTCAAATATATGAGGTAGATCATCATCAGGAATTCCTACCCCTTTATCTTCGATGGCCAACCAAGTACACTTCTCTTGTTCACTTTTTCCAAAGCTTACCTTGAGCGTTGCTGGGCTTGGAGAATATTTTAGGCCGTTTTCCATAAGATTCATGATAGCTACTTCTATTAACTGAGGTTCGCCAGAAATATTTATTTGTTGTTCTTGCTCAAACTCTAGAATAATGGTTGCATCAGGATAGGAGGTTAGCAAAATATCTCGACATTTTTTTGCTATTTCTACAAGCCTACACTCTTGTCTACGAACTAGTTGTTTATTTTCTATTTTGCTTAGAGTTAAGCAACTGTTGATGATTTGATTTAATCTCTCTGTATGGTGCAAAATCTTATCTGTGAATATTCTAATTTTATCCAAATCAATATTTTTAGAAGTATTAAGTGTTTCCGCAAACCCTTGTATAATTGTAATAGGAGTTTTAAGTTCATGCGAAGCATTTGCAATAAAGTCTTTATGTAATTGTAAAACTTTATACTGTTCAGTCTGGTTGTTGATAATCAAAACTGCGCCTTTATGTTCAGGAAGAGGGATCGCTGAAACTTGAAAAAAGTTAGCGTTAGCACCCGACTGTAGATAGAGTAGGTCGGAAAGTACAGTCTGTTTGTCTTGGCATTCGGCTAGAAGTCGATCACACTCTTTTTCCCCTAAATCATGAAATGTGTAGGAAAGCAATTCATGACGTAATTTCCCAAACATAGTAACGGCAGATGTATTGGCATACGTAATTACTCGTTCATCATTGATAGCTACAATCCCTTCAATCAAGGATTCTAGCATAGCATTTTTCTCATTTCTTTCTTGGATGAGATTATTAAATTGAGACTTAATCTTATCGCTTAATTGATTGAGGGTAACGCTAAGCTTATCAAAGTCATCGTGAGAAATAGAATTATGTACTGGAATATAAGGTAGCTCAGATTGAGTTCCTTGATAGTAAGGTCTTATAAGTCTAATGATTCTTCGAATAGGTTGAGTGAATCGATAGATCATCATGGAGCTAAAAAATCCAAATAATAAGAGTAATACAAAGTTTAAACCTATAAATCCTAACTCAAGCCAACGGGCTTCTTTTTTTAAAATGTCTAAAGGAAAAGCAGTTCGAAGCACTAATAGTTGATTATGAAACAAAAACGATTTTGCAACATAGACTAGGTCTTGTTGAAGCAATTTTGAATATTCTTCATTATACCCCCATCCCTTTTGCAAGGCTTCCAAAACTTCAGGATGAACAATCTCTGTTGCTCTAGCTTGACTCTTTTCTGTTGGAGCGTCATTATTTAAACGTTCTGCGTGTGAGTCATATAATAGTTCACCCTGGGCGTTGATAATAGCCATACGAAAGAATAAATAACGTTCTTTCTCTTGTAAATTTTGAATTAGAATTTCAAGAGAAGGCTCCTCTTGGATACGGGGAACAAGATGTTCTACTTGTTCTCGTAGTGTCTCCATAGCCATCTTTTCGACCATTATTTTTGAGATCGGGAAGATGATAGAGATGATTAGTAGGAAAATGGCGCAGTAGCCTAAGAATAATTTTTTATCGAAACTCATAATTTGACTAGTCTAGGATAAAGAGATTTATTTTTATTTGGCTTCTGAAATAACGATTTTGGAAAATTTTGTACATATTTACTCTTTGTGTAGTTCTCAACTGACGAAAAACAAGGAGATTGCTATTCTATTGTTAACTTTGGCAGAAGGAAGTTTTTGTTGAAATAGAAACTTTAACGATCTAATAAGATTATTTGTTGGATAAGTTTTTATAATTTATTATTTTAATTCATGTTGAATTAAATAAATTCGTTTTCTTAGGCAATAGAGGTTTAAATGGGCTTACTACAAATTGTGACTCTCATCTTTGAAGTCTACAAAATATTTTTAATCTTGCGTATTTTAAGTTCATGGTTTCCTGAATGGCAAGAGCACCCTTTTGTACTATTCCTACATCATTATACTGAACCTTATTTAGCTATTTTTCGTAAAATAGTACCACCTCTTGGCTTTCTAGATCTTAGTCCTCTAGTAGCATTTTTTGCCTTATCTATCATACAGAGTTTCATTTTACATTTATTGTCTAATCTTAGGTTTTAAGCAAAATACAACAAATATGAATTACTTAAAAAAGCAATTTAAATTGGGCTCACTGGAGCTTCCAAGTAATATCTTTTATGCTCCTCTAGCAGGATGTTCCGATTATCCATTTCGCATGATGAGTAAACGGCACGGATCTCCAGGCCTTATGTATTGTGAAATGGTAAAGCTTGACGCGCTAGTACGACACGATGCAAATACCTACAAACTTTTAGACTATCATCACTCAATGCACCCTATTGGAGCACAGTTATGCGGTAGTAGACCTGAGCTAGCAGCGGCAGCAGGGAGAACACTTGAAGATTTGGGGTTTGACGTAATTGACTTAAATTGTGGATGCCCTGTGGATAAGGTTACAAAAGATGGTAGCGGGTCAGGTTTATTGAAGAATCCACAAAAAATAGGGGAAATCATCTCAAATCTAGTTGCTGTCGTTAAAATTCCGGTTACAGTAAAAATTCGAGCTGGATGGGATGAGCAAAGTCTGGTAACAGCAGAAATTACAGAAATTGCAGAGCAAGCAGGAGCCGTTGCAATCACAGTGCATGGAAGAACACGAGAGCAAGGGTATAAAGGGCCGGCTAATTGGGATCATATTAAACTGGCTAAACAAGTTGCTAAAAAAATAGCTGTAATTGGCAATGGAGACTTATTTGAACCGGAGGATGCAAAGAAGATGTTTGCGTATACCGGGTGTGATGGGGTCTTAGTCGCAAGAGGAACTATGGGACAGCCTTGGATTGCCCAAGATATCTATAACTTATTACAGGGAACTCCGATAAATCAACGTACACCAGCTGAATATTTACAAGCTTTATTGGAGCATATAGATATCATTTCTGAATATCAAGAGGAGTATGCTGCTGTAGTCGATATTCGTCGGATAGGAAACTGGTATATGAAAGAAACGCCAGGAGTTAGAGAATTCAGAAATGCCATTAGTCGAGTAGAAACTGTCCAAGAAGCAAAAGATCTGATTAATACTCTATTTCAACTCTAAGATTAAAGGTTGTGCCCCTACCTGAAATACTATTGTATAATAGGGGCATACGCTTAATCTCAGAAAATAGATTATCCTCAGCTAATAGTATATTCTATTAATCTAGTTTCCAGCCCACCATTAAAAAATCTTTTTTGCTTCTGGATTGGATAACCTACTTCTTGACCTAATTCTTCTTCCATTGTAAAGACATAAGCTTTTGCAGGCTTAGTCATATTTTTCTTTATAAACGTTCCTAGACGTCGATATAATGAGGGCAAAAGTTCTCTTTCCTCTAACCGCTTTCCATAAGGGGGATTAGTAATCAAAAAGGTATAATTTTGATCAGGGGTAGAACGAGCAAAATCACAGCGATGAAGTGTCATATACTCTGTAAGGCCAGCTGCTTCTATGTTTAGTTTGCAAGCTTCTAGCGTATTGTAATCCATGTCAATCCCGTAAAAATGACCCGGTTTTAAAGGCCTTCTTTGGCTGTCTATTTCGCCTTTAACCACTTCCCATTCTTGCTCTGAAAATTGTTGGAGGTTGTAGAAACCCCATTTTTCTCTCAAAAAGCCTGGAGCTGTATTGGATGCTATTAAGGCTGCTTCAATCAATAACGTCCCAGATCCGCAACAAGGATCGCATAAAGTTTCTTCGGCTGAATAGCCACTACTTATTAGTAAAGCAGCTGCTAAAGTTTCTTGTAATGGCGCAACACCAGTTTTCTTTCGATAACCTCTTTTATGCAAAGGACTCCCCGAAGTGTCTAAACTAAGCGTGACTAAATCCCTTTCTATATAAAGATTAATCTGGATATCTGGCTCATAACGTTCAATAGAGGGGCGTTTATCAAATTTTTGACGGAATTGATCACAAATAGCATCCTTTACTACCTGTGCCGCGAATAGACTATTACGAAATGCTTTGGAATGATTTACATTAGCATCTATAGCAAAAGTTTTGTCCAAAGAAATATAACTTAACCAATCAATCTTTTGGGATACTGCATAAAGCTCGTCTCTTGAGCGGGCTGTAGCTGATATTAAAGGTAATAACACTCGATTAGCTAAACGAGAAGAGTAGTTGATGCGATAAATATCTTTAAGGGCCACGTCTTCAACCATCACCCCCGAAAACTGTTTTTTTAATGATTTATAACCTAAGTTTTGAAGCTCTTTCAGGAGGAGTTCCTCTAAGCCGTGAGCGCACGACACAAAAAGCTTAAACAGAGAGCTTGTAAAACCTTTTTTGTTATGTTTATTGTGGTCTTTAAAAGTTCCTGATAAAAAATTATGTGGGGGGGCTAATGGACGGTTTTTCATAACAGCCGATAATTAAAATCTTTGATGAGATATAAAACAATGCTGACATGATAAAGTTAGGATTTTTATTTGCCAAGAAGAATAAGAAATAAGTGAGAGAATTTTAGAAAAGTAGGGATGAAATGATCCCTACTTTAAAAGAAAAGTGAATTTCAATTACTTCTTCTTGCCGTTATTCTTAGCAGCAGGCATTTTTACAGCCATACTACTGGAATTAACTTTAGCGGAAGGCTTAGCTTTAGCAGGAGCTTTTGCTGGAGCTTTAGCAGGAGCTTTAGCTTTAGCAGGAGCAGCTTTTTTAGCTGGCTTTTTCTCTTTATTTTTCTTTTCTTCTGCAATAGACTCTTTACGGTAAATCTTAGCTACTTTTTCGAGTCTGATTGTGCTTGTACGAACTCTTTGTGCAGCTGCTTTGTTACCAGCAATTGCTTTTTCGAGATCAATCCCGATTTGTTCTAAAAGTTCTTTCATTTCTTTAATGGTGTTATTTAGCGCCATTTTAGTATCTCCCTTTTTGGTTTTTGGTTTTACTTATTAATTATCCTCTTGTGATATATTCTGCAACATATTTTTATAGATGCTAATGAATTTGCCTACTTGATGGCGCATTCTTAGTTCGTAGGATATTTAAAAGAATTCGTTTATAATATATTATCAGCACTATAGATGCAAAAAAAAATGCAAAGTTTTTTACAGAAAAATTTTTTTAGAAAATTGAGCTTTTTTTAAAAAATTGTACTTTACCTTGAGAAGATACTGGCTAAAAGATTGAAGTTTTGTAGAGTCTTACTTGAAAAAATTAGTAAAACGGGCGTAAATTACTAAAAAGCGGTGGAGATAAATGTTGCAAATGGATGATAACAGATATCAAAACAGTAATTAACGTTCCGTTATACATCTTGCATATACGTTCGTTCGGTAGGCAATAAAAAATGTGGTTTAAAGATGGGTAATTATATTTACAAAAGGGTTGTTTTACCGATAAAGGCTATTAGTCTTAGTGCAGCTTTATTTGTTAGCTCATTTGTGGAAGCTGCTATCAAAAAAGAACATCTAAAACAGTTGTATGCAACCTATAATGAGGCTATACAGACAAATGATTTAGAAGTAGCGAGAGATACTTTAAATGAAATCCTAACGCAAGCTGATCGTAAACAGCTAGGTGATAAGGAATATTTTCGGCTATTTATCGAAAGAACATTAGTAGAAATTAATCTAGGAAATGTTGAAAATGCTCAAGAATTTATCTATCAAATTGAAAAACAAGCGCCTCAATCAGTTCTTCCGCGTACAAAAATTTTAAAAGCGCGAATTTGCGCTGTGAATGAAGAGTATTTTCAAGCTTACAACTATTTAGAAGAAGTAAAAAAAGAACAAAATCGAGATATCTGGTCTGATATGGACTTGGTCTTCCTCCAGCAGATTGAGGAAGAAATTAATGAATATTATGGTAATTTGCTTTTACAAGGGGAAAAACTATTAGATGCCGGTCTTTATGCGGAGTCCTGTTTACTCTATGAAGAGACTTGGAAAGCATTAATAGAAAATAAATACCCTATAGGAGATAAACTGAAATACAAAGATTCAGTTGCTTTAAAGCTTATACTTCGCTATGTGGAGGCTCTTTACCACAACGAAAATTATCAAAAAATCATCAATGTCTGCAATTTCCCTTTAGAAAATCAGAGCGTAAAATCAGATGCATTAGGACATGTCTTCTATATAAAAGGGCTTGCTTATGAGCAGCTTCAACAGTTTGACAAAGCTATCGAAATTTTCAATATTATCATAACACAATATGAAGCAAAGGAGTTGACTGTTTACAATGAGGTTGTTTGGGAATTAGGTTGGAGTTATTTTCAACAAGACAATAAAGATGCAGCTCTACAGTTATTTAAAAAACTACAGAAACAGTCAGATCTTTACCTTCAGCGTTTGGGATTACTTTATCAAGCTAAAATTTATTTACAACAGCAAGAGTATGAGAAGGGAGAAGGGTTGATCTCTCAATTAGGCTCGCAGCTGCCAGTAGGAGATGCTTTGTCATATGAATACTATTATCTTCGAGGCGAAATAGCTTTTCGAAAAGGGCATTATTTACGTGCTATTGAACTATTTGAAAAAGGGCTGCCCAAAAAGAATCTACATTTAGCTAAGTGGTATCCTTATTTGCTCTATGATTTAGGATGGAGCTATTTTAAATTGGCGGAGGAAGCTGTAGAAGGATCTTCTGAAAGAAAAAAGTATATATTACAGGCTCAGCAATTTTTTCTGAAATTCACAGAAGTTAATAAAAATAATGCAAAAGGACATTTAGCTCTAGCTCGTCTAATTTCTTTAACAGATTCTAGTTTAGAGCAAAAAGAGATTGATATTAATAAATTAGTTGAGAACGCTATGCATTCCGACTCTGCATTAGAGATTGCGGAAGCTTTATTTTTAAAAGCCAAAGCTTGCTTGAGTTTCGATTTAAAATATCAATTATTTGAAAGATTAACAGAAGAACGTTTTCAAAATACCCCTTTTTACAGCGAGGGGTGGTATGGCAAAGGTCTTTGTGAGCTACAAGATATTAAGCAGCTTCTTGTGCAAAAAGAGGAGCAACATCTAATAAATCGTAGGTTAAAGGAAACCTTAAATTCTTTTGAGAAAGCTTTTAAACATACGTGGTCATCAGCTAACCCTTTGGCTCTTGATGCCTTGGTTGGAATAGCGCAAACTTTGAACTTGTCTCATAAGAGAGAGGAGCTTAATAAAGCTTTTGAATGGTTAGATTTAGCCTTTCAGCCTACAGCTCCTTTATATGCAAAAGCCCAATGCAAAGAAGAAATTTTATATTCCAGAGGAATTATAGCTTATGAGTTAGATCTATTATCAAGTAACCCTGGGAAGGAAAATTACCTTCATGTTGCAGAACAAATGTTTAGCCAGATCTTAGAAAATAATCCAACACAGCTCATGTTAGATGAGGTGCTACTCAATTTAGGTAAAGTGTACCTTCGACAAGGTCTATATTCAAAGGCAGAAGAAATATTTTTACAGTTAAGTCAATTGCCAGCCACAAAGTACACGGGGGAGAGTTTATTTTTTATAGCTCTTTCTGCTGAAATGCAAGAGAAAGATTATTCATTAGCGTCTAGTTATTATCGTAAGTCTGCGTTAGAGTTTCCCGATTCTCCTTATGCTGGAGAAGCTTATTTCAAAATCTATTCTATCAATGATTACTTGCAAGGCAAAGAGGTTGCATTGGAGCACCTCAGCAAAATGAGAATTCAATTCCCTCAGCATCCTCTTTTAATCTATGCTTATTATCTTCTTGCTATGGAACGTAAGCAACGCTTAGAAGGTGTAAGCAATTTAACTGTGCAACAACAATCAGAATGGGAAGACACCATTCAGCTGTTTGAACAAAGTCGAAGCTTATTTGAAGAGCTTTACGAGGCTAATGCTATTGCATTCGATCAATCTATTCCTTTTGCTCAGCTCGCTTACCGTGCTCAGTTTGAGGAAGGTTTGATCAAGCTTAAGTTGTCAAAGCAACTTCCTGAACATAAATCGATTATTTATCTGGAAGAAGCGATAGAGTCTTTTGGAAGAGTATCTCACGACTTTGAGCAAGCAAAATACCCCGTTCTAAAGGAAATTTTAAATTTAGAGCTATATCCAAAAATTGTAGAAGAGTCTGAATATATGTTAGCACAAGCTCACTTGTTATCTCAGGATAGAGAAAATGCTGATAAGGTCTTAAAAAAAATTATCGATAAATATGCTGATAGAAAGATTTCTTATGGGTACTACCTCTCTAAGGCATGGCTTGATAGAGGAAATATTGCAATGCAAGAAGGTCAATACAAACAAGGACTGGTTCATCTGCAGATGGCAGAACAAACATCAAAAAATGAATTGCTAGGAGTCGAGCAACAGCTCTTTTTATCGCTAAAGCAAGGGATCTGTTACCGTGAACTAGGGAATTTGGATATGGCAATGAAAATGTTTTCTAAAGTAATTAATGATGAAGCAGCTACAAACTTGCGCCTAGAAGCCATGTTCCTAAGATCTGAAATTTATGCTAAACAAGGGCGACATGAGTTAGCAATTAAGCAGCTAGAAGCTATTATCCGTAGGGGCGGAGAGTGGGCTGCAAAAGCAAAACAAAAATTAGAGGGTGATTATGGATTTTGAAAGTATAAATAACCCCTTTTATCTATTAACGATAGGGGAAAGTCTTTATCGATTTTTTACAGGAAGTCTTATTCTTTGGGCTATTGCCACTTGCTCAATCGTAAGCTTTACTATCTTTATTGAAAGAATCTTTTTTTTAAGAAAAGCTGAAATCGATACAAATCAGTTTATTGTTGATATGCGCAAGGCCATTCAGTCCGGTAATGTCGCAGAAGCGGTTAAAGTATGTGAAGATGTAGGAGGTTCTATTGCACAGATCGTAAAGACAGGGCTTGCTAAATACAATAAGGGCAAGGAAGAGATTGAAAAAGCAATGGAATTGGGAGGGATGGTAGAAATAGCGCGCTTAGAAAAAAACGCTAATATTTTATCTATAATAGCGCATATAGCTCCTTTGATAGGTTTATTAGGAACAGTCTTAGGTTTTATTCAAGCTTTTGGTGAAATGAGGCAGAGTGGCTTAATGGATATTTCTACAACGCGTATTGGGGAAGCGATGGAGTTTGCTTTAGTCACTACAGCAGCAGGGTTAGTTGTAGCAATACCATCTATCATAGGGTATAACTACATAGTTAGCCGAGTCTCTAGCTTTGTATTGGAAATTCAAATTACCTGTTCAGAAATTGTTGACTTACTTGTAGGTTCACAAGATCATGCTCAATTTTAAGACTAAATTAAAGTTTGAAAGTCGTCTTATCGATTTAACGCCACTAGTAGATGTTATCTTTCTTTTAATGATTTTTTTCATTTTGACCTCAGATTTGCTACCTTTGAAATCTTTAAATATTGAAAATCCTAGATTAAATAAAGTTTCATCACCGCTGACTACCCAAATATTGGTAGTAATGGATGCGCAGCATGTAATTTATATTGGTCATAAAAAGGAGATCTTTGATCTAACAATGGTTAAAGAAGCTTTATTAAATGAAATCAATAATTTAAAAAAAGGGCACGACGAGATAACGCCATCAGTCGTTTTAAGTGTCGATCGTAGGGCAGAGTATGGCTATTTCTTAAAATTGTTTTCAATAGCACAAGAGTGTAGCCCTAACTTAAGATTAGTTTATAAGTCTGAAGAGGATAAAATAACTTAGCATCTATCAGAAAGTAGAAAAACTTATACTTAAAAATTCAATGAGATAGGAGCCTTTGCTGTGGCTATACTTCATATCAAAAGTGGCCTGCATAAGCATGACGAATATGCTTTTTATTTTCGGGAACAAGAGCCTTTTATGTCCCCTCTGCTAAAAAAGGCTTTTGTAGTGGCTCTTGTCTTTCATTTAGTAGCATATGTAGCCTTTTCAATTCACCGCGCTGCAGGTGGTGCTGATATTGTCATCCCTCCAGTAAATGTTAATGCAGACTTAAATCTTATACAGCAGAGTTCTACAGTTCTTGCTAGCTTAGGTAAAATGGATGAGTATGGATTATTGATCTATGACACTCCTATTCTAGTTAACAATTATACTCAGCTCGACCCAAATGCTTGGGCTATTTTTCAAGATAGGGTAATACTTCATAAGAAAGCAGAGTCAGTTGCTAACCCAGCATTTTCAAGTTTATTTGATAGGGTCGAACAGAAAGATCTTTCTCTAAATGTAAGAAAAATCGCCTTATCCAAAGTGAGTTATAGCCCTATACAGATTAAATTACTTGGAGCTTTAGCTGATGAAAAAATAAAGCTGAGTCAGAAAACGCAAAATTGGCTAAGACAGAATAATATCAAAAGAAAACAAAAAAACTTTCATTTACAAAGAACCTTTATAAGAGCATTAATCCAAGTCGATCTAGCTACAGGTAAAGTCGTATGGTGGAAAGCCATTTCTTCGGAAGCAGATTCTTTATTATTAAAAGTTTTAGAAGATGCAATAGCACATATAAGCTTGAACAGAGGAATGGGGATTGGATTGATAACAGGGGAAATGGAGCTAACATTAAAAATGAAATTGCAGATGTAGGTTTTTTCACGTTTTAACCTAACAATTAGAGCTTTGAGAAATATTTTTTAAAGTTTCTAATAAGAAGTTGTAGTAAAAATCTTGTTTTCATATAATTCGGCTCATCTTAAACGCAATAAGATCATGTAAATGATGCGTCGAGATAAGTTATTTGAAAGTGTTTTTAACGAATAAATCAAGCCAAAGTGATGGGAAGGTTTGTGCGGTTAGTGCGAAAGCGCTAATCGTCTTCGAACATAATTCTATATATAAAGATAGAA